>JAEXTV010000011.1 GCA_023406895.1 Bacillota bacterium | reverse complement strand
AACGCATTAAGTATTCCACCTGGGGAGTACGATCGCAAGGTTGAAACTCAAAGGAATTGACGGGGGCCCGCACAAGCAGTGGAGCATGTGGTTTAATTCGATGCAACGCGAAGAACCTTACCTAGGCTTGAAAGGCAAATGACAGGGTATGAAAGTACCCCTCCAGCAATGGCATTTGTACAGGTGCTGCATGGCTGTCGTCAGCTCGTGCCGTGAGGTGTTGGGTTAAGTCTCGCAACGAGCGCAACCCCTACCATTAGTTGCCATCAGGTTATGCTGGGCACTCTAATGGGACTGCCTACGCAAGTAGTGAGGAAGGTGGGGATGACGTCAAGTCAGCATGGCCCTTACGCCTAGGGCTACACACGTGCTACAATGGGTGTTACAATGAGTCGCAAGACCGCAAGGTGGAGCTAATCTCTTAAAATCATCCTCAGTTCGGATTGGAGTCTGAAACTCGACTCCATGAAGCTGGAATTGCTAGTAATCGCGCATCAGCATGGCGCGGTGAATACGTTCCCGGGCCTTGTACACACCGCCCGTCAAGCCATGGAAGCCGGGGGTACCCGAAGTTAGCGACCTAACCGCAAGGAAGGAGCTACCTAAGGTAAAACTGGTGACTGGGGCTTAGTCGTAACAAGGTAGCCGTACCGGAAGGTGCGGCTGGATCACCTCCTTTCTAAAGAGTAAACGCTGAACTCTAAAGAGTTTGGTCACTCACTCTAATTTTTTGCTCTGAGCAGATGTGTCTGCTGTTAATATAACACGGGCCTGTAGCTCAGTTGGTTAGAGCGCACGCCTGATAAGCGTGAGGTCAGTAGTTCAATTCTACTCAGGCCCACTTTATGGGTGCGTGGCTTTAAAACCAACACCCAATAAAACTAGTGTTTATTGGGGCTATAGCTCAATTGGGAGAGCGCCGCCCTTGCAAGGCGGAGGTTAACGGTTCGATCCCGTTTAGCTCCACGAATGATGTTCTTTGAAAGATTGAAAGAGATAAGATTTATTAAATCTTAACTGAGCTTGTAATAAACAATAAAGTAAAATATCAAGGTATACTTAAATATTTTTATATAGAATTAGTATATCCATCTTTTAATAAGATTTTTTGGCTAAGTTATTAAGGGCATATGGCGGATGCCTTGGCATTGAGAGACTAAGAAGGACGCGGCTACCGGCGATACGCTACGGTTAGGTGGAAGCAACCTCGGACCCGTAGATTTCCGAATGGGACAACCCATCCAAAGTAATGTTTGGATATCCTCATCTGAATCCATAGGATGAGCGAAGAAAACCCAGAGAATTGAAACATCTCAGTACCTGGTGGAAAAGAAAACAACTGTGATTTCCTGAGTAGTGGCGAGCGAAAGGGAAAGAGTCTAAACCGTTCAACATGTTAAAGGCTGCAACCGTTGTGTTGACGGTGTTGCGGGATATTCTTGGAGCGAATTGCGGTTAGCTCGGGAAGTAAAAAACTATATTATTAACTGAATGTTCTGGAAAGTTCAACCATAGCGGGTGATAGTCCCGTAGGTGAAAATAATGTAGCTTCCTGAAGAATACTCCCAAGTAGCACGGAATAAGTGGAAGTCTGTGTGAATCTGGCAGAACCATCTGCCAAGACTAAATACTCCTCAATGACCGATAGTGCATAAGTACCGTGAGGGAAAGGTGAAAAGAACTCCTAACAGGAGAGTGAAATAGTACCTGAAACCATATGCTTACAAGCAGTTGGAGTCCCGCTTGCGGGATGACAGCGTGCCTTCTGGATAATGAGCCTACGAGTTACTCGTATGTTGCAAGGTTAACCCTCTAAGAGGGGCAGCCATAGCGAAAGCAAGTCTGAAATGGGCGTTAAGTAACATGCGGTAGACGCGAAACCGGGTGATCTACCCTTGACCAGGATGAAGTGAGGGTAAAACCTCATGGAGGTCCGAACTAGTGTGGGTTGAAAACTACTTGGATGAGTTAAGGGTAGGAGCGAAAGACCAATCAAACCCGGAGATAGCTCGTACTCCTCGAAATAGCTTTAGGGCTAGCGTCGAGTAATAGTGTAAAGGAGGTAGAGCACTGATTGGGCTAGGGCTGTCACAACGGTACCAAACCCAGACAAACTCCGAATTCCTTCTACATGTTTCTCGGCAGTCAGGCAGTGGGGGATAAGCTTCATTGCCAAAAGGGAAACAACCCAGACCATCAACTAAGGCCCCTAAATGATAGTTAACAGAGAAAGGATGTTAAGTTGCAGTGACAACTAGGATGTTGGCTTAGAAGCAGCCATTCATTTAAAGAGTGCGTAATAGCTCACTAGTCAAGCGACTCAGCGTCGACAATACCCGGGACTTAAACTATCTGCCGAAGTTATGGACTCCGTATGGAGTGGTAGAGGAGCATTCTATTTTCAGCGAAGGTGTGTCGCGAGGCATGTTGGAGAGAATAGAAAAGCAAATGTAGGCATAAGTAACGATAAAACGGATGAAAAATCCGTTCGCCGAAAATCTAAGGTTTCCTGAGCAACGTTAATCGTCTCAGGGTTAGTCGGTTCCTAAGCCGAGGCTGAAAGGCGTAGGTGATGGGAAACAGGTTAATATTCCTGTACCTGGTGGAATTTGTTTGACCATAAGGAGGGACGCAGTAGTGAAAGATCAGCCACCTGTTGGATTAGGTGGTCTAAGTGTGTAGGCTTGAAGAGTAGGCAAATCCGCTCTTCTTTAAGGCCGAGGCATGAACGGGAGAGCCTAGCTCATAAACTGATCCTAATCAGACTGCCGAGAAAATCTTCGTATGGGAGAATTCTATCAGTCCGTACCGCAAACCGACACAGGTAGATGGGTTGAATATACTAAGGCGCTCGAGTGAGCCGTGGTTAAGGAACTCGGCAAATTAACCCCGTAAGTTCGCAATAAGGGGTGCTTCAAGTAGGTGAAAATGTACAATCTAGCTGAACGAAGCCGCAGTGAAATGGCCCAAGCGACTGTTTAACAAAAACACATGTCTATGCGAAGTCAATCAAGACGATGTATATGGACTGACACCTGCCCGGTGCTGGAAGGTTAAGAGGAGTGGTTAGCCGCAAGGCGAAGCTATGAATCGAAGCCCCAGTAAACGGCGGCCGTAACTATAACGGTCCTAAGGTAGCGAAATTCCTTGTCGGGTAAGTTCCGACCTGCACGAATGGTGTAACGATTTGGGCACTGTCTCAAC
>JAEXTV010000010.1 GCA_023406895.1 Bacillota bacterium | reverse complement strand
GAATCTAGCGCGTCTGCCAATTCCGCCATTCCCGCGTGTTGGTGGATGGGGGTGGATTCGAACCACCGAAGTCTGCGACGGCAGATTTACAGTCTGCTCCCTTTGGCCACTCGGGAACCCATCCATGTGGATATTTTCAGTTAGTGTACCCGGTAACCGCCCCGAAAAGGGGGATGGAGCTGACGATGGGACTTGAACCCGCAACCTGCTGATTACAAATCAGCTGCTCTGCCAATTGAGCTACGTCAGCGCGCTGCTCGTTGTTCAAGACCCGATAGGGAAAATGGCGACCCGGAAGGGGCTCGAACCCTCGACCTCCAGCGTGACAGGCTGGCATTCTAACCAACTGAACTACCGGGCCACTTGGCTGGTGGGCCTTCAGGGACTTGAACCCCGGACCAACCGGTTATGAGCCGGCCGCTCTGACCAACTGAGCTAAAGGCCCATACCGCAAAAGGGAAGTGGTGACTCCTAGGGGACTCGAACCCCTGTTACCGCCGTGAAAGGGCGGTGTCTTAACCGCTTGACCAAGGAGCCCTGTGAAGCTGAGGGGAGAAGGCATTGTGGTCGGGGTGAAGGGATTTGAACCCCCGGCCCCATGCTCCCAAAGCACGTGCGCTACCAGACTGCGCTACACCCCGTCATACGGCCGCATCTTAAGAGCGACGAAATGTATTGTACACGAAAGCAGTTGCAATGTCAAGGGCCTCCCCGCAAATTTTTGATTGCCTTTTTCCCTTGATATTGCTTGATTTTACACGCCTTTGAGCCAGAGTGTCAATTCGGTCTCAAGCCGCCGCCGCTCCTTGTCGGGGGAATAGGCGTGCCAGGATGCATCCAGCGCAAGCGTTTCAATTTTGGCATGTTCCAGGCCTTTTTTCAGCCTTTCCATGCTTTGGGGATGGACAATCTCGTCTGCCTTGGACTGGATAAGAAGCACAGGGCAGTTGATTCTCAAAAGCTCCCGCTCCGTGGCCGCCATCATCCGCAGCAGTTCCACGGCTCTTGGAATGGTCAACAGGTAGCCCATGGGCGTATAGAAGCGCACATTGGCGGCCTGGCGGTAGGCCTTGGCTACCGGGCGTTGCAGCCTTTTTGGCAAAAGGGCCACCGTAAGGTCGTTTTTAATGCCGGAGAACCTGAGCTTTAAGCGGACCGGCGTTTCCCAGAGCACAAGGCCGTGGGCTGGGCCTGCCTCCAGCGACGCGTTTATGCCCAGAAGCCCGCCCATGGAATGGCCCATCAGCACCACCTTATCGTACTGGGAAAGGCGCAGCGCAAGGGCAGTGTTAACGGCTTCCTGCCACTCCCGGGCCGTATGGCGGACAAAATCAAAGGAGCGCCCGCCATGGCCGGGCAGCAGCAGTGTTTCCGCCGCATAGCCTGCCGCGTTTACCGCGCGTACCATGCCTTCGAATTGCCCCGGCCCGCCCAGAAAGCCGTGCACAAACAGCACCAGCAGCGATGCGCCCGGCACGGGATAGAACGCGGGCCGATGGAAGCTTTGCACAGTGTTTCCCGCCTTTCCTTTCGGGCCTCTCCCCTGATGGTATCATGATGCAAAAGGCCTGTCAAATATATCCTGGCGCATTATGATATTTTTCTTGCAATTCATGACAGGGAATGCTATAATCCGTAATTGGCACATCCTTGCGCTGTATTTTTGCAGCGCCATACGTCCATGAGGAGGTGAAAGGTATGAATAGGTATGAACTGACCTACATCATCGACACCGCGCTGGAGGATTCCGCCCGCAAAGAACTGATCGAGCGGTTCACCCAGATGATCGTGACAAACGGCGGCGAGGTGGAGAAGGTTGATGAAACATGGGGCAAGCGCCGCTTGGCCTATGCCATCAACTACAAAACCGAAGGCTACTATGTGTTGACCACATTCAAGGCGTCAGGTGAGGTCCCCCGGGAAATCGAACGCAATCTGCAGATCTCCGACAGCGTGATCCGTTACCTTGTGGTCAAGCTCGAAGACAAGCGCTCCAGCGTGAAGCCCCGCCCCGTGCGTGCGGCTGCTCCCGTTGCTCCCGCTGCTCCGGTAAGCGCGGAAGCTGCTCAGGAAGCTTCCGACGAAACCGTTGCGGAGGAATGACCCCCAAGGGAGGTACATGAGATGAATAAAATCATCCTGATCGGCAACCTTACCCGCGATCCTGAAATGCGCACCACCAGCACCGGTCTTAACGTGTGCTCCTTCACCATCGCGGTCAACCGCCGCCGCAGTTCCCAGAACAATACAAACCAGCCTGAGGCGGATTTCTTCCGCATTACGGCTTGGCGTCAATTGGGCGAATTGTGCCAAAAGTATCTGGCTAAAGGGCGCAAGGTTTGCGTGACGGGCAGTGTCTCCGTATCTACTTTCGAAGGCAAGGATGGCACGACCAGAGCCTCCCTGGATGTAACCGCTGACGACATTGAGTTCCTCTCCTCCAGGCAGGATGACGGCGAAGGCCGTGTTTCCAGCAGCGCTTCCGGCGCGGATCAAAGCAGCGCCGGCGGTTTTACCCAGGTGGATGAGGACGAGCTACCATTCTAATCCTACAAAAAGGAGGATTCACCCATGTCTGAGGATCGTGGCGAGAAAAGGGCCCGCCCGCGGGGACGAAAGCCCCGCAGGAAAGTGTGTGCCTTTTGCGTAGATAAAATCGAATTTATCGATTACAAAGACGTCAACCGTCTTCGCCGTTTCACCAATGAGCGCGGCAAGATCTTGCCCCGCCGTATGAGCGGTAATTGCGCCAAGCATCAGCGTCAGTTGTCCGAAGCCATCAAGCGCGCACGTGCCATCGCCTTGTTGCCCTTTACAGTCGACTGATTCAAAAAAAACCGCCCAAGTGCAAGCACTTGGGCGGTTTTTTTTGATGCTGCGCTTTTCGCCTATGGGATTTCGCACCGGCCTGGCT
>JAEXTV010000036.1 GCA_023406895.1 Bacillota bacterium | reverse complement strand
CTTTGTTGATACTTTATACGACATAGTAAGAATTGCCTGATGAACTGCAAATCATTAGCAGCGCTCTTCCCCCAGTCGCCTGATGGCGACAGAGGCTCACTGATAAAGCAGCAATTGTCATTCCGATGGAGCGCCAGCGGAAGAGGAATCCCATGGGCAGAGCATACATCCATGGGGCTCGCTCTCGGTCTCCTCCCTCAGTCGCCTCACGGCGGCAGTTCCCTCCAGAGGGAGCCATGGGTTCATTTCTTAAACATTGAGCTGCTCACTTGTGCGGCCTTCGTTTTAAGATGTACAAATCGCAAGAACTGCTGTGTGCTTATCTCATTATTTGCAGTCAAACTGATTTTGCCCTTCATTAAAGCAATATCTGTTTTTGCCGCAGTCCTTTGCCTGATACATCGCCTGATCCGCCCGGTATATCAGCGTATACTCGCTGTCAATCTGCTGTCCCAGTGTGATACCCATGCTCACTGTGATCGAATACATCGTAAACGACGGCTCATTGCGTATGCTGTCATAGAAACGCGAAACAACATCCTCCATCTTTGTCTTGTCGCCGAAATAATACCCCGCAAACTCATCCCCGCCCCAGCGGCAAACCGTACCCGCATCGCTGAACGCATCAGCCGCAAGCTGTCCAACCACACGCAGCACCTTATCGCCCACCAGATGGCCATGCCTGTCGTTGATGGACTTAAAGTTATCGATATCGAACACGAACAAGCAGAATGTGCCTCGTTCAGGGGCTTCGTCCAGCGCTTTTTCGAGGCTTTCTCCCCATCCGCGCCGGTTCGGCAGCCCGGTTAAAATATCGGTCTTGGTCATGCTCAGCATCATCCTGTCGTTCTTGCGGATAATGCGATTCGCGACAAACAGCACGCACACCGCGACCAGCACATAGATCACGATATCGCGTATGGCCTGTGCGTACATCGAACGCGCAAGAACCGAGGTATCCTTTTTGATCAGCAGATACCAGCCTAAATCCTCCACATAGCGTGTGATATAATAACCGCCCACAGATTCGCCGTTAAACGGAATCACCTGAAGCACACCATGGTTCGAGAGTATTTTTTCCCTGTTATCATTGAGAATGGCGGCATCAAATACGTTTATCTGCTCGACGGTACCCACCTGCGTATCCGCCATCACAAGGCCGTCTTTATTAAAAAGCAGCGCCTCTAGCCCGTATTCGTCCTCAAAGGATTTGAGCAGCGTCTGCACCTGATTCATCGTCAGCCCCACACCCGTCACACCCAGCAGGCTGCCGTTTTCATCGGTCACGCGGCAATTCACAAATACAGACAGCTGATTATGGTTCGCTTCGTCGGTATCCACATCAAGGTCATACGTCATACCGCTATTGACGAATTTAAAATACCACACGTCGTGCGCATCGTTTTCGCTGACCACCTTGTTGAGCCCGTTGAAATGATAGTAGTTGTTGGTTGCGCGCGAAACGAGAAATACCGAATCGTAATTGTATTTCTCTTTAAGCCCCAGCAGATATTGCCGCAGCGATTCCTGATGTTCGGCGTTGTTATCTGTCTTTTCGGTTTTGAGCCATTGCTTTAAAAAGCTGTCATTCGCCATTGTCAGTGAAACGAATATCGGCTTTGTCAGTTCATTGCGTATTTCAGAATAGATATTCGTGGATGTCAGCTTTGAAATATTCATGATATCATCGTTGATGACATCGCTGTATGTACCGGCGCTTGTGAGCGCCGTGGTGATAAACCCTGCCAGGATGATCACGCAGATCAGTATGTTGGTACTCAGCTTAAATTTTCTGTCCATATTTACTCCACCGATATTAATGCTTCGCTATATATACACCTTGCCTCGGCAATTTAAACGTAACGGCTTTACAATCAGAGCGGCAGTTCGGATTAGAAGAAGCGTACCGTGGCTGAAACCCAATAAAAAAGGAACAGCTTTTACACCGTCCCTCAGTCTTTGCTAATTCTTAATTCTTAATTGTTAATTGTTAATTGTCAGCTCGCTCTACCGTCTTATTTTATAGCTGTACTGCGGCTTCTTACGAGGCGCGAAGCGCTTGCGGCGCTTGTGGTTTTGCGTCAGCAGACGAAACACGAGAAAACCGATCAGACCCACAGGCACGAGCAGCCAAAACCAGATGCCGGAATGGTCGTTGATTTCGCTGATTTTCTCGGGAATCAGCGGCGGCAGCTTGGTCACGGCCGTATCGCCGTTCACATTGCTCTCCGTGCCCGCCTGCAGCACATCGCGCGTGGCAACCAACGGGCCGGTGTACAGCGTTTCGCCCGTGTTTTTGCTCTTGTACGTCACCGACCCAAGCACAGCTTCCTTCTGTATCGGGGCCTGCAAGGTTTCGCCGTTGACGAAAACCGGCACCACCTCCACACTGTCCGTGCCGTTTTCCAAGCCTGTGGCCGCGTCTTTGGTGAGCGTGACGGACGCGCCTTCACTGGGCTGCGCAAACTCTAGCAATCCGCCTTTTTCATCCATGGATGAGCAGTTTTCCACCTGTTTCTGCACAGGCGGCGTATCTTTTAATACATCTGAAAGCTTCAGCGTTGTGTAATTGGTGAAACCGAAATCAAACAGTTCTTTCGCGTCCGCCCATCTGTCTTTGCCATCCGGCGTTGTGTCTTTAAACAGCAGGCAAATCAGGTTCATGCCGTCTTTTGTCGCCGAAGCAACCAAACACCCGCCCGCGTAATCCGTCGAGCCTGTCTTCATGCCGTTGGCATAAGGGTAATAAGACTCGCTGTCTTGAATCAACAGTTTATTCGTATTGGTATAGTTCTGGTTATTCTCCGGCAGCGTATACGAAGACCTGTCCACAATCTCCATAAAGGCCGCGTTTTTCATCGCCGCAGACACGAGTATCTTCATATCGTTCAACGTTGTGTAGTGGTCTTCTTTATGCATACCGTGCGGCGTGACAAAATGCGTATTGTTCATGCCGAGCTCTTTGGCCTTGGCATTCATCATATCGATAAACGTCTGCTCACTTCCGCCGCCGATATGCTCCGCGACAGCCGTCGCCGCATCGTTGCCCGATACCATCATCATCGCCGTTAAAAGGTTCTGCATCTTGATCTTGGCTCCGCGCTTTAAATCGCAAGATGAACCGCCCATATCGGCCGCATGTCCGCTGACCGTGACTTCGTCGTTCATATTGCCTTTTTCAAGCGCCAAAAGCAGCGTCATCACCTTGGTTGTGCTTGCCGGTTCCATCTGCTCGTCCGCATTGCTTGAAGAAGCCAATACTCTGCCCGAATCCGCATCGGCAAGCATATAATAGGACGCAGCCACACTACCCGTAAATTGAGGTTCGGCAGCAAGCGCTGTTCCCGAGAACATCGTGCAAACCAAAATGAATAATAATAAAAAAGAAGTGACTCTTCTCAAAATAGATACATCTCCCCAACCACCTGATTTCATTCCCCGAAAACGCACAAAGAGCATTGGTAGTATAACACTTTTGTAACACTTTGTACATACTTAATAAACAAACATAGACATATGCAAATGGCTGACCAATATTATGCCGGTTTTGTGTAAAAAGAGTGTGAATCGGCTTTGTCAGCCTTCAGGTAATGAACCCGTATATTCATTCATTATATAGTAAAACAGAGTGTGAATCAATGAAACAATTTGTAACGAAAGATTACAGCGAAACGCTCAGCGCAATGAGAATCTGGCCAGAGTAATAGGCAAATGTGCTTATGGTTCCCGCTCGGCCTGCGTGCCGGCCGCCCAGGGCTTCAAAAGCCAGCAGAACATCAGAAACGGCAAACAGCGCCGCGCCCAGCGCCACGAATATCGCAAAAGTTTCCCCCGCTTGCGGGTTCAGCAATATGGCCAGTGCACGCGCAAGCATGGCACAAAGCGCCGCCGTATAAATCACCACGCCGCCTTTGAGCTTTTTGATGCGCACACCGCGCAATGAAAACAGCGTGCCGGCCAGCAGCAATAGCGCCGCGAACAGCGCCGCGTCATAAAGGCTCAGCGGTGTTTTCGTCACAAAAGCCGCCGTATAACTGAAATGTGTGAATAAAAAACAAACCGCTCCCCCGGCCAGATAAGCTGAGGAGCGGTTTGTAAAAAGCAGCAGTATATCGCCCGCCATTGCAAGACAAAGGCCGACCAGTATCAGCGTGTAGTACGGTTCACTGGCGCGCAGCTGAAGGCTGACAACAAGCAGCACAAAACTGAGACTGGCTGCGGATTTGAAAAATATTCTGTTTGAAAGCTTTCCATCGCGCCGGATGAATGCGTAAACACAGGCAAAAATGCCTGTCATTGCGGAAAACACATACGGCACACCGATCAGCCCTTTCGCTTAAGACTCGTCCTTATCGTCTTCTTCGTCTTCGTCTTCTTCGTCATCTTCATAGTAAAGGCGTTCAAATTCTTCCCAAACCTGATCCATGCGCTCTTCGCTTTCAATGGGCACATAGCAGTCGTTGCCGTCTTCGTCCTCAAGGATCTCCATCAAGAGCACTTCGCCGTTCTCAATATCCTCCTGATCTTCTTCAGGTGTCAGCGCGACAAAAAAACTCTCTTCAAAATCAAACGTCATAATGTGCAGAAAGCGCACGTCTTTTCCATCTTCATCAGTGAGAATAACCACATTTTCTTCGTCCATGTTTGTCTCCTTTGCCGAAAACGGCATTCTTTATTATGATTAACCGCCCATATCTTTTTATACGCGCGGCAGACCAAGTATGGCATTACGCTTTGTGCGTGTCAAGATAAGCTCCCAAAATATACACAGCCGCTAATTTATCGACAACCTCGCGACGCTTTTTGCGGGATACATCCGCCTCAATGAGCGTCCGCTCGGCGCTCACCGTTGTGAGCCGTTCATCCTGAAACACGATGTCAAAACCGAGCGCTTCCACCTCGGCCATAAACGCTCTGACGTTCTGAGCCGCCGGTCCTTCACTGCCGTTCATGTTAAGCGGCAGCCCCGCCACGATCAACGCGGCCCCGAGGCTTTTGGCTTTGGCCGCGATGTAAGCCGCGTCGCCTTCGCCTTTCCGCATGTATGTCTCCACGCCCTGCGCTGTCCATCCAAACGCGTCGGACACAGCAATGCCGATACGCTTTTCACCGATGTCGAGCCCCAAAACTTTCTTCATTCGCACCCCTTTGTTATTAAAAAAGGCCAAACTCAAGGCGAGCTTAAGCCCTTATCGAATCTTATATTGCCAACGAAAGCTTTACTCCTCCGGTTGATCGGCCTTTTGCATATTTTCAATATACACCTTGACAAATTCCTCAAGCAGCTCGTCCCTCTCAACCCTTTTAATCAGAGAACGTGCATTTTTGTAGCTCGTGATGTACGTGGGATCTCCCGAAATGATGTACCCCACGAACTGGTTGACCGGATCATACCCTTTGTCTTTGAGAGCATCACAAACTAGCCAGATCACTTCTCTTTGCGGATTGTCAAGCTCTTTGGATAGAGAAAATTTCATGGTCTCGTCGAATCTGGACACGGTTTGCACCCTCCTTGCTTTTGCTTATTATATACCATATATGGGCGCTTTTCAAACGCATAACGCAAACATTTGGTAAACTTTAAGATTTGTCATAGATGCATCATATATTCGTAATGTTTTGCGTTGTTTGGGCGCTTCTTCTTGCCGCATATCACAAAGCCGGCATAATGGCCGGCTTTGAAATCTTGTGTGTTTGGTTCCGGACGTTTGCATCGGTTCTTCAGCTGCCCGGTTCCGTCATCTTATCCATATGGCTGTTTATCGCTCTGCGCCCCGTCCGAACCCACCGCCTCATTTGAGGCTGGATATACGGCATCGCAACCATCGTGGCAGCCGCTCCGATCGCGCCGCCGACAATTATTCCCATCAGCACGTTGACTCTCATCTGTCACACTCCTTTCAAGCTTTTCGCTACATGTATTTTGCTCAAGAAGTGCCAAAGATATTTAAGCCATTTTTATTCTATTAAATCCCAGATTTTGATTTGTAATCGGCAATCGCTGCTTTGATCGCGTCTTCCACCATCAAAGAGCAGTGAATTTTTTTATCGGGCAGCCCTCCGAGCTCCGCCACAATATCCGCTTTGGAGAGAGCCTGCGCCTCATCGATCGTTTTTCCCTTCACCATATCGGTCGCAATGCTCGACGATGCGATGGCGGCACAGCATCCATATGTTTTGTATTTGATGTCCGCGATGCGTCCATCCTTTACCCGAAGATACATCGCCATGGTGTCGCCGCACTCGCTGCTGCCCACCTCGGCGTAACCGTCCGGATTATCCATCTCTCCCACGTTGTGCGGGTCTTTAAAATGCTCGAGAACCTTTTCATTATACATGTGTTTTCCCTCCCTGACGCTGAGCGAACAGCGGTGACAGCTTCTGCAGCCTTTCCACCGCGGCCGCAGCCGTTTTGATAACCGTATCGATCTGCTCTAAGTTGTTGTCCCGTCCGATGCTCATGCGCAGCGACCCCCGCGCATCTTCGATCGACAGCCCCATCGCGCGCAGCACGTACGACGGCTTAAAGGAACCCGATGAACACGCCGAGCCGGTGGACACCGCGATATCCTCAAGATCAAGATACGTCATCAACGCTTCGGCTTCGATGCCGCCGAAAGTCACATTCAGATGGCCCGGCAGCCGTTCGGCTCCGCCGCCATTTAAATATGTCCCGGGAAGTTTCGTCAGTTCCTCGGCCAAGCGGCCTGAAAGCATGCGTTCATGGCGGATATTCTGTTCCATCGTATCTGCCGCGAGCTGCGCCGCAGCGCCGAGACCCACAATGCCCGGCGTGTTATAGGTGCTTGCGCGCAAACCTTTTTCATGCGCGCCTCCGTGCATGAAGCGCCCGATCGTCACGCCCTGACGGATATACAGCGCGCCCACACCTTTTGGGCCGTAAAACTTGTGCGCGCTTAAGGACAGCATATCGATATCCATCGCTTTCACATCAATTGGCACATGCCCGACAGCCTGTACCGCGTCCGTATGAAACAATATGTCATGCCGGCGCGCAATATTTCCGATTTCGGCTATCGGCATGATGACGCCCGTTTCATTGTTCGCGAACATCACACTGATCAATATGGTGTCCGGGCGTATCGCCTGTTCCACCGCTTCCGGGCTGACGCGTCCCATCGAATCCACCGGCAGATTCGTGACATCAAAGCCGCGCGATTTTAAATAATCACAGGTATCGAGCACCGCGTGATGCTCCACCGACGTGGTGATGATGTGCCCTTTGCCCGCGATTTCTGCAATTCCTTTGAGAGCCCAGTTGTCGCTCTCTGTGCCGCCCGACGTGAAATAAATTTCCTCCGTCAGGCAGCCGATAAGCGCAGCGGTTTGCTGCCGCGCCTTCATGATGGCTTTTTGCGCCTCACGCCCATAGCTGTGCTGGCTCGACGCATTGCCATACACCTTTTCAAAATACGGCCGCATTTCGTCCAATACGCGTTTGTCCGTGTAGGTGGTTGCGGCATGATCCAGATAAATTCCCATTTTTAGCACCTTATATTTCGCGGCCCCGGGTTTTCACCCGCCAGCCTTTTGTCATCGTCGAGCATGTCCTGCAGCGAAATGCCCTCCACCACGGCACTGATGCCGTCGTAAATGCGCTGCCAGATGGCGTGCGCCGTGCATTGGCGCGCGTTCTCGCAGTCGGCATCGCCGCACACACAGTCTGCCGGGGCCAGCGCGCCCTCAAGCGCAGTGAGTACACTGCCCACAGAAATGGCCTTGGGCTCTTTGGCAAGCCGATAGCCGCCGCCCGCGCCGCGCGTGCTGGTCACCAGCCCCGCGCTTTTCAGCAGCGGAAAAATCTGTTCAAGATACGGCTCGCTGAGTTCCTGCTGCGCTGCAATCTGGCGGATACTGATACGCCCGTGTTCCCACGTCTTGGCCAGCTCGAACATCGCGCGCAAGCCGTACCGGCCTCTTGTCGATATGATCAACGCGTCGCCTCCAAAATCCGAGTTTTTTGGTCGGATTTATGATATGACAAAGGCATCCGCTTGTCAATATCAATTTATAGTCTTTCTACCGTTTCGTTTTTATTATGCGCCGTCATATTCAATCGCGCATTATGAACAATATCGGGCAGTTCACGCATACGTTAATATATATGATAATAAAGAAGGTGAAAAAATGAGATATATAGACTCCTATGAAATACCCGATTTTATATACACAATGCCTTACGGCTATCCGCACATGGCTATGGTTGCCGGAAGAACGGATATGGATCCGAGCGACCCTTATGATCCCCGTTCAGCGCTACCCGAGGCGCTCAAACTCATAGAACAGGCCGTTCTCGGCGAATCTGAGGACAGAGCGTTCTATGATTTTTTGATTTCGGAAGCTCCCGACAGCGAAGACAAGAAAGTGATTACGGGCATCAGGGATAATGAAATCAATCACTTTGATATGTTCAGAAGAATCTACAACGAGCTGACGGGGAAAACCTTGCCGCCTCCGGCTCTGTCCGAGTTCAGAAAACCGGCGACATATTGTGCTGGGCTTCGCAAGGCGCTGATGGGGGAACAAAACGCCGTGACCAAATACCGCAGAATCCTTTTTGCGATGATGAAACGGCGGCATATCAACATGCTTACCGAAATCATCACCGATGAATTGCGTCACTTAGGGCTGTACAATTATTTATACGCCAAAAACAAATGTGCAGATTAAAAGCCTTTCATTGATCGCGCTTTCAGTCTGACGGCAAATCGTGAAAACCATCCAGTCCCCCCCCGCCGTATTGTCAGATAATCTAATCTGACCCGATGGCCCGGGAGGTGGCCTGCAGTGCCGGAGTGAGCGACCGGTAAACCCACCCGAACAAAGGCGTCGTCAAAGAGACATCACAAGAGATTTACAAACTCAAAAAGCGCACCGTACCGATGCGCTTTGCATTTCAGAATTAAATGCTGTCGGCAAACTCGTTGCGTTTTGCTGACCGCTGTTTTCTCGCCGACGGGCTCGTTGACAGCACCTGGCTGCCCGCCGTCCAGAAAAACTGCGCGCTCATCCCCAACGCCGCAAGCACCAGCACCACACCGCCGATCAAATAGGCGTTGCATTTTAAGAATACCTCAAGCGGCACAAGCACGTTATTATAAATCACAAGCCCCGCGGGGTCGACACCGTGGATGAAAAGAAACAATCCGCAAAAGGCCGCGCCGCACGCGCCCGCGATGGCTGTAGATATCACCACCATATTGCGATCATACACAAGCGTGAACAGCCCCGTCATCACGCTGACGGTCAGGCAAACCGGATAGATGAGCGGCATCGACTGCAGCCCCAGCACATAAACAACCAGCAGCGAGACCATGCCGCCCGCCGCAAGCCCTGTGAAAAAGCCCGCCACACGCTTAAAGAAAAACAGTATCAGATAAACCGCGATGCTGCTGCCCGCGAAAAAAAGCCAGGTGCTCACACTGTCCAGCATTAAATGATCGTATACCAGAAGATAGAGCAGCCCTTCGGTCATCACCATGCCGCTGATTGGCAGCAAAAACCGCGCGAGCTTGTACCCAAAGAACGCATGAAGCAGCCCGAGAACCACTAAAGCGCAGCCGAAGATCAATATCACAGCAGACAGATTCATCTCCTTCTTCCCCCGTTCGCATTGTTGCCGGACAACTGCACAATGAGGCCGGCGGTAAAAAGCACACCCAGCGCCACGAGATACACCGTTGAAGAATAGGCACTGTATGTCGCCTGCGGGTCGTACAGAACGAGTGCCTGCGCGCGGATGCCGCCGATAATCTGGTCGGCAAACTGTGCAAGCGCCGACGCGCCGATGAATGATGTAAATATCGCGATAAACAGCCGTCGGTGATTCAGCGTCAGCGCGCCGAGCAGGCAGCAAAGAATCAGCGCCGGAATATACACGAACCAGCTCAATATGTTGAGCTTTAATACTTCCACGAACAATAAGCAGAGCAGCAGACCGCCGCCGAAGCCAATGCAGAAAACGCCCAGATAAATTAAAAAGACAAAGAGCAGCGCGCCGACAACGCCTGCGGCGAGGCTCGCCAGCAGCAGCGCCGTATCGCCAAACGACGTGAACATGGGAAGCAGCGTGTTCGCGAGCAGAAACCCTGCCGCAAAGCCGTATATGGCCAAAATCACTTTGAGCCACCGGTTGCCGAAAAAGCAAAACAGGACACCAAGCGCCAGATCCACAATGAGCACGATGATTGAAATCAACTGACTATCCATATCTTCCTCCGCCAGAGTATTTTACCATACACCAGGCACAATTGATAGATACCCGCATTCCTTGCGTTTAATCAAGCACAAGCTGCATCCCGGCAAACACCGGTTCATCGGGCGTCAGCCCGTTGATCTCGCGAATGCGTGTGGCTGATATGCCGCGGCTGAAAGCGATGTCCTCCAGCGTTTCGCCTTCCCTCACCGAATAAATGACACCTGTAACGAGCGGAATATCGATCCGGTCTCCTTCGTGCAGGCTGTCGGGGCTTTTCAGGCCGTTTGTTCTCATGAGCATGCTCATGGTGACACCGTGTCGTCGGGCAATGCCGAACAGCGTGTCGCCGGGCACAACGGTATATGATTTGCACGCGATGCTGTCTCTGTCCTCACACCGGTTGCAGTAGCATTGCCGGGGAATCTGTATACGGCGGTTTCGCTCGAAATCCCTTTCGGTTTTGATGCCGTTCGCCCGCATGATCATACAGACAGGCACCCGATACCGCGCACTCAGCATTTCGATGCTCTCCGCAGGTCCCAGGGTGTGCACCGTCAACATCTCCACAAATTATCACCTCAAGGTATGCTTATGCCTATATGAGTGAACGTATGAATTGCACACACTGATCTTTTGGGATGGCAACGGGGTTTTTGCTCATGGACGACCCCATTGAAGCGACAGCCAGTTCATCCGTGTTCTCCTCCGTCACGCCGAGCTCGCTTAAGCGTGCGGGCAGGCCCACATCGGCGCACAGCGTTGCCACCGCGTCCGCGACGGCCAGCGCCGCATCCGCTTCGTTGTCAAAATGCGTGCCGCTTACCGCGGGCGCCAGCGCCGCGTATTTTGTGACGCCATGGGCGAGGTTGTATCGGATCACATGCGGCAGCAGCATGCCGCATGCCACGCCATGCGTCACACCGAGCACGGCCCCGAGCCCCGCGCCGATACCGTGCGCAGCGCCGAGCCCCGAATTGGCCAAACACATCCCACTGACCAGTGACGCGAGAGACATCGTTTCGCGCGCCGCCAAATCGTTTCCGTCTGCATAGGCGCGCCGCAGTGCCTTCATCGCGCGCGGTACATGATACAGCGCCATCGCGTCACAAAAATCGTTTGCGCTGCGCGTGGTGAAGCTTTCAATGAGTTGGCAGATGGCATCCATGCCGGACGCCGCCGTCACGTGGGGCGGTACATCAATCGTCATTTCCGGGTCCACAAGCGCGACGCGCGCGAGCAGCCGTTCGTCGCGCATGCTCACCTTGAACTTGTCTTTGACCGACATCACCACGGCGTTTTTCGTGACCTCTGTGCCGGTGCCCGCCGTGGTCGGCACGGCGATGAAAGGAAGCGGATCGGCCGTCATTTTCGCGCCGTCGCCCACGCCTTCGAGAAACCGCCGCACACTGCCGCTACTTGGTATCACGCCCGCGGCCGCCTTGGCTGTATCCATCGCGCTGCCGCCGCCGATGCCGAGCACCGCGTCTGCGTTTTGCGCCATGCCAAGCCTCGCAGCCTCATCCACCGTCTCGGGCGTCGGCTCTCCCGTCACGACGTCGTAAACCGTGCAGGTAAGCCCTTCTCTTTTCATGCCCGCAAGCAGCGCGCTGAGCGCCCCCGAGCGTTTGAGCGAGCTGCCGCCCGTCACAATCAGATAGTCCTTTCCATATGCCGCGCAGATCTGCGGCAGCTTTTTTACGGCACCGCTTCCGAATACAATGCGCGGCGCTGTATAAAATTCAAATCCTGTCACTGTCTTTTACTCCTCACGCTGCAAAGCAACGAGCTCGGGTGCCGTGATGCGAAAACCCGCGTCTCGGCAAACCTGTTCTGTGAAACGCCCCTGAACGTTTCCTGCGCCATGCCCCAGCAGCATGAACGGCGCGGAGTCACCGCCATGCCCGCCGCTGTCTGAAAACGTATAATGATCCGAAACGACAAAGGCACTGTACGGCTCCTTCACCTGCGCAAAAAACGGGCGGATGAAATGCGTGTCGATCATCTCAATCGCGCGCATCTTTTCCAACGGCTGCAACTCGTGGGAGAGATCGTCGAGCTTTTGTATGTGAATATACGCGTAATCATACGCGTCCAGCGCTTTGAGCGCATTTTGTGTTTTGTCCTTTAAAAAGGCCTCAAAGCCGTTTTCTTCCGGCGTCGTGACACAGTCGGTGCCCGAGAGTGCCGCGATGCCGCGCATCAGCGATGTCTCGGCAAGCACCACCCGCCGTCCCGAGGGCGGTGCCTCAAAAGCGGGCGCGTAAGACGCGCCCCAGAACCAGATGCCGTTCGCCTTTGTGGTGTTGTCTGTCTTGAGCACTTCATAGGCTTTTCGCATCATATCAAAATACGGCTGCATTTCGGGGTTGCCTTTAATATAATCCCCCACTCTGCCGCCGATCAGCTCATGAGCGGGCATAAAATCGAGCACAGGAGCAAGCTCTCCCGCGCCGTCCACCACGAGGACGTTACGAAACGTATCCATATGGATCAGCTCAAACGGCGCATGAAACACCTCTTTATTGAGCCGCTCGGTAAGGGGTTGTGCCAAATGCGTGTCGATATCGTGTGCGCTGTAGCTTTGCATGGTGCTGTTTTCAAAATCGTCGCCTTCAAACGTCACGTAATTGCAGCGCACATACAGCGCGCCCTGTTTCACGGGCAGGCCTGCCCCCGCCGCCTCGATGACGGCACGGCCTTTATAGCACTTCACGGGATCATACCCGAGCAGATTCATGTTCGCGACGGCGCTGCCAACCTCCTGCCCCTCAGGGATGGTGCGCACCGTTCCCGGCCTCGACTGCGTGAAAAGCGCGTCAAGCCCCGGTGTATTTGCCGCCTCCATGGGCGTTTTTCCGTTCAGCGTGCTTTGCGGTCTGTCCGCAATACCGTCCAGTACGATGGTGAATTGTTTCATTGTCCTCTCCTTAACTTGATTAAAGCGTCATATATCTGATCCGCGCGCGGCGGACATCCTCTGATGCAATGGTCAAAACCCGCTGTGCAGCTGCCACTGCCAAGCTGTCCCGTTTTGCCCTTAAACCCCTGGCCCGCACTGATTTGCAGGCCGTCTTCGAGCGGTCCCAGCCGCATCAGCGCGCTTAATAGGTTCGCGTAGCACGCGCTGCATGTATCCGTGGCGTTGATGTACGCCTTGGCCCGTTCAAGCGCGTCGTTACGGCTGTCCGCAGGCGTGACGCCGCCCTCGCCGAGATGCACAATTTCCACATGTTTCAAATCCGCACTGCCCGCGCCAAAGCGCTGTGCGATGCCGATATAGCCGATGTCCTTGGGCTTGAGCCCGAGCAGCCCCGCCGCGAACGCGTCGATCAGCACACTGTCGGTGCCCGCAATCACGGTATTGAGGCACACCGGGCTGCCGCCCTCCTCAAAACCGGGGTCCGCGCAGGTGCCGTCAGCGATGGTCAGGTGCGGTGCAATCATACGGTTCAAACACGCGATGGGCTGGTGTAGCCCCATTGTGTGGAACAGGCGTTTGTCCTTATCTGAAATAAGGCCCTTCATGTTCTTGAGCGCACATGTCATCTTCGTCTGGCAATGGCCTTTGATCAGCGGCAGATTAATGAGGAAATCCGCTTGAAGTGCGCGCTGGGAGACCTCCGCTTTTATGCCATCATATTCGCAAAGCGAGTATTTGTCGCGCTTCACATCAACGAGTTCCACACCATACCGCTTGCGCAAGTCTTCATAGCCGCAAACGCCGAACGCGCGCTGTGTGTCTTCACCGAGCCACGCGCTCTCGATGATGCTGATGTTTTTATAGCCGCGCGATTGGAAGTATTCAATCACCGCCGCGCAGACGGCCGGGTTCGTCGTCGCGCCGCTGCGCCAGTCTTTAGCGACCACAAGGTTGGGCTTTAATGCGATGGACGCGCCGGTTTCAAGGCCCGTTTCGGGGTGCATCAATTCAAGCAGCTCCCGCGTGAGCGCCGCCGCATCGGTGCCGTGCGCCTCATACAGCTTGTCCATGCAAAACCCTCCCTTTTGCTATGTATTATAACAGAAATACGCGAACTTGGGGAAATAAAAAAGGCGGCATTGCGTCTTTCAAACCGTAAACAGTTTAATTTTGTCATTGCAATGAAAAGCCACTGATCCGGTCATCCGGTTCGTTTCGCCGTCACTTCGCTGCACTCGTTCACCACGACAGTGGGAAAAGAATGCTCTCTTTTTGTTTATGATGGCGCCATCAGGCACGATGATTCAGACAGAGCGTGAGCGAATGAGAAACACATGGTGAAGAGCATAAATCCATGGGATGCTCACGTCGCTTCGCTCCTCAGCATGACATAAGTTGCTTTTTTTCGATATGAAAGACGGTTAAGTGCCCGTAGTTTTTTATTAGTACTATAGAGATATTCTATATGGTATTTCTTTCGACGTTTCTTTCGAACCTTGTCCTTCTTATTCAGTACAGTAAATGATTTGCATAGCATTTCAAAATAAGAAATTTATCGGCTAGTATTTTCATCAACAACAAGTATCGATTAATCTCGTTGACTGCGTCATAAATGTATGTCAATTGGATGGTTATTAATAACCCTTCAATGAATCCAAATCCAAATACACCGACAGATCAACGGTATCCGCAAAGCCCATAATAAACGCATACTCATGCTGTGATACCGCTTCGCCGCGCTGAACGCGCGCCAGCAATTCTGCGAGATGAGCCAACTCATCTGCCTGTTTGTACCCCGGCATGGCGGCAAAATACTGTGCCGCCGTATCCGTATCACCCGCGTTCAGTGCGTTGACAGCCGCTGCATACAGCTTGTCCTTCACAGCTTCGGCCTGCATGGCGGCATCGGCATAATCCGTGGCATCATTGAACGCTTCGAGCGCAGACAGATACATATCGGCTTCAAAATATGTTTTTCCGTTTTCATAGCTGATCTGCTTAAGCAGCGCAGTCGCATCTTCATAATTGCCTAATGAAGTGAGCAGTGCCTGTGCCTCGGCATAGCTGCCCTGCCGCATGAGAGCCTGTGCTTGCCTGTAATCCGTTTCGCGCACCATCTCCTCCGCATTCCGGTATCCGCCGAGGCCAGCAAAGCCTTGTGCCGCCGCGTCAAACGCTTCGTTTTCAAGACTGACGCCCGCATCGGCATAATCCGACAACTGAGCCGCGTCTTTATAGAACGCAAGCACACCCTTAAGGCTGTTTTGAGCCAGCGCAAATTCACCCGCCTCCGCGTGCGCTGCAGCCTGCGCGTAGTTCACCTCATTGACGATGAACGCACCGCTCAGCAGCAGCAGTGCCGCAATGGAAGCCGCAGCGGCAGTCCGTTTGGGCTTCTTGAGCCTGTGCTTTGTATCCTCGCGTTTCACCCTCGGCGGATTGTATTCGTTCAAACAGGCTTGAATCTGAGCCGAGAGAGTGTCGAGCGTCGTTTGCCGCTCCGCGGCATCGGGGTTGAGCCCTTGCGTTACAGTCTCTTTGAGATCCCGGTATTTTTCATCGAGCCCGCCAAATTGCGGCCCGGCAGAGCCGCGCTCGAATGCCGAAGGCAGCAGCATCCCCGTCATAGCCGTATAAACGAGCGCGCTTACGGCATAAACGTCCGTCCATGGCCCGAGCATGCCGCCCATGTACCGCTCACGCGGCGTATAGCCCGGCCTGAAAACGTGCGCGCCGCCGGCGCTTAGTGTCATGTTTTTCACGCGCAGCCATGCGCCGCGCCGCGTCATCACAATATTCTGAGGACAGATGTCGAAGCCAAAGCGACCCTTTGCGTGTAAATTTCTCACCTGCTCTACCACAGGCAAAATCGCAAAAAGTGCACCGTCTATATGGTTGTGATAAATCTTGTCGGAAAAGGTGCTCACACGAATATGTCTCCATCGCCATATTATACTATTTATCTTAGTATATAGAGACAGAGCCATAATTTCAATACTTTTCTATTTTGCTCTCTTTTTTGGCCTGACTGTCACTTCGCGCAGTATGACACCGCTTACATACACCTTAACGATGTAGCTTCTTTCCGCTTCCACGGGCCCGAAAACAAATTCGCCGTCGCCGTCTGTGAACGTATCCGCTACGGGTTCGAGCATATCTCCGTCGCATACAAAAAGGCGTACCACCGCATCGGGCACATGCGCACCATCCATATCAAAAACCGTGCCGTGTATGATAGCTCTTTGCTCTTTGGGCACTGTCACCACGGCCTCCACACGCTCGCTAAGGCCCGGTGTAAATGCGAATCTCATGGGATAAAGCGGCATTGGGTCACCTCTTTTCTTGAGCTCTTTCCAGCCATGCTTTAACAATTGGATACACTTTGTTTTCCATCACATTCGAGAGAACGGCTGTATCCCGGTTATCGACAGCTTCATGCATGCAGCACAGCTGGTCTTCGATGATCTCTTCGGATTGCTCACAGCTCGCGCAAACCTGCAGAAGACCTTCAATTTCCTCGACAGCGTGATAATATGCACAGATACCGTCATCGCTGTCATTCTTGAGCTGCTCCATACAGCGTATCAGCGCCGCGCCCAGCCTTTCATAATACCGGTACAGTTTTTGCCGGTCGTCACCCATCGATTATCCTCCTGCTATGGCCTCGCTAAAATTATATGGACTCACCGCCCCAATCATGACATCAAACCGTTTTACAGATCATTCGCATTCTATTTACATTATCATGCTGGCGTTGCAGTTTGTGTCGTGATATGATATATGACATAAATTCTCATTATTCTTACGGAGTGCTTATGCTGATAAAAAAAATAACCATGCTTATTCTTATTCTGGTTTTCGTTATCGCCTTATGCGCATGCAACGCGACTGCGACTGCGTCTGCGCCTTCGCTTGCGCCTTCAGCCGACTCCACGGAACCGGCCATATCCGTCTCATTCGGTTACGCGGACGGGCTGCGCTATGCGCCCTCTTATGCGATATGGGTGCAGGATGAAGCTGGCAACACCGCCACACTTTACGCCACAGGCAAGGCGGCTACGGGCCTTGAAAACCGTCCCGGCGCGCTGCCTGTATGGAAGGGAGTGAGTGAGGCGGACGTCACTTCCGGCGCAACGCCGAACAAAGAGGCCGACCTGACGCTGACCATTCCCGCTGCGTTTGCGGGCAAAAAGCTCACGCTGTTTATCGAGGCCAACGCGTCTTTTGATTACAACGACTACTATGCCAAAGGGCTTGCAGAGAGCGACGAAGGCTACAGTGACGTGAACGGCCAACCGTCCGTCGTCTGGACAGCCGATATCGACACATCCGTTTCCGGCTCTGCCACACCTGTGCTGGCCGGAACGGGCGAGGTTCTGGGCGCGGACAATGAGCTGCACGACGTGCAGAACCTGACCACCGCAACCGAACTGCTCACCGCCATTCAGGTATCGTGGGATGTTGCGAAATAATAAATTGAGATATTATACGGAGCAAAAAAACAGCAGGCACTGAGCATGCTGTTTTTCGTAATGCTGATTGAAGATTATCCTTAACTTTCCGGCTTGTTTCTTCTAGTCCTCACTTTCTTTCCCTGTCTATCACCCGCACAGACGGCAGCAACAGTGTAAGCACAGCGATGGCGATCACGCCGATGCCCGAATAGAAAAACCAGCTGTGCACGCCGATCTTTTCGGCGAACGCCCCCGCAAACAGCAGCCCGAGCGGCATCGAGAGCGACATGGCGCTGATCGACAATGAGAACACGCGCCCCAAATACTCCTGCCTGATCTTCTCCTGAAAAATTGCGGTCTGCACGCCGTAAAACGGTGCCGACAAGCCCATGGCCGCGCAGCATACGGCAAAAATGATAAAGCCGTTTTGCGGCAGCAGGCCCGACACCACCAGGCTCACCCCCATCAGCGCGATGGACAGGCCTATGGTCAGCGGCCTTTTTTTAAAGCCGCCCCATGCCCCCAGCACGAGGCCGCCAATCAGCATGCCCGCCGCGAACACAATTTCCGCTGCCGCCGCATGCGTCGGCGTGCCGTTAAAATACTGCATGCTCATGAGCGGGAAAAGCGCGTTGATCGGCATGAACGCAAACATGTAGAGCATGCCGATAAAGAGCAACGACAGCAGCCCCTTGCTCTCGCGCAGCACCGCATAAGCTTCTTTGAGCTCGTCAAGGTATTTCACGCGCGGCGCGGCAGTGTCGGTCTTATATTTGGGGATCGCCACGGCTGCCACCGTGATGCACGCCATCACCGCACCCGCGATATCGATCGCGGCGATGCTCTGCAAAGGCCAGACCGCGTAAAAGAACGCGCCTGCCGCCGGGCTCACAAGGTGACTGACGGATGTGACGGACTGACTGAACCCCGTGCATTTTGTCAGCATAGCTTCGGGCACAAGCAGCGGCGTGGCCGCGCTGAACGCGGGCGTATGAAACGCCGTCCCTACGCTGCGCAGGAACAGAATGCACAATATAAACCAGACGGGCGGCTCGGCAAGCAAGGCGACCACGGCGAGAACGCCGCCCGCAAACGCAACAAACAAATCCGCACCGATCATCACGTGTTTTCGGCTCATACGGTCAATCCAGACCCCGATAAACGGCCCTAAAATCGCCTGAGGCAGAAAACCGACCAGCGTTGACAGCGACAGCACCAGTGCCGACCCGGTTTTTTCGGTCAGATAAAATATGATTGCCAGCTGCAGTATGCCGCTGGTCACAAGCGATACCGCCTGACCCGCCAGCAGCGTGGCATAACGGCTTTTCCAATTCCTTGGTGTATCCATAAAAATCGTTCTCCTTTAATTCGGTTATAGAAAAAAGCAGACTTCCATCCGATCAGCGGATTTCGTCTGCCCTCAATCATCTATAACGAAAAAGAGCCGCAGCAGCTTGTCGGCCGCGCGATATCTGCACCTTTATTCGTATAAGCAAGTACAACAAAAAGTCCGATGAACGGATGATTCAATTTTGTAGGCACTTAACGAATACGAATATAATACAGCACAGCATACTCCTTACGAGAATTTATAATTACAATATCATGCCGGGCGATAATACGCAACCGGGTGTATTTCGGGAAAGTCTTTAAAAAAATTTGGATTCGTTTCTCAGCCATGGAATTATTTTATACTGTCATTGTAATCAATTTTAAAGCATGTTAGGGTGAAAATGATAAATTCTTAATAAGGGGCGAATCGATGAAAATGCACATAGAAAACATTCCGCTGACGCAGATTGCATACATCAGGCATACCGGGCCTTACGGCGCGGACAACAACAAAACGATGGAACAGCTCAAGGCATGGGCAAAGGATGCTCACTTGCTGAACGAAGATTCCATCATATTAGGGATTGCGCAGGACAACCCACAGCAAACTGCGCAGGACAGTTGCCGGTACGATGTCTGTCTGGTGGTCGATAACGGTTTTTCTGCGGAAGACAGCCGTATTAGTTTTGGTATACTGACAGCAGGCCGGTACGCCGTTTTTACGGTTAAGCATACGGCGGAGGCCATACAAAAAGCATGGGGCGATATCTTTCCCGAACTGCAAAGGCAAGGCTTGATCGTCGATATCACAAGACCAATTCTAGAACGGTATGCCGTGAAAATGGTGAGACAGCATCAATGCGAGATTTGCGTGCCTTTGTCCGAAGCTCCATGATCGCTTTATTAATAGCAATCCACCCGGTCACATACGCGAGAGCGCTATCATAGCCCTCTTTTTCGGCATCGCTAAGGCGTACTCAACGGTCGGCAACCTCAAAAGCTTGTGACATGCTTCCCCCCCGAAGAGGCGAATTTCTGTTAAATACATTTAAAGCTGACCAAGTCGCATTTTTTAAGATTTCTCTTCGAGAAGATGCTTTCGCCGACAGAGACTGATGAGGCGTTTGTTTTTACAGTTTTTATCGACATCACGTCCGAAGCTTTGCACCTTCTTCTCCTTCGGGAAAAGACTTTTAAAGCCATACGGAGAGCTTTATACGAAAAAGCGGCCTATCAAAAGACCGCTCTTCGCTTTACTTTATGAGCCTGCTTACCGGCTTCATTTTTCCCAAACAGTGCCATGCGGGACGATCTTCATCAGGCAAATATCGTCGCCTGCCTTGATGCTTTTTAAGAGATCCACATCCACTTCACAGCCAAACGCCTTCTCAAAAAGCACCTTGCTGTATCCCGTGGTGCACTGGCACCAGCTATAGGAATCGAGCCGGTCCACCTCGGCGAGCATCGGGCAGGGGCAAAACGCAAACTGCAGATAAAGCTCCCCGTTTCTGCAGCCAAGGCCCGCCGCCTGTGCTTTGGGCTGGCTTGCGAATTCTTCGAGACTGGATGACGACATAAGCAGCTCGTTCACCAGCCCGAGCTTTTCATCCATCGCGTATCCGCACTGGCATCTCATTCTGATGCGCTTCACAGCCGCGCCGTCAAAGCTTTCCTCGAGCCGCTTCATCGTTGATTTTACCCAAGCGCCATCCTCCTGTGCCTCTGCGCTTTCTCCGTACACAACGAACGCCGCTGTTTCGTCGTTGCTCGCCGCTTTCACGGCATCATAAATCACCTGTTCCTGAATTTTTCGTATATCGAACATATTACAACCTCTTTATGTTATATTTTTATCTTTTTTTTTATCTTTTGTGTGAAATAAAAAACACACCCTAAACAGTGTGCCATGCGATAAAGGCATTTCACACATCCTGACCGCGATCTGCGTATTCAAACGGAAACCCAAATAAAGGCTAGAAAGCCCCAGAATGGTTAGCCCGTTTGTGAGTTAGCGATAGATCGGATCAAGCATGCGAACATGTCCTTTCGGTATGAATATAGGTTTATATTACCATATCGAAGCAAGTAAGTCAAAATTGGAGTGCCAAGTAAATCAAAAAGGTCTGTTCTGAACGGTATATTTCTCTTCGGATATGCCCGTCTTTTTATATGCATATCATAATAAAATAGCAATCCCCGAAAGCGCCCGTTTATAGGCACTTCGGGGATTTTGTTTCTTACTCCCACTCGCTCTTTGAAAGCGTTACTTAAACAATCCTGCTGAGATAATATTTCTTTCAGTATATGTGTTGCACGGTTATCCACATATTTTTTGCTTGCGGCTTTTTTATTGTCAGATAGTTGCCGCATACTACTATTACAGGTACTTTTGGCCTTGCTCAGTTCTGCGTGCAGTCCGTAACAGTATAGTAGTAAACAGGTGCTGCAAAAGCATCAAGGTATGGATTTGCTATCAGGGTGAATGTATAAGTGCCGTAAACAGTATCATTGTCCTTTAACTCTGTGGTGACCTGAATGTTGTCTCCTTCCGCGGTATAGTCAACGATTTCCGTAAAAGATTCGCCTCTGTCCGAAGCGTTAACCATGTACGCGTCCCAGCTTTCATCATATTGGATGATATCCGATAGTTCTTCGGGGATGTCCAGCAGGTCAGAATAATCCTTGAAACACGCCGTTGCATATTCCTGCATCACTTGCCGCGGCACTTTGAGCTGCCCGTTCTCAGCCGCTTCAATCTTCTCATTTTCAAAGTTTACCGCCATCAAATACAATGTCGTCCAGAAAAAGGTTTTGTCTGCCGGCTGATATCCTCCCTCTCCCATTGCGCAAATTATGGAATCAAAGGCAGGAAGCATGGCCGCAATGTTTTCATCAATCGCCTCAGCTTCTTGCGATGGTGTTATGTCTTATTTTACTTACTAGCGTAGATCTCCATTCTTTCGTTCTTTCCATCTTAGCAGATTTGTCTACAATTCTAACACGCTCCCAATTATGTTATAAAAGTCATTATATATTTCTATTTGCCTTTTTAATTGTTTTGCATTATAATCAAAATAATTGAATAAAATGAGTTTTCGGTTGAAACTATTAATTGGTTTCAAGACTTCGGGTTTCTAGGGTGGGAAGCTTAATGCTCCCGCCCTTTTTATATGATTTACTTAAAGGATATACTAAAGGAGGAGGACAAGATAATGAAAATAAACATTACAGAAACAGTTCTAAGAGATGCGAATCAATCTCTTGTTGCCACGCGAATTCCCTATTCTGATTTTGAGGGAATACTCGAGACAATGGACAAGGCCGGCTATTATTCGCTGGAATGCTGGGGCGGGGCTACCTTCGACTCCTGTCTTCGCTATCTGAACGAAGACCCATGGGAAAGACTTCGTAAGATTAAGAACAAAGTCAAAAATACGAAACTTCAAATGCTTTTACGTGGTCAAAATATACTCGGCTATAAACATTATCCCGATGACGTTGTACGGAAATTTGTTGCACATGCAGTTGATAACGGCATTGATATTCTCAGAATCTTTGATGCATTGAACGATTTTAGAAATATTGAAGTGGCCATTGATGAGACAAAAAAGCGCAAAGCACATGCACAGGGCACCATCAGCTATACAACAAGCCCGATTCATAGTCTGGAGAAGTACGCATCCATGGGTTTACAGTTGGAGAACATGGGCGTAGATTCTATATGCATAAAGGATATGGCCGGTATCATGGGGCCTCAGGAAGCTTATGAGCTTGTTAAAGCGCTGACAGAGAGCGTAAAAATACCGGTGTTTTTGCACACGCATTCGACGACGGGCCTTGCCCCGATGACTTACTTAAAAGCCATTGAAGCCGGGTGCAGTGGTATTGACTGTGCAATTTCCTCGTTTTCCGGAGGAACATCCCAACCTTCCACCGAAACAATGGATTATGCATTGAAGCAAATGGGTTATGAAACAAGCGTTAACGAAAAGGTTTTAAAAAAGATCAATGATTTCTTTAAACCTGTTAAACAGAAATATATTGAATCAGGATTAATGGATTCATTTGTCATGGGAACGGAAACGGACGCTCTTGTTTATCAGGTGCCGGGCGGAATGCTTTCGAATTTGTTGGCTCAGCTTAAGGCACAGAATTCTCTCGACCGTCTCGAAGAAGTATTGGATGAAATCCCGAATGTCCGCAAAGACCTTGGTTATCCTCCCCTTGTAACGCCCATGAGCCAGATGGTTGGCGTACAGGCCGCAACGAATGTCCTGCAGAATGAGAGATATAAGGCGGTCTCTAACGAAGTTAAAGCCTATCTGCGAGGCGAATACGGAAAAGCACCGGGCGAAGTCGATAAAGCCCTGCTAAAAAAAGTATTGGGTGATGAGAAGCCCATTGAATGGCGGTTTGCGGATAAGTTAGCGCCCATGTTTGAGGAAACGAAAAAACAACTGGGCAGCCTCGCAAAAAATGATGAAGATGTCCTTTCGTATATCGCATTCCCGCAAATCGCGGAGAAATTTTTCAAGGAACGTGAAGATTCACAGGCCGTGAAAGTTTCTTATTCGATTGTAAAAAAGTAAAAGGAGAAAAGTATGTCAGTTTTAGATAGCTTAACGGTTGATGTTTTTGGATTGTCAATTGTATTTGCTGTACTGGTTGCTTTGAGTCTGGTGATCAAACTCATTACGAGAATAGTAAGCAGAGTACAGAAAAATGACAGTGAAACACAAAAAACGCTGCAGGAAGCACCACCTAAACCGGCAGACCAAACGCAATATGCTGACGGCGAACTAAAATTATACGATGTGGATGAGAAAACAGCTGCACTGATCATGGCGATAGTCAGCGACGAATCCGATATTCCGCTGCCTCAGTTGCAGTTTAAATCCATCCGGCTAATGAAATAGGAGGTTAACAAAATGAAATACATTGTTACGATCAATAATCACAATTATGAGGTTGAAGTCGAAAAGGGCGAGGCCAAAGTCATAAAATCAAATGAAACTGCCACAGTGCCCGTAATTGCCCGGACGTTAACAACTACAGTGGCAGACCCAACACCGCAGGCCGCGTCTGCCATTGTACTATCCTCAGGCGGAGATACGATTGTCGCGCCAATGCCCGGCGTTATTCTTCAAATTAAAAAAGGCGCCGGTGAACAGGTTAAAAAAGGCGAAGCCATTTTAATCTTAGAAGCAATGAAAATGGAGAATGAGGTGATTGCGCCCAAAGACGGCGTTATTGTTCAGATGATTGCCGCAAAAGGCGCAACGGTCAATACCGGTGATGTCCTTGCGGTAATGCAATAACGGAGGCTAGTGATATGACATCATTTATAGAAACGCTAGGAAAAATCTGGGACGAGTCTGGATTTGCGACATTGACATGGCAGCAAGCGGTCATGTTGTTAATTGCATGTGTTTTGATTTTTCTTGCAATCGTTAAAAAATATGAACCATTATTACTGCTGCCGATTGCATTCGGCGTATTGCTTGCAAACCTTCCGCTCGCTGGTTTAATGAACGCTCCGGTGGAAGGCTCTTCCGAGCCGGGCGGACTGTTATACTATTTGTATCTGGGCGTAAAGAAAGGCATCTATCCATCCCTCATTTTCCTGGGCATCGGAGCCATGACGGATTTCGGGCCGCTGATTGCGCGCCCTTCCAGTTTGATCTTGGGTGCGGCTGCTCAATTCGGCATTTATATAGCCTTTTCAGTGGCTATAGCATTGGGATTCGCTCCCAATGAAGCCGCCTCCATTGGAATTATCGGCGGCGCGGATGGCCCAACGGCTATTTATCTTACAACAAGGCTTGCGCCGAAACTTTTGCCTGCAATCGCTATTGCCGCCTATTCGTATATGGCGTTGATTCCGATTATACAACCGCCGATTATGCGCGCGCTGACAACGAAGAAGGAAAGAGAAATCAAAATGGTGCAATTGCGCAATGTCAGCAAGGTTGAGAAGATTGTATTTCCGATTGTTGTCACAATATTATGCGTCCTGCTGCTTCCTTCGGTTGCGCCTTTAATCGGTATGCTTATGCTGGGCAATTTATTCAGAGAATCTGGCGTTGTCGAAAGGTTGTCGAACACAGCCCAAAACACTTTAATCAATATTGTAACGATTTTCTTAGGTGTTACCGTTGGCGCCACAGCTTCGGCTGAGACTTTTTTGGTGCCGGAAACGCTGATGATTATTGGCCTTGGGTTGCTCGCCTTTATGTTTAGTACAGTGGGGGGCTTGCTGATTGGCAAGCTAATGTGTTTCTTGTCAGGAGGAAAGATCAATCCGTTGATTGGTTCGGCAGGTGTATCCGCTGTTCCAATGGCCGCGAGAGTATCACAAGTAGAAGGACAAAAGGCAAATCCGGGCAATTATCTTTTAATGCATGCTATGGGACCGAATGTCGCGGGTGTTATTGGATCGGCAGTCGCTGCGGGTGTGCTACTGGCGCTATTTGGTTAAATGCCGGTGGGGATGTATAAATAAGAAGCAACATAGTTTTTGAGCACGATTATACACCTGCTTCAAAGGTGGAAAACGCTTGTTTTCTTGCCACCACCACTACCTGCCCGTTTTCCGTGTGATACGCGCAGGTAACGAGCGTCAGAAGCGCGTCGCCGTATGATGCGGTAATGCCGGTGTCATACAAGGCAAGCGCTTTGACGCCCGTGATATACGCGTTAAATGCAGCTTTGCTCTCAGCATTTAAGAAGGTGTAATGCTTAAAGACTTTGTCGCTTTTGCGGTAAATCTGGCTTTTGAACACCGCGATAATCTCATACTCCTGCTGCTCATACAGTGTGTCAAAGTGAATGACGGGATGCTCCCTGTAATAATCCTCATCCTTGTATTTCTCCAGCCCCGCAAACATTGTACCGTTTTTCATGTGATGGCCGTAGATGATTGTATTTGTGCCCATCGGCACTACTGAGCACCGTTTGTCGGTAATACCCCTAAGCCAGTGATCGCAGTCGCCGGCTTAGGGGTATTGCTTAAAAAGGGAAATCATAATTTCTCTGTTTTTTACTTATCGAGACAGAACCTCCCGGAGTCGTTCAATGATGTCCCTTTTATTTCATCAGATTACTTTAAACTTCTTACTCTTTTGCGCCCCGCGATAATGACCAGCACCACGCCGATAAGCGCAACGCCCGCAAGCATAAAATACACTACCGAAAAATCCTGTCCCGTTTGAGGAAGCTTCGATTGCCCTATCGTTACGACATAACTTGTGGTTTCGCCCCCTGCAGTATAGGTTATAGCCGATTTGCCTGGCTTAAGCGGGACGAATGTGTCGCCCACCCTTGTAAAATACGCACTGTCATATTCCCATGTGCCGCCGGGGATATTGGGCGTTAAAGTGATGCGCCCGCCGGTGGTAATTGTTCCGTTTGAAATAGAGGGAACAATTGTCAGCGGTTGTGATATCGTCACCTCATAGCTTGCACTCTGTCCTCCTACCGAATAGACGGGCGTGCTTGCGCCAGCTTTCAGTGCAGTGAACGTGTTGCCTACCCTTGAGAAGTACGCACTGTCAAACACCCATGTGCCGCCTGCAATATTCGGCGTTAAAGTAATGCTCTCTCCAGTATGGATTTTTCCGCTTGGGACGGATGACACAAGTGTCAACTTTTGCAATATCGTCACCTCGTAGCTTGCGCTCTGTCCTCCTACCGAATAGACGGGCGTGCTCGTGCCCGCTTTCAGTGCAGTGAACGTGTTGCCGTCCCTTGAGAAGTATTCACTGTCAAACACCCATGTACCGCCTGCAATATTCGGCGTTAAAGTAATGCTCTCTCCAGTATAGATTTTTCCGCTTGGGACGGATGAAACGAGTGTCAACGTAACTTGCTCAACAGTGACCTGAACCGGCTCCGACTCTGCGGCTGTAACAAGCGCCGATCCATTGACAGATGTAAGTTTCGCCGTATTGGAGTAGGTGGTTCCATCTACTGCAGAATCATCGATTTCTGCTTCAAAGCTAACGGTTTTCGTCGCGTTTCCTGCGATTGAGGCAATCGTCCAGGTTATAGTGCCTGCAGAATTCACACCGCTGTCGTTGATTGTATCTATTCTTAGAGCTGTATCTACGGTATCTGTAACAACGGCGTTGGTGATGGCCGAGTCTGTCAGGTTCGTTACTTTGATTGTAAATGTTACAGTGCTCCCCGGAGAAGCGCTAGTTGGATTTGCCGTCTTTTCAATTTTGGCTACGGGTATTAATGCGCCATTGTTGCCGAATCTGGTTACAAAGCTCTCCGAGCTCCATGCGTTGTCGGTCAAGTACGCTGCCGTTGACGTGTTGTTAGACGCTTTTGCAGTGGTTTTTAAAATTTCAGTATTCGGATCAGCTAAGGATGTTACAATTCCCTTTGGCGTGCTGGAAACAAAGCCGCCAAGGCCATCCTTTACGATATTGTAATAAAACGGATTATCCGTAGCGGGAACATAAGCTGCAGTTGTTTGCGCGATGCCGCCGCTGTATGCATTGCTGTAAAAGGGTTGGGTTAAACTATCTGTACTCTGCAGACCGACCGTATAGGAGAGCGCGATGGGCGCTATATTCGGATTGGAATAACTCCCGCTGACCGGATTGGTACGGCTTAAAAACTGAACCGTCGGCAATTCATTCGCCGGAATCGTCCAAATCAACGTTCGAGAGGCTGTGTTGTATTCGGCAGTCGTATTCTTACCTGCCCAGACATATTTCCCGCCTGAGAGTGTACCCGCAGTCCCAGCGAGTTTCGGTGCGGACTTAAGCTCCATCCCTGACCCAAAGACGTCGGTAAAAACAAGTGTAGCAGAATCACCGCCAGGTATTGTCGTAATGGGAGACGTTATGACAGAGGTTGCCGCTTCCACCAGATTACCAAGATCTATAAACGCCTGATTTAATGGTGTAATGTCAGTGTCGCTGGCATAATAAATATATTGGTCTGCATATACGATACCCGGCGTGCCGGTTGGGCCGTACTTAGAATATGCGCTGTATGTTTCGGATGTATAAGTCACTGCCTGTTTACGCGTTTTAAAACGCGAGCCTGATCCCGTGGTCGCATCTTTCGTACTCTGCGGTGAAAGAAGCGCTGATGCGCGGTTGTCTCCATAACTCACACCCAGCCCAACATTAAACCATGTGGTTTCAATATCTGAATCTTTATTGTACGTTTGATATTGCTGAGTTAATTCATCCTTCAGTTTTGCAGCTGTTAAAGCCGTCAGCGCGGCAATTTCCTCTGTTCCTTCAGCAGCGGTTCCCGACTTCTCAGTCCCCCTAACGCTGCTGTTCGTCAAGTCACTATACCAGTTTGTATAGGCGCGGTTCGCCTCTCCGTCAGTAAAAAGCAGTACATACGGAAGCCTTTGTCCATATTGCTTTGTTGTGTAGCCAGCCATATCTGTGATCAGCGCATTGATCCCGGTATAGAGGCCGTACTGTGTATGGGTTGCAGTATTCGTGCTGGCGGATGTCGGTGTCGTGGTGCTGGTTGTGCCGTTAATCGTCGTTTTGTTCAATCCACTAACAACGGATATACTGCTGCCGGATCCACTATAATATATATACCGGTTATCTGGATTGGCTTCCCCCGTATTCGGGCTGATATAGGATGCCAAGCTCATAAGCACATCTGCCGTTGTGTTGAAATAGTATACACCGATTCGATTGGCAGAGTTGGCGTTCATGATAATGTCGATGGCTTTATTGGCCGCGTTGACCATCTTTTGTATGCGGTTGTTATTATCCATGGAAGCAGACATATCAAGAACAAAGATAACATCCGCCGCAACGCTTGCCCCCCCTGATCCGGAAGAGCTTGTCGATATATATTCCTGCGAAAGCGCAGATAAAACAACATCGAAGTTTTTGTCGTTGACCGTCACACTTTTATCTGTCCAGACGCGTCCGTCTGCACCGGGCGACCCAAACCCGTCAGGTTCGGAACTGGTTGGCGGTGAGCTGGTGTCTGGATCGGTCACCAAACGAACCGCTACATCATTAATTGCCGTGCTGCTGGTAGCTGCAAATGTCGGATTGATTAGTGTGGTAAAAATAAGAATTGTTGTCATGATTATTAAAAGTTTACGCCGCATAAATATCTCCCCACTCTTTTAATTTATTTATAACCGGGTTCCAAGACTGTCATCGCTAAAAGAAACTATTTATATATCGATTTTGAACGCATCAATGCTCTTTGCCGCGATTAAATTTATCTGAGAAAGACCACCCCCCATCAATATCAAAGCCCTTAGATTTCGCGATGATAACTATATGCAGATTTTTTATTGCGCCTTTTTGGCATTGTCAGCATATGTATCATCCAATACTTGCAAACCACTGGCGATGTGGGATTAATTCTCCAAGCGCTTCTGTTATCAAACTGTTATCAGAAGGTAAAAAGAAATCCCGAAAACCCGTATGAATAACGAGTTTACGGGATGTTGTTACTGACTCCCACTCGATTCTTTGAAAGCATTTCTTAAACAATTCTGTTTAGATTATATGGCTCGTGGTATTTGCTCTTTTATATAGATCATATAATCAATATTGCCAAAACGTTGCCACGAGATTGATTTAGAAGTCGGAGAACCGCATGATTACTGGCTATTCTCCGTTTCTCAGATTATTCCCACTCAATCGTCGCGGGCGGCTTGCTCGTCACGTCGTAGCAAATCCTGTTCACGCCCTTGACCTCATTGATAATGCGGTTGCTTATCCGCTCCATCACGTCAAATGGGATTCGCGCCCAGTCCGCCGTCATGCCGTCCACACTCGTCACAGCTCTCAGAGCAATCGTATGGTCATACGTCCGCTCGTCGCCCATCACGCCCACGCTGCGCATGTTGGTGAGTACCGCGAAATACTGCCAGATCACCGAATCCAGCCCCGCATTCGCGATCTCATCACGGAATATCGCGTCGGCCAGCTGCAGCGTATGCACCTTCTCGGGCGTCACATCGCCGATAATGCGTATCGCGAGACCGGGACCCGGGAACGGCTGCCGCCAGACAATATGATGCGGCATCCCAAGCGCCTCGCCGAGCGCGCGCACCTCGTCTTTAAACAGCTCGCGCAGCGGCTCTATGATCTCCTGAAAATCCACCGCGTCGGGCAGACCGCCCACGTTGTGGTGGCTCTTAATCACCGCCGCATGCCCCTTGCCCGATTCAATCACGTCGGGGTATATCGTGCCCTGTGCGAGGAAATCCACCTTACCGATTTTATTGGCTTCTTCCTCAAACACACGGATAAATTCTTCGCCGATGATTTTGCGCTTTTTTTCGGGTTCCGTCACGCCCGCCAGCTTGGTTAAAAAGCGGTCGGACGCGTCCACGCACACGAGGTTCATATCGTATGCGCCCGAAAAAGTTTCCTCCACCTGTTTGGCTTCATCCTTGCGCAGCAGGCCGTGATCCACGAAAATGCAGGTCAGCCGATTGCCGATCGCTTTGTCGAGCAGCACCGCCGCCACCGACGAATCCACGCCGCCCGAGAGCCCGAGCAGCACGCGTCCGTCTCCCACGCGTCTGCGGATATCCGCCACAGCGGCATCGACGTAATTTTCCATCGTCCAGCCGCCGCTCGCATGACAAACTTCATATAAGAAGTTACGCAGTATTTCGTTGCCGAACCGCGTATGCACCACTTCGGGGTGAAACTGCACACCGTAAAGCCCGCGAATTGAATCGCAGAAAGCCGCGACCTCACAGCTGGGCGTTGATGCGATCACATCAAATCCTTTCGGGGCATTGTCCACATAATATGTATGGCTCATCCAGCAGACGGAATCCGCGTCCAGCCCTTTAAACAGCGCACTATCTGTGTTGTATCGAATGTTCGTTTTGCCGTATTCCCGGTGTTCGGCACGCTTCACACTGCCGCCCAGCATCACGCTCATCAGCTGCCCGCCGTAGCAGATGCCGAGGACCGGAATGCCTGCGTCAAACAGGCGCGCATCGCACATGGGTGCGCCGTCATCCGTCACGCTGTTCGGCCCGCCCGTAAAAATGATGCCGATCGGTTTGTACTCAAGTATCTTTTCCAGCGGCGCGTCACACGGCAGTATTTCCGCATATACGCGCAAATCGCGCACACGCCGCGCAATCAGCTGGTTGTATTGTCCACCGAAATCCAGAACGATTATTGTTTCTCTCACGCGTCTTTAAGACCTTCCTGTATAATTTGGTGCTTCTTTTGTAATGTATATATCGTGCGGGTGATTCTCCGTAAGCCCCGCGCCTGTAATCTTAATAAACTGGGCTTTCTTCCGGAGCTCTTCAAGGCTTCCCGCACCGCAGTAGCCCATACCTGATTTGAGTCCGCCGACCATCTGGTACACCGTCTCACTGAGCGGCCCTTTGAAAGGCACGCGGCCTTCCACACCCTCGGGCACCAGCTTGTCAGCCTTCTCCTGAAAATACCTGTCTTTGCTGCCCTTTTGCATGGCCGCGAGTGAGCCCATGCCGCGATACACCTTAAAGCTGCGGCCCTGATAGATTTCCGTATCCCCGGGGCTTTCCTCTGTGCCCGCAAACAGGCTGCCGATCATCACCGCGTGGGCACCCGCCGCAAGCGCTTTCGTGATATCGCCCGAAAACTTGATGCCGCCGTCCGCGATGATGGGAATGTCATGCTTCGCCGCCGCTTCCGCACAAGCGAGCACCGCGGTAAATTGCGGCACACCGATGCCCGCGATCACGCGCGTGGTGCAGATGGAGCCGGGGCCCATGCCGACCTTCACGCAATCCGCACCGGCCTTGATTAAGTCTTCTGTGCCCTGCGCCGTGGCCACGTTGCCCGCAATCACCTGCAGATCCGGAAAATGGCTTTTAAGCCGTTCCACCGCTTCGAGCACGTTTTTGGAATGACCGTGAGCCGAATCCACCGTGACAATATCCACCTTGGCCTTAACGAGCTCCGCCGCGCGTTCGAGCAGGTCGCCCGTCGCGCCGAGTGCCGCGCCCGCCAGCAATCGTCCGTTAACGTCCTTGGCACTGCTCGGATACTGTATCGCTTTTTCAATGTCCTTAATGGTGATCAGGCCTTTGAGCATGCCGTCCTGATCGACAAGCGGCAGCTTTTCGATTTTATGCCTGCCGAGAATCTCCTGCGCTTCGGCGAGTGTGGTGCCGATGGGTGCCGTCACGAGATTCTTCGATGTCATGACTTCATAGATCTTTCTTGAGTAATCCGTTTCAAATCGCAGGTCTCTGTTGGTTAAGATGCCGACAAGCTTGCCGTCCTTGGTGATCGGCACACCCGAGATGCGGTACCGCTCCATCAGCGCGTTCGCGTCGGATATCAAATGCTCGGGAGACAGTGAAAACGGATCGGTGATGACGCCGTGCTCGCTGCGTTTGACCTTGTCCACATGCGAAGCCTGTTCCTCAATCGACATGTTCTTATGAATGATACCCACACCGCCTTCTCTCGCGAGCGCAATCGCAAGCCGCGCTTCGGTCACCGTGTCCATCGCCGCGCTCATAATCGGAATGTTGAGGATCACCGTTTTGGTCAGCCGCGTTTTGACCGCAATCTCCGACGGAACCAGCGTGCTTTTCTGCGGTATGAGCAGCACGTCGTCAAACGTCAGACCCTCCTGTATTTTTGAAACCTGCATATCGTAACCGCCTTTCAGCATAATAATAGACTTTTATAAATATTAAATGTTGTGCCGCGACTTGTCAACGCCGCGGCCATGCCTCAGCCTAAATAACAGTACTGCCGCGAAAGAAATGCGGTTCAAGCTGCTGACAAAGCTCCTGCGTTTTTTCGAACGAGCGTAAGCGATCGACTACGCAGCGGACTGAATCCCATGTATAAAGCGTTTTGCCATGGGATGCTCACGTCGCTCCGCTCCTCAGCATGACATAAGGAGGGGATTATCATCAAGCTGTGCCACAAAAGAAGGCGTCTTATCGCTCCAAGGTGCGAATTGTCTATAGGCTACTCTATCACAGAGGAGCTATCGATTCTTTGGCGAATGGATCGCCCCAAAGAGCACATCAAGCTGTCGTCCGCATTGATTGCGACCTTATCAGATACTGTGACCACCTTCTCCAAGTTACAAACATTAGATAAGGAAAAGGTGCTGTGATCCATAAAAAAAGGCCCATGCTAGCGGACGATCCTTTGCTTCACCTGATCCAAAGCCGGTATCGACGGGATGCCGCCCTTGCCCTCCACGCACACGGACGCCGCCGCGCAGGCAAACTCAGCAAAGCGCCGCACATCCCCGGCCGTCAGTTGCTCCGGCGTTTTGCCGCTTTGCAGCAGCTGCGAGAGCACACCGCCCGTGAAGCAATCTCCCGCGCCCGTCGCGTCCACCGCGTTTGCCGGATAGGCTTCCACTTTGCCCGTCCCCGCCTTGCACGCAAACACCGCGCCGTCGCTGCCCAGCGTGACAAAAACGAGCCTCGCACCGCGTTCTACAAGCATCATTGCCGCGTCTTCATACGGCATTTTGCCGAACAGAAATTCGGCTTCGTTATCTGAAATTTTGAGAATGTCCGCATATTGAAGGCCTTGCAGCATCATGTCTTTCGCCTCGGCTTCACTGCGCCAGAGCGGCGCGCGGTAATTCGGGTCGTATGAAACCGTCACGCCTGCATCCTTGGCGATCTGCAGCATTCTCCACGTGGCGCTGCGCGCCGGTTCGTCGGTCAGCGAGAGCGAGCCGAAATGGAAGATGCGCGCACCGCGTATCATGCCGTCGTCGATCATCTCGGGCGCATACATGATGTCGGCGGAGGGCTTGCGGTAAAACGAAAAATCACGCTCACCGTTTTCAAACAGGTGCACGAACGCGAGCGTGGTATTGTAGGTTTCCGACATGACGAGGCCGGACGTATCCACGCCCTTGTCATCCAGCACGCCTTTGAGATAGCGCCCGAATGCGTCGGCCCCCACCATGCCAATGTATGCCGACGGGCATCCGAAGCTTTTCGCCGCGACGGCCACGTTGGCCACCGCGCCCCCCGCATTCTGCATAAACAGCTTCTGCCCGTTCTGTTCGCCCGACGGCGTAAAATCAATCAGCAATTCTCCGAAGGTCACAAGGTCACTCATGCATTAGCTCCTTTTGAAATCATTCTGATTCTTAAGCCCGAAGAGGGCGATTGCAGGATTAAATATGTCGTGTTTTTTATGGCTTCCCCTACGAGGGGAAGCTGTCGCCGGCAGGCGACTGATGAGGTGTTCATTCGAACTGCCAGACACCTCATCCGGTGCTGCGCACCACCTTCTCCTCCAGGAGAAGGCTTGACTGCCGACTCAGTCACAAGTGTCATTCCGATGGAGCGCAAGCGGAAGAGGAATCCCATGGTCAAGCGCATAAAGACACGGGATGCTCCATTGCAAAGTTACGTCATTCCGCTGCTCACAACGCAGTGGAATTGCATGACATTATGGGATTTCCATGAAACCAACCCATTGGACATGGAGGATGGTTTTTTTAACCAAACTCATGAGACACTAATCATTTTATCTTTTGAATAATATACAGCGTCGGGCACAGCCCGCCCGACTCGAAGTTTTCTTCATGGATCACGTTCAGCGCTTCCCGCTTGCCGATTTCACCGAGCAGCAGTTTCTTTTCCTGCGTCAGCAAAAACGCATATCCGCCGTCTTTGAGCAGCGCCAGCAGCTTGTCCGCAAACGCCGCGTACAGCTTCAAGTTCGACTCGTGGCCCGAAACGCGGATACCAAAAGGCATATTCGATATAATCTCGTCGTACTGCGCTGCGCCGTACCCGAGTATATCGCCGTGAATCAGCGCGATGCGCAGCCCGCTCGCGCGGCGATTCGCGATCGCCGCCTTGATAGCCTGCGCGGAAATATCCACACCCACAAGCGACGCCGCAGGCTTAAGCATAGCGCGTTCAATCAGCATGGTGCCGCTGCCGCAGAACGGATCGAGCACATCGGCATCTGCCTTCATATACGGCTCGCAAACCCGCATGATGCTTGCCGCGGTCACCGGGTTGATGCTCGCCGCTATCGATTCCCTGCGGTAATCAAAGCGGGTATCGCCGAATTTTGCGTAGAGCCGCCCGCTGAGCAGACGCAGTTCAAACGCGTAGGCGGATGGATTGTCGGAGTAACCGTACGCCGCGAGGCCCGCACTGATTTTTTGTATCGCTTCACGCCGTTTTTCGGGGCGCAGCGCCCCCGCTTCAATACGGTAGCAATACCCCTTACATCCCATGGCATCAAGCTTTTGCGCGACGGAGCTGAAATCGTTCGCGCCGCCTGCATCATAAAGCGCATCTTCGAAGCAACGCAGCTTTTTAAGGCTCGCGGACGGCACATCGAAGGTGTCTTTGAGCCGCCATGGGCGATACTGAATCCCTTTCGCCTTAAGCTCCGCCTCGAGCGCTTCCGGTTTAATCGCCGTGAGCGTGGCCGTTTCGGGCAATCGCGGTACAAGCGGCGTTTGCTGCGATGGATCAGCCGCCTTGCCCATCGCTTTTTTCAGCGCATCGCGTTCAGCCTGCACATGCTTGTCGTCCCCCGGCTCCACCACATAGTTTTTCAGGTAGCGTAACGGGTCTTTCGTGTTGCCGAGCGCAAGAATGATGGACGGGCGCACAAACCGCGTCTGTTCCGTTTTCAGCGCGTTCAACAGCTTGTCCGCGCATGCGTCGGGCGCAATGAGCCCGATCAGCTTATAAATACTCTTGCGCGCTTTGTCGTCATCCATCGCCATCAACGCATCCGCGTCGCGAATCACGAGTGCTTCGAGCGTTTCTTTGCCGATCTTCTTCTTTGCGATATCCGCGAGCGCTTTCAGTGCGGCCCGGCGGTCTTCGCTGCCAATCATGCCGTATATGCGGCGCGGCGCGTTGGGCAGCGCAAGTATCGCCTCCATCGTGGCCTTGGCTTTCTCGCCCGATTCTGTTAAGTAGCGCCTCACGAGCGAGACGAGTGCGTCATTTTGCGGCATCGGCAATAATCTCCGAAACAGTATCCGCCGCGGCTGCGGCGCGTTCCTGCTTCATTCTTTCCTTGAGTTTTCCGGCGCTGCTGTAAAGCGCATCAATCGCTTTCATCAGCGTTTCCGGGTTCATCTCCTCCTGCTGCAGCACATGCGAAAAGCCCTGCTCTTTAAAGTGCTGCGCGTTGAGCACCTGATCGCCGCGGCTTGACGCTTTGCTTAAGGGGATGAGCAGCGCGGGCAGTGCGAGCGCGAGAATTTCAAAAACCGCCGTCGCGCCCGCGCGCGACAGCATGATATCCGCCGCCGCATAAAGATCGGGCAGCTCGCTGTCCACATAACCAAATGGCTTGTATCCGGCGGGCAGAAAGCCGCCAAGCATGTTTTCCTTGCCGCGTATATGAATCACATCGTATTTTTTGGTGAGCTCGGGCATGATGACATCCAGCACTTCGTTGACCGGCTGCGCGCCGAGACTGCCGCCCATCACGAGCAACACCGGTTTTTTGCCCGAAAAGCCGCAAAGCCTCAGCCCCGCTTCTCTGCTGCCGTGCAGCAGCGCTTCGCGGATCGGCAGCCCTGTGTAAACGCCTTTGCCTTCCGGAATGCATTTGAGCGTGGACGAAAACGCCACACAGATTTTATTTGCGCGCGGTATGCAAAGACGGTTCGCGAGCCCCGGCGTATAATCCGATTCGTGCAGCACCACGGGAACCCCCAGCTTGTTTGCCGCAAACACAACGGGCACGCTCACAAAGCCGCCTTTGGAAAACACCACGGACGGCTTGATTTTTTTGAGTATGCGTTTGGCTTGCATATACCCGGCCAGTATCTTTGCGGGGTCGGTAAAGTTTTTGAGGCTGAAATAGCGCCGCAGCTTGCCCGCACTGATCACATGGTACGGCAAATCTGTTTTGCCGATGATCTCCCTCTCCATACCGTTTTTCGTGCCTATGTATTCGATATCAAAACCCATCTGTTTCAGCTTGGGAATCAGCGCCAGATTCGGCGTCACATGGCCGGCCGTTCCGCCGCCCGTCAGTACGACTGTTTTGTTCATACAACAATCCTCTCCGTAATCTTTTTGCATTATACCATACGGCATGCCAGATTCACACCATCTATTCGATGTTGTCAAAATACATATCAGATCAGCATGTCAATGCACGGATCAGCGATTCACACGAATAAAAAGCTTCGATAATGAAAGTGAACATATTTTTATACAGCTAAAAAAGCCAAAGCAAAAAAGTCGCGTCCCTGTTTTGAGGTTTGGCGGTGCGGAACAATGCAAAACCCGGTATCCCCAATCGCGCAGGCGTTACGGAGCGGCTTAGCGCCAAGGCAGCTTCCAAAGTTTGTTTTTACAAGCTAAATCTGATTCATCTTGATCATTTGCGCGATGCTCTCCAGCTTTTTGCGCTGTTCGTTATCGAGCATGGGCGCGACGTTCTGAATAAACCCTTCGAGCATATCATCGGAGAAAGAGCCGTCCTTGCGTCCTTGAGAGATCATGCGTTCCAGGTCGCCCATCAGTTCGCCTTCGCTCTTGTTCTCATACTGCGCAATCGTATCCTCAATACTTCTGACACTGCTTTCCTCAATGGTATTCGGGTCGACATTGAGTTTCTTCGCCGTCTCGCGAAGCTCTTCCTGGCTGCACCGTGCCTTATCATTCTTCATCTGCCGCAGATCTTTTTTCGGCATATATGTCCCCTCCCTTATGTTTTTGCTACCCTTTTGTCTATATATATTCGCCGCGGCCGCCAAAGTGCACGGTCGCGCGCCATTTGGCATACGATGATAAAAGATCAGATTATAAAGGAGAGATCTTTATGCCAAGGTTTCCATTCGGTTCGCGCCCCACGCCGCGCAGACCGCAGCCCCAGCAAACAAAGACGATGCAGCCTCAGGCTCAGCCCGCCAAACCGATGGGCTACGGGGATATCATCGGCCACGCGTCGTTTTCTCCCGAGCTCAGTTTCCTGCTGGCCATGACGCTGAAAGATGGCTTGAACCGCCAATCCACTTTCGAAATGCTTAAGAAAATTGAGCCTTACGTGAGCAACGGAGACAAAGAAGCCATACATAGCATTTTCAGCGCTCAGCATATGACAGAAGAATATCGCCTTCATCCGCCCGTATCCGCTCCGAATCGCAGCGGCGCAGGGCTCAATTCGTTTTCACGGCTGGCGCGTCAGCAGGCTCTGATCGACGTACTGTCCCAATACGCGGGCAGCGATACAAAGGCCATGATGCAAGGGCTCGCTCAATCAGCCCGCATGCAGGATAACTTTGAGCGCATGACGCGCAGAATGGAGAAGCTCAGAAATATGAACGCATCATCACCAGAACAGATGTTTGACGCCCTGTCCATGTTTATGCCGCCGGAAGAACAAGGCAAGTTCCGCAATATGCAAAACATGATGCGCATGATGGGCAATATGGGCAGCTTTAAGCCCGAAGACATGTTCAAGTTCATGGGCGGCATGGGCAACTCAGGCAACACGGGAAACATGGGCAACAACACCGGCGGTTTCAATGGCAATGCGAGCGGCTTCAACGGCAACGAGGGCTACTCGGGCAATAATGCGGGCGGTTTCAACGGCAACGGGGGCTATTCAGGCAGCAATGCCAGCAACATGGGCTATTCGGACGGTTCAGGCCACACAGGAAACGCAGGCAACTCGGGCAACATGGGCTATTCGGGCGGCATGGGTAATATGGGCAATATGGGCAATATGGGCAACATGGGTAACATGGGTAACATGAGCGGCATGGGCAATATGAGCAACATGATGAATATGATGAACATGATGGGCAATATGATGGGCGGCATGGGCGGCAGAAAGAAATAACGTCCGCCCCCTGTAGTTTCAGGGCTCTGATTTGTTGTATAATACATCATAGATAAAATAATGAGGTATTATATCATGAAATTATCCAAGAGCCTTTCTTTGCTGATCGTTCTTCTTGTTTATGCCGCCGCGTTTGTGATCGGGCTGCTTGTGTTTGCGTTGCTGCCGTTTCAGGGTCTGTTCGCTTACCTCATTGCCGATGCCGCCGCGACCGTGGTTGTGTGGGCCATTGGGCTCATCTTCAAAAACGCGAGCCTGTATGACCCTTATTGGAGCGTCGCGCCGCTCGCGCTGTACATCTGCTTCCTGCTCGACGCGGGGCATCTGGATGCTGTGGACATGCTTTATATCGCCTTGTTTGCTATCTGGGGCATTCGTCTCACGCTGAACTGGATTGTCGGCTGGCGCGGCATGGCGCATCAGGACTGGCGCTACACGATGCTGCACGACAAGAATCCGAAGCTCTGGCTTCTCACCAACTTTTTCGGCATCAACATGATCCCCACGCTTTTCGTTTTCGTGAATCTTATTCCCGCTTATTTCTGCGTGGTTTCAGGCACGGATGCGATCGGCATCGTGTCTGTTCTCGGCTTCGCGGTCTGCCTCAGCGCGGTGGCACTGCAGATCGTTTCGGACGGCCAGATGCGCCGGTTCAGAAAAGAAAATGCGGGCAGTGGCAGAAATATTGAGACGGGGCTCTGGAAATACTCACGTCACCCGAACTATTTTGGAGAGGTGTCTTTGTGGTGGGGCGTGTGGCTGATACAGATGGGCACGCAAAGCGCGCTGTGGTGGACGGTGATAGCGCCCGTGCTGATGACGCTGCTGTTCGTGCTGATCAGCATACCGATGATGGAAAACCGGCTGACAGAAACAAAAAATGATTACGACGCGTATCAGAAGCGCACATCGATGCTGCTGATTCTGCCGCAAAAGAAAGTGCAGATTGAGGAAAGCGTATCAATTGAATAAGAGATTGTTTTTCGTCACCCAGCCATTTTGTGATAGGCAATCCTCCGTCACGCTGCGCGTGCCACCTCCTTTCAAAAGGAGGCATTATTCTGAGCACCCAAGGCTCCTTTGAAAAGGAGCTGTCAGCGTAAGCTGACTGAGGATTGATAAAAGGCAACTAAAAAACCTCACTAGTCTCACTTAAAACCCCAAGTCACCTGACAGTGACAACCATGCGATGAAGCCAATTATACGCATTGCCCATGCCTCCCTCTGGAGGGAGGTGGCAAATGGCGGATGTTCTTCCCGCATTTGACGGAGGGAGTGTTCATGCGTCAGTCGCCCATTCGCGCTAGTTCCCGATTCACCCTGATCGGGTGTCAAAATGTGATCGACCGTCTAAAATGACAGAATAAGCAATCCTCCGTCACGCTTCGCGTGCCACCTCCTTTCAAAAGGAGGCATCTTCATCGCATGTATGATTGATGGCATGTTCCTCAGTCGCCTATTGGTAACATCCATTCGATGAAGCCAATGAAGCGCATCTCCCTTGCCTCCCTCTGGAGGGAGGTGGCAAATGGCGGATGCCACTCCGGCATTTGACGGAGGGAGTTCACGCAATAGCAGTTTTTTTATGGGACACAAATCACTCCCCCAGTCACCTGACGGTGACAGCCCCCTCTTGAGGGGGCCATTGGTAACGCGAACATCGTCCCATTTGACGCAGGGAGTTTATGAACGGACACAAGACTCATTCAGACTGACTGCCGCTATCGGATTTAATGATCGGCAATCCCAACCACCGGTAATAGCTAGACATTAAAAAACAGGGAACGAGGGCTCCCTGTTATCTTCTTTGATATTCTATACTATCTTACTATTGTTCGTCAGTATCCAGCACCTCGACAAACTGCGCTTGGCAGTAAGCCGCGATGTCTTGAGCTGTCCATGAGGACGGTACGGCGGCATGGAACGAATCCCCCTCCTGCTGCCAGTAAACATCCGTGATACCTTCTCCCTTGAAAGTGTAGAAACCGCCTTCGTAAGTGAGCTCAGACAGATCACCGTATTTTTCCTTGAGCCAGTCTTTCAGGCCGTTGTCGACGAGCGCATCGAGCCAGGCGAATGTGAACTGGCCGCCGTCAGCAAGGCTGTACGTAAACACGAAGGACTCCTCGTCCATCGAAATGCTCGCAAGTCCAGCCCCCTCCGGCAGGGCCGCAGGCTTATAATAGCTGCTCTGTTCAGCCGCTACAAAGTCTTCTTCGCTGGCGTACACATACGCGCTCATGTCTCTGGGGGGCGCCTGCACGGCTTCTTCCGATTCCTCCGGCCATGCTTCGTCTGCCGCGTCCTCCATTGCCCCCGCCGGAGCTTCAAGCGTATAGCCCATTTCGGGCTCAACCGAAGCCATTTCGGCCGCAGCCGCGGATTCTCCTTTTGCCGACATCGAATCCATCTGCTGGGACAATCTTGTGCCGTTATCCAAACTGAGGCCGGGCGTCAGCACCACGACGAGCGCGATCACAGCGGCGACAGCCGCGGTGGCGGCGGATATATACACAAACAACGGTTTTTTTGTTTTTGCTTTCTTAATGGCAGACATGGCAAGCCCTTTCGGCGGTTCTATCTCAGGAAGAGACGCAAGCGCGTTCTTTAGGCGGACTGCATCATCAACAGCCTTTTGGCACGCCTCGCAGGACGCCGCATGCTCCAAAAGCTGCTGACGCTCTTTTTCACTGAGCAAACCGTCAACAAACAGATCGATATTCTCTTGTGCAATCCTGCAATCCATCCCCCACCACATCCTTAACCGCTTTTCTCACCATTATGACGCAGATGAAACACATTTTGTTCCATCAAAACATCATTTTCAACAAAAATTATATATGAAAAGCACCTGTTGCACAACGTAAATTTCCGTTAATTCAACCACACTTCGAATATCCGCACGAACGGCAGACCACACAGCCGCTTTCATGCTCCAATTGCGACGCACATTCGGGGCATTTACCAGCCCCGCCGCTTTTCGCACTGCCGCTGTTTATCGGCTGCGGGACCTGTGTTTCACCGTTGCGCAACTCAACCACGCGTTCAAGCACACGCCCGATGGCATCCGGGCACGAGAGCACTTTGAGGCCTTTTTGGCGCAGTGTGGAATGGCAGCGGATGCCGCGCAGCTGTTCGATAATGCTGTCTGCATCGACACCGGAACGCAGCGCCATCGAAACAAGGCGGCTCGTCGCCTCGGACTGAGACGGGCATCCGCCCGCGCGCCCGACATTCGTAAACACCTCACAAATGCCTTCGTTATCGTAATTGACCGTGACATACAAATTGCCGCAGCCGATTTTGATTTTCTGCGTGATGCCCTTGGTGATTTCGGGGCGCTCGCGCGGCGCGAGCACAGAGCCTTCTTCATGCGCTTCGCCCGGCTCAGCTTTCTTTTCTCCCACGCTTAACACCTGCCCCTGACGGCTGCCGTCGCGATAAATCGTGACGCCTTTGAGCCCAAGCGTATAAGCCAAATCATACGCGGCGCGGACATCTTCCTTTGTGGCCGACTGCGCAAAGTTGACGGTTTTAGAAACCGCGTTATCGGTGGATTCCTGAAACGCGCTCTGCATGCGGATATGATAGTCGGGCGAGATGTCATGCGCCGTCACAAACACGTTCTGCACATTTTCGGGTATCTCCTTGATCCCATGCAGTGTGCCCTTTTGAGCGATGGCCTGCATGAGTTCGTTGCCGTAAAATCCCCGCTCACGGGCCACCTTCTCAAAATACGGGTGCACCTCCACGAGCTTATCGTTGTCCATCACGTTGCGGATGTACGAAATCGCAAACACGGGCTCGATGCCGCTGGACGTACCCGCGATAATTGAAATCGTGCCGGTCGGCGCGATGGTGGTTACCGTCGCGTTGCGCATCGCCTTCACGCCCTGCTTTTTATACACACTTTGCTCGAACATCGGGAAGCTGCCGCGCACCGAGGCCAGTGCCGCAGAGGCCTCACGCGCACGCAGCTGAATGAACGACATGAGATCGCGCGCGATATGAACCGCTTCTTCGCTGTTGTACGGGATGCCGAGCTGATAGAGCATGTCCGCAAAACCCATCACACCGAGGCCGATTTTGCGCATGCTCTTTGTTGTCTCTTCAATCTTCGGCAGCGGGTATCGGTTCACGTCAATCACGTTATCGAGAAAGTGTACCGCAAGCGCCACCGTTTCTCCGAGGCTCTCAAAATCGACCGCGCCATTTTTTACAAACACGTTTAAGTTGAGTGAGCCCAAGTTACAGCTTTCATAAGGCAGCAGCGGCTGTTCGCCGCACGGGTTCGTGCTCTCAATTTCGCCCGCGGCCGGTACCGGGTTGTCTTTGTTGATGCGGTCGAGAAACACAATGCCTGGTTCACCGCTCGTCCATGCCATTTCGACGATGGTCTCGTAGACCTCTCTGGCCCCAAGGCTGCCCGCTTTCTTTTTCGTGTGCGGATCGATCAGATCATATTTCTTGCCGGTCTGCACGGCCTGCATAAACTTTTCCGTAAGCCCCACGCTGATGTTGAAATTGGTCATCTGGGTCAAATCGTTCTTGCATTTGATGAATTCCATAATATCGGGATGATCGACGCGCAATATGCCCATGTTGGCACCGCGGCGCGTGCCGCCCTGCTTCACCGCTTCCGTGGAGGCGTTAAACACCTTCATAAAGCTGATCGGCCCGCTTGCCACGCCGCCCGTGGAGTTGACGCTCGCGCCCGCCGGACGAATGCGCGAAAACGAAAATCCCGTGCCGCCCCCGCTCTTGTGAATCATCGCGGCGTTCTTGAGCGTATCGAATATGCCCTCCATCGTATCTTCCACGGGGAGCACAAAGCAGGCAGAGAGCTGCCCGAGCTCACGCCCCGCGTTCATCAGCGTGGGTGAATTGGGCAGAAACTTAAGAGAATCCATCATATCAAAAAACGCCTGTGCGGTTTCTATGGTATTGCCGCCGTATGCCGCGTCGGCCGCCGCAATCGCCTCCGCCACTCGGTGGATCATGTCTTCCGGGCGCTCGCAGACACCGTTCTCATCCTTTTTCAAATACCGTCTTTCGAGCACAACACGTGCGTTATTTGATAAGTTCATATTTCCTCCTGTATACGCTATCATGTAGTAGGGGTATATACTAACACAATATATAGTGTTCTTCAATACATTATTATCAATAGAAAATGAAATTCTAACCGTTATAGCTGTTAAAAAGCTGTTGAAAGTGATTTGTCGGTATGCTCAAATCCGATGAAAAAAATGAAACGCTTCCCTCGCTGTTTTGGGCGCATTCAAGGTCGCTGTCCAGCAGAACGTTTTTCAGGTGCCGTACGGTGCCGTGACGGCCATCATAGACGCGGCAGTCAGTTTCAAACGCCGCATCCATATAGCTTTTGATTTCGGCTTCCGCGAACGAGTAATGCGTACACCCGAGAACGACAGCGGCGATTTTCTCTCCGCTTAAAAAGGCGAGCTTGCGTTTGAGGTAGCCGTGTATGCTGTCTTTATCGGTGCGTCCCTGTTCGATGAGCTCCACAAGGCCGCCGCACCCCACGCTGACCACACGGTCTCCCGCATTCAGCTTGTTAAGCAAACTCAAATACCGCTCCTGTGTGACGGTGGCGGGCGTCGCCAGCACGAGCACGCGCCCGTCGTTTGTTTCGTTTAATGCGGGCTTCACAGCAGGCTCCATGCTGATAACAGGTATGTTGAATTTTTCGCGCATCTCGTAAACCGACGTGCTTGTGGCGGTGTTGCATGCAATCACAATGGTCTTGACGCCTTTGGCGTAAAGAAACTGGGCTGCGTTTAAGGACAGGGCTCTGATCTGCTCTTCCGATTTTTCTCCATAAGGGGCATTGAGATTGTCGCCATAGTAGATGTAGTTTTCGTTTGGCATCAGCCGGAACGCCGTTTTAAGAACGCTGATTCCGCCCACGCCCGAATCAAAGAAACCAATCGGTTTGCAGTTCATCTTTTCTCCCGTACGAAATGATGCAAACATTATACTCCACAGAGCTCACTTTTTTCAACCGCACTTTGCGCCTTGTTGATAATATTAGCCTTGTCCTGTATAATACTGATAATTCATACGATAAATTGTTGCCAACATGTAAGGAGATTGTCCGCGATGGAGACAGGTCAAAAGCTCAGGTATTTCTTTGCGTCCGTTCTGCTCATCACTTTTTTCATTTTTCTGTTCATCGGGTTTGGTTCGATCAACGATAATATGGACAGCTCTTGTTTTATCGGATATATGGTATTGGCGGTCGGCCTTTTAATCAGCTCTGTCATATTATTTGCGACAGCACGCTTTCAGCCGCATAAAGATAGGCCTATAAGCGCTGAGAGCCAAAAGCAGCCAGTGAGCAATGAAACGTCTGTATAGTATTATGTCTCAGGTTTTGTCTCTCTCAGTCAGATTAGAAAGGCGATAAGCATGGTTGTTGAGAATGACTACTGGCGCGGTAAAACCGCCGTCATCACGGGCGCGACGCACGGTATCGGCTTAAGGCTCGCGGAAAGGCTCGCCGAAAGAGGCGTGAAGGTCGCGACGGTATACAAATCAAACGATGAACAGGCGAAGGCGTTTACCGATACGATGGCATCGTTACAAACCGAAAGCATCGTGGTCAAGGGCGACGTGACGGACAAAAGCAGCCTTGAGCGGCTCGTCCATTCGGCTTATCAGCAATGGGGCCGCGTGGATTTTCTGGTCAATAACGTCGGCATTGATATCTGGGGGCCGATCGGCGAGCTGTCGGAAGACGACTGGCTGCGGTCTCAGGAGGTTATCCTCAATGTGCCGTTCCGGCTCGTTAAGCTCTGCCTGCCCATCATGCGCAAACAGAACTTCGGGCGTATGATCATGATGGGCGCGTCATCGAGAAACTACATGGAAGGCCAGACGAATCTCGCGCCTTTTGGCATACACAAGGGTGCGCTGACGATATTCACCAAAACGCTCGCGCTCGAGGAAATACGAAACGGTATCACCGTCAATATGGTTGCCCCCGGCAGCACTGCCAAAGCCGGCGTGCATGACGAGGCAGACCGAATCCCCATATCTAAAATTCCAATCGGCAGGCGCATCACCAGAGACGAAGTGACCGAAGCGATCCTTTACTTTCTCTCTGAAAACGCGGGCAGCGTGACGGGACAGTTTATCGGCGTCAACGGCGGGTGCAGCACCTAAGAATCCCATCAACAAGGAGTTAACATGGAAATCAAACGAACGCTCGCGCTGCAAGCATCAGATTTCATGGCATTCATATCACGGGTTTACAGAAAACTCTATGCCATTGTACCTGCCGCGGTGATTCTGATTTTTGCGGCGGTGAACCTCGCCAGCAATGAGTTTTCACTGCGCAGCATGATATTACCGGCGGCACTTGCCGCAGTATTTCCGCTTTGTCTTTTCTTTTACATGAAAAACGCATCAAAAAAGGCGCTTGCTTCATTCATTTCAGCCAATGGAACCGTCACCCTTGTTGTTGATGAGACGGGTGTCAGCACAACGGGAAACTTGGGCACAACAACCCTCGCGTGGCGCAACATGCTTCAGGTGATCGAAACAAAAACCGTCTTTTTCTTTTATATTCATAAAACGAATGCGATTGTGCTGCCCAAACGGCAGCTCAGTGCAGATGAACGCGACGCGGTTCTGGCGCTGATAAGAAAAGAAGCCGGTCCGAAAAAGGTGCGGCTGCTATCGAAGTAGTTAATACTGCCTTGTAAATATTTTTCTGACCGTTGTCTATGCAATACGATCAATAAAACGCCAAGTTAAGTCACTTTATGCTTCCAGCAGAATCGTACGCTTACCAATACATATAAAACTTGATGATATTGGTGAGCATTTAACCGGAGAAATAGCAACGATCAATTATCTCTGGCAGAATTTTAAGCAAGCACAAGAATCAAAATATGCTATTTGTCTAATTGTATCATCTGGTAATGTCATTACAATCCCCAAACGTCTGCTGAGTGCAGAGGAAACAACAAGGCTACTCGAATTCATCAAAAAGAGGCTCACCGGTCAGCGAACCCCTTCACCATAAAATCTTCACTGCCCCACTTCGATCACACGGCTGAGAGCGAGCGCGGCATACTTCGCGGCGTTCTTTGCCTGCTCCAGCGAGTTTGCATTATGCCCCACCTCGAGCAGCAAGCACATATCCGACACCTGCTGATTATACCGCCCCGTCTTCACGCGAATGGGACGCGTGATGCCCTTGCAGATATTCTCGAGCTCGTTGGTCACCGCCAGCGCGAGCTTGTAGTTCGATTCGTAATTCGGCTTGATATCATACTTTTCGCCCGTGCCCACCACGAACATCATGCGCGCGCATTCGTTGCCGTCCACCGTCACAAAATCCTTCTTGCCCGCCTCCACGTCGTTATACGCGTCGCGGTGCACATCGATGAACACCCGCAGCGTCGGGTATTCCTTCGCGTATTTCTCCATGGTCTCAAGCGAACGCGAATACGCGGTTTTGAGCGACGGCGGTTCATGGTTTGTGGTGTCGTGCAGCACCGTGTATCCATACGACTCCAGCTCGGCCTTGAGCATCTCACCCACGGCCACCACAGAGCTGTCGTGATCTTCAGTGCGCCACGAACCAGCCTCCACATATTCCTTGCCTTCAATCTGGCGATACGCTTCGAGCGTGTGGGTATGATAAATCAGAATCTGCGGCCCCTGTGTGCCGATATGAAAATCCTTGGGGGCATCGTTCGCGAAATCAAGAATCTCCATCTTGATATCTTCGGGCAGCACATCAAAGTAAATATCCATGCCCGGCTTAGGCTGCGGTTCCTCGTGCTCCGTTTCGCCGATTTCCGCCTCATCAACATTCACGCCGTATATCACGGGCATCTCGGTGCCGATAATCAGCCGCGGGTCGATAACGCTGCCGTCAAAAGCGTTCTCCGCGCCCGACGCGTCAATGCGGTTACTGTCTGCAGACAGCTCGGACGAGCCAAACGCGACGGCTTCCTGCAGTTTTCCCATCCGCAGCGTCAGCACGGCTGAAAACGCCAGACCGATCAGAATAGCGCCCATCAAAACAACTTTTAGTACGAACAAGGGACGGTGCCGTTTGGGGCGGCGGGGCGGACTTAGGGGCACATGCACCATGCGCCCGGCTCTCAATTTCTTCATCATTTTGCACTCCTGATTAAAGGTATGCAAAGCCAAAAGCATATATACATCTTGTGATTCTTAGCCTATTGACACCACACGGCTTATAGCCAGCGCTGCATATTTGGCGGCGTTTTTGGCCTGTTCAAGAGAGTTCGCGTTGTGCCCCACTTCGATGAGCAGGCACATATCTGATACGTTCTGGTTATGGCTGTGAGATTTGATGCAGACGGGGCGTGTGAAGCCCTTGTGAATTTTCTCAAGCTCTTTGGTGACTGAATACGCGAGCTTAAAGTTGGACTCGTAGTCGGGCTTCACGTCATAACCCTCTCCGTCATCTACCACGAACATGATGCGCGCACATTCTTCTCCGTCTATCGTTACAAAATCCGAAGTATCCATATTTGCATCGCGATGCACATCGATGAATACCCGCAGCGTAGGGTATTCCTTGGCGTATTTCTTCATGGTCTCAAGCGAACGCGAGTACGCGGTTATAAGCGAAGGTGGTTCATGGTTAGTGATGTCGTGCAATACGATATACCCGTACGACTCGAGTTCGGTTTTGAGTATCTCGCCCACAGCCACCACCGAGCTATCGTGATCTTCGGTTCGCCACGTACCCGCCTCCACATATTTTTTGCCTTCAATCTGGCGGTAGGCTTCCAGCGTGTGAGTATGGTAAATCAAAATCTGAGGCCCCTGTGTGCCGACGTGAAAATCATTCGCGAATTCTAGGATCTCCATCTTGAAGTCTTTGGGCCGCACATCGTGGTAATCATCCGAACCCGGCCGCGGCTGTGTTTCCCCATTCTCCGTCCCACCGATTTTCGTCTCGTCAACGTTCACACCGTAAATCACAGGCATTTCGGTGCCGATAAACAGGCGCGGATCAACGACGCTGCCCTCAAAAGCATTCTCCGCTCCCGACGCGTCGATGCGGTTATGGTCTGCGGGCAGCCCGGCCGAACCGCGCGCAACGGCTTCCTGCATACGCAGCGTCAGTAAAGCCGAGAACGCCAGACCGATGAAAATGGCACCGATCAAAACGGCTTTTAATATAAACAAGGAACGGTGTCGCTTAGAATTGCCGGACAGATAAAAGGGCATATGAATGATATGCCCTTCTTTGAGTCGCTTCATCATTTTGCACTCCTATCAAAAGGTATGCAAAACGGGCTGGACATATACGTCCTGTGACGATACTTTAATGCATGTACCGCCGGACTTCCTCAATCGTCATGTTTTTGTGCAGCGAGATGTTGAGCGCGTCCGCGATGATGCGCGCGACGTCGGATACGACCTTGTCGATCTCCTTGGGCGTCACGATCATTTCGGCCCCCTGCACATCCTTCATCGCGTCGAAAATGCGCTGAACGTCCGGGCGCACATTCACATCAGACGGCGTTTTCTCCATGGCAGTCTGCATCAGGTCTTCTGCGATGGTGGACGCGTACACAACGAGCGGCACGCCGAGCGCCAGCACCGGTACGCCGAGTGTCTCTTGGTCGAGCGCTTTTCGCTTATTGCCGATACCCGCACCGGGCGCAATACCCGTATCGGCGATCTGTATTGTGGTGCGCACACGCTCCAGGCTCCGCGACGCAAGCGAATCCACCGCGATCACGAGCGAAGGCTTCATGTGCTCCACCACGCCCTCGATCACCTCGCCTGTTTCAATGCCCGTAATGCCGAGAACGCCGGGCGCAATCGCGCTCACGTTGCCGAGCCGCTCGTCGATGCCCTCGGGCGCGTATTCGTGAATGTGGCGTGTCACAAACACGTCGTCGCAAACGTAAGGGCCGAGTGAGTCGGGCGTCACCATGCGGTTCCCGAGGCCCACCACGAGCACCACGCCATTCAGCGCGTCCCCCGCCATATTGCGAATCTCGTTCGCCAGAGCGATGGAGCAGTGTTCATCGAGTTCCGCATCCCCCTGCGCAAGCTGTTCCGCCGAAATTGTGACATAGATGCCTTTCTTCTTGCCGAGCGCTTTTTCACCCTCTTCGTTCAAAACTGTGACGCGTGAACGCTGCACGCCGGGGCTCACCTCGTCGTTCAAAACTTCCACGCCGGGTATTTGTCCCGCGGCCTGTGCCGCTTCCATCGCTAAGTCTGTGCGTATCATGCTGTATCCTCCCAAAAAAATAATCAGACATAGTATTTGCAGGGCGGGCGCGAAAAAACACGGATGTTTTATTTTCATGAATCGGATGCCACCGGCGGCATATGTGTATAATCACAGTGTGCAAACAAGCGGAACGGTCAAGACCGTTCCCTACAGTTCGTGCGAAGCTGTTCGTTGCGTTTAACTTCACTTAAAATAAAAAAGAGTATTCCTATTTCCCGAAGGGAGATGCGCGCCTCATACGGATTCGCTATACCCCGGGGTACAGGTATACTGTTTGTTGGGTTTTGTGGGTGCAGATGCTGCACATTGTCACGCAGTTAGTGAGCTATGAATTGTAGGGGCGACCCACGTGTCGCCCGCCGGCAACGATTACGCCAGTTTTAACGGAACGACACAGAGGTCGTTCCCTACGGTTCGTGTGCATGCCATAAGCACTTTAAGTAGCAAAGAGTATTCCTATTCCCCGAAGGGGTATTGCGTGTCTGCTGCAGAATAATATACCCCTCCGGGGTACAGGTATGCTGATTGATTGATTTTGTGGTTTAAATGATGCACATTGTCACGCAGTTTGTGTGAGCTATGAATTGTAGGGGCGACCCACGTGTCGCCCGCCGACAACCGGTTTTGCCAGCAAGGAACGACACGGAGGTCGTTCCCTACGGTTCGTGCAAACAATATCCGTAGGGGCGATCAGTGATCGCCCGCCGCCGACGGTTTGTACGTCGTCTGGCATCATACCCCATTCGGGGCATAATCAGGCGGAACGACACGGAGGTCGTTCCCTACGGTTCGTGTTGCGTAATATTAGCGAACCACAATCGGCCTCGCTGACTGGTTATTACTCCACGCCTCTTTTTCTCAATATCGCCACATAGGCAAAAATCTCAATGCCGATATAGCCCGCGAGCCAGAGGAAATAGCTCCATGTCGCGCCGAAATCAAAAGCCTCGTTTTTGCTGTATGTCACGCTGATATCATGCACAGGCGGCAGAATCCACAATATATATTTGAGCGCCTCCACCTGCGCGGTCATCGCGCCCTTGATAACAGCCAGCAGCACAAACGCAATACAAAGCAGTATCGCCGTATTGCGGTTGGCGATGATTCTGTGATTCACAAACAGCCCCGTCACGCCGCCGCAAAGCCCTGTGAGCGCAAACAGCACGAAGCCCGACAGCACATCAGAAACCATAATACCGCGGCTGAACAGGCCGCCCCCTCTCGATAGATCGATCAGCACAGGTGCAAGCACCGCGACCGCCGCGAACACGAGGCTTACCGCCGCCATCAGCGCCGCCTTGCCGAGGTAAAACAGCCATTTTCGGCGTAAGCGTACAAGTATCGTCTGCTCAATCATGGCATAAGCGGCATTGTCCTCCATCATGCCGATGCTGATCATCAGTATAAAAAGCACAATCGCACAGATGCCGAAGCTGCTTCGTATATTGAGCGGCCCGACCGCATAGGCAATGCCGATGTACGCAAAGAGTATCAGCAGCGGCACAATGATCCGGCTGCTTCTTAACAGCTTATCTCTCTCAAACCTGTAAACAGCCTTCAGCATACGCCCTCCGTCTCGTCGTATTTGACGATGTGCACGCCTTCGTCCGCTGTGAGCAAGGCGAAAAGCTTCTTCGATTGGCTGATGTCGGCTTCTATTCTGACCAGCTGCCCCAAAGCCGTGGTTTCCGCGCCAAGCGCCTTGAGCTTGACCATGATATCCGTACCGCCAAGCGCAGCCAAAAACACGCAGCGTGTTCTCGCGCGCTCGAACACATAGCTTTCGCCGTCTATGAGCATGCCTTCTTTAATCTGATAGATGGTGTCCGCAAGCTCCTCGATCAGAAATGGCTCATGGCAGGCCATCACGATGGCCATACCTGCCGCTTTTCTCTTTTTCAGTTCCTGCGCGAAATGAGACTGTGACGCCGCGTCCTGCCCCGAGAGCGGTTCATCGAGAAAAAGGATATCGCGCTTGGCCGCGAGCGCCTGAATCACCGCCGCCTTTTGCAGCGTGCCCTTGCTTAAATATTTCATCGGCGTATCGAGCATGCCGTCAAGCAAGAACGCCTTGTAATAAGGCTCTGCTGCGTCCGGTTTCGCGCCGTCAAGCGCGAGCATATGGCTCATGAACCGCGGCATCGTCATGTTGACCTTGTCAAAACGATCGGGCACCAACGCAAGGCGTAAATCCGTCGATACGCAAACGTGCCCTGATGTCGGACGAGTCAGCCCGCACAGAGTACGAATCAGCGTGCTTTTGCCGCAACCGTTTTCGCCGACGAATGCGACAGCCTCGCCTCTGCCGATGCTAAGACTGATATCTTTCAGCACGCAATGCGCGTCATATGTTTTGCCGATATGCTCGGCGGAAAGTATCTGCATTGATGTCCCTCTGCCTTCAGTCGATAACCATTTCCATAAAGCCGACGGTAAAGGGCAAATGCTCAAACACTTTGGTGCCAAGGTGCATAAAGCCGTTCTGTTCGTACCATCTCCTCAATACGGTGTTTTCTTCAATAATGCCGATGGATATCTTGTTGCCGCCGAGCTGCTTCACCTTTTGCGCGGCGAAATCGAGCAGCATTTTCCCGAACCCATGATGGCGGTATTCCGGCACGACCGCGATGTTCTTAAGCTCAAAACGTCCCTCGCCTTTGTTTTCAAGCTGCATGAACCCGGCGATGCGGCCGTCTGCTTTCAGCACGTACATCATATTGCCTTTGTCTTTGTCATAAAGCAGCCGTTCGATTTTCATAAAAGCCGCGTTTGTGGGGCAGTTTTCTTCGGTAAGCCCGAAGGTTTGCGCCACAGTCGCAAATGCCGCGCACACCGTCTGCACGCAAAGCGCCAGTTCATCGTCGCGCACGCCGCATATTTCACAGTTGTTCATACAGACCCGCCTTTTGTGTATATAACTCATAATAAACCCATTATATCCCATGGCGTCATATTAAGAAAGCGGTATTGTGAAAGATGCCTATCAACATGAATAAACCCTTTCGTCTTTAAATAAGCAAACAAACGCGACTAGGAGCAGATTGCGTCTAATGATTCTATGCTTTGTAAAGTCTGTAGGCCGCGATTTCCCAAGCCTTCATCGGTGTGTCTCAAGTATAAGTCTGTAGGGCGCGATTTCCCAAGCGCGCCTTCGCCGTGGCAACAGGTGCGTCAATGATGCCGCGCCCTACATACACAATCGTGAAATATTGTATTAACGTAACAAAAAGCCCCTCAATCAGCATTATGCCGTTGATAGAGAGGCCTTTATTTCAGGACAGTATAAATTATAGAATCATAAGCGTCTCAAGTATTCTTACTTTGTCAGCTCCAGCAGACCCCATTTCTCAGGGCTCATATAAGAGTTGTTGGTGGGGTCGTTGAACTTCATCATGCTCTGGCGCACACCGCTGCCGTCGCTGTCGTTCACCTGCGCGTCGAAGCCCATGATCATGCCCTCCTCGGGCGTCACCACGAGCGGCATGGCCAGTTCCACGAGATAGCCGCCGTCAATCAGCGTTACGGCGGATGCAAAGCCTTTCGCATCGGGCACGGTGCCGAACGATTCGTCTCCGACATAGCTCACGCGGTACTGACCGTCGTTCGCGTCGTAACTCGCGCCTTTTTCGTTACTCTGATCGAGAAACAGCTCAATCGAATCCTGCTCGTAAACGTTTGCCGATGAGTTGTTGAGCAGCGGATCCTGTACCTCGAACAGCGCATAAACGAAGGATTCGTCCCACAGCAGCCGTACCTCGCCCTTCGCGCCTTCCCACGCCATAATCGGCATGCCGACCTTGGCCTTGGGGCAATCCGCCCAGATGTCGTCAATCTCACCGTCGACCTTCGGTGTGCCGTATTTGGCGGCGGCTGTGCTGGCCGGGGCGTCCTGCATCACGGGGTGCAGCTCCAAAAATTTCTCCGGATCGAGCACGGCATACGCCGCCTGTTTGGGCGAAAAATCCGCGTTGAACAGGCACGGAAAGCGGTCGCTGCGCCAGCTCTTGTTATCCACATAGCCCCAGAACGTCACGCGCCCAATGAGGTCCTTGTATTCCCGGAACAGGCTGAACAACTGCGCGTAGACAGTGCCCTGCTTCAATTCCTGCTCTTCCGTAAGGCCATTTTTGTCCGCGTTGTTCACCGAAACATCGAGTTCCGTGATGCTGACCTCCACGCCGAGCTGCGAAAACAGATCCAGCGACGCCTTCACGGCTTTCACGGAGGTATCCGTGGTGTAATGCCCCTGCATACCGATGCCGTCGATCGGCACACCCTGCGCTTTTAAGTCCTTCACCATCGCGGCAACGGCCTCGGCCTTGCTCTTCACATCGAGGTTGTAATCGTTGTAATAGAGCTTCGCGTCGGGGTCGGCTTGTTTGGCAAACTCAAACGCAAGTTTGATGTAGTCGGGGCCGATCGACGTGTACCACTGCGATTTACGCAGGCATTTTGTCCAGTCGCCGTCTTTGGGCAGCACCATGTCATCCGCGATGGCCTCGTTGACCACGTCCCACGAGAGAATCTGCCCCTTGTATTTTCCGGCGACGCCGTTGATATGGCTGCGCAGCTGCTCGATGGCTTCCTCGCGTTCACCCGTGCCGAGCCATTTGCCACTCTGCTGATGCCATGCCAGCGTATGCCCCGCCACCAAAAGATTGTTATCTTTGGCAAATTGCATCATTGTGTCGGCATCTGCGTAATTAAATTTGCCCTCGGTGGGCTGCATGTTTTCCGGTTTCATGAGGTTCTCCGGCGTGATCACGTTGAAGTGCTTTAACAGCAGTTCATTGTCGGCACCGCTCCGGCTTGCGTCCGTGTAGATCGTACCGAGCAGGAAATCATCCTTGTAGGCGTCGCACAGTGAAAAATCGGCGGGCCAGCCGTCGGCGTTTTGCATCGGTGCAGGAGTGGGTTCTGCCGTCGGTTCGGGCGTTTCCGCCGGTGCTTCGGAAGCGCTGGGTTCCGGCACGGAGGCGGCGCATGCCGTCAGAAACAAGCCGAGAAGGAGACACAGAGACAGCACAAAAGCCAGATACCGTTGATTATGAATCTTCACCATATCCTATTGTCCTTTCTTGATATTAACCGGTTTCGATTTTCGCGCAGGGTCAACGTAACCGGTTTCGATTTTTGGATAGAGATAACCTGATCGGGTTCATTTGAGAAAAAACAATATGCAGAATAATAATGCGATAAGCTAAAATTAGCACATAATAGAAAAAACGTCAACTGGCGGATAGGGTGTATGTCTTCTCAACATTGGGTATTCTCATTAAAACACTATCTAAGTTATGCACTTAGATAGACAATCTATCAGTCATCCCCAGAAAGAACTGTCGCTGAAGGTCGACTGATAAGATGCTGACGGAAATCAGCATCCCCTTATCCGGCGCTTCGCGCCACCTTCCCTCCCAGGGGAAGGCTTTAGCGATTGCATTTGTAGACGAATCCCAATGTATATAAACCAAAAGCGGCCTCTCGCTATGAAAGCGCCGCTTCGTCTTTGCTGTGAATACCTTGCTATTTTATGTTGCGGCTGCCGGGCTTCACGGCAGGCAGCCCCTGCCTGCAAAGCGGGCAGTCCTCCGGCGGGTACGACACAACCTCCATCGCGAGCACGGCTTCAAACGGCACACCGAAATCCACCGCGCCGTTGCTGCGGTCCACAATGCTCCCCACGCCCACGACGTTGCCCCCCAGGCTGTTAATCAGTGCAATCACTTCTTTCACCGAGCCGCCCGTCGTCACCACATCCTCCACCACGAGCACACGCGCGCCCTCGGGGATCGTAAAGCCGCGGCGCAACGCCATCGCGCCGTTTTCGCGCTCCGCAAACACATTGGGCACTTTAAGCTGGCGCGATACCTCGTAAGCGAGGATAATGCCGCCGATGGCCGGGCCTGCCACAAGATCGATGCCCGTGAACTTATCAGCCAGCGCCTTTGAGAACTTTTCGGAAATGTCGGCATTTTGAAACAGCTTCGCACACTGCATATACTGACCCGAATGGCGGCCCGACGTGAGCAGGAAATGCCCTTCGAGCATCACGCCCGTTTCTCTGAAAATATCGAGTATCTGTTCTTTGTTCATATCAAACCTCCAGCGCGCCAGTCAGCGCGGAAATGTCGTCAAGCCTCATCGATTCGGCAAGCGCCGCAAGCTCGTCAATCACGCGGATCGGTGCGTGCGGATCGAGCAGATTCGCCGTGCCCGTCATCACGGCCGCTGCGCCGCAGAGCATGAACTCCGCTGCGTCCTCGCCCGTCATGATGCCGCCCATACCAATCACGGGAATGCTCACCGCTTTGGAGACGTCGTATACCATCTTTAATGCCACGGGCTTGATGCACGGGCCCGAAAGCCCGCCCGTCACATTCGCGAGTATCGGCCTTTTGCGCCTCACATCCACCGCCATCGCCGGGATCGTGTTGATCAGCGAGAGTGCGTCGGCACCCGCATCCTGCACGGCTTTCGCGATGCGCACCACATCCCCCGCCGCGGGCGTCAGCTTCACAATCAGCGGCTTTTTGGCCGCTGCCTTGCAGGCTTTCACACACGCTGCCGCAAGCTTTTCGTCTGTCCCAAAGCTCACGCCGCCCTCCTTCACGTTGGGGCACGATATGTTGAGCTCAAAAAAGTCGATGCTCGTGTCGTTTAAGCGCTCCACCACATACACATAATCGTCCGCCGTGCTGCCCGCAATGTTCGCGAACAGCGCCGTGCCGAGCTGCTCCGCCTTTTTAAGCTCGCTCTGTAAAAACGCATCGACGCCAGGATTCTGCAGCCCCACGCTGTTGAGTATTCCGGAAGGCGTTTCCGCGATACGCGGCGGTGCGTTGCCGATGCGCTTTTCTTTCGTCAGTGATTTGAGCGCGATGCCGCCGAGCCGCGACACATCGATAAACCAACCGTGCTGCGTGCCGAAAGCGAACGTCCCCGACGCCGCAATCACGGGGTTTTTCAGTGTTTTGCCGCAAAGCTCTATCTGCATGTTGGTCATAACGCCACCTCATAAAGATCAAACACGGGGCCTTCCACACAGACCTTCTTGTAGTCGATGCCGTCATCTGTGTGCACACCGCACACGCATGTGGAACAGGCGCCGAAGCCGCAGCACATGCGCTGTTCCATCGAGACCTGCGCGGCCGCGCCGAACGGCTCTAAAAGCGATTTTAACGCGCGCAGCATGGGCGGCGGCCCGCACGAGAGCACTATATCGGGCACAAGCTCTTTAAGGCGCTGCTCGATGGGCACGGTCACAAGCCCGTGCATGCCGATCGTGCCGTCGTCCGACGCGATATTGACAGCGTCACACGCGCCGAAGTCGTTCTCGCAGTAGGCGTAATCCTTGCCGCGGTACCCGAGGAACGCCTCATAATGCCTGTCCGGCCACTTTTGTATCACCGTTAGCAACGGGGCGATGCCCACACCGCCGCCGACCAAAAACACCGTTTTATCCGTCGCTTTCAAATTAAAACCACGCCCGACGGGGATCACCGTTTCCACCACGGTTCCTTCACACGCATCGGCGAGTGCCGTCGTCCCCTTGCCCTTGATCTGATAAACGAGCACCACCGTCTGGTTGGCCGCGTCCGCCACATTGATGCTGATCGGTCGGCCGAGCAGCAGCTCGGGATGATTCGGCACCTTCACATGCGCAAACTGCCCCGGCACAAAGTGCTTAAGGTCGGCCTCCGGGCAGTAAAGCTCCATCCGGTAAATGCCGTTTGCAATTTTTTCGTTGCTTTTAATTGTGGCTGTCACGTATTTTAGCATGTTGGCTCCTGTATATCTGATAAGCTTATTGGCTTTAAGTCCTCATCGGTTTGCCCCGATTTCATGCTCTGAAGCAGCACGCGCGCGGTATCGAGCGATGTGAGGCACGGAATCCGGTGTTCCACTGCCATGCGGCGGATTTTAAAACCGTCGCGTTCGGCGCGCCGTCCCTTCGTCGGCGTGTTGAGTATCAGCTTTAACCGCCCGCTCTCAAACAAAGCGCCGATGCTGCTTGGGTCTTTGGAAAGCTTGGATACCGCGTTCGCCGCGACAAAGTTGAAGTTTAGCACATTGGCCGTGCCGCGCGTCGCGTAGATATCGTATCCTAGGTAATCGAGCACCGCCGCAATCGGAATAAGCTCCTGTTTGTCGTTGTCCGCCACGGTCAGCAAAGCGGCGCCCTTTTCCTTGGGCAGCGCCATGCCCGAAGCGATCAGGCCCTTGAGCAGCGCTTCGGAATAATCCTTCGAGATGCCGAGCACCTCGCCCGTCGATTTCATCTCGGGCCCGAGGCCCACCTCCACAAGCGGCAGCTTCTCAAACGAGAACACGGGCACCTTAACCGCCGTGATGCGGCGTTTCGGGAAAAGCCCCATGCCATAGCCCATTTTGCTGAGCGGTTCGCCGAGTGAGGCGCGCACCGCGAGCTCAATCATCGGCACACCCGTCACCTTGCTGATATACGGCACCGTTCTTGATGAGCGCGGATTGACCTCAATCACATAAATTTCGCCGCCTGATATCACATACTGTATATTGACTATGCCCCTCACGTCAAGAGCCAGCGCAAGCCGCCGCGTGATATCAATCAGCTCGTCCTGCTGTTTATCTGATATCCGGCGCGCCGGATAAACCGAGATCGAATCGCCCGAGTGCACACCCGCACGCTCGATATGCTCCATAATGCCAGGAATCAGCACATCCTTGCCGTCGCTGATCGCGTCCACCTCGAGCTCCAGACCGACCATGTATTTATCCACAAGCACGGGATGCTCCTGTTCGTGGCGGGATATGATGCGCATGTATTCGCGGATATCGTCGTCGCTGTACGCAATCTCCATGCCCTGCCCGCCGAGCACGTACGACGGACGCACAAGCACCGGATACCCGAGCTCCGCCGCGGCTTCCACGGCCTGCGGCTCCGTGAACACGGTGCGCGCCTTGGGGCGGCGGATGGCAAGCGCTTCAAGCAGCGCTTCAAACTCCTTGCGGTCTTCCGCGCGGTCAATGCTTTTAAGCGGCGTGCCGATAATCGAATACCCCATATCCTGCACGGATTTCGCAAGCTTAATGGCCGTTTGCCCGCCGAACTGCACAACCACGCCCTCAGGCTGCTCCTGAGCGAGCACGTTGCCCACATCTTCGGGCGTGAGCGGCTCGAAATAAAGCCGGTCGGACGTATCAAAATCGGTCGATACCGTTTCGGGGTTGTTGTTGATGATGACCGTGTCATACCCCGCCTTTTTGAGCGCCCATATGCAGTGCACGCTGCAATAGTCGAACTCAATGCCCTGCCCGATGCGTATAGGCCCGGAGCCTAAGACCACCACGGTTTTGTTCTTCGGCGTGATTGCCTCGTTTTCCTCGTCGTATGTTGAATAATAATACGGGCTCACCGCGTCGAACTCCGCGCCGCACGTATCCACCATTTTAAACGTGGGCGTAATGCCGAGCGAGAGGCGCAGCTTGCGTATCTCGGCTTCGCTTTCCCCGGTCATGCGTGCTATGGCGCTGTCCGCAAGCCCCATCTTTTTGGCTCGCTTCAGCAGCTCCGGCGTGAGCGCTTCGCTCTTCTTTTCGGTGAGCGTTGCTTCGACATCGATGATATCCTTAAGCTTTGTTAAAAACCACAGATCAATCTTGGTTAAATCGTGAATATGTGACATGGCGATGCCGCGCCGCAGCGCCGTGGCGATGAGAAACAGACGTTCATCGTCCTGCTGCAATATGCGCGCAATCAGTTCTTTGTCGTCCAAATCGTCCGCAAACGGGAATTCAAGCGAATCGAGCTTGAGCTCGAGCGAGCGCACAGCCTTTAAAAACGCGCTCTGGAAGCTGCCGCCGATCGCCATCACCTCGCCCGTCGCTTTCATGCGCGTACCGAGCTGTTTGTCGGCGGTCGTGAATTTATCAAAAGGCCACCGCGGGAATTTGACGACCACATAATCCAGCGTCGGTTCAAAGCATGCGTAGGTTTTGCCCGTCACGCCGTTTTTGAGCTCATCGAGCCCGTACCCCACGGCAATCTTTGCCGCCATCTTCGCGATCGGGTAGCCCGTCGCCTTGGAGGCGAGCGCCGATGAACGGCTCACACGCGGGTTCACTTCGATGACGTAATACGTCATGCTGTCTGTATCGAGCGCGTACTGCACGTTGCAGCCGCCCTCAATTTTGAGCGCGTTGATGATTTTGAGAGACGCGCTGCGCAGCATCTGGTATTCGGCGTCGCGCAGCGTTTGCGACGGTGCCACCACAATACTGTCGCCCGTGTGGATACCGACGGGGTCGATATTCTCCATGTTGCAGACGGTGATGCAGTTGCCCTTGGCGTCGCGCATCACCTCGTACTCAATCTCTTTAAAGCCTGCAACGCTTTTTTCGATGAGCACCTCTCCGACGCGGCTGGCCGATATGCCGCTTTTGCATATCTCCGCCAGCTCGCTCTCGTTTTGCGCGATGCCGCCGCCCGTGCCGCCGAGCGTGTACGCGGGCCGCACGATGAGCGGATAGCCGTGCACCGCCGCGAACTCAAGCGCCTGCGCCGGTGTGCTCGCGATGATGCTCTCAATAATCGGCTCGTCGATCTCGTTCATCAGCGTTTTAAACGCCTCGCGGTCTTCGGCTTTTTTTATCGAATCGGCGTTGGTGCCGAGCATTTTCACGCCGAGTTCATCGAGTATACCGCTCTCGGACAGCTCCATCGCGAGGTTGAGCCCCGTCTGGCCGCCCAGCGTCGCGAGCATCGAATCGGGACGTTCTTTCTTGATGATATTTGTAATCACCGGCACGGTCAGCGGCTCGATGTACACCCTGTCCGCAAGCCCAGGGTCGGTCATGATCGTCGCGGGGTTCGAGTTGACCAGCACCACCTCGATGCCCTCTTCGCGCAGCGCCCGGCAGGCCTGCGTGCCCGCGTAGTCGAATTCAGCAGCCTGCCCGATCACAATCGGGCCGCTGCCGATCACCAGTACCTTCTTGATATCGTTATTTTTCGGCATGCGCTTTCCTCATACGGCACAGGAACTCATCGAACAGATAAGCGGTATCCTCCGGACCGGGCGACGCTTCGGGATGAAACTGCACCGTGAACATGTCATGGCTGCTGTAGGCGATGCCCTCCACCGTGCCGTCGTTCCAGTTGCGGTGGCTCACCGCGCAGCCGCTTGGCAGCGTGCTCTCTATCACGGTGTAGCCGTGGTTTTGAGACGTGATGTAGACGCGGTCTTTTCCAAGGTCCTTCACGGGGTGGTTTGCGCCGCGGTGCCCGTATTTGAGCTTCTCCGTATCCGCGCCCATAGCGAGCGCCAGCAGCTGGTGCCCGAGGCATATGCCGAATATCGGCTTTTTGCCGATCAGCTGCTTTACATTCTTTATGACTTCTTTATTCTCTTTGGGGTCTCCGGGGCCGTTGGTCAGCATAATGCCGTCAAAGCCGCCCGAAAGAATCTCCTGCGCGCTTGTGCGTGCGGGAAACACGGTGACCGCGCACCCGCGCTTTTTGAGGCTGCGCACAATGTTGCGCTTGAGCCCGAAATCGAGTACGGCCACCTTTATGTCGCCGTCGCAATACGCATATTGTTCCGGGCACGTCACCTTGTCCACCGGCATGTCGCACACATAACCCTTCATCGCTTGCAGCTGCTCACTTGTGGGCTCCCCCTGCGTGATGATGCCGCGCATCGTGCCCTTTTCGCGGATAATTCGCGTGAGGGCGCGCGTGTCGATACCACAAAGGCCCGCGATTCCATTGTCCTTGAGGTATTGGTCGAGCCCGCCCTCGCTGCGCCAGTTGGAAGGCTGCTCGCACACCTCGCGCACAATGAAGCCGCTCACCTGCGGTTTCGCCGATTCGGGGTCGATATCGTTCACGCCATAGTTACCGATCAGCGGGTAGGTCATCGTCACGATCTGTCCGCAGTAGGACGGATCGGTCAGCACCTCCTGATAGCCGGTCATGCCCGTATTGAACACGACTTCGCCTGTGATGTCGCTCTGTGCGCCGAAGCTTTGGCCTACAAAGCGCGTGCCGTCCTCTAATGTGAGTATTGCCATGGTTTCTCCTCTCGTGAAAAACTTCATGTGTTGTTACGTTTTTGCGGCTTCCCCTCGCGGGAAGCTGTCGCCGTCAGGCGACTGATGAGGTGTGTTCACGACTATCTGCCCCTCATCCGTTACGGCGTGCCACTTTCGCTCAAGCCGCTGACTTAATTTCAAATAGTCATTGCAATTAGCAACTATTGTTGTCATTCTGAACGAGTGTAGCGAAGTGAAGAATCTGCTTTCAGATCCTTCCTCGCTTCGCTCATCAGGATGACAGAACTAGTTACGATCCATAGCAATGTCACTTAGTGACTTAGCTATCACACATATTCAATGCCGCGGCGCTTGAGCGCCGCGAGTATATCCTCTTTCATATCGAGCGCATAGGCCCTCGCCGCCTGTGCCGCCGATAACCCTGCGTATTTCTCTTTCTTATAAGCCAGCAGCAGCCCGCGCGACGCGTTGACCACTCCGCCGAGACCACGTTCATCAAAGTTCACGGCGATGTCATCCGCACCCGCGCCCTGCGCGCCGTAGCCGGGCACAAGGAAAAACGTGGACGGAACGCGCGCGCGCAGCGCCGCCGCCTCGGCCGGGTATGTGGCGCCCACCACCGCGCCGACTGAGCTGTATCCGCACTCGCCGATATACGGCTCGCCCCATTGCCGCACTTTGTCGGCCACAGCTTCATAGAGCTTTTTGCCGCCCACATCGAGATCCTGAAATTCGCCGCCCGACGGATTCGACGTTTTGACGAGCACGAAGATGCCCTTGCCCGTGGCTTCGCAGGCTTCAAGAAACGGCGCGATGCCGTCGATACCGAGATACGCGTTCACGGTCAGAAAATCGGCAGGGCTGTTTAATAGGTGCGCCTGTGCGTACGCTTTCGCCGTCGCGCCGATGTCGTTTCTTTTCGCGTCCGCAATCACCACAAGCCCTTTGCTTTGCGCATATGCCATCGTGTCGAAAAAGCACTGCACACCCGCCGCGCCGTATTGCTCGTAATAGGCCGACTGCACTTTAACGGACGGCACGATATCCGCAATCGCGTCGATGATGTCGCAGTTGAATTTGAGTATGCACGCCGCTTTGTCGCTGTCTGACGGCTGCGCCGCCCCCGATTGATACTCCGCCGTTAAATACCGGTATTCGGTATCGAGCCCCGCGCAAACCGGGCACTGCGTCTCCTTAATCGCCTGGCACAAACGGTCTATTTTCATTTGTCGCCTCCGTTATACATAAGCCGCCCGTCAACGATCGTGTGCGTCACAACGCCGCGCAGCGTCTGCCCGATGAAAGGCGAGTTCTTACCTTTGGAAACAAGGCTTCTTTCCGTCAGTGTGTATTCGGCGTCGAGGTCCGCCACCGTGAGGTCAGCAGGTGCGCCTTCTTTGATCACGCCGCCCGGTTTGCCTATGATGCGCGCCGGATTTACGCTCAGCAACGTCGCGAGCTTGTCCTTATCCTGCGTGAGGTTCGTCACTGCCAGCGAGAACGCCGTTTCAAAGCCGGATATACCGAATGCCGCCACGGCAAACTCGATGTTCTTTTCATCCTTGTGGTGCGGCGCGTGGTCCGTCGCAATCACGTCGATCGTGCCGTCGAGCAGCGCTTCCTTCACGGCCGCCACATCGTCCGCCGTTCGGAGCGGCGGGTTCACCTTGGTGTTCGCGTTGTAGCCCGTGCAGGCGCTGTCGTCCGCCGAGAAATAGTGCGGTGCGCTCTCGCACGTCACGCGGACGCCGCGCTGCTTGGCGGCGCGTATCAGCGTGATGCCGCCGCGTGTGGACACATGCTGGATGTGCACACGCAGCCCGTAGCTTTCCGCAAGTATCAGATCGCGTGCAATCATCGCCTCTTCGGCGGCGCGCGGTATGCCGGGCAGCCCGAGGATTGTGGAGTTGTTCCCCTCGTTCATCACGCCCTTGCCCTTGATATCGAGGTCTTCCTCGTGTGCCATGATAAACGAATCAAACGTATCGGCGTACTGCATCGCCGCAAGCATCATTGCACCGCTGCTGATCGGCTTGCCGTCGTCCGAAAACGCGACACAGCCCATCGCGGCAAGCTCGCCCATCTCCGTGAGCTCGCTGCCCTTCAAATCTCTTGTGGCCGCACCGACGGGATAAACCTTCGTTGACGCGTGCCGCGCCTTCTCTTTCACCAGCGCGCACACCGCGGCGCTGTCCATCACGGGCGACGTGTTGGGCATACAGCAGACCGCAGTAAAGCCGCCCTTTGCCGCCGCGAACGTCCCCGACGCGATATCTTCCTTGTATTCCTGCCCCGGCTCTCTCAAATGGCAGTGGATGTCGATGAACCCCGGAAATACGGTTTTGTCCGTGATATCGATGGTCTCATCGGCATGTCCCACATCGGTGCCAATGGCTTTGATGCATCCGTCTTCTATCAATATATCAAGGCGGCCTTGTTTCTCTCCGGCCGGGTTCACGACCTCGCCGCCAGTCAGCTTAAGCGTCTTCATTCTTCCTCCTCGTGAGCAGATACAGCAGCGCCATTCTGACGGCCACACCGTTCGTCACCTGTTCGTTGATCACCGAATTTTCCGCGTCGACCACCGCGCTTGATAGCTCGACGCCGCGGTTCACCGGGCCCGGATGCATAATCAGCACATCCTTGCCGCACCATTTATCGAGCACGTGCTCGTTCACGCCGAATATGTTGTGGTATTCGCGCAGTGTGGATAAGAACGCGCCCTCGAGTCGTTCCTTTTGTATGCGCAGCCCCATCACCACGTCCGTGCCGCGCAGCGCTTCTTCAAGGCTCGTGGTCACTCTGGCCCCCATCGTCTCAATGCCGAACGGCATCAGCGTTTTGGGTCCGCAGAGCGTCACGTTCGCGCCGAGTTTTTTGAGCCCCCAGAGGTTGCTGCGCGCCACACGGCTGTGCCAGATATCGCCGACAATCGTCACGTTGAGGCCTTTCAAATCGCCGAAGCGTTCACGCATTGTGAACATGTCGAGCAGCGCTTGTGTCGGGTGCTCGTGCATGCCGTCGCCCGCGTTGATCACGCTGCCTGAAAAGTTGTCGCCGAGCAGCTTGGGCGCGCCCGCGTAAGGATGGCGGATGATAATTAAGTCCGTCTCCATCGCTTCAATCGTGTAGCCCGTGTCGAGCAGCGTTTCGCCCTTGGCCACCGAGCTGGAGGATACCCCTAAGTTGCTGAACGTCGCGCCGAGGAATTTTGCCGCGAGCTCAAAGCTAAGCCTTGTGCGCGTGCTGTTTTCATAAAACAGCGCCACCACGGATTTTCCCTGCATGTGCGGCATTTTTTTCGCGCTCTGCTGCAGGTAGGCCTTCATCGTCGCGGCGGTATCGAGTATGTACGATATCTCCTCCGCCGGCATGTCGTGCAAGCCGATCAGATCTTTTTGTGACAAATGCATAAGTTTCAGTTCCTTTTTTATGGAGCACTGTCCGCTCCTTGTTAATTGTTTGATTTTAGGCTTAATCAGTCTGTTTCACGCTGAAAAAAACCTTATCGATTGATAAGGTTTACACGGGCAAATCATTGATCACGACATTGTCAAAACCGTCAATCTCCTTGACATGAACACTGATGACCTCGTTTTTTGATGTTGGGATGTTTTTACCGACAAAGTCTGCCCGAATCGGCAGCTCTCTGTGGCCTCTGTCCACAATCACGGCAAGCTGAATATAGTTTGGACGGCCGAGATCCATCAGCGCGTCGAGCCCGGCACGTGCGGTGCGGCCCGTGTACAAGACGTCGTCGCAGAGCACCACCGTTTTCTTGTTGATGTCAAACGCGATGTCCGTTCCCTTGATCACGGGATGGTCGGCCAGCAGCGATAAGTCGTCCCGGTAAAAGGTAATATCGAGCGTGCCCACGTCCACGGCTGCGTTTTCAAATTCGTTGATATAAGCCGCAATGCGCTTGGCGATGGGAACGCCGCGGCGGTGAATGCCGATCAGCGCGAGATTTTCCGCACCCTTGTTCTTTTCCACAATCTCATGCGCGATACGCTTCAAAGCCCTGTCAAATGCCGTTTCGTCCATGATGAGCGCCTTGTCCACTGTTTTCGCCGTCCTTTCTGTTGCCGCCTCCCAAGCGATGCTTTAAGAGGGCTTTGGCATGGGTAGCTCCCGGCTGGGCCGGGAGCTGTTCATCAACGGGCTGCCGTTGATGTGGTTTTCAGCTTCCCCTTAGGGGAGCTGCCGCCGATGGCGACGGATGTGTTTGTTCTGCGGCACTGCCGGTTAGCCGCATATTAACCAAAAAAGCCTTGCACAAGGCAAGGCTAAATACACACAGGATACCCCAACCTTGCCGGACTCTCTGGACCGATTTAAAGGTGTTCTATTGCTATTAAGATTATCATAGACCGCCAGGTTTGTAAAGAGACCAGCTTAACAATCCGGGCAGTTTTTTCTATGAAATTTGATACGATGTCTTCGCCTGTTAAGCCTCTTTTGCCATCAGGTCTTTGCGGTGATGGCACAGCGCGATATACGCCGTTTCATCCACCTCACGGATGATCATTTCGAGCTCGTCGTCACCGAATGCTGTGGTGCGGCCTTCGGTAAATTCTTTATCGATCTCAGACTTGATCGCGACGATCAGCGGTTCCTGTTTGCCCATGGCCGCCTCACCCTTGAGCTTAAAGTGCGAGTTCATCCAGTGCGCAATCCCCGCAAGCCCCGAATGCGCATCCACCGCCACCGTCACAGGGCGCTTTAATAGCTTTTCGGTGTTGAATATGTTGTATATCTCCTCATCCTTCAAAAGACCGTCCGCATGAATGCCCGCACGCGTGGAGTTGAAGTTGCGCCCCACAAACGGCGTTCTCGGGCTGATCTCCGTGCCGAGCTCGTTCTCGAAGTATTCGGCCAGCTCCGTGATGACCGTTAAATCCATACCGTCGGTTGTGCCTTTGAGGCCGCAGTATTCCATCACCATCGCCTCAAGCGGGCAGTTGCCTGTACGCTCGCCGATGCCGAGTACCGAGCAGTTGACCGACGATGCGCCGTAGAGCCATGCCGTGGCCGAGTTTGTGACGACCTTGTAAAAATCGTTGTGGCCGTGCCATTCAAGCAGCTCGGACGGGAAACCCGAATACTGGTGTAAACCGTAAACGATGCCCTGCACGCTGCGCGGAAGCGACGCACCCGGGTATGTGATGCCGTACCCAAGCGTATCGCACATGCGGATCTTAATCGGCACGCCCGTGTCCTGCATGATCTTCATCAGTTCATCCGCAAACGGCACCACAAAGCCGTAATAGTCGGCGCGTGTGATATCCTCCAGATGGCAGCGCGGCTTGATGCCAAAATCAATCGCCATTTTAACGATATCCAGGTATTTCTCCATGGCCTGCGCGCGCGTTAAATTCATCTTTTTAAAGATATGGTAATCCGAGCAGCTCACAAGAATGCCCGTTTCCTTGAGCCCAAAGCTCTTAATCAGCTCAAAGTCCTTCTGGCTCGCGCGTATCCACGCGGTCACCTCCGGAAATTCATAGCCGAGGTCAAGACACGCCTGCAGTGCTTCTTTATCCTTCTTGGTGTACACAAAAAATTCGCTCTGGCGGATGATACCTTTGGGGCCTCCGAGACGGTGCAGCATCTTATAAACATCAATCACCTGCTGAACCGTGAACGGCGAGCGCGACTGCTGGCCGTCGCGGAATGTGGTATCTGTGATCCAGATGTTCTCAGGCATACGCATGGGAACGGAACGGTGGTTAAATGTGATTTTTGGCACCGAATCGTAATCGAACATATCGCGGAAGTACTGCGGCTCCTCTACGTCCTGAAACGAAAATTTATAGTCATTCTCCTGCAATAGGTTCCATCTTTTGTCAACGCTTCTCATGTCATCACCTTTCATATCTGTTATCCCCTTTCAGGCTTTGAGCGAAAGAACAAACTCCTTAATCCTCTCAAGCCCCTTCTTAATATTCTCTTCGCTGACCGCATAGCTCAAGCGGACATAATCGTCTGCGCCGAAAGCGATGCCCGGCACAACGGCCGTCAGCGTTTTTTCGAGCAGCAGCTCGGAGAAGGCCAACGATCCCGTGATTTCGATGCCGTCAAACTTCTTTCCGTTCAGCTGCGAGATGTTCATCATCACATAAAACGCGCCCCCGGGCATTTCGCAAGAGAGGCCGTCTATATCGTTAATGAGGCCGCAAAGCAGCTTGCGCCGTTTGTCAAAAACCTCTTTCATGTGCTTGACCTGATCCTGCGGGCCTTGCAGCGCCTCGATGCTCGCGTACTGGGCAATGGAGTTCGGGTTAGATGCCGCGTGCGACTGGTAAGCCCCCATGACCTTCGCAAGGTCGCGAGTGCTTGCAGTATACCCGATCCGCCAGCCGGTCATGGCGTAGGTTTTGCTCATGCCGTTAACGATTATGGTTAAGTCCTTAATATCCTTGCCAAGTGATGCGATGCTTACGTGCTCGCCTTCATAAATCAGTTCGTCATATATTTCATCGGATACCACAAAAATTCCGGCTTCCACCGCCACCTTGGCAATGGCCTCAAGCTCATTGCGTGAATAAACCGTACCGCACGGGTTGGAGGGAGAATTCAAAATCAAAGCTTTGGTTTTGTCTGTGATGGCGGCTCGAATCTGATCCGCCGTCGCCTTGAAGCTGCTTCCGGTCTCGACGAATACCGGCACGCCGTCCGACATCATCACAAGCTCAGGGTAGGTCAGCCAGTATGGCGAGGGTATGATAACCTCGTCTCCCGGATTCAAAATGGCAGCAAATATGTTAAACAATGAATGCTTTGCCCCATTGGAAACAACGATATCTTCAGGCGAATATTCAAGGCCGCATTTTTCCGAGAGCCTTTTCGCAATCGCGGCGCGCAGCTCGACGGAACCTGTGGCGGGTGTGTACTTTGTCATCCCCATATCCAGCGCTTTTCTGGCGGCGTCTTTGATGTTCGCGGGCGTATCGAAATCGGGCTCGCCTGCACCAAATCCGACGACATCACGGCCTTCGCTTTTAAGCTTTTTGGCCATCGCATCAATTTTCAGCGTTGCTGACGGGGCAATGTTGACTGCTTTGCTGGATAATATCATAAAAACCTCCATTGGTTTAATGTAATTTGCATATTCTTATATCTAAACCTTCATTTGAACGTATGATAACACATTATATTCGGCTTTACAACTATATTTGCATCATATTTTGCATGTTAACAAAAAAAATATTGCATCATGTGTGATATCAATGATCAGTCACACGTTTATATAGTTTTCTTCATATATTTTTTAGTGGAGGGGATATGATTGAAACAACTTGTCGTGCTGTATGGTGATCAATGCGGTTATTGCAAAAAAGCAAAAATGCTGCTCAAAAGGGCTCTTGGCACACATCCGGAATTTTCCGAACTCGATGTTCACTATGTTTCCGAGCTGGACGATGAAGCTCAGCCGCTTGAGCATCAGCTGATTCCCGCTTTTTTTTGCGGCGGCAGGCTTTTTTTTGAGGGGAATCCGGATATGAGCATCGTGATGGCGGCGCTTCATTGCTGCCTTGAAGACGGCAAATAGCCGTATTGTATCATCAATCTGCCAGTATTGTATGAAAAAAGTATTAACAACGGTACTGTCCCTTGATTATTCTTGTGCATTCTATTAAAATGACCAAAAAAGGGAGGGATCGCTCATGTCTAATTTTGTGATAGGCACATGCTCCACATCGGATTTGCCCAAATCTTATATTGAAAAGAACAAACTGCTCCTGCTTAAATTTTCATACACCATTGACCATACTGAGTACAAAGATGGCGATATGGATACCAAAACGTTCTTTGATCTGGAGCGCGACGGCAAAATGCCCACCACATCGCAGCTGACACCCGCGGACATTATTCCCGATTTCGAAAAGATATTGTCTTCGGGCAGTGATCTTCTCTATATCGCGTTTTCATCCGGACTTTCCGGAAGCTATAACAACTTAAGCCTTGTGGCCGAGGATATGCGCCAAAAATATCCCGACCGCAAAATATACGTGATCGATTCGCTCTGTGCGTCGCTCGGGCAGGGGCTGCTCGTGGATTACGCCGTGAAAATGCGCGACGCCGGTAAATCGATAGACGAAGTGGCCAAATGGGTGGAGGCCAATAAATTAGGGCTCAACCACTGGTTCACCGTAGACAGCTTAGGCCATCTTCGGCGCGGCGGCCGCGTGACGGGTGCCGCAGCGTTTGTGGGTAACCTGCTGCATATCAAGCCGGTGCTCAATGTGGATTTTGAGGGGCATCTCATTCCGCGTGAAAAAGAACAGGGGCGCAAGCGCGCACTCAAATGCCTGCTGGAGAAAATGGAAGAGTATATCTATAAGCCGGAAGGCCAGTCGGTATTCATCAGCCACGGGGACGACCTTGAGGCGGCGGAAAAGCTCGCTGGGATGGTGAAGGCCCACTTCCCCACCATCGGTGAGATCATGATCAATCCGTTGGGTGCGGTGATTGGGGCGCATGCCGGCCCGGGCACGATAGCGCTGTTCTTCATGGGGAAAAGTCGTTAGGAAAGATATGATTTATGGGGCTTCGGCGATTGCCGGAGCCTTTTTTATGAAATAGATGTTATATATTTCAATTCTAATCATACAATATGATTTCAATTTGCCGACTTCATTGTCCCGCATGTGATTTCTGTATCTTGTTGCGAATACTGTACGTCCGTTACGAGGAGGACATAGATTCTCCTGCTTATGTTTCTTTTTCATCGCATTCCATGAAAGAGCCGCGCCGTCACCTCATACATATCTTACCTAATATATTGCATTATATATTTCATTGAAAAGATAGTATATCTTTGACTTAGTCCCCGTTTCATATTTGTCCCCGCCCCCTCATATATTTTTTTAAGAACACTTTACCAATACGGAGGAGAAATATGAGATACTCACGAATGATGTCCCAACCCCCAAGGAAGAAAAAGCGATACGGAAACCTCATCCTGATAGCCATTATCCTTGGCATCACCGTCTATTTCGTCACGGCCGGAGCCGCTGGCGGCTGGCTAGCCGAAAACGTGATCAACCCCGTTTTCAACAGCAACCCCACCGCCGCAGCCGCTGCCACGCCCGATACAACCCTCAGCGCCGCGCCCGTCGTGCAGCCCAGCGAGTCGGCTTCCGCAAGTGCCACACCGCAGGCCGTCAGTCTGCCGGAGGTTTCCGGCGCACGCGCCGAAGAGCAGATCAAGGTGGACAGCGTTGCGCTCTTCACACTGCAGGCGGGCGCCTTTTCGGATGAAGCCAACGCGAATACCGCCGCATCCGAAATCATCGCGCGCGGCGGCGCAGGCTATGTGGTCTACGACGGCAATCTCTACCGTGCCCTCATTGCCGGTTACACGAGCGAGGAAAACGCCAAGACCGTGAAAACCGAACTGGAAGGGCAGGGCGTTATCTGCACGGTCTATAAGCTCGAATCGGGCACGCTTGAATTTAAAGTCGGGGCGGAACAAACACAGATCGACGCCATCAAGAGCTGCTTCACTCTCGTATCCGATACGGTGAACAATCTGCAACAGATCATATTCGACGCCGACAAGGGCACAAATGTTGATGATAAAATCACCGCGCTCAAAACCAATGCGCATACCGTCACGGATAATTTCAAGAAAGTCATCACCCCGGGCACAGCCGCCACCGACAAGCTTTCCGCCTATATGGACCGCTTCTGCACGGCTCTTGATAATATTCCGCTATCTACCGGTGCCGCAGCCGTAGATTTTTCCTCCAAGTTGAAGTATAATATCGTTGGTATTGTTGTCGATTATACAACATTTTTAGATGAATTAAGTCAGAACTGATTATTTGAGGTCTGATATAAGCAGGAGACGGAGGACATTTATGACAATTTCAGAAGCAGCCGCAGTGATCGGGGCCACCCCGATTTGTGGTGAAGAACACATGGACAAGCCCTTAACATCGGGCTGCGGTGCCGACCTCATGAGCGACGTGCTCACATTCGCCAAAGACGGCTGCATTCTTTTAACCGGCATGGTAAACCAGCATGTCATCCGCACGGCGGAAATGCTTGATGTGTTGTGCATCACGTTTGTGCGCGGCAAAAAACCGACAGACGATATCATTGACCTCGCAAAGCAGACAGGTGTCACGCTGCTTTGCTGTGACCATACGCTTTATGAAGCGTGCGGTAAACTCTACGAAAAAGGCCTCCCCCCCTGCCGAAGGTTATAGCCTATGACGGATATTTTCAAGGAAACATTCGAGGTTGTTGCCGGCGATTTTGCTTCGGCGGGCGAAGCTTCGGCCAAAATCAAAGGCATACTGAGAATGATCGGCATTGACCCCGCGCTGACGCGACGTGTGACCATCGCATCTTACGAAGCCGAGCTCAACATGATCATTCACAGTCATGGCGGCGTGATGTCACTTGAGATTTCGCCTGATACCATTTTGCTTCATTGCGCGGATACGGGCCCCGGTATCGCCGATATCGATATGGCGATGCGCGAAGGCTTTTCCACCGCACCGTCTGACGTCAGGATGATGGGCTTTGGCGCGGGCATGGGGCTGCCCAATATCAAAAAGAACAGTGACGATTTTTCGATTGTTTCGGACACAAGCGGCACTGTTTTGAATATGCGATTTACTATCTAACCAAAGGGGGCATGTCATGAATACGTATTTTCATTCAGTTCGTCTTGACCGTGACAAGTGCAAGGGCTGCACCAACTGCATTAAGCACTGCCCCACAGAGGCGATTCGCGTGCGCGGAGGCAAAGCACAGATCATCGCGGAGCGGTGTATCGACTGCGGTGAATGCATCCGTGTGTGCCCATACCATGCGAAGATCTCGTATACCGATCCGTTTTCGGATATCGGGCGCTTCAAATACAAAATCGCGCTGCCTGCACCCGCGCTTTACGGGCAGTTCAAAAACTTAAGCAGCATCGACCGCGTGGTGGTCGCGCTCAAGCTGATGGGCTTTGACGATGTGTATGAGGTCGCGCGCGGCGCGGATATCGTGAGCTGCGCAATACAGGAAAAACTACAGGACATGGACAACCTGCCTGTGATTTCTTCGGCCTGTCCGGCGATTGTGCGCCTGATTCAGGTGCGCTTTCCGAATCTGATTGACAATATCATTGATTTGCTGTCGCCGATGGAGGTGGCGGCTTCGGTGGCCAAGCGCGAATACGCAAAAAAACACGGCGTCAGCCTCAAGGATATCGGCGCGTTTTTCATTACGCCTTGTCCCGCCAAAATGACTAGCATCAAAAACCCCTACGGCATCGACAGCAGCAACGTCGACGGCGCATTTTCGGTGATTGATATTTACGGCCTGCTCGCAGGCCAGCTTAAAAAGCCCGGCATCGTCACGCTTGAAGGGGCCACTGCCTCGGTTTGCGGCGTGGGCTGGGCCAATTCAGGCGGCGAAGCCGCCGCCGCAGGCATCACCAATTCTCTCGCGGTGGACGGCATCGGCAACGTGATTAAGGTGCTTGAGGAAATCGAAAATTTAAAGCTGACCGATCTTCAGTATTTTGAAGGCCTCGCATGCCCCGGCGGCTGCGTAGGCGGCCCGCTCACGTTTGAAAACCCGTTTGTCGCGCGCACCCGCATCAAAAATCTGTCCGCAAAGATTGAGAACGAAGCCCCTTCGGTTTCATACGCCCAGAAGTATATCCACGACGGCACCGTCGATTTCCGTCAGCCCATCAAGGCGCGCCCGGTGATGAAAATCGACGCGGACATGGTCACCGCGATGAAGAAGCTCGAAGCCATTGAGGAAATTGCCAAGCGCCTGCCCGGGCTTGACTGCGGCTCGTGCGGCTCTCCCTCGTGCCACGCGATGGCCGAGGATATCGTTCTCAGCGACGCGAAGGAAATGGATTGCGTATTCAAGCTGCGTGACAAGGTCACGAGTCTTGCCGAACAGATGGTGGAACTCACAGGCAGAGATAAAAAGGAGACAAGCCGATGACAACACGTGAACTGATGGATAGAACAGGCTGGAAGCCGCTGACGGAGCCTCAGGATGCCCCCGTGACTTCCGCTTATATATGTGATCTTTTAAGCTGGGTGATGGCACACGCGCAAAGCGGCACCGCATGGGTCACCGTGCAGGCGCATCTCAACGTGGTCGCGGTCGCGTCACTGACCGGCTGTGCCTGCGTGATCATTCCCGACAACATTGCCGTCTCGGAGGACGTGCTCTCCGCCGCCCGCGACAAGGACGTAACGATGCTCAGCGCCCCGTGTTCGTCGTACGGCGCAGCGCTCGCGCTCAGCAGTCTTGGCATCGGCGAAGTGCAATGACCCGCTGCTACGACCTGCACATCCACTCCTGCCTTTCCCCCTGTGCCAGCGACGACATGACGCCCGCCAATATCGCGGGCATGGCGCATGTCAAAGGGCTCTCGCTCATTGCGCTGACCGATCATAACACTGGCGCGAATCTGCCTGCTATGGCCGAAGCCGCCGCTTCATACGGCCTTATATTTGTTCCGGGAATCGAAATCACCACATGCGAAGAGGTGCATGTGCTTGCGTATTTTGCGGATGCGGATACCGCCCTCGCCTTTGGTGAAAAGCTTTATGCGTCGCTGCCGGCTATCATGAACCGGCCCGATATCTTCGGTAATCAACTCGTCATGGATGCGCAAGACACCATAAAGGAAACGCTTCCAAAGCTGCTGCTGCAGGCCGTCCCCTATTCGCTCGACGACGTTGTGCGTATGGTGAAAAACCATGGCGGGTGTGCTGTGCCTGCCCACATCAACCGCGATTCCTTTTCCCTGCTTGCCAATCTGGGGTTCATGCCCCATGGCCTTTTCGGATGCGCCGAGGTGGCCAAAAGCCTCCCCTGCCCCGATCTTAAAGACATCAGCCACGTTTTTCATTCCTCTGATGCCCATGACCTCGGCGCCATTGCCGAGCCGTTGGAAACGCTCTGCGGCATAGAAAACGCGAGAGATTTTATAGATTTTGTTAATAAGTTCTAGTATCTGTTTTTCATCGTCTCATTTCATCTCTTTTTCCGAACTTTATTATTTTTTTCACAAATAATATGTGCAATCATGTGTAGAATGTGTTAGAATATGCGCTGGATGTTTTGATACTTTTTTAACAAACAACTTTGAATATTTTATCAGGAGGGGTAGCCATGACCAACGTGGATGATAAGATGATGCGCGAAGAGCTCATCAGTTTTATCGCAGAGCAGAAGAAAAAACCAGGCCCGCTTATGCCCATCATGCAAAAAGCACAATCGATATTCGGTGCGCTGACGATTGATGTGCAGGAGCTCATTGCCGAACAGCTCGGCATTCCCATGAGTGACGTTTACGGAGTCGCCACCTTTTATTCACAGTTTGCACTTGAACCGAAAGGAGAGCACATCATCAGCGTCTGCATGGGTACGGCTTGCTACGTCAGAAACATCGAGAAGATCATGGAAAAGCTGAGCGAAGAGCTGGGAGTTGCACCTGGACAAACCACACCCGACAAGAAGTTTACGCTCGAGGCCACGCGCTGCCTTGGATGCTGCGGGCTTGCCCCCGTCATCATGATCGACGATCAGGTGTACGGACGGCTGGTTCCTTCAGATGTGCCGGACATTCTCGCGAAATACGAAAAGTAACCCATGCGCGATATTTCTTTGCACATTCTCGATATCGTCGAGAACTCTATCCGAGCGGGCAGTTCATTGGTGGTTATCAGCGTGTCTGTTGATAAGGCCAATGATGATTTGTCAATCGTGATTGACGACAACGGAATCGGTATGAGTAAGGAAATGCTTGAGCGTGTGAAAAGTCCGTTTACCACATCGCGAACCACAAGAAAAATCGGCCTTGGTATACCGCTGTTTACAGCGAGCTGTGAAGCAACGGGCGGACACCTTGAGATCACGTCCGAACCGGGCAAGGGCACGAAGCTGACCGCTCATCTCGGCTTACAGCATATCGACCGTCCGCCGCTCGGAGACATTGCAGAAACACTGGCGACGCTGACGATCATGAACCCTTCAATCGACTTTGCATTCTCCGCAAACTCGGGCGAAGTGTTTGAATATGATACCCGGCAGATCAAGGCGACTTTGGGAGATGTCCCCGTCACGAATCCACAGGTGATGGCGTTCATCCGTGAATACTTACAGGAAGGAATCCAACAGGTTTTTGGAGGTAACGAAATATGAAATCTTTACAAGAGCTCGAAGCAATCAGAAACAAGACGTTGTCTGAGATAGATATTCGCAAAAAAGGCCAAGGCACACGCATTGTCGTCGGCATGGCAACCTGCGGCATCGCTGCGGGCGCGCGCCCTGTGCTCACCGCACTCGTGGAAGAGGTATCAAAGAGAAATTTAAAAGATGTGACCGTCTCTCAGACAGGCTGCATCGGCGCCTGCCGTTTGGAACCGATCGTTGAGGTGTACGCACCGGATAAGGACAAGGTGACCTATGTGAAGGTAACCCCCGATATGGCCCGACGCATTATCGCCGAGCATATCGTGAATGACAACCCCGTGTCCGAATACACAATCGGTTACGACGAAGAGAATACGAAATAGGAGGGCAAAATAATGGATATATTCCGTTCTCACGTACTCGTCTGCGGCGGTACCGGATGCACCTCATCCGATTCGCCGAAGATCATGGATAAATTTACAGAAGAAATCAGTAAAGCCGGCCTTGATAAGGAAGTCAAGGTTGTCAGAACCGGCTGCTTCGGCCTTTGCGAAGCGGGCCCCGTCGTGATCGTGTATCCCGAGGGCAGCTTTTATTCGCATGTGAAGGTCGACGATGTGCCCGAAATCGTCAGCGAACACCTGCTAAAGGGCCGTATCGTGCAGCACCTTTTATACCACGGCGTCGCCAAAGATGTGGAGATGTCGCTCGACAACATCGGTTTTTACAAGAAACAAAAGCGCATCGCGCTGCGCAACTGCGGCGTGATCGACCCGGAGCGTATTGAAGAATACATCGCATTTGACGGCTATCAGGCGCTCGGCAAATGCCTCACCGAATACACGCCTCAGCAGGTGATCGACGTGGTCAAGCAGAGCGGTCTTCGCGGACGCGGCGGCGGCGGCTTCCCCACCGGTCTCAAATGGCAGTTCTGCGCGAACGAAAAGAACGAACAGAAATACGTGATCTGCAACGCCGACGAGGGCGACCCGGGCGCGTTCATGGACAGAAGCGTGCTCGAAGGCGACCCGCACGCGGTGCTTGAAGCCATGGCAATTGCGGGCTACGCGATCGGCGCGAACATGGGCTATATCTATGTGCGTGCGGAATACCCCATTGCGGTGAAACGACTGGAAATTGCGATCAAACAGGCGCGTGAAATGGGCCTGTTGGGCAAAAATATATTCGGTACGAGTTTCGAGTTCGATATCGAGATCCGCCTCGGCGCGGGCGCGTTTGTTTGCGGCGAAGAGATGGCGCTGATTTCGTCCATCGAAGGGCATCGCGGCGAGCCGACACCCAAACCGCCGTTCCCGGCACATAAGGGCCTTTTTGGCAAGCCGACAATCATCAACAACGTGGAAACCTTGGCGAACGTCGCTCAGATTATATTGAACGGACCCGAATGGTTCGCATCGCTGGGCACCGAGAAGAGCAAGGGCACCAAGGTGTTTGCGCTCGGCGGCAAAATCAACAACACTGGCCTTGTGGAAATCCCGATGGGCACCACAATGCGCGAGATCATATTCGAAATCGGCGGCGGCATACCGAACGGCAAAGCCTACAAAGCGGCTCAGACGGGCGGCCCCTCGGGCGGCTGCATTCCGGCAAGCCATTTGGATACCCCCATCGATTACGACACGCTCACGGCGCTCGGTTCGATGATGGGCAGCGGCGGCCTCATCGTGATGGACGAGGACAACTGCATGGTGGACGTGGCGCGTTTCTTCCTCGATTTCACGGTGGATGAATCGTGCGGCAAATGCCCCCCGTGCCGTATCGGCACGAAGCGCATGCTTGAGATCCTCGAGCGCATCGTATCGGGCCGCGGTGAAGACGGCGATATTGAAAAGCTTGAACAGCTCGGCGAAAATATCAAGAACGCGGCGCTCTGCGGCCTTGGCAAAACGGCCCCGAACCCCGTGCTCTCAACGATCAAGTATTTTCGCGACGAGTATGAAGCGCACATATACGATAAAAAGTGCCCCGCGGGTCACTGCAAAGCTTTGCTCAACTACATCATCGACAAGTCAAAGTGCATCGGCTGCAGCGCCTGCTCGAAGGTCTGCCCCACCGGCGCGATTACCGGCAAGGTTAAAGAGCCGTTTGTGATTGACCAGAGCAAGTGTATCAAATGCGGTGCATGCATGGAAAAATGCAAATTCGGCGCAATCGAGAAGAAATAAGAAAGGAGCAGACAGGTTATGATATCTTTAACGATAGATGGAGTCAAAGTGGAAGTTCCTGATAACACTTCGGTTCTCGAAGCGGCCAGGGCTGCCAGCATTAAAATCCCCACGCTTTGCTATTTGAAAGGCATTAACGCCATCGGCGCCTGCCGTATGTGCCTCGTCGAAATGATTGAAGGAGGCCGCGGCCTTCAGGCGGCCTGCGTGCTGCCCGCTGCCAACGGCATGGTGATTTCCACGAAATCCAAAGCGGTGCAGGAAGCGCGCCGCGTGAACTTAGAGCTGATTCTCTCCAACCACGACAAACGCTGCCTCTCCTGTGTGAGGAACCGCAGCTGCGAGCTGCAGCAGCTCTGCGAAGAGCTGAATGTGGAAGACGTGCCGTATGAAGGCCAGACCTTCGACCGTCCGCTCGATACAGGATCTCCTTCGGTCGTCAGAGACCCCAACAAATGCATACTGTGCCGCCGCTGTGTGGCGGTTTGCGGTAATGTTCAGAAAATCGGCGCGGTAGGCGCAACGGAGCGCGGCTTCCGCACCATGGTGGAGCCTGTGTTCGGCAAATCCTTAAAGGATGTGCCGTGCGTCAACTGCGGACAGTGCATCACGGCCTGCCCGGTGGGTGCGCTGACCGAAAAGAGCGAGATTCAGAACGTATGGGACGCGATTAACGACCCCACAAAGCACGTGGTTGTGCAGACGGCTCCCGCCGTGCGTTTTGGCCTCGGCGAAGAGTTCGGCATACCGGTGGGCACCAGCGTAACCGGCAAAATGGCCACGGCACTGCGCCGAATCGGCTTTGATAAAACGTTCGACGTCGATTTCAGCGCGGACTTAACCATTATGGAAGAAGGCACCGAGCTGATCGGCCGCATTAAGAACGGCGGCAAGCTGCCGATGATCACATCGTGCAGCCCGGGCTGGATCAAATATTGCGAGCATTTCTTCCCGGATTTCCTTGATAATCTCTCAACGTGCAAATCGCCCCATCAGATGGGCGGCGCGGTGATTAAGAGCTATTACGCGCAGAAGATGGGCATCGACCCGAAGGACATCTATGTGGTATCCATTATGCCGTGCACCGCGAAGAAGTTTGAGAAGGAACGCGATGAGATGGCTGTGAACGGCCTTCGGGACGTGGATGCCGTGCTGACCACGCGTGAGCTGGCCCGCATGATCAAGCAGGCCAATATCGACTTTAATAACCTGCCCGAAAGCGATTTCGACCGTGTACTCGGCGAATCCACAGGCGCGGCGGTTATCTTCGGCGCCACCGGCGGCGTTATGGAAGCGGCGCTCCGTACCGTGGCCGACGTCCTCTCCGGCCAGGACTTGAAGGACATCGACTATGAATGCGTACGCGGCATTGACGGCGTCAAGGAAGCCACGGTCTGCATCGGCGGCATGGACATCAAGGTTGCAGTCGCAAGCGGCACAGGCAACGCCAAGAAGCTGCTGGAAGCGGTACGCAACGGCGAAAAGGAATACCACTTCATCGAAGTGATGGGCTGCCCCGGCGGCTGCGTGACGGGCGGCGGACAGCCGATCGTCTCTGCGCAGGATAAGCTCAGCATCAATCCGTATGTGCTGCGCGCCAAGGCCACATATGCCGAAGACGCGGGTAAACCCAAGAGAAAGTCGCACGAGAACGAAGAAGTGCAGCTGCTTTATAAGGAGTTCCTCGGCGAACCCAACGGCCACAAGGCCCACGAGCTGCTCCACACGCACTACCACGCGAGACCAAAATACCAGTAAGTGATACAACAAGGCCCCGGAAAGTCCGGGGCCTTTTTTTATACCATCATATATGGTATCATCTTGCTGAAATGGTGGTGGGTTATGAAGGCAGCCGATATGATAACTAAAATTCAGGATGAGGAACTGTCCGAAGCACTCAGCCTCGTTTGGAATGTTTTTCTGGCGTTTGAAGCGCCTGAGTATTGCAATGAAGGCATCGCCGAATTCAAGCGCTATATCGAACTTGACGCGATGCGCGAAAAGCTTGACAAAGGCGAGCTGAAAATGTGGGTGTGCAAAAATGAACGCCGCGTCACCGGCGTGATTGCGCTGCGTCCCCCCTGCCACATCAGTCTGCTGTTTGTGGACAAAAATTATCACCGTCAGGGCATGGCGCGGGCGCTGTTTGAGCATGTGCTGGGCATTGCGAAAGCAGAAGGTATCTACAAGGAAATGACTGTGTTCTCCTCACCTTATGCGGCGGAGGTTTACGGGCGACTGGGCTTTGTTGATACTGACTCAGAGCAGACCGTGAACGGCATAAGGTTTATTCCGATGAAAACGAATATATAGATTTACAATCCTCAGTCAGCAAAGCTGACAGCTCCTTTCCAAAGGAGCCTTCTCTCATCGTAAAAAAGCCTCCTTTGTGCTTAATCTGTGGCTGACTTAGGTGGTGGAAAACGATAACAACGGCTGCTATCCCGATCCAGAACCGTTTGGAAGAAATATAAAGACATTATGTAAACGAATAAGCAAATAGTTTTTCTGCGAACCCATGCTAATTGCAGGCAAATCAATCCTCAGTCAGCAAAGCTGACAGCTCCTTTCCAAAGGAGCCCTCTCGCATCAAAAAAGCCTCCTTTTGAAAGGAGGTGGCACGCGAAGCGTGACGGAGGATTGTGCAGTACCCGTACATTCTTTATTAACAGAACAAATCGGGAGGGCATGGAAGCCCTCCCCTACATTCACATATTATTATCGCGAATAACGAAAGGGTTGAGACCCTTCCTACATGACGAGCATCAGAAATTATTCCAGCACCGAGGCCGCGACGGCATCCGCGAGCGCGTTGAGCTCGTCCATCTGCGACGCCTTGAGCGACGATTTAATCACAAGCGGCGGCGCGAGCAGCTCCATCTGCTTCATCGTGCCGATCAGCTTTTCCATTTCGGTGTGCGCGGCGGGTGCCCACGAACCGTTGGCCACAATGGCCACCTTGCGGCCTCGCAGATTCAGCACCGCCATTTCTCTTAATAGCGATTCCATTCCGAAATAAAGCCCCGCATTATAAGTCGGTGCCGCGAATACGAGATGACTGTATTTAAAAGCGTCCGAAATGATATACGACGCATGCGTTTTGGACACATCGTACACGCGCATGTCCTGCACACCCTTTTCCGCGAGCCGGTTCGCAATGGCATCAGCCGCATTGGCGGTGTTGCCGTACATCGAGGCGTACGCAATCACCACACCCTTTTTTTCGGGCTCGTAGCGGCTCCATTTATCGTACTTTTCAAAGAAATAGCCAATGTCCTTGCGCCAGACCGGGCCATGCAGCGGGCAGATCATTTTGATATCCGTGCCCTCCAGCTTTTTGAAAAGCATCTGAACCTGAGCGCCGTAACGGCCGACGATGTTCGTGTAATAGCGGCGCGCCTCATCGAGGAAATGGCCTTCAAAGTCGTACTCGTCGCTGAAAACGCTGCCCGACAGTGCGCCGAACGTGCCGAAGGCGTCAGCGGCAAAAAGAATACCCTGTGTTTGCTCGTACGAAGCCATCACTTCGGGCCAGTGCACCATGGGCGCGAAAACAAAGCGCAGCGTGTGGCTTCCGATGCTGAGCGTATCGCCGTCCTTCACCTCGTGCAGCCGCGTCTCGATATCAAAATCGTAAAACTGGCGGATCATATTGAACGTTTTCGCATTGCCGACGATCTTGAGGTTCGGATAACGATACATAAGCTCTTCGATGAACGCGCAGTGATCCGGCTCCATATGGTTGATGACAAGATAATCGATGGCGCGCCCGCCGAGCACGTGCGTGAGGTTCTCGAGGAACTGCTGCGTGATCGCCGAGTCCACGGTGTCCATCAGCGTAACCTTCTCATCCATGATCAGGTACGAATTGTAGCAGACGCCGTTCGGCAGCGGAAACATGTTTTCAAACAACGCGAGACGCCTGTCGTTGCCGCCCACCCAAAATATCTGCGGTGCGATTTGCTGTGTGATGTGCATAAAACTTTCCCTTCTTTCAGCAGAAATATAAACTTATAAAGATCATAAGATCTTTCAGGCTGTCGATAAAGCCTTAAGAGTTTCCCAATCTATGCCCGAAAGAGTCAGATAACTATCTCGGGGATGAACCGGGAGGTGGTACAAAGTTCTGGAGGGAGTGATCGAATTCAAGCCATTTTCTCTGCTCCCGTCACCTTTAGGTGACAGCCCCAATCCACCCGAATGAGTAGCCGTCAGAGGAAGCCACAAAAATAGGCTTTTTTGACACTCTGATAGACCATAGGATCTTTTATTTTGTCCTATTATACCAGCGGCGGCAGGGCCCGTCTAGCCGATCGTGGTGACCACATCGTTTTCAATCGCGGCCGCGATCATCGCCTCGGCATCCAGCTTGCTTTCCGCTTCCTTGATGTCGTTAAGGCGCGGCTTGGTGACCGGGTGTTTGGGTACGAACACGGTGCAGCAGTCCTCATACGGCAGTATCGATGTCTCAAATGTGCCGTATTTTGTGGCCAGTTCGGTGATTTCGAGCTTGTCCATACCGATCAGCGGGCGCAGCACGGGCATATCCGCCGCGTCGTTGGTCACTGCGAGGCTTTCGAGCGTTTGGCTGGCCACCTGGCCCACGCTCTCCCCCGTGACGAGCGCGAGGCAGCGGTCTGCCACGGCGAGCCGTTCCGCGATGCGCATCATAAAGCGGCGCATCAGTATTGTCAAATACTCCTGCGGGCATTTCTCATAAAGTGTCATCTGTATCTCCGTAAAGCGCACCACATGCAGCCGTATCGGCCCCGTGTAGCGCACCATGAGCTTGGCCAGATCATGCACTTTTTCCAGCGCCTTGTCGCTCGTATACGGAAAGCTCTCGAAATGTACCGCCGAAAGCGCCACGCCGCGCTTCGCGATCATGCAGCCCGCCACGGGGCTGTCGATACCGCCCGAGAGCAGCAGCGCCGCGCGCCCGTTGCACCCCACCGGCATGCCGCCCGGCCCTTTGAGCACGCGCGTGTAGCAATACGCCTTTTCGCGTATTTCTATGTAAGCGGTGAGTTCGGGGTGTTCAAGGTTCACCTTGAGCCCCGGCACGGCATCGAGTATCACGCCGCCCGCCTCCGCCGCCATCTGCGACGATTTCATCGGGAACCGTTTATCGGCGCGTTTCGCCTCAACGCGAAACGGCACCGTCTCCTTGGCAATGCGCTTTCTCTCCTCACCCACCAGAGCAGCCAGCACCCGCGCAGCGGCGTCAAAATCCTGCTCCAGCCTTACGCCAGGGCTGTACGAATGAATGCCGAAAACGCGCCCAAGCGCCTCGAGCGCGGCATCCATTTGTTCCTCCCTCACGTTCTCCACGTATATGCGGCTTTCTCCGCGCCGTACGAGCGCGCCTTCAAAGCCGCTGAGCGCCTGCGCCACATTTTTAACGAGCGCTTTCTCAAAAAACGGGCGGTTGAGCCCTTTTAAATGAATCTCCGCGTAACGAATGATGATGATATTATCCACGATGTGAAAACCTCCGAAGCTGCTCCACCGCATTTTTCAGCGATTCCAAGCATATTTGTATATCGTCTGTTGTGTTGTCACCGCACATGCTGATGCGCACCGTGCCCTCGGCCAGCGGCCTCTTGATGCCGGATTCGAGCAGCACGCGGCTCACCTTGCCGCGTGAGCAGGCCGCCCCCGTGCCGATGCATATGCCGCTTTCACCGAGCAGGCGCACGAGCACTTCGGCGCGTATGCCCTCAAATGATACGCTGACAATGTGCGGCACACAAGCCTTGGGTTCATTGACAACGGCTCCTTCAATCTGCTTGAGGCCGGCCACCAGCTCAGTGCGAAGCGACTTCACAAGCGTGTACGCCTCCTTGCGCTCAAAGCCGCGCCCCAGCGCGTCGCCAAACGCCTGAATACCGAGCGTATTCTCGGTACCCGCGCGCAGCACGCTTTCCTGACTGCCGCCGAGCAGCACGGGCTTAACGACGCGCCCTTGCTTTGCGAGAAGCGCACCCGTGCCTTTGAGCCCGTGAATTTTATGGGCACTCACGGTGTAGTAATCCACACCGAGGCTGCTGACATTCACAGGGGTTTTGAGCAGTGCCTGTATGCCATCCGCGTGAAACAACGTCTCGGGGTTTTTTGCCCTCACCGCGTCTCGTATGGCCTTGATATCATTGAGCGCACCGGTCTCGTTGTTAACGTGCATGATGCTGACGAACGCCGTGTTCTCTTTCACAAGCGCGGCGACATCGTTTGGCTCGATCATAAAGTTTTTGGGCGAAACGAAATCAACCTCGGCACCCTGCTGCGCCAGATGCTGAAACATCACATAAACCGACGGATGCTCCACGGTGCTCGTGATGTAATGCGCGCCTTTACGCACACCCGACAGCACCGCCATGTTGTTGGCTTCGGTGCCGCCCGACGTGAACACACAGGTGCCGCCTTCGAAGCCAAGCCTTCCTTGCAGCAGCGCCCTGACGCCCTTTATTTCACTGAAAACCGCCTCCGCGTTTTTGTAAGCCGCGGAAGGATTGTACCAGGCGTTCTCGGCATGGTGCGGTGCGGCCCAATCCAGGTATGGTTTTGTGGTGGCCGCGTTGTCCAGATAAATAACCAAAAAAATAGTGCCTCCCCGAGCGAAATGGTATATAATTATGTTTATAATAACACGGAATGTGGAATATATGTAACAGTTTTTATACAGAGGATGCACTGATTGCGGCATTTCGTATCTAATCGGCGTATCCTTCATTCTGCGGAGGACTTATGAACTACTGCCCGAATTGCGGAAATAGGCTCAGCCCATCAGACGTGCTTTGTTCCCGGTGCGGTTCGCTCATCGAAAAGCTCAAAGCATCTGTTTACACGCAGCCTTTAAAAGATATGACTATCTGCCCTCCGGCCGCAGCTTCAGCCGATATTCAGGAATCGGATACGGCGACTCCGGAGCAAGTCAATCTGCCCGCCCCGGAAAATAATGCGGACGCGGAAAAACAGTGGCTCGAAATTGAAGAGATCGGTTCATCTTTACAAATAGAAGAAGTGGATGCGTTAGAAACCTCTGAATCCGCGCCCGAAGGCGATGCGGAGCAAAGCCTTTTTCAAGCTGAGGAAATTCCGAATGAGACGGATAAGAGCCTGCGCGAAGCCGAACAGTTTCCCGTGCAGAATTCAGCGATTGAAGAGATGGCAGCGGATAGCGGTGATAACCGCTCAGCCCGCCGTATGCAGGAATCTGCGGTGCCTGTCATTGCCTCCCCGAGCAAACGCGAAGCCAAAAAGCATGCGCCGGCCATTGTGGTGCTGTTCGTATGGATACTCACGACAGCCGCCGTTTTTACCGGTTTTTATTTCGCGGATAGTTATGTAACCCAAAACCACGGCGGTTGGGACGGTTTTGTACGCGATTATACCAAGGGCAAGGTGGAGCTCGACATCAGTGCCGCATATATGTCGAACATCAAGGTTAACGTCAGTGAAACAACCTTGCAGGACGGGGCTCCCGCGCACCTCTTTGACATTTCTCTTGCCGACGGCCAAAGCGTGACTGTGATGCCGCTGGGTGAAACCCACGATATGCAAAACGGCAGCGCATCGTTTTCCGTCGCGGATGAGGCGCTCGCAAAGAGCCTAGGCATCGTCACATCAGATGTCTCCATGGAAACAAGCGGCATCAGCCTGGACGTGAAAACAGCTTCCCAAACGATCTCGTACCCGATCACGTCACTGACACTCCGGCTGACCGATGCACAGTACAAACGCGAAAAGCCGTCTGCCGAAACGCTGACCACCACGGATACGGGGCTCAAAATTGCGCTGACGGTATCACCCGATGCCACCGTGTTTATCAACAATACGAACCACAGCGCGGATATCGACGATTTCGGACATCTGACAGCGGCCATGCCGCTTGAGCTCGGCGAGAATACGTTCGTTATTGAGGTGATTCAGCCCGGCAGGCATTCGGTCAAAGAAAATTTCACGATCACACGTAAGCTGCCCCCCATCACGCTGTCACTGCGCGATACCTATCTGCGCGTTTATGATTCCTCGTTTGAATGCCGCGGCACTGCTGAGGCCGGAGCGGCCGTCACCGCAATGCTCGACGGCAAAAAGTTTACGGCGCTGGTTGGAAACGACGGCGCGTTCTCATTTGCCTGCACACTGGCAAACACGGGCGTGTATCAGATGGATGTCACCGCTTCCAAGGAGGGCCTTGCCGATACGTCCGCCCCCGTGATGGTTGAATATCTGCCGGGGCAGGAAACATACATAGAAAAGGCAGCCGAGATGACGGTGGATAAGATCGTAAAAGACTTGAACGCCGTGAAAGGCACCGATATCAAAATGACGGCCACGATCGACGGCAATATCACAAATGAAAACCATACGCAGACGTTTGCCGTCATTTCTAAGGAAGGTGCCACCATGTCCTGCTATTATTACGGGCCCGAGCGGCTTTCTGCCGAGCTTGAATATACGTTCTACGGCGTGGTGGATGCCGAGAAGAAAAGCTTTTATGTGATGTTTGTGGAATAGGTTATTGGTGACAAAGCACTTGCTTATCAGGGCAGGTGCTTTTTTATTGTGATCAAGCTTTGCTTTTTTTATTTTTTAAAGCACTAAATCTTGCAAAAGGCCTTTTCATACATGACTGAGTGTATGGTGACGTTGGATGGTGTATGATGAGGTGTCTCTTTACCTTGCAAGAAAATTGAATTGGCGGTTGTGCGCCAACCAGATGAGGTGTCACTTACATCTACACCTCATCCGGCGCTGCGCGCCACCTTCTCCTCCAGGAGAAGGCTTATCTAATAAAATTTCATTCATCAAATGGCTTCCCCTTGAGGGGGAGCTGTCACCGAAGGTGACTGAGGAGGTGTTATGTCACTGCCATCCACAGCTTATCTCCGGCCTCTCTGTCACTACGAAGTGAAGAAACAGTAACAGATTCTCATCCGCTTCGCAGTCACTTCACGATGTTCGTTCAGAATGACCGTAAACGTAACTTTCTGTTCACTCTGATACATAAGTGCATGATGATTCTTAACGGGTGATGCGATATGAAAAATCCTTATCATTTTTAAATTTTCGGTTAATCCGGTATGACGGGTTAAGTTCCGATCGACAGTCAAAAAAGCGAGTTGTCATCAGACGGCACGGGTGGGGATTTCTCCAAAACAGTCAACGAGCGCATGGGCGTATATGCAAAAAGCCGGCTCGGGATAATCCCGAACCGGCACTGTATAACTGTCTTTTAGGCGAGGTTTTCCTTTTTCGCCTTGGGCAGCGCTTTTTGCTTGCCCTCTTTGTCACCGAGTATCAGCATCGGCACCTTGGCGTTGCGCACCGTGTCTTTGGTGATCACGCACTTTTTCACATCGCTGCGGGACGGCACCTCGTACATCACATCGAGCATGATGGATTCGAGTATCGCCCGGAGTCCGCGCGCGCCCGTTTTGCGCTCGATAGCGAGCTTCGCGATTTCGGTGAGCGCATCATCTTCAAACTCGAGCTGAACGCCATCCATTTCAAGCAGCTTAGAAAACTGCTTCACCAGCGCGTTCTTGGGCTCGGTCAGTATGTTGACGAGCGCCTTTTCATCGAGTTGATGCAGCGTCACAATGATCGGAACGCGGCCCACAAACTCAGGAATCAGACCGAACTTTAGCAGGTCCTCGGGCAGTATATTTTTATAAAGCTCCGAAAGGTCCTTCTTCTCGTTGCTGACGATGTTGGCACCGAAGCCCATCGTTTTGCGGCCGATGCGCCGCTCGATGATGCTTTCCAGCCCGCCGAAAGCGCCGCCGCAAATGAAAAGAATGTTCGTTGTATCAATCTGCAAAAACTCCTGATGCGGATGTTTGCGTCCGCCCTGCGGCGGCACACTCGCGACCGTGCCTTCGATGATCTTCAGCAGCGCCTGCTGAACGCCCTCGCCCGACACATCGCGCGTGATGGACGGGTTGTCGCTCTTGCGCGCGATCTTGTCGATCTCATCGATATAGATGATGCCGCGCTGCGCGCGTTCGATATCGTAATCGGCCGCCTGTATCAGCTTTAGCAGAATGTTTTCCACGTCTTCGCCCACATAGCCTGCTTCCGTCAGCGACGTTGCGTCGGCCATGGCAAACGGCACGTTCAATATACGCGCAAGCGTCTGGGCCAGCAGCGTTTTGCCGCAGCCCGTGGGCCCCAGCATCACGATGTTGCTCTTCTGCAGCTCCACGTCGTCCGTCTTGGTATCCGAATTGATCCTCTTGTAATGGTTATACACAGCCACCGCGAGGTTCTTCTTCGCGTCGGCCTGACCAATCACATAATCATTCAGCGAATCGACGATCTCGGCGGGCTTGGGTATGTCCCCGATCTCAAACGCCGACGCTTCCTGATAATCCTCTTCTATGATTTCCTTACAGAGCTCAATGCATTCATTACAGATGTATACACCGGGCCCGGCCACCAACCGCCTGACCTGTTCCTGAGCTTTGCCGCAGAACGAGCACTTGAGCTGTTTTTGGTCGTCTGTGTAGTTCGGCATTGATTCACCTCTTTTCCCTTTTACTTGGATTTGGGCGGGATGATCTCATCAACCAGCCCATAGCTAAGCGCTTCCTCGGCGCTCATGAAATTGTCTCTTTCCGTATCCGCTTCGATCTTCTCAATGGGCTGACCCGTTCTTTCGGCCAGAATCGCATTCATCTTTTTCTTTGTTTTGATGATATGCTCCGCATGTATCGCGATATCCGTCGCCTGCCCGCGTGTGCCGCCCGAAGGCTGATGAATCATCACTTCGCTGTTGGGCAGCAGTTTGCGTTTGCCCTTGGTGCCCGCCGCGAGCAGAAACGCGCCCATCGATGCGGCAAGGCCGATGCAAATGGTGCTCACATCGCATTTGATGTGCTGCATCGTATCAAATATGGCCATGCCTGCCGTCACAGACCCGCCCGGGCTGTTGATGTACAAAAAGATATCCTTATCCGGGTCTTCCGCCTCTAAAAATATCATCTGAGCCACCGCCAGATTGGCCATGGCGTCTTCAATCTCTCCGCTCAAAAACACAATCCGGTCTTTAAGCAGGCGAGAGAAAATATCGTAGCTTCTTTCTCCCTTGCTTGTTTGCTCAATGACATATGGTACAAGTGTCATATTTTTACCTCCGCCTATATCATACTATTCTACTCGGCCGAAGTGTTTTCCTCTACGGCTTTGTCCTTTTTGACTTTTTTCTTGGAGCCTGAAATGACGGCGCTCTCCACGAGAAAACGCACCGTATTATCATACGCCAGATTTTCCTTGATATACGCAAGCTGGTCGTCGCTCAGCTTCTTCGCGTACTCCTCCACGTCCTTCTTTGCGCGCTCGGCACGCGATGCAATCTCTTCTTTAACCTGATCTTCGCCTGCTTCAATGTTCTCCGCTTTCATCACGGCTTCCACGGCAAGCTGAGTGCGAACGGATTTCTCGGCACTGTCTCTATACTCGGCTCGCAGGTCTTCGATCTTTGTTCCGGTCATCTGCAGATAATCGGCCAGCTTCATACCCTGGTACATCAGCGAATACTCAATCTGCTGCATCTGGTGGTCAATCTGGTTCTCGATCATGCAGTCCGGCAGGTCGATCTCGGTGTTTTTCACGAGCTCTTCAAGCACCGCGTGTTCAAGCTCGTGCTTGGCCTGGTGTTCTGCCTGCTCTTCGAGCTTTTTGCGCACATCCGCTTTGTATTCCTCAAACGTATCAAACTCAGACACGTCCTGAGCAAAATCATCGTTCATCTCGGGCATTTCCTTCGTTTTCACATCGTGCATCACAATGTGGAACACGGCATCTTTGCCCGCCAGCTCGGTGGCTCTGTAGTCCTCGGGGAACTTGACGTTGATATCCTTCTCATCGCCCTGCTTCATACCGATGACCTGTTCTTCGAAGCCTTCAATAAACGTATGAGACCCGAGCTCAAGCGCCTGGTTCTCGGCAGTGCCGCCTTCAAACTTCACGCCGTCCACGCTGCCTGAATAGTCGATGATAACCTTGTCTTTCTCCTGTGCCGCACGGTCAACATCCACCCATCTTGCGTTGCGTTCGGCCGCGAGCAGTATCTCGGCATCCACCTGCTCATCCTTCACTTCGGCCTTCACCTCGTTCACTTTCAGGCCTTTATATTCACCAAGCTTAACTTCGGGCTTGACAAAAACCTCAGCCGTATAGCACACGCCCTGTTTACCGATCTCTGTGACATCGAGCTCGGGGCGCGATACGGGAATGATATTCAGTTCGTCCACCGCTTTGTTGTAGCTCTCGGGAAACGCGATATCAAACGCATCCTCATAGAATATGCCTTCACCGTACTGTCTTTCAATGATCGGGCGCGGCGCATGGCCTTTGCGGAACCCTTGAATGTTGAATTTTCCTTTGTTCTTGAGGTATGCCTGCTGCAGCGCCGCCGCAAACTCTTCCGCCGAAATAGTGATCTCAATTTTTACTTTGTTTGCGCCCACGCTTTCCACTTTCGCCAATTTATTGTCCTCCTAGAGTTGTTTCATCCAAAATAGCGGCCTTTGTGTTGCAAAAATGCCGCTCTATATAGTAACATATATACAATTTCAATGCAATGAGAAACAAACGAAAATTCATTGAAATTTCATATCATGATGTCCTTTTGCCGCAGGAAATATACTTGAATTGCGCAAAACGGAAATCATTTGAGAAAGATAAAAAAAGTACGGTACCGGGTATTGCATAAATATACACGCTACTGTATAATTATAAGCATCAATTTGGAGGTTTTCGTAATGGAAAAGTTAAAGGTTTTGCTGGCCTATTCGGGCGGGCTGGACACATCGGTGATTATACCGTGGCTCAAGGAGAATTACGACTGCGAAGTGATCGCGATGGCGGCGGATGTCGGGCAGGGCGAGGAGCTCTCTCCGCTCAACGAAAAAGCGATTCAAAGCGGCGCGGCCAAGATATACATCGAAGATCTGCAGGAAGAATTCGTGACGGATTTCGTATTCCCGACGCTGAAGGCCAGCGCGGTGTACGAAGGCAAATACCTGCTTGGCACATCGATGGCGCGGCCCATCATCGCCAAACGTCTCGTCGAAATCGCGAAGAAGGAAGGCTGCACCGCAATTTGCCACGGTGCCACAGGCAAGGGCAACGACCAGGTGCGCTTCGAGCTGACCATCAAGGCGCTCGCGCCCGAAATGCAGATCATCGCGCCGTGGCGTATATGGGATATCAAATCACGCGAGGACGCGATTGCCTACCTTGAGGAGCGCAATCTGCCGCTGCCAGTATCCAAAAAACGGCCCTACAGCATGGACCGCAACCTCTGGCATTTAAGCCACGAGGGCAGCGACCTTGAGGACCCTTGGAACGAGCCGCAGGACGACCTGTACATGATCTGCACGCCGCCGGAAAAGGCCCCCGAAAAGCCCGCCTATGTGACGGTCGGCTTTGAACAGGGCATTCCCGTATCGGTGGACGGCGAAAAGCTCTCCCCCGTTGCGCTGCTTGAAAAGCTCAACGAGCTCGGCGCGGCACACGGCGTGGGCATTGACGATATGGTGGAAAACCGCCTCGTCGGCATGAAGTCGCGCGGCGTATACGAAACCCCGGGCGGCACGATACTCTACGAAGCGCACCGCGCGCTTGAGAGCATCACGCTCGACCGCGACACGCTGCACTACAAACAGGGCGTGGCGTTAAAATTCGCCGAAATGGTGTATTACGGCCAATGGTTTGCGCCGCTGCGCGAAGCGCTCAGCGCGTTTGTGGATTCCACCCAACAGACGGTAACGGGCGATGTGCGCATCAAGCTTTACAAGGGCAGCTGCGTGGCCGCGGGTGTGAAATCGCCGTACACGCTGTACAGCGAGGAGTTTGCGACATTCGGGCGCGACGCGGTATACAATCAGAAGGACGCCGAAGGCTTCATCAACCTGTTCGGACTGCCGCTCAAGGTGAAGGCGCTGGCTGACCAGAAGAGGAACAAGTAATGAGCAAGAAAATGTGGGGCGGCCGCTTCTCGGCGGAGACTGACGCGCAGGCGGCCGGCTTTCATTCCTCCATATCGTTCGATTGCCGCCTGTACCGCGCGGATATCATGGGCAGCATGGCCCACGCGAAAATGCTCGGCGCGACAGGCATCATCCCCGAGGCGGACAGCGCGCTGATTACAAAAGGGCTGCAGGGCATACTCGCGGATATTGAGGCAGGCAGCATCCATTTCAACGAGCAGGATGAAGACATCCACATGAATATCGAACGGCTGCTCACCGAGCGCATCGGTGAAGCGGGCAAGCGCCTGCACACGGGCCGCAGTCGCAACGACCAGGTGGCGCTCGACGTGCGCCTGTTTTTAAAGCAATCGTGCAATGAGATGGACGCGCAGCTGCGTGATTTGATGGGCGTGCTGACCGCTATTGCGGAGGCCAATCTTCATACAATCATGCCCGCTTACACGCATCTGCAAAAGGCGCAGCCCACCACGCTCGCACATCATATGATGGCGTACGCGCAGATGTTTTACCGAGACGTGCTGCGTTTCGCGTATGCGGCGTATGCGGCGGATAGCATGCCGCTCGGGTCAGGCGCGCTCTGTGCGACGACGTATCCGCTGAACCGCGACATGGTGGCAACGGAGCTGAATTTCTCGACTATCACGCCGAACAGCATGGATGCCGTGGCCGACCGTGACTGTGTGCTTGACTACCTTTACGCGTGTGCGGTTTGCGCGATGCATCTCTCGCGGCTGTCCGAGGAGATCGTGCTGTGGTCTACCGGCGAGTTCGGCTTCGTCTCGTTAAGCGACGCGTATTCTACCGGGTCGAGCATTATGCCTCAGAAGAAAAACCCCGATATGGCGGAGCTGATTCGCGGCAAAACGGGCCGTGTTTACGGCGACCTGATGGCGCTCTTAACCACGATGAAGGGGCTGCCGCTCGCATACAACAAGGACATGCAGGAAGACAAGGAAGCGCTGTTTGACGCGCACGATACGGTAGCAGCCTGTCTGCCCGTGATGACAGGCATGCTGAAGACGGCGACGTGGCGTAAGGACACCATGCGAAAAGCCGCGGGGCTCGGGTTCACCAACGCGACGGACGCGGCGGATTATCTCACAAAGAAGGGCATGCCGTTCCGCGACGCGCATGAGGTGGTCGGTAAGCTCGTGCTCTACTGCGAAACAAACGGCAAGGCGATTGACGCGCTGACGCTGAATGAACTCAAAGCACTCTCCCCGATGTTTGACGAAGACGTGTTTGATGCACTCTCACTCGAAAGCTGTGTGGAAAGGCGCGCCGTGTTCGGCGGGCCGAGTGCGGAGAGCGTGAAGAAGCACATTGAGATGGTCAAGGCGTTCTTGGGATAACAGACGACAAAGGCTGCGGATTCGCGGCCTTTTTTATTTGCCCAAGCTAACGTATAACTTAGTGTAACTGCCCCCAATCCTCGATCTGCAAAGCTTCCTGTTTTATTAACTCCCACCGTCAATTGCCGGACTGCGTCCGCAATTGCCACCTCCCTCTTGACTACCCCAAAGGGGTGGATTGGGAGGCATGGGTTGAGCTTTTAGATAGGTTAGGTTCACTCACGAGTACCAGAATAGATTCAAACTTATCCACACTCCCCGGCTCCCTCTGGAGGGAGCTGTCGCTGAAGGCGACTGAGAGAGGAAAATACTCGAGTGTTCAGCAATGCTCACGTATCCACAGCATCAGCTGCCCCTGTGTCATTTCTCCGCGTTCGATACTGTGAGCCGTCTCCACAATCGCTTCGTCGTTGCAGTGCAGCGTGACGCCGTTGATTTTGAGAAACGTGAGCATCGCGAGCATACCGATGCGCGTGTTGCCGCTCCTGAACGGCCTGCCGTCAATAAAGCCGTACGCGAGTCGTGCGGCTTTGGCCTCCAGCCCACGGTACACATCCTCGCCGTCAAACGTCTGCCACGGCGCGTTGACGATTCTCTCCAGCAGTTCTTCGTCACGAATCGCCGCTGTGTGCCCGGTCTCCACCCCAAGCAGCCCGTTCATGGCCTTCACTTGGGCAATGCTCAGGCGTTTCACAGGTTCTCGAAGGCGCGGTGGTGCCTGTCAAGCAGCGCCAGCGCAATGCGCATCACTTTCTCGTCCTCCGCCGTCTGCTCGCGCTGATAGTCGCGAAACTCGGTGACAACATAACGCGGCACATCGTTGCTCGAGATCACCGCCATGCCGCTTTCATCCACCATCTTCGCCACGCGTGAAAAATCCCGCGTCGCCTCGGCGATGGAGACCATGTGTTGGATATCAATTTTCAAAGCCGCACCTCCCCAATGGCTAGTATGCGCAGCCCATTGGGCAAATATGGCCTAAAACATCTATTTCTCGATTGGTGCGCATATATCGCAGGTACCACGGTGCATGCAGATAAGGCCGCCGCACGTCGGACAAGTCCACTGCTGTCGCTGCTGAATCAAAAGCGCATCCAGCCCCTGTGCTTTCATGGTTTCCTGAATCTTTCTGATGTCCGTCGCATATTTTGTTCGGTAGCGTTTGTCGAGCGCTTTGAGCCTCGCGCACGGGTAACTATCGCACACATAACAAAAGTCAGCCTCTCTGCCCCAGCGTTTGTCACAGTTTCTGATGATGCAGTTCAGACAGGAGTTCGGCAGATTCTCGCCGCTGCGGCAGCCGCCGCATCTGTTCTTTTGGCGCATGTGCGCGTAACATACCGCGCAGTTGAGCCCGCACGGCGCGACCATACCCGTGTTAAAAGCGTTATTTGTTTGCTCTGCCATCAGGCCACCCCCCCTCTGTGTCAGCTGTATCATACCACAAACCAAACCAGAAATTAACGCTATCTATTCGGCAAAAGTATGTTACAATAACGTCATGAAGCGATACATGTTGGTGATATCGTTACCGTCACGGAAAGACGGCCAGAGAAGCCACCGGTATATGTTACCCGCTTCATGGCTAAAATCAGTTGTAAGCGTTACGTCAGCTTGAAAGAGCAGCGTAGCGTTTTTTAGACTGAGGGCAAAAGAGAGAAAGCGGTTCACAATCCGCAGCAATATTCAATTTTTGTAAAGGAGGCAGGCACTATGCCCGCATATTTGACACACAGAGCCGCCGGAGAGCGGGTGCTGGGGCAACTCGGCAACGGCGTCGTTCCGCATAAGATGGCCTATTTTCTTGGCTGCCAGGGGCCGGATATCCTGTTTTTCCGCAACTATCAGCCGTGGCTGTCGTCTAAGGACAGCCTGTCACTCGCCATCGCGATGCACAGCGAAAACGTAAGAAGCGAGATGGCCAACGCGCTCGAATTTGTGCGCGAATACGAAGGAAAAGATAAGGATGAGCTCGTTTCATACATCGCGGGGTTCATTACCCACTACGCAGTGGATAAGAACGCGCATCCGTTTGTATACGGCAAAGCCGGCAAAGACACGAACGCGCACCACGGCATCGAGTTCATGTGGGACAGCTACACGGCCAAGGAACAGTGGGGCATCGATCCGCAGTATTTTGACGCGCCCGCCGAGATTCTGTACGACGATGTCGGGGTGGGTATCTGCGCGTGGTACAAAACCGTGGCGAACGACGTTTACTCGAAGGTGATTTCGCTCGATGTGGTGCGGCAGGCGCAGCGGCATTTCGCCAAAGCCAAAAAGGCGCTGGCCGATATCAACCTCGCCGGGAAGGTGCTGATTCATATTGTGAGCGCGACAACGGGGTTCGACGCGCGGCGTATGCTGTACCCCGAAAAGCGCGACGAGACATGGTTCACCAAAGAGGAATACGGCCAGATGCAGGAGATGATCGCCAAGGGCGTCAATGAAAGCTGCGATATGATTCATTTCGCGCTTGAGTATATGGGCGGTCAGCCGAAAGATTTGCCCACCTGGTTTGGGGATAGAAACTTTGCGGGCAGCATCGTGGGCGCGTAAAGACACAGACATAATTAAAGGCCGGACATTCGGCCTCCAACTTGATTAAACCCCCATTCTGTCATGCTGAACGGAACGTGAGTGAAGTGACTACGAAGTGGAATAGCATCCCATGGTTAAACGCTTTAAACATGGGATGCCAATCCACTGTGTCGTAACTACTTACGCTCAAGCGGAATACAATTAAAATCTTGTCAGCAAGCTGAAAAACCCCTACCTGTCATGCTGAGGAGCGTAGCGACGTGAGCATCCCATGTTAAAACGCTTTAAACATGGGATTTCTCGATCGCTTACGCTCGCTCGAAATGACAATTGTTACTTTGTCAGCAGCCTGAAGGCCGAAACATTCGGCCTTTTTTGCTGTGCTTTTTTTCATTATTCTGTATGAGGCGAAGGCGCGCTTGGGAAATCGCGCCCTACATCGGCGCGCCCTGCCGATAAAACAAAAGGAACGATCCTGATAATGCCGATGACCGTTCCCTAATTCATTAATAATTTTTAATTCTTAATTAATTATCTCACCTGTCCATTGCCGCGGATGATGTACTTGATCGTTGTGAGCTCTTTGAGGCCCATCGGCCCGCGCGCGTGCAGCTTCTGCGTGCTAATGCCGATCTCCGCGCCGAAACCAAACTCGTTGCCGTCCGTAAAGCGCGTGGACGCGTTCACATACACCGCCGCCGCGTCGATACGTTCGAGAAACGCCTCGGCGTTTTTGTAGCTCTCTGTCACGATAGCCTCGGAATGCTTCGTGCCATGTTTATTGATATGCTCAATCGCTTCATCAAGGCTGTTTACCACCTTGACGGCAAGGATATAGTCGTTGTATTCGGTGTCATAATCCTCTTCGGTCGCCGCGCTCACATTGATAATGGCGCGCGTCTTCTCGCAGCCGCGCAGCTCGACGCCCTCGAGTTTTTTCTGCATCATCGGCAGGAAGTCTTGCGCCACTGATGCGTGCACCAGCAGCGATTCCGCCGCGTTGCAGACCGACGGACGGCTCACCTTCGCGTTGTGGATAATCGACACGCCCATGTCAAGATCGGCGCTCTCATCAATATACACATGGCAGTTGCCCGTTCCCGTCTCGATCACCGGCACCGTCGCGTTTTTGACGACCGACTGTATAAGCCCTGCCCCGCCGCGCGGAATAAGCACGTCAATCACGCCGTTGAGCCCCATCATGTATGTCGCGGCTTCGCGCGAGGTGTCGTCAATCAACTGTATCGCGTCCTCAGGCAAGCCTGCCGACGCAATGGCCTTGCGCAGCACGTTTACCACGGCGATGTTTGAATGGATTGCGTCGCTGCCGCCGCGCAGCACCGTCGCATTGCCCGTTTTGAGACAGAGCCCCGCAGCGTCCGACGTCACATTGGGCCGCGCTTCGTAGATAATGCCGACCACGCCGAGCGGTACACGCTTGGTGCCGATAGACAGCCCGTTCGGGCGCAGCGTTGTATGCGTGACCTCGCCCACAGGGTCATCCAGCCGCGCCACGCTCTCAAGGCCCTGCGCCATGCCGTCGATACGCGCTTCGCTGAGCGCCAGCCTGTCGAGCATCGCCTTCGACGTGCCCTTTTGCCGCCCCGCTTCGAGGTCCTTCTCGTTCTCTGCGAGAATGTACGCCGCGTTGTCGCGCAGCGCCTGTGCCATTGCGATAAGCGCTTCATTTTTCTTCACGCTGCCCATACAGCTTAATACCGACGACGCGGTCTTGGCCGCCTGCGCTTTATCCAGAACGTGCTGCATCTGAATTCCTCCATGACTTTATGGAAACTTTTTTAGCATTATAACACCATTTGCATCCGAAGTCACGCCGTTGTATAATATGTCCTTACGGAGGAAGAACATGACGCTGGACGGACTCACACTGCATGACATTGCAGAGGAATTAAAGGGCATCATTATAGGCTGCAAGGTGGACAAGGTGCATCAGCCGCAGCCCGATACGGTGGTGCTCGCTTTGCGCGCGCCCGGGAAAAACCCGAAGCTATTAATCAGCGCGGGCGCTTTCGATTCACGTCTGCATTTAACGGAGCAAAAGTACGCCAACCCGCCGTCGCCGCCGATGTTCTGCATGTTTTTGCGCAAGCACCTCACGGGCGCAAAGATCACCGATATCGCTCAAACGGGACTCGAACGCGTTGTGACGATATCACTCGAAGCCAAGGATGAGATGGGCCATGTGCGGCCGATGACGTTCGTCGCCGAGCTGATGGGCAAATACTCCAACGTGATGCTGATTGAAAACGGCATCATCATGGACAGCCTGCGCCACGTGACGCGCCTGGTCAGCAGTGTGCGCTGTGTGCTGCCTTCTCTGCCGTATGAAGACCCGCAGTCGAGCAAGCTCAATCCGCTCACCGTGTCGCGCCCGACGCTTGTGGAGATGCTGCAAAAGAAGGGCAGCGCCAAAATCAAAACATATCTGTCGTCGTTATTGCAAGGGATATCCGGCCAGACAGCCGATGAAATACTCTGCCGGTACATGCCGGACGGCTATGAGAGCCGACCCCGAGAAGCGGAAAAGCTCGCGGATGTGATCATCAGCTTTTTTTCGGAGCCGTCGCGACCCACCATGTATTTAAGAGACGGCGTGCCGTTTTTCTATGCACCGAAAGCTTTTACAAGCGTGGCGGCAGACACCATCGTGCCGTTTGACAGCGCCAACGCGCTTGTCGATGCGTATTATTACCGCCTGCGTGAGCTTGAGACACTTTCTCGCAAGCGCGACGCGCTGCACCGTATTGTGGGCAAGCAGCTTGACAAGCTGATTCAAACGCGCCAGAAGCAGCAGACCACGCTTGATCTCGCGGACAAGGCCGAGGAGCACAAAACGCGCGGCGATTTGATTACCGCGAACATATACCGCATTACCCGCGGAACCGCCACACTCGTCGCGCAGGATTACGTGACCGGGCAGGACGTTGTGATTGAGCTCGATACGCGGCTTTCCCCCGCTGCGAACGCGCAGCAGCAGTACAAACGATACAACAAGCTGCGCCAGAGTATTGACATCACGGCTTCACGTATGGCGCATACAGTCGCTGATATTTCGTTCCTCGAAAGCGTTCAGGTCTCAATTGATTCAAGCGAAACGGCGGATGAGCTCGCCGAAATTGAATATGAACTCGCAAAAGCGGGCTTTATGCCGGCCAAACACAAGGTTGAGCGTGCCGCGCAGGAGCCCTCGAAACCGCACAGGTTTACTTCTTCCGACGGATATGTGCTGCTCGCGGGCAAGAACAACCGCCAGAACGACCTGCTCACAATGAAAACCGCCGCGCCGGACGACCTCTGGCTGCACACCAAGGACATACCGGGTTCGCATGTGCTGATTGTGGGCGCGAAGGGCAAAGCAACGGAGAAAACGCTCTTTGAGGCGGCGACGATTGCCGCGACGCTGAGCAAAGCCAAGGGCGGCGCAAAGGTGCAGGTGGATTACGCACCGCGCAAAAACGTGAGAAAGCCGAACGGCGCGAAGCCCGGCATGGTGGTGTACGAAGGGTATAACACGATTGTCGTGAGCCCCGACAAGGCGCTGTTTGAAAAGCTGCGCGTGAATCCGGATAAATAGAAAATACGCTGTATACAGCACAAGCAACCTAGGCCTTCCCCATTTGCGGGAAGGCTTTTTAAATCCGCAATTAAATGAAAAGGCTTATCCCAGAGGAATAAATATAGCCGTTTCAATAAGTTCTCCCATCTGAGGGGGAGTGCTTTTTCGCAAATTTAAATCATGAAATATACTGCGGATTTGCCATGCGGACGTTGACCGAGTATTCACTGATGTTTGTAAGTTAAATAAAGAATTATTTATATCTCTCCCTCAGTCGGCTTCGCCGACAGCTCCCTCATCAGAGGGAGCCAACGCTGCGAGCTAACATGAATCAATAAAAAAACAAGTCGAATTTCCAGAAGTCTAGCAAAGACTATATAAGGTGATTCAACTGTTTAAAGATTTGCACCTCATCCGGCGCTCCGCGCCACCTTCCCCTCGAAGGGGAAGGCTTATGAAAATCATGAGCTTAATGATAAAGGCTTCTCCTTGAGGAGAAGCTGTCGCCGCAGGCGACTGATGAGGTGTCGAAATACTGTGCTGTTTGAAAAAGCATGAATTGCGGCATAAGCCGCTAAAAAAACTCTTTTATTTTCAATATCAGTGAGCGCCTCATCCATAAAGAAGAGATACCTGTACCCCGGCGGGGTATAAGTTGTTCCCAACATACACAAAAACACTAAACGTTACAAAGAAATAAAAAAAGACCGTTCAGGTCTTCTTTTATGGTTCTATACTTTACATTGGGGTATGAAAAAAGAAGAGGCATAAATCTTCAAAACCTTGTAGACTAAAGTTACACCACATAACAAGTCGCAAGGAGAGAAATATGCCTCAAGTGGATTATAGCGCGA
>JAEXTV010000033.1 GCA_023406895.1 Bacillota bacterium | reverse complement strand
TCGCGCTATAATCCACTTGAGGCATATTTCTCTCCTTGCGACTTGTTATGTGGTGTAACTTTAGTCTACAAGGTTTTGAAGATTTATGCCTCTTCTTTTTTCATACCCCAATGTAAAGTATAGAACCTATTTTAAATTAGAGTTGATTATTTGTTAAATTCATATTCGTTAAGCAAAACACATTGAAAAGGCTTCTCCTCGAGGTGAAGCTGTCGCCGACAGGCGACTGATAAGGGGTTTCATTCTGACAGCTTTTTAAAGACACCTCATCCGGTGCTTCGCACCACCTTCTCCTCGAAGAGATGGGTTCCACAGGAGCACTGTTTGAAAAAGGCTTTCGCTATCGAAAATAAGGTTTTCAAATAAAAATAAGGGGCAATGAGTCACAAGCTTATAAGGCTTTGCCCGTCTATGAAAAATCCCCCGGTGTGACCGGGGGACCATTGCTTATTTGACGAACGTTTACTCTGTAGCAACCAGATCCGATTCTCCAAACATCAGCGTATCGGGTACGGGGCGCTGGCCTGTTGTCGACCCGCCGTACAGGCTGATGTTTTCACCCATAAAACTCATGGCGGCCGATTTGCCGCCGTCTAAGTTATAAGCCACCTGACAATGATAAGATGCAAAAAGGTCGGCGAGCTCGACGAACGTCATGCCTTTGCTGTATCCGGATTGCCGTCCGTCCACAACAACCAGCAGAAAATGATTGGGCTCAATCATACCGACGGCCGTACGCGGGTTTTTATCAGAAATATGGCGATTTTCAAGGCCTTCTTCAATAATGCCGTTGTTGATCAGCGTGGGCCCGAATGAGTATGAGTTTTTCACGCCCTGAGCCACCAGCTCATCCGCTGTGATTTCTCCCGGCCTGAATATTGTCATTGTACCGTTCGGCATAAAAGCCAGCGTATCCTGTTTGTCATCATCCACACACACAATACCGTCACGGATGATCACACCTTTGGGGTCCTCCGGATGGTCTTTCAAAAAGTCACCGTTCACCGCGACAACAGCCTTATAAGTCTGTGCAATTTCATACACACCTATATTCTTAGCATTCGGCTTGCCGGGTACGGATAAGCCGCCGCGTTCTGTTTCGCCATCCTTAAGACGAATCTCTGCCACGTAACAAGTGATAACCTTTTCCTCATCGGTGACGCGGTTGATGTCCACATAAAGCGATGGGGAACGGTAAAGCCAATGGCCGCTGTCCGCGTCTGCGGTGACTTCTTCCTCGGCAGGGAAGTATGGATCGGGTGTGGGTTCCGGCGTCGGTTCCGGTGTGGGTTCCGGCGTCGGTTCGGGTGTCGGTTCCGGTGTGGGCTCCGGCATTTCAGACGGCGTCGAACTGGGGGCCACAGTTACCTGTAACCCGCTCTGGCATGCGCAGAACGAAAATATCATATACAGACAAAGCAATAGTGTGAGCAGCTTCTTCATAAAAACCTCCGAAAAAGTAACTCACACATTATACCATAGACGACGAGTTTATTTGAAATAAAAAATTTGTAAATAATAAAACACCCCATTCAATCATAGAATGGGGTGTTGTCATTATGTTCAGCCGAAGTATTTTGCCGGATCCTTGTATTCACCGTTCACAATGTATTCAAAATGCAGATGGTATGAGAGGTCAAGCTCTTTGGGCATTTCGCCGATCTTGCCGATTTGCTGTCCCGCATTGACTTTATCGCCCTTATTCACGCTCATTTCTCCAAGGCCGGAATACACGGTGGAGACCTTATCGGAATGGGAGACGATAATCACACCGCCGTTTGACTCATCCGCGTAAACATCTTGTACTGTTCCGGACAATGCCGCGATAACGGGCGTGTCCTTTTCCGCCTGAATATCGACGCCGTTGTGTGTGGCCCAAATGTTGAGCGATGCGAAGAACACGAGTTCATCGCCTGAAAAAGAATTGATGATTTTGCCGTCAACGGGTTTTTTAATCGAAATCGAGCCACTCCCGTTGCTGTTGTCCTTGGCGGACGGCTTGGGTGTGGGAGACGGCGCGGGGGTCGGCGACATTGTCGGGGCGGGCGTTTGGCTGGCTTTCGCCATTTCCTCTTCAAGAGAAGGAACGTCAATCAATGAGACATCGGTGCCTGAATCTTCGGGTACGCTGTCGTTAGGGCGCGGCCATGCCACAAGCGCCGTGATGCCCGCGGCGACCACGCATAAAAATATCAGGACATATAATCCCTGCTTCTGAAAAAACGTTTTGACGGACTGTTTGTTGATCTTGCCGGAAACCTTATCTTTGATGCTTTTTAAATTCATAATTTCACACCTCCACGCTTTCATGTTTCCCATAATTGCGTAAAAAAATACAGAGCCGCAAAAAATGATGTGACTCTGTATGCAAACGAACAATGAACGTATATTTATTTCACGGTGACACCCGTGAAATAGTGTGTCAGAATCTCGAAATAATCGGCACCCTTTTGAGCCAGCGCGTTGGCACCCGTCTGGCTCATGCCCACACCGTGCCCGAAGCCGATTGTCGTGAATGTGATGCCGTTATCTTCTTTAACGGAAAAGTTTGCGGAATTGAGCCCGAATATCTCGCGTATCTCGCGCCCCGTAAACGATTCGTTCCCAACGTCAATGCTCTGCACGCGCCCGCTATCAAAGCGCGTGATGTTTCCGATAAGCGCATCCGAATCGAATCGAATACTGGGGGAGAAGGCCGTCATCTTGCTGATAAATTGATCCCGGGTGACGGTCACTTTGCCGTAATAATGCGAGGATGATTCCTCCCCTTCACTGTCTACGCTCACAAGGTAAGGCAGCGCTTTTCCGTAAACATTTTCACTGTTTTCCGTCCGTCCGCCTGATGAAGCGTGGAAGAAAACCTGAATCTCCTGTCCGTCGTAATAAATCATTTCTCCGGCGGTTTCGTTGACGGCACTCACGATTTTCTGCGTAAACAAGGAGGAATCGCTGCCCCAGTTCTCAGCCATTTCTTCGGGTGTCAGGTAGGCTTGGCAGTGGCTGCTTTCGCAGCAGATATCAGCGCCCGCGTGCGCAGAGCAGCCTCCGTGATCCTTTTTATACTGTGTGTAAGTGCGCGCAGCCACCGCCTGCGCTTTGAGCGCCTCAACTTCATACGAGGCGGGCATCTCTGCGGCGACGACGCCGACGAGGTATTCCTCCATCGGCATTTTTTTAAGACTGCCGTCAATCCAAACCGTAATGTCATCGGATTCAGGCAGCTTGGAAATGCTGAATTCAATATCGGGAACCGAATTGCCCGGGGCGGGGGGCGGGCTCTTTTTAACGGTCAGTGCCGGAAGTACGACCGCAATCAGTATGAAGACGATAATCGCAATCATCAGGGCGCTTTCGCGGCTCAGGCCGCGCCCTCTTCTGAACAAATGCATACACTCCTTTGTTTGGGTTTCCTCTCATATAAAGCAGTGTATGCGGCATCGTTTCGATTATGACAAGCGGACAATACAGGCCCCCAGACTAAGCAGCTTGTCTTCAAAATTTTCATAGCCTCTGTCGAGATGGTAAATATCGTTGATGATGGTATCGCCTTTTGCAAACAGCCCCGCAATGCAGAGCGCCGCGCCCGCCCGCAGATCTGTCGCGGTCACTTCCGCGCCGTACAAACTGCCCGATCCGTTGATGTACGCTGTTGCGCCATTGATGGTGATATCGGCACCCATTTTAATAAGCTGGTCCACATGCAAAAAGCGGTTTTCAAATATCGTTTCGTTAACGCTGCTGCGACCGGTGGCAAAACAGCACGCTGCCATAAACGGTGCCTGCATGTCTGTCGGGAATCCCGGATACGGCGACGAGACGATATCCATCGGACGTGCGCCGCGTCCCCGGATTTGAAGGCCGCTTTCAAACGGGAAGATTTCGGTTCCCGCTTCAATCAGCTTATCGCAAACAGGTTTTAAATGCGCTGCGCTTGCGCGATGCAGGCTGATATCACCGCCCGTCACAGCGGCTGCCAGCATCAGTGTGCCGGCTTCAATACGGTCGGCAATCGGTGTATAGTCCGTTCCCGACAGCGAATCAACGCCATGAATGACGACACGGTTGTTATGCGGCTCAATTTGAGCGCCCATGGTGTTTAAAAAGTGGATCAGATCGGTGACTTCGGGCTCCACGGCAGCCCCATGAATGACGGTGGTACCTTGGGCGAGTACCGCAGCCATAATCAGGTTCTCCGTCGCGCCGACAGACGGAAACCGCAGATCGATATCCGCGCCGCGAAGCGGATGGCCCCACGCGTGCACTTGCCCGTTAACCGTGACGGATTTTGCGCCCAGTGCGCGAAAGCCCTGTATGTGAATATCAATGGGACGGCTGCCGATACGGCATCCGCCCGGCAGCGGCAGTGTGACGCTGCCCTCGCGTGCAAGCATCGGCCCCATGAATAAAATCGATGCGCGCAGGCGTTCCATGATATTGGCTGCGGGTGAGGTGGTTTTGATGGAGCGTGTTGTGATGGTGGCGGTATCGTCCGTGACGCTGACACGCGCACCAAAAGCCCGTAAAAGGGTAAACATGTTTCGCACATCGCTGATATCGGGTACTTTGCGGATGGTCACAGGTTCCGCGGTCAGCAGCGATGCCGCGAGTATCGGCAGCACGGCGTTTTTGGATGTGCTGATGTCGCACTGGCCGAACAGCGGGCCTCCGCCCGTAATTTTCAGCCGTTTTCCGGGTTTCGTCGTTTGTGTCAAATTTGTCATACCTGTTTCCTGCTCAAAAGATAACATTATTATTTGCGCACAAAGCAAAAACATAGCCAGTAAAAATTGCAAACGATGTGAAATGAGATCACATTTATAATTAACAAATATAACAATGAAAAGCTAAAAATAGGCGTTGACAAAAAAAAAAAAAGGAATTAATATTACCCTATCAGATAGAACTCTATCACATAGTGCACAATGCGCTAGAACACTGTCTGAAAGAGTAAAAAAAGAAAGGTGGATATATGATCAGCAGCGATATATTAAGAGGCCATCTGGATCCGATCATTTTGCGCCTGATCATGGAGAAGGACCGCTACGGATACGAAATCAGCAAGGAGATCAGCAGCCGGACGCAGGATCGGTTTGCGATCAAGGAAGCCACACTGTACGCAGTGTTTCAGCGTTTAGAGAAGAAAGAGCTGATCACCTCATACGAGGGAGATGTGTCGCTGGGCGGCAGGCGGCGCTATTACAGCATCACGCCGCTCGGGCGCGCATTCTTTCGGGAAGAAGTGGAAGAATGGCGCAGAACCAAAGAGATTATCGATATTTTTATGGAAGCGGAGGAGCATAAATGAAAACCGTTCAGGAGCATGTGGATGCACTGTTTCGGGAAATACCCGACAGTGAGCGCAAAGAATCATTGAAAAGAGAAATTGTTGAGAATCTTCAGGAGAAAGTGAACGACCTGATGGCCCAGGGCAAGGCCGAGGAAGATGCGATTAACCGTGCGATTGTGGAGTTTGGTGACATCAGCGATATACGGGATGAACTGAGGACCCAGCAGATATTGCCGATGAAAAGAACAAGCACGGGGCTGCAGCTTGGGTATTCGGTGGTGGGCAGCCTGCTCATCATCGGGCTTATGCTGTTTATCAACCTCAATATCACGCCCGGATTTCTCTGGTGCATTTTTCCGATATTCGGGGTGCTGTGGTGGCCGCTCTCCATGTTTTTCCGCTGGCTCAAGTACAAGAAATAGGAGAGGTGGAAACATGAGAAGCTACAAAACGCCGTTTGCCATCGCAGGCGCGGTTTTGGTTGCGGCTATGCTGGCGGTGGTCAATCTCATCACAGCGCCGGGCGCCCTTTGGTGCATTTACCCGATATACGCCGTCATCTGGTGGCCGCTTGGCGTGGTGCTGTGCAGCAGAAAATATTATTTCGCGTTCGCTTTGGCAGGCAGTTTGCTGACACTTGTTTTTCTCGCCGTGGTGAATTATGTTGTGACGCCGGGTACCCTGTGGTTTTTGTATACCGTTCCGCTGCTGCTCTGCTTCCCCGCAGGCGTATACCTTCGGAACAAAATGGTTTCAATTCCGGTTGCGATACTGTTCAGCGTGCTGTTGATTCTCTATTTCACCATCATCAACCTGCTGCTGACACCGAATGAGTTTTGGGCCGTATACTTGATATATGCGGCGCTGTGGTGGCCGCTCAGCCTTTACTTTAAAGACAGGCAAAAGCCGTTCTCAGTGGCGGGCGCGCTGCTCACCATCGCGTTTTTGATTGTGGTGAATCTGCTCAATTCACCCTACCCGTGGGCATTGTATGCGTGCTTCCCCGTTATTTTCTGGCCGATCGCGATGTATGCGGGCAAACGGCTCGGAGGTTTTAGATTCTCCGTGGTCGCCTCCGCTGTGATTATCGCTTATTACGGCGCGCTGAACCTCTTGTTAGAGCCGCTGAGTCCGTGGGTGATATACGTGGCTTTCGCGGTGTTATGGTGGCCGCTGTCCGTATACCATTATGGCCGCTACTGCCCGCATCGGTATGCGGCTGTAATGAGCGCGCTGAGTATCGTGTTCTTCGCGGCGGTGAACGCCATCTATTCACCTGGCGCGCTGTGGGCACATTACCCGGCCTTCGCGATACTCTGGTGGCCGATGACGCTGATGTTTGCGCGCAGCAAAAAGTGGTTCGCTTATTCGGTTGCGGCAACACTGCTCAGCATTGTGTTTTTTGCTGTCGTCAATCTGACCACATCAGCAGGCTATCCGTGGAGCTTATTTCCGTCGCTCGGGCTGCTCTGGTGGCCGCTCGCAGCGGGCTTTGCAGGCAAACGAAAACCGTTTGCGTTTTCGGCGGCGGGCACGGTACTCGGCATTGCCACACTGATGACGATCAACTTGATCACGTCGCCCGGTTTCCTGTGGGGTTTATTTCCGTCGCTTGGGCTGCTCTGGTGGCCGCTCGCGGCGGGCTTTGCAGACAAGCATAAGCCGCTCGCTTTCTCCGTGGCGGGCACGGCGTTGGCTATTGCCACGCTGATGACGATCAATTTAATCACCTCGCCCGGTTTTCTGTGGAGCCTGTTCCCGCTGTTCGCTCTGCTTTGGTGGCCTGCGGCTATTGCCTGCAGAAAAAGCGCATTCGTCTTTTCAATCACGGGCAGCTTGCTCATCATTGCGCTTGTTGTCATGATCAATGTGATGACATCGCCCGGATTCCCCTGGAGTGTGTTCGTGGTGTTCGGTGTGCTGTGGTGGCCGCTCAGCATCGGTTTCCACGGAATGCGCAAAAAAAGGCTGGCAAGCTAATCGTTTCGTGGGTATTGGGGACGATGGCTGATAAGAGGCAGATACCGATCTGCCTCTTTAGGCTGTCGATAAAGCGTACAGAGCTTTTCAGTCCACCCCTCCGGTGTCGTCAGATGACGAGCCTTGAAGTGATGGATTAAAGAGTGGCACAAAAAGGGAATGGCCGAAATCAAATCATATCCTCTGCCCAAATCACCTGTCGGTGACAGCCCCAATCTCCTCATCAGAGGGGGCCTAATACGCTGAACAAGGGGCAGACAGCAGTCTGTTTCTTTTTTTGCTCATTATTTTAAGTGTTGGACAAGACAACACCGTGTATTTTGTGTAGAATAAGGGCATATGAAAAAAGACGCGGCAACGCTGAGCGGCCTTAAGTTTATGATTCAGCGTAAAAAGATGAAGAACATGCGCATACGCGTGACGGGGGACAAGCGCGTCTGTGTGTCCGCGCCGCACTATCTGCCCGAAAACCGTATCAACGCGTTCGTGGCTCAACACGAGGGCTATATCAAAGAGCGTCTCGAATCGGTGGAAACGAAGCGCAGCCGCTGTTATCCGGCGTCATACGCAAGCGGCGACGGCTTCTTCATGGCGGGGCAGCGCTGTACCCTGCGCGTGGTGCACGATGAGAAGGCTTTCGCGGGGCTGAACGGCAGCGAGCTTGTGCTCTGCGTGCCGCCCGGGCAGAACGCAAAAACGCTGTTTGCAAGGTTTCTCACGCGCACAGCCAAAGTGGTTTTTTCTCAGCGGCTTGCCCTTATGCTTAAAATCTACAGCGCAGCGCCAGCGGGAGAGATCAAGCTCTCGGTGAGGAACATGCTCACGCGATGGGGCAGCATCAACACGCGGCGGCTGACCTTAAGCCTCTCGGTGCATTTGCTGCGCTGTGAGACGGATTTGATCGACTATGTGATTATGCACGAGCTGTGCCATCTGCAAACGCCGAGCCATTCGCGCGCTTTCTACAAGGCACTCGAAACCTATTTTCCCGGCAGGCGGGCGTATGACAAACGGCTCGAGGCTTATGGTCTTGTGGATTTTTAAAAAACTTATTGGAAGAGGAGACTCAACATGCTTGAATTCAAATTCGATACCCAATTGCTGATTGACGGACACGGTTTATCGGAAGATGAGATCAACGCTTATATTTCCGGCCATTTTGAAGGCGACAGCTTGATTGCCGTTGGCGATGAAAACCTGATCAAGATTCATTTTCATACCAACACCCCGTGGAAAGTGCTTGAATATTGCGCTTCCTTGGGCGACATTTATGATGTGGTCGTGGAGAACATGGAGCGGCAGGAGAAAGGTTTTCAAGGCTGAATACGAAACGCCGTTATATAATTGCTGAGAATAACAAAAGCGGCCGGAATACGGCCGCCTATGTATTTTTCGGCTAACAACAGAAATTGTTGATGCAGAATGTCACGGCTTCAATATCTCTGAGACGAACAACGGTCACGCATCCGCGGCACACAATTTTGCAGGCATCGTCCGAAACCCCTGTTAATAACCCTTTAAAGCAGCCGCCCGACGTGGTCACGCATACGCATTCGTCGATATTATCCTCAAGCTCGCCCAATACGCTGTCCCGATCGAATTCTAATGACATGGCTTTCGCTCCTTTTCATTCAACGTTTGCTAATACCATTTTATTATGAATCCAAAATTTTTGTGACATTAGCAGCACTGGCAAAAAGGCAGCACAGCTTGCGATTATGCGTTTAGAGCGGGAAGAGCGTCACAGATGATATTCGAGCGCCTTGAGCGCAAACCGTGCCGATACCGTCGCGGGGCCGCCGCCCATCTCAATACCGGTTTCAATGGCCTCAATCACCTGCTGCTCGCCGGCGCCGCTCAGCAGCGCCTGATGAATATGCCACTCCATGCACGATTCGCAGTTGATCACAACGGATATGCCCACCGCGATCAGCTCTTTCTCGCGCTTTGATAGCGCGCCGTCCGAAAACGATTTTTCCTCCATGCCGAGAAAAGCGCGGTAAACGGGCGACTTTTTGTTGAGCTCGGTATGCGCCGTTTTCCTGTCCCGTATGATTTTTTCAATTTTCTCTTTGTCCGCTGAGTCCATAAGCAACTCCTTTATATTGTCATTCATTATATAATACGAGATAAAATACAAGAATCCTCTCATTCAACATACATGAGATGTTTTCAGCAATTGATTTTTGTGGTTTGTCACGATATTATTGATCTGAATTGAGAGAATAAGTGATAAAAAGATATATTTTGATATGTAAAGGAAGGTTAATTGTGAATTTTTTTGATTGGATGATGCAGTACAAAGGCCGCAAAACGCCGCGCGGCGTGCTGGCCGATTTGATGTCCTTCCAGGAAGACAGCTTCCCCAAAGAAGGGACCCGGGAGGAAATACAAGCTTTTTTGAACCCGGGCAACACGTGCGATATCACATCCGACATATTCGATACGGTTTGGGAAAGCTACCTTGCGGATGCAAACCGATAGATTAATAAACCACAGATTGAATCGGTGGTATGCACTGGTAAAGGCACATCACTGTCTGCGTCTTAAGCTGCACTGAAAAGTCCGCCGAATGCATGATTGGCCCTGCAACGGCCAAAGCAGCAGCTCAGGGAGAAAGAACTGTTTTGACAGTCTTTTTCTTTATCATACGCTCTGTTAATGCTTATTGCGAAAGCGATATGGCTCATATCAGCATCGTCAGCGGATGGTAACGCTGAATCCGAAACAAAACAGCTCCGATCCGGGCAGCGAATCGGAGCACGTTCATTAAACCAAGCCCAACAACCGCACGGCGCTGGTGATGATGAAACAGATGACGATGCCGCACACGGTGGGCACAAGAAATGACACCGCCGTCCATTTCCAGCTCTGGGTCTCTTTTTTTATCGTCCAGCAAGTGGTGCCGCACGGCCAGTGCATCAGCGAAAACAGCATCATACAGACCGCGGTCAGCCACGTCCAGCCGTGGGACACGAGCAGCTCCCTAAGCTGGCTCAGCGAATCGAGCTCCAGCAAATTGCCTGTGGCCATGTAGCTCATGATGATAATCGGGACGACAATTTCGTTGGCGGGAAAGCCGAGTATGAATGCCATCAGGATAAACCCGTCAAGGCCGATTAACTGCGCGAAAGGGTCAAAGAAAGCGGCCCCATGCGCAAGCAGGCTTACCCCTCCCACGGTAATGTTTGCGAGAGCCCATATGATGATGCCTGCGGGCGCGGCGACTGTGACCGCACGCCCCAGCACAAACAGCGTTCTGTCGCATACAGAGCGGACAATGATCTTGCCAATCTGCGGCTTGCGATACGGCGGGAGCTCGAGCGTAAACGAAGAAGGGAGCCCTTTGAGCACCGTTCTGGAGAGCATTTTGGAAACAAACAGCGTCATGACAATACCGAATAGAATCACGCCGACCAACAGCAATGCCGAAATAACCGACTGGAACGGCCCTGTAACGAGCGCGGCAAAAAACATCGTGATGATGGCGATCAGCGTGGGGAAGCGGCCGTTGCACGGTACAAAACAGTTCGTGATCGTCGCGATCAGCCGTTCTCTCGGGGAATCGATGATGCGGCAGCCGACAACGCCCGCGGCGTTGCACCCAAACCCCATGCACATGGTCAGCGCCTGCTTGCCGCACGCGCTGGCTTTCTTAAAAAATTTATCCAGATTAAACGCGACTCTCGGCAAATATCCCAGATCCTCGAGCAGCGTGAACAAAGGGAAGAAGATGGCCATCGGCGGCAGCATGACGGAAACCACCCACGCGAGCGTTCGGTACATCCCAAGGACGATAACGCCGTGAAGCCAATCGGCGGCACCGAGCCGGGTAAACAGTGCGGTCAGCTGGTCCTCAATCCAAAACAGGCCATCCGAGAGCCATTGTGACGGATAGTTCGCACCCGTCATCGTGAGCCAGAATATCACACCCAGCAGCGCCAGCATGATCGGCAGCCCGAAGATCCGAGACGTGAGGACTCGGTCAATTTTTCGGTCTGTTTGATTGTAGGTTGTGTTTTCAAATTTGACGGTTTGGCTGCAAATGTTCTCCGCAGTGCTCACAATGTTTGAAACAATGCGGTCCCGAAGCGCGTCGGTGTCAATTTTCGCTTTGCGCAGCAGAATTCGGGCGTCGTTGACTTTTTCGCGGATGGCTTCACTTTCCATAAGATCGAAGCCCAAGGATGTCTTGATCGATCTTAAAAGGGTTTCATCGCCGTCCAGCAGCTTTAATGCCATCCAACGGCTGCTTGGCTTATCGCCGAGCCGTTCTTTCACTGCCGGTTCGATCATACCGACAGCCTGCTCTACGGTTTCATCGTAGGTGATTTTAAACGGGGTTGTATCGGCATGGTGCGACACCTCATAAACCGCATCCATCAGTTCAACGAGGCCCTTGCTCTTTCGCGCGTTGGTTCCCACCACAGGCACACCCAGAAGTTTGGAAAGCGAAACCAAATCGATGCGTATTTTCTTACGTTTCGCCTCGTCAATGAGGTTCACGCAGACAACGGCCTTATTTGTGATTTCCAGAGTCTGCAGCACGAGATTCAGATTCCGTTCGAGGCACGTCGCATCCGTCACAACCACCGTGGCATCGGGTTCGGCAAAGCAAATAAAATCCCGGGCGACCTCTTCTTCGGCGGAGTTTGCCATCAGAGAATATGTACCCGGGAGATCAACCATGATGAAATGGGTATCCTTGTGGCGGTATCTTCCTTGCGCGTTGGTCACTGTTTTGCCGGGCCAGTTGCCCGTATGCTGCTTGAGCCCCGTTAAACTGTTGAAAACCGTGCTCTTGCCGACATTCGGGTTGCCGGCGAGAGCGACGATCTTGTCTTTTGGTGTTGTGCGTGAGATGGTGAGCCCGCTTTCCATTGCACGAAGTCCGGTCGACTGGTTTGTCAGACCCATGTATAAGCCCTCCTGTTACTGTAAATAGGCTTGCACCATAATCTTGCTGGCCTCTTCACTGCGCAGCGCAATCACGGCGCCGCGTATATCGTAAGCGACAGGGTCGCCCGCCGGACTTTTGAGCACAGCCTCAACGACCGTATCGATGATGAGCCCCAGATCAAGCATTCTGCGTCTGGATGTTCCGTCTGAAGTCAGTTTTTTCACGCGTGCTTTTTGCCCGAGAGGCAAGAAATGCAGCGGTATATAGCTTTCATTCTCCATAATTGATTTCCTCTTTGCATCTATATCAATTTCAAGCGTTGTTAGCCGCGAGAAAGATTTTTTCTCTACACTATATTCAGATATTTTTTGGAGTGTGACGAATATAATGCATTAAGCAACACACTCTATTTGATAGGATGATGATAATGGAAAACGAGTTTCATACGGTAAGGGGGTATCAGCTGCTGAGCCAAAACAGCAAGCTGCTGACGTCCGCGATGGAGGATTACCTCGAGATGATTTTCAGAAACACCGGCGAGGAGGGGTATTTTCGCATCAATGAATTGGCGGAAAAACTCAATGTGAGATCATCGTCTGCCACAAAGATGGTGCAAAAGCTCGGTGAGCTCGGCTTCATCAAATACAAAAGGTATGGCATCATCGAATTATCGGAGGCAGGGAAAGAGCTTGGGGCGTATCTGTTATACCGGCATAAAACAATAGAGAAGTTTCTCGATATGATTGGTATTAACGAAAATCTATTGGTTGAGACCGAGCTGATCGAACATAATATCAGCGCCAATACGCTTGAGCGTTTGGAATTGCTCAATAAGTTCTTTACATCCAGCCCCGAATTGCACAGGCGATTCAGGCTGTTTGTATCCGCCAATAAAAAAGAGCAGTAATCTCTTAAAACTCAAATGGCCGGGATAACCGGCATCTGGAAGTATAATTGCCCGAGTCTCACGTTGCACTGACATTCCGGCCTTCCCTATGGCTTTCTTTTGATTATGCCGTCTATTTTGCCCGCGGCTTGATCAGCTGTTATGTTGCCGCTGTACTCAATACGCAAAAGTACGTTTATGCATATTCATGATCCATCAGAGCGGATAATATCTGTAAACAGTGTATGAGGACATGACCTTTCATGGGATACAACCGGATTGAACCGAAAGGAAAACAGCATATTGATGTCTGCGCGCAGGGCAGCGCGGTTATGATAAACGCGGGCGTGACAGAAATGATCCGCCGATTCATGCAGGCGGACACACTGAACAAAGAAACCGCGCGACTGCTGGAAAGTATAGGCGCCACACTCATGGGTGTGAAGCCGGCGAGCCTGATCAATGTGCATTCTGATCAATGTGTTAAGCTGTGCAAAACGCAGTTTGTGTGCGGCGGGCCCGTCGCTTGTGTGATTGTTAAAGTGGCTGAAGAAAAAACACAATTGTTCTTTTATCATCAGGGCTGTCTTCAGGCTGTGCTGGCGGATGCGGTGAACAGGCTCTTTCTCATGCGCCTTGGGTATCCGGAGCAAGGAACGGCGGATCAGTATGTGCGTATTCTCATCCAAAGGATGCGCGGCACGCCTTTTCCGCATGAAGCCGGGCTGTTTTTTGGGTATCCGATCAAGGACGTTTGCGGCTTTATGGGCGCGCCAATTCGTTACCGCAAGACGATGGGCTGGCGCATGTACGGCGATACGCGCGTATCTGAAATCATATATGAACGGTACAAAAACGCCCGCAGTGTTGTCAGGCGAATGCTGCGGGCGTATATGGAACAACGAATACTGTCGGTTTAACGCGCGGCGTTGCCTCGGTGCCTGAACCGCGTTCATTCTGTATAATTAACCAAGCGCGGTATCCAGCATCATCATGATGGCAAAGCCGACGAGGCAGCCGATAGTGGAAATATCGGTGCTCGAATCACCGCGCTGTGCTTCGGGAATCAGCTCTTCCACAACCACGTATATCATGGCGCCGGCCGCAAACGAGAGGGCATAGGGCAGGATGGACTGCATGGAGACCACAGCCAGCGCGCCCAAAACACCCGCAAGAGGCTCAACAATACCGGAGGCCTGACCGTATAAAAAAGATTTGGTTCGCGATAACCCCTCGCGCCGCAGCGGTATGGATACGGCCGCCCCTTCGGGAAAGTTTTGCAGCCCGATGCCGATGGCCAGCACCACGGCACCCGCGACGGAAGCGGTGGACGACCCGATGGCTGCTGCGCCGAATGCCACACCAACGGCGAGACCCTCGGGGATATTGTGAAGCGTAATGGCGAGAACGAGCAAAATGCTGCGCTGCCAGCTTGTTTTAATACCTTCCGCTTTGCTGCGCTCGAGCCCGATGTGAAGATGGGGAAGCACTTTATCTACCAAAAATAAAAATCCGCCTCCGGACAAAAATCCGATGGCCGCGACAAGCCATGCCGGTGTCGGCCCGCCCTCGGCCATATCGATGGCGGGTGCCAGCAAAGACCAAAAGCTGGCAGCAATCATGATGCCCGATGCAAACCCGAGCATACCGTTGAGCACCTTTTTATTGATCGTTTTAAAGAAAAAAACAAGCGAGGCGCCGAGCGCGGTGACTAACCAGGTGAATAATGTGGCCATCAGGGCTTGTAATACCGGCGGGATGCTGGCTAACCATTCAATCATTTTTCCGTACTCCTTTTCTGAAAGTTAAATAAGCGATAAAAGCACAGAGGATCTGTTCCGAGAAAGAGAAGTTGTCTCACAGCTTTCTTTCGTTTCTGAAAAATCACGGTTTGTGATGGATATGCGCGCCGATTCTATCAAAGGTTTCCTGGCTGATCACATGCTCCATACGGCATGCGTCATGACTCGCGGTTTCGGGGCTGACGCCGAGTGCGGTCAGCCATTCCGTCAGCATCTGATGACGGTGATAGATCTTCTCCGCGATGGCGGTGCCGGATTCGGTGAGGTCAATAAACCCTTCGCCGTTAACGCAAATGTGCCCGGCATTTTTTAATAGCGACATGGCGCGGCTCACGCTGGGTTTCGAGAAGGATAACGCATGCGCGATGTCTATTGAACGGACATGCCCGTTTTTCTTTTTTAAAACGAGTATCGTTTCCAAATAGTTTTCACCGGATTCGTAAAGCTCCATCAAAGTCACCTCGGTTTGGTTGCCTTAAGAATATAGTAGCATTTACCCGTTTGGGGTGCAATATGGAATTCTGCGAAGTTACCTATTGACAACCGCGGTTAGCCGATGTAAACTAGTCAAAAAGGTAGCGAAAGCTAACTTTAACGAAAGCGAGGAGCAATCATGCCGTTGACAATGGCAAAACCCGGCGATTCCGTTACGATTAAAAAGATCACGGGCAAAGACGACACGATAAGATTTTTAAACCGTCTTGGTTTTATTGAAGGCCATCCTGTGACGGTGATTTCGAGCATCGCCGGGAATCTGATACTGAAGGTTAAGGACACGCGTGTGGCGCTGGACAAACAGCTTTCCAGCCGCATCGTGGTATAAGAGAGTAAAGGAGATTTATATATGACGTTAAAAGAGGTGCCCCGTGGCTCTGCAGTCACAGTCAGGAAGATCGAGGGTGAAGGCGCGGTGAGGCGCAGGATTATGGACATGGGCTTAACCAAAGGAACAACGGTGCTTGTGAGAAAGATGGCTCCACTCGGAGACCCTATCGAGGTGACGGTGCGCGGCTATGAACTGTCGGTTCGCAAGGCGGATGCCGAAAATATTATTGTGCAATAATTTTTTTTGATTACGAGGTTAGCCAATGCTAACAAGTTAGAGGAGGAACGACGATGACAATTCGGATGGCGCTGGCGGGGAACCCCAACAGCGGCAAGACAACGCTGTTTAACGCACTGACCGGCAGCACGCAATATGTGGGCAACTGGCCGGGAGTCACGGTGGAAAAAAAGGAAGGAAGACTGAAAAAGCATAAAGACGTTTCGGTGGTGGATCTGCCGGGTATCTATTCGCTTTCGCCATACACGCTGGAGGAAGTGATCGCGCGCGACTTCATACTCAATGACAAGCCCGACGTGTTGATCAACATCGTGGATGCGTCGAATCTGGAAAGAAATCTGTATCTGACCACACAGCTCATTGAGCTTGGCGTCCCCACCGTGGTGGCGCTCAACATGATGGATGTGGTGGAAAAACGCGGGGATATCATTGATTGTTCAGCGCTGGAAAAGAGCCTCGGTTGCCCGGTCGTGCCGATATCGGCGATGAAGCAATCGGGCCTTGATGTGCTGATTGAAAAAGCGGTGACGCTGGGCGGACGCAAGCCGACCCCGCTTTGCTTCTCAAAAGATGTGGAAAAAGCGCTGTCTCAAATAAGCGAAGCGGCTGAGGCTGAAAAAACGCTCGCGGCATTCAACCCGCGCTGGCTGAGCATCAAGCTGTTTGAGCGAGATGAAAACCTGCTGAAGAAGAATTCTCTCCCGGCGGCACTGCAGGAAAGGACGGATGCGGTGCGAGCAGCGGCGGAAACCGCATTGGACGATGACGCGGAGAGCATCATCACCAACGAACGGTACGAAAGTGTGGCTGCGTTGCTCTCGGGAGCCCATAAAAAGAAGGAGAAGGCAAAGCTCTCCGTATCGGATAGAATCGATAAGGTCATGACAAACCGCATACTGGCGCTGCCGCTTTTTGTGCTGGTGATGTTCGCGGTTTACTATATTTCCGTTACATCACTCGGTACCATCGTGACCGACTGGACAAACGATACGCTGTTCGGCGAATGGATACAGCCGGGCGTGGGCGCGTGGCTCACGAATATCGGTGCGGCGGCATGGCTCAATGACCTTATCGTGAACGGCATCATCGGCGGCCTTGCGGCACCCGTCGGTTTCGCGCCTCAGATGGCCATATTGTTCTTCTTTCTGTCGATTCTCGAAGATTGCGGCTATATGGCGCGCATCGCGTTTATTATGGACCGCATATTCAGACGATTCGGCCTTTCCGGCAAGAGCTTCATTCCGCTGCTGATTTCCACGGGCTGCGGCGTGCCGGGCATCATGTCGACCAAAACCATAGAAAATGAAAAGGATCGCCGGATGACGATGATCACCACCACATTTGTGCCCTGCGGCGCGAAGCTGCCGGTTATCGCGCTGATCGCGGGCGCCATCATGGGCGGCGCGTGGTGGATGGCCCCCACGATGTACTTCGTCGGCATTCTTGCGGTTGTTGTTTCGGGCGTGATGCTCAAAAAGACAAAGATGTTTGCGGGCAAACCCGCTCCGTTTGTGATGGAACTGCCGCAATACCATCTTCCGGCCATCAAGAATGTGCTGCTTCAGGTTTGGGAGCGGGTAGGAAGCTTTTTAAAGAAAGCCGGAACGGTATTGTTCCTCTTCTGTGTGATCATGTGGTTCCTCAGCACATTTGGATTTTCAGAGGGCCGGTTTGGCATGGTGGATGCGGAGTTCAGCCTGATTGCGGCTATCGGCGGGTTCATCGCTCCCGTCTTCATACCACTCGGTTTCGGCACATGGCAGGCAGTCGCCTCCACACTGTCGGGATTTGTCGCCAAAGAGGGGATTGTGAGCACAATGGCCATACTCGTCGGTCTCGGTGAGCTCGGTGACGCTGACCCCGGTCTGTGGACCGCGGTGATGGGTATGTTTCCGAGCGCGATTGCCGCATTCGCTTTCCTGATGTTCAATCTGCTCGATTCGCCGTGTCTGGCTGCCATCAGCACAATGAGCAAGGAAATGAACAGCCGGAAATGGACAGCTTTCGCGCTTGTTTACCAAAACGTGTTTTCTTACTGTATGGCGTTGCTCGTTTATCAGTTCGGCGTTCTGTTTGCGGGCGGCGGAATAACCTTTGGCACGGGCGCGGCGGTGGTGCTGGCAGCCTTGCTGCTCTATTTCATATTCCGGCCAGGCAAGAAACCAAATGCGGGCAAAACTTTGGTATCAGCCAACGCAGGGCTGTAAGAAGGAGGGCGCATGCTGAATTATATCTCCGAGCATTTGGCGACAATACTGATTGGTCTTGCGGTGCTCACTGCGGCCGTCCTGATCGTGGTTTCCATGATAAAGAAAAAGAAAAAGGGACAGACGATCGGCTGCGGGTGCGGCGGCTGCTCCGGAGCGTGTGACCGTGAAAAGCACTGCTGAAATATATACCTGAGACACATGTCCCCCATAAACGAACCCTCCAAAGCGAGAAGAGCCGATTAAATGTCGGCTTTTTCGTTGTCGATAAGTCTATAGAACCCTCAACCCCTTTTTCAGGGTAGTCAGGTGACGATCCTAAAGGGATGGACCGAAAAGATGCACAAAGTACCGGTGAGAATGGCTGATTTTTGCCATATTCTCTTCGCCGTTCACCTATTGGTGACAGCCCCAAGCCACCCTTACAAGACAGTCGTCAGAGGGGCCGCGATAAAAGGTTTTTGACATTCTGAAGAGCCGGACAAATGCCGGCTCTTTTCGTTATGAAGCCTTTCGCTGTTTAACCCATATCGAATCAGACCGGTTCGTTATATTTTTATAATGTCCATTGTGCAATTTTTTTCAGAATATAAGAAAAACGAACCATTATCATAAGATTGCCTATTGTTGAATGTATAAAATGAGTACATAATATATGGGGAGTTATGCATATCAAATTTTAAAACAATACACATCAATAAGAAAGGCAGATAAGATATGTTTAAGGTCTTTCTTGTCGAGGATGAGATCGTTGTACGCGAAGGCATACGCAAAAACATCCATTGGGAGCAGTACGGCTTTATTTATGCCGGTGACGCTTCGGATGGAGAACTTGCGCTGCCTTTAATTCGCCAAATTAAGCCCGATCTTATTATTACGGATATAAAAATGCCGTTTATGGACGGACTTGAGCTGATTAAGCTGGTCCGCGAGGAACTGCCGAGAACCAAAATTGTGATTATCAGCGGGTACGACGATTTTTCCTATGCGCAGCAGGCCATACGCATGGGCGTTGAGCAATACCTGCTTAAACCCATCATAAAGGAAAAGATGGTGGAGGTTTTGATTGCGCTGCAGAAAAAGATGGAGACCGAGCAGCAGCAGCAGGAATACCTCGCGCGTTTTCAGCGGGAGGCTCAGGAATATGAAACGTTTTCACGCAGAAGGTTCTTCGAGCAAATTGTGACCGGCGGTCTGAGCGTATCGGAGATTTCCGAAACGGGGAAGACAATGGGCATTGACATCAATGCCCCGTGCTATAACATTGTTCTTTTTTCGCTCAACAGCACCGAATATGACGGCAGTGCGCCGGAGAGCTACACGGATGCACTCGCAGCATTGCAGGACGAGGTGAACCAGTATATCGTCAGCCATCCGGAATACATTCTGTTTCGCTGGAATGTCACGACGTATGCTGTCTTGATCAAAGGCGGACAGGACAATATTGTGCAGCTGACCGATGACTGTGCCCAAAGCATCCAAAGCCGCTGCGCGACGGCCGGGCGTGACGTGGATTGGTATATCGCCTGCGGGACGCCGGTTTCACGGCTCAGCGCCGTTCCGGCCTGCTTTTCGGAGGCCAGCCGTATACTGTCTTACCGTTATCTTTGTCCGAAGGAGCATATCCTTTCTGAAGCCAGCATCCGGGATTTTCGTAAAAAGGACGGCATTGAAACGGAGGCGGGCAAAAAGGAAATCGACCCGCAGCGTATTCGTAACTTTTTAAGCAGCGGAGCAGGCGAAGAAATTGACCGTTTTATCGATCAGCTTTTGCAAAGTGTGGGAGAGGATGCCCTCTCCATGCCGTTGTTTTGCAGATATCTGTCGTTAACGACCTATTTTGCGGCAACGGAGTACTTAGATTCCATCGGCTGCCGCACGGAGAACTTCTGGCCATCGGAGCTTCGGCCCAAGGACAACACAACAACGGCCGAGGAGGCGCGTTTTTACGCTTATCAGGTGATGAGGCAGGCCATTGAGCTGCGCGACAGCGAAAGCAAAAAGCAGCAGCGCGACCTGCTCACTCAGGCCATCGGCTTCATTGACAAGCATTACCCAGATGAAACCATTTCTCTCGACAAGGTGGCCAGAGAAGTGAATATCAGCCCCAATTATTTTTCGGCGATGTTCAGCCAGGAGGTGGGACAAACCTTTGTGGAATATCTCACCGGCAAACGGATCAGCGAGGCAAAACGCATGCTCCGCCAAACGGATAAGCGTTCCAGCGAGATCGCGTTTGCCGTGGGGTATAAGGACCCGCATTATTTCAGTTTCGTGTTTAAAAAAGTATCGGGCTGTACGCCCAGTGAATACCGCAGAGGAGACAGACAGTGAGACTTTTTTTCGGGCGGCAAGCGAAAAACGGCAAAATCACCATGCAGAGCAGACTCTGGAAAATGATCGTTGTGCTGGCGCTGCCGCTGATGATTGTGATATTCGCGATCGCGTCGGTGGCTGTGGGGTACGCGCTGCAGTATAACGCGATTCTCAACAACGTCACCACGGCTGCGGATTTCAACCAGGATTTCAAATACAACGTCGATTTGAAGATGTACTATTATGTCAGCGACAGCCAGTATTCAGACGGATTGCCGATCGAAGACATACAAACCGCGGAGACGCTGGCGCGCAAGCTCATAGAAACGACAACGGAAAAGGACAGCCTTCGTTCCATCAACGACGTATTGAATATGTGCCACAAGCTGGAGAAGAAGATATATACGATCGAAGATACAGAAGGATATGACTCCCGCATGGATCAGCTGGAAAACGACGTCTATATGATGACGGATCTGATCCGGGAGTCGATGTATTCCTACGTTTATTCTGAGGCCGTACATCTCGATGATTTACAATCGGCTATGATTACGAACATGATCGTGGTGATGGGCGTCATCCTCGTTGTGGCGCTGGTGCTGCTGTATTTCCTTCTGACATATTCAAGACGGCTCAGCAAGCGGACCGTCGACCCGGTGGACAAGCTCTGCGAGCGTCTCGAAGCGATCGGCAAGGGCAGCCTGCACGTCCGCGAACCGATACAGGCCGACGTGGAGGAGGTGCAGCTTCTTTCCGACGGTATCGAGAGCATGGTCGGGCAGTTAAACCAGCTGATGGAGAAGAACGCCGAGCAGGAAAAACAGCGGCGGCGTACCGAATTGGCGCTGCTGCAGGCGCAGATGAACCCGCATTTTCTCTACAACACAATGGACACGATCATCTGGCTGATCGAGTCGGGGGAAATCAGCGAAGCCGTCATGATGGTCAATAGCCTGTCGAATTACTTCCGCTTCTCCTTAAGCCGCGGACAAAACGTGATCACACTCGCGGAGGAGGAGCAGCACATTCGGAGCTACCTCGAAATCCAGCAGATACGCTATCGCGATTTGATGCACTACGAGATTGACATTCCGGATGAGCTGAAAAAATACATACTCCCCAAACTGACACTGCAGCCGATGGTGGAGAACGCGCTGTACCACGGCATAAAAATAAGCCGCCGCAAAGGGTTTATCCGCATCACCGGCAGAGAGCTGGGCGAGAATGTGATACTCGAAGTGACGGATGACGGGTCGGGTATGACAACAGAACGTCTCGGTGCGGTGCGGGCATCCCTTGAATACGACAGAAGCGAAGGCTTTGGGCTAAGGACCGTGCACCAAAGGATTCAAATTTTGTTCGGCAATGAATATGGGTTGACCATGGAGAGCACGCCGGAAACCGGTACAAGGGTGATTGTGACAATTCCTAAACAAACGATCGATAAGGAGATGGACACATGAAGAAGCCAATGCTTGCGATAGCCTTTAGTTTTGTGATTCTGCTTTGCGGATGTATCCCTGAGACAACCGTGACGGATATATCTGAAGAACATCCGGACAACCTGATTGTGGTCGGGTTTTCGCAGGTAGGTGCCGAATCGGAGTGGCGCGTGGCCAATACTGAGAGCATGAAAGCGACACTGTGCGAAGAAAACGGCTACGAATTGATATTTGACGATGCCCGGAATATGCAGGAAAACCAGATTCGGGCGATCCGCACCTTCATTCAGCAGGATGTCGACTATATTGTCGTCTCTCCCAGAACCGAAACAGGATGGAACTCAATACTTCAGGAAGCCAAAGACGCCGGCATACCGGTGATCGTGATCGATCGCGATATTGATGTGGCGGACAGGAGTCTGTATACGACGTACGTGGGCTCTGACTTCCGCAAGGAAGGGGAAAAAGCCGTCATGTGGCTGGAAGATCTGCTGCAAATACAGGGGAGAACGCAGGAACCCGTTCGTATCGTTCATATCATGGGAACGCTTGGTTCCTCCGCGCAGATCGGCCGGACCACGGCCCTTGAGCAGGCCGTCATGCGCCATCCCAATTGGGAAATCATCGCGCAGGAAGACGGTGATTTCACAAGGGCCAAGGCATCCGAAGTCATGGATGGTATTTTGAAGAAGACGCAGGATATCGATGTGGTGTACTGCGAGAACGACGGCGAGGCGCTGGGCGCGATAGACGCCATGAAAAAAGTGAATATGAAGTGCGATGTGGATGACGGCGTGATCGTGATCTCATTTGATGCAACGCGGCTTGGGCTGACCTATTGTCTGGAGGGAAAAATCGGGCTGAATGTGGAATGCAACCCGCTGCAGGGTCCCTTTGTGGATGAGATCATTAAAAAGCTGGAAAACGGTGAACCGGTCGGGCGGGAGAAATATATCGACGAAACCCAATTTGACTGTTTCACCATCACACAGGAAATGATTGACCAAAGAAAATACTGAGACCACCCATACATCACGGGCATTCATATTTTCCAAACGGACAACCATAGTGAAGGAAGGGCTCTGTATCACTCATACAGAGCCTTTTGTATTCAAAAAGCTTGTCTGCACCTGAAAGAGGCGCGCCTGAGATGCTCTGCTCAGAAAAAAATGCACACCGCTTCAAATGACAGCAGACTGAACTGCCCCGTTCCGGTTAGCATAACACTCAAGGACACGTTCATGTATGTTTTCACAAACAGAATAATACATATGTATTAAAGACTGTGAATGGAATCATAACAGCAGGCAGCGGGGATCGGATACGATCATACACAAAGATATGACAGCCTTATCCCGGGCAGAGCACTGATAAGGTTTTCAGCCGCATAAAGAGACAAGTTTATATGATTTTATCGACGGAAATCGGCAGTCAATTTTTTATGATGGGAAGTCAGAAAAATTACGAAATTTCAGAATTAATATTATAAGAAAATAACAGTGGTTTGCGATTTAATCGAGATGGTTTGAATTCTTCCGCGGTTCTTCAGGAGATATTGCGTTTCATTTTTTTAAATGTTATAAGGATGATGAAAACGGTGTGTATCATCACACACCTAACATGGAAAGGAAATCGAAGTATGAAAAAACTCATTGCTGTTCTTTTGGTTCTTGTACTGGCGGTTGGAATGATCGCATGTACCGCTCAAACACCCGCTCCGAGCGAATCGGCATCTGCCGAAGTTTCGGAATCCACAGCTCCGTCGGAATCGGCTGAGTCGTCTGCCCCCGCAGCGGCCGAGCTGATTAAGGTTGGCATCATCAACAATCCGCCGGCCGAGTCCGGATATCGCGCAGCGAATGTGGCTGACTTTGAAAAAGTCTTCACAGAAGCAAACGGATACGCGGTTTCGACATTCTACAGCCTGAAGAATGACGAGCAGTTGAATGCAGCTGCGCAGTTCATCACTGACGGTGTAGACTATCTTCTCATCTCGGCTGCCGCGACAGACGGCTGGGAAACAGTTCTGACCAATGCCAAAGAAGCCGGCATCAAAGTGTTCCTCTTCGACCGCATGATGAACGTCGATGAGAGCCTGTATGAATCCGCTGTTGTTTCTGATATGGCACAGGAAGGCACCACGGCTGTGGAATGGCTGAAAGCTCAGAAGCTTGATGAGTACAATGTGATCCACATTCAGGGCGCAATGGGCAGCGATGCTCAGATCGGCCGTACAGCGGCGCTGGATGCTGAATTTGCAGCCGGCACAATGAAAAAGGTTGTTCAGCAGACCGCGACTTGGGATGAAGCCACAGCGAAGCAGATTGTGGAATCTGTCATCAACTCCGGCGACAAATTCAACGTGATCTATGCTGAGAACGACGGTATGGCGAAGGGCGCTGTTGCGGCGCTGGATGCTGCCGGTATCACCCACGGCGTTGGCAAAGACGTTGTCGTGATGGGCTTTGACTGCAACAAATGGGCACTCAGAGAGCTGCTTGCTGGCAACTGGAACTATGACGGTCAGTGCAGCCCCTTCCAGGCTGCTGTCATCGCAGAGATGATTCAGAAAGTGGAAGCTGGCCAGACGGTCGAAAAGAAAGTTATTTCTGAAGAGCGTGGTTTTGATGCAACAACGATTACGCAAGAGGACATCGATACATACGGCCTCGGCGAATAATCTCCAAACCTAATAACAGGGACTTCGTATCAAGACTGAGCGGTGACGAGTATGCGGATATCTTCCGCATACTCGCACCGCCATCTTTAAGAACTTCCAACGCTTAAAGGATGGTTACCTATGCAAAACGACATCGTTTTAACTATGCGGAAAATATACAAAGAATTCCCGGGTGTGCGTGCTCTGCAGAATGTGGATTTTACTCTGTGTAAAGGCGAAATTCACGCCTTGATGGGTGAGAACGGGGCCGGCAAGTCTACTCTGGTCAAAGTGCTGACAGGGGTATACCCGAAGGATTCGGGGCAAATCCACATAGCGGGCATTGATAAGGAAATCACGATTAAATCGCCTCAAGAGGCACAGAATTTAGGCATCAGCACGGTTTATCAGGAGATCACCCTTTGCCCGAACCTGACGGTTGCCGAAAATATGTTTATCGGGCGCGGCAGTTATAATTTGGTCAATTGGCGCTCTATGGTTAAGAAGACAACGGAGATACTTAAGAAACTGAATATCCCGGCAAGAGCCACTCAGCAGCTTGCCACTTGTTCGCTGGCTGTACAGCAAATGGTCGCGATTGCGCGATCCGTGGATATGGACTGTAAAGTCCTTATCTTAGACGAGCCGACCTCCTCGCTGGATGAACATGAGGTTGAGAAACTATTCTCTCTTATGCGCGAGCTCAAGTCCCGCGGTGTCGGCATCATCTTCATCACACACTTTCTCGAACAGGTGTATGAGGTATGCGACAGGATAACCGTTTTGCGCAACGGTGAGCTCGTAGGAGAGTATGAAATAAAGGATTTGCCGCGCGTTCAGCTCATTTCCAAGATGATGGGGAAAGAGCTTGATGACATTACAGCGCTTGAAAATAAAAAGGAAGCAAGTTTTGACGCGGATACGACACCCGTTTTCGAAGCAGCCGGGTTATCCAGCGCAGAGGGAACAAAACCGTTTGATTTCAAAATTCATAAGGGAGAAGTGAACGGGTTTACCGGGCTTCTTGGCTCCGGCCGCAGTGAAAGTGTCCGTGCGATATTCGGCGCAGACAAAGTGACCGGCGGCAAGGTGAAGATTGACGGGAAGCACGTTAAAATCACTAAGCCCAAGGATGCCATGAAGCATGGCATCGGCTATTTGTCAGAGGACAGAAAAGGCGATGGCATCATTGATGATTTGTCCGTACGCGAAAATATCGTCCTTGCGCTGCAGGTTATGAAGGGCTTTTTCCGTCCGTTTTCCAAAGCGGAAGCGGAAGCCTTTGCGGATCAATACATCAAACTGCTGGGCATCAAAACCGCATCGGCGGATACACCTATCAAATCTCTGTCGGGCGGTAATCAGCAAAAGGTGATCCTTGCGCGCTGGCTGCTCACAAACCCGAAATATCTTATCTTAGATGAACCCACACGCGGTATTGACGTGGGTACAAAAGTCGAAATTCAAAAGCTTGTGCTCAAGCTTGCCGAGGACGGCGTGAGTGTCACGTTTATCTCATCCGAAATAGAAGAGATGCTTCGTACGTGTTCACGGCTCATCGTCATGAGGGATCGCAAGATTGTGGGAGAACTCAAGGGCGAGGATATGACACAGGCAAAAATTATGCATACGATTGCGGGGGAGGCAGCTCAAAATGGTTAAGGCTTTAAAGAGATTTTCGAAGTCGCAGTTGGTTGTCCCTTTGTTCGCACTATTTTTATTGATTGTTTTCAATTTGATTAGAGATATCAACTTTTTCTCGATCATTTTAACACAGAACAACGATGGGAACACAGTCCTCCAAGGGAATATCATCAATATCTTAAGCAACGCCTCAGAGCTTGCTATTTTGGCCATCGGTATGACGCTGGTCACAGCATCGTCAAGAGGGCAGGATATCAGCGTCGGTGCCGTGGCGGCCGTCGCGGGCAGTATTTTTATGAGTGTGCTCCGCTCCGGCGATATCACATTGACAACAATTCTTCTGGGTATTTTGGCTGCGATAGTGGTGTCGCTTATATGCGGCGCGTTCAACGGTACATTGGTTTCCATATTCAAGATACAGCCGATGATCGCGACATTGATATTGTTTACCTCCGCACGTTCTATCGCATATTGGATAAACGGCGGTGCAACACCGACGGTGAGCAGCCCGCTGTTAGCGTCTATGGGTAACTTTATACCGGGCATCCCGGTCCCTACGCCCATTCTTATCGTCATTGTATTCGTCATAGTGGTATCGCTTGTTTTACGGTTTACCAATCTCGGGCTGTACACACAATCGGTTGGCATCAATGAAAGATCCGCCCGTTTAAACGGTATTAATTCAACATGGATAAAAATATTATCATTTTTGATAATGGGTGTATGCACGGCGTTGGCGGGTTGTATTGCCGTCAGCCGTATGCAGATCATCAACCATGAAACCATACTGCTGGACATCGAAATGGACGCCATTTTGGCTGTTGCCATCGGAGGCAATTCTCTGGGAGGCGGAAAATTCAGCTTGACCGGCTCGGTGGTCGGTGCATACGTCATTTACATGCTGACGGTGACGCTCTTTGCCATGAAGGTGCCTTCAACTGCGATAAAGGCCTGCAAGGCTGTTGTAATTATACTTATCGTGGTCATTGGTTCCCCAATTACAAAGAAATATGCCATGCAGCTGCGAGATAAGCTGTTCAGAAAATCGACGAAAGTAACGGAGAACTAAAAATATGACAAGTAATAAAGGTATATCAGCCGATAAGCCGATGAAAAAGCGCAGGGAGCCAATTTCCAACACCAATTTGCTCATGACCATTACGGTGTGCACCTTCGTTGGTATGTACTTGCTTGCCATGATTATTTGGGGCGGCGGGTTTACCAACCCTCAGCAGTTCCTTGATATTTTCAATAACAATGCCTTTTTGATCGTGATTTCCTGCGGTATGACGATCGTGATGATCGCCGGGGGTATCGATATCTCTGTGGGCGGCATCACGGCGCTGGTCACCATGGCATGCGTGGTTTATCTGGACGACCAGGGCGGCAGCGTGATAGGGTCGATGGGCATGGCTTTGGCAATAGGAATTGCGTTCGGTCTGATTCAGGGCTTATTGGTATCGTATTTGGATATTCAGCCGTTTATTGTATCCTTGGCTGGCATGTTCTTTGCAAGAGGCATGATCACCGTTGTCAGCGCTGTTCCGCGCACAGCGGCAAACGAGGCTTTTGTGGCACTAAAGGATTACCGAATTGAATTGCCGGGTATCGGTTCTTATGGAAAGAGCGGCAATTATATTCCCGCTAAAATTGAGCTCGGCGTGATCATCGCGGTTGTTGTTGTCATTGCGATATTCGTCATACTGAAATGGACGCGATTCGGGCGCAATCTTTACGCGGTGGGCGGTAACAGCCAAAGTGCTTTGATGCTTGGTATCAATGTGAAACGCACGAGATTCTATTCCTATTTGCTGTGCGGGCTGTTATCCGGAATCGGCGGTTATGTTTATCTGCTGCATACGGGAGCAGGAAACGCCTCCAATGCGACTGCCGCGGAAATGCAGGCGATTGCGGCGGCCATTATCGGCGGGACATTATTAACCGGCGGCGTCGGCAATGTCATCGGAACGCTTTTCGGGGTGCTGACTTTAAAAACCATCAGCAATATCGTGATTGCGTCGGGACTTCGGGAGCCCTATTGGCAAAGCATTACCACCGGGCTTATGCTGTTCTTCTTTATCGTGCTGCAAAGTATCATTCTTGCGGTTCGTAGCAACAGCCGTTTTAAACTATTGGGACCAAAACGGTTATGGGCTATTCGCAAACTCTACCCGAGAAGCGGTGACGAAAAAGACACTACGATTTAACGGTCAGTCACAGTTGCTGATATTAAGCGCCAAGGCATTGGTGGCGGCGCGAAACAGATCGCTTTTCCAACGGGCACATGCGCATCTCTTTTGACAAGGATGAAAAAAGCCTGATGGCCTAAAATAGACTGTACGAAACTTGATTCCTCCTACGTTTATGTGCAGTAAGGCAAACAATAAGGCTGGGTTTCCCGGCCTTATGTTGTTAAAAAGAATATAAAAAATGAGAGGGAACGATGGATATGAAAAACACCGTGAACGCGCTGAAAAGCGGCAAAACATATCTTGGCATTGAGCTTGGGTCCACACGCATCAAGGCCGTGCTGATTGACGAGACGCACAGCCCTGTGGCGACAGGCGGACACAACTGGGAAAACCGGCTGGAAAACGGCATATGGACGTATTCGCTGGACGATATTTGGACAGGCGTTCAGCATTGTTTTGCGCAGCTGACTGCGGACGTTTCTGAGAAGTACGGTGTGAAGCTGGATACCGTCGGCGCCATCGGCGTATCGGCGATGATGCACGGTTACATGGCGTTTGACAAGAACGATAACCTGCTCGTGCCCTTTCGCACATGGCGCAATACGATTACCGGCGAAGCCGCCGGAAAGCTCACATCCTTATTCGGATTTAATATCCCACAGCGATGGAGCATCGCCCATCTGTATCAGGCGATACTGGGCGGCGAGCCGCACGTTAATAACATAAGCTTTTTAACAACGCTTGCGGGATATATCCACTGGCAGCTGACGGGGGAAAAGGTGCTTGGTATCGGCGACGCGTCGGGCATGTTCCCGCTCAGCGATGAAACACGCACGTATGATACCGGCATGATGAGCAAATTTGATAATTTGACTAAGGCGCTTCCGTGGAAGCTCGCGGATATACTGCCGCGGATTCTGCCCGCGGGCGATAACGCGGGCGTGTTAAGCGACAGCGGCGCAAAGCTGCTCGACCCCACAGGCACGCTCAAAGCGGGCATACCGATGTGCCCGCCCGAAGGCGACGCGGGCACGGGTATGGTGGCCACCAACGCCGTGCGGCCGCGCACGGGCAATGTCAGCGCGGGCACGAGCGTATTTGCCATGGTGGTGCTCGAAAAAGCACTCAAAGCGGTGCATTCGGAAGTGGACATGGTGACCACGCCGTCGGGCGACGCGGTGGCCATGGTGCACTGCAACAACTGCACGGGCGACCTCGATGCGTGGGTGAAGCTGCTGGGTGAGGCGGGCAAACTGCTGGGCGCGGATTTTGATACGCGCACATTGTACTCCAAATTGCTGTTTGAGGCGCTTGGCAGCGATGCGGACTGCGGCGGCCTGCTTTCGTACAACTACATATCCGGCGAACACATCACCGGGCTGGAACAAGGTCGCCCTCTGTTCGTGAGGAACCCCGATGCGTCATTTAATCTTGCAAATTTCATGAGAACCCATCTTTACTCGTCACTCGCTTCACTGAGCGTCGGCATGAGGATACTGCTTGAGGACGAAGGTGCCGCGCTCGATTCCATCACAGGCCACGGCGGATTTTTTAAGGATGCCAACGTGGGCCAGCGTATGATGTCTGCCGTAATGGGCGCGCCCGTCACCGTGATGGCGACAGCGGGAGAGGGCGGGCCGTGGGGTATGGCGGTGCTCGCGGCTTACAGGATAAACAAACAGGGCGATACGCTGCCAGACTATTTGAGTTATCGCGTGTTTGCAAACAGCGAAGCTGTCACGGTCGCGCCGGATGCCGCCGACATGGCGGGGTTCAAAGCGTTTATGCAGCGGTATGAGGCCGGCCTTAGCGTGGAGCGCAAGGCGGCGCAAGTGATATTATAAAACGATAGAAGGAGAGCAATTTGGCCTTTCAATTTTGGTTTGTGGTAGGGTCACAGCATCTTTATGGCCCTGAGGTATTAAAAGAGGTGGCCGAGCACGCCCGGACGATGGCGGACGGCTTTAACGCGGATAAAACCATACCGTTTGAGGTGGTATCCAAAGGCGTGGTGACCACACCCGACGAGATCAAAGCCGTGTGCGTCGCGGCCAACGCCGACGCTGACTGTGCGGGCGTGATGACGTGGATGCACACGTTCTCGCCAAGCAAGATGTGGATCGGCGGGCTCACGATACTCAACAAACCGTATCTGCACCTCAATACGCAGTTCAACAAGAATCTTCCGTTTGATTCGATTGACATGAACTTTATGAACACAAACCAGTCGGCCCACGGAGACAGGGAACATGGCTTCATCACCGCGCGGCTCAGATTGAGACGCAAGGTGATTTGTGGCTATTGGGAAGATGCGCTATTCCGTCAGAGAGTCGGCGGCTGGATGCGCAGCGCGGCAGGCGCGATGACGAGCCGGAACCTCAAGGTGATGCGGCTTGGCGACAATATGCGCTATGTGGCCGTGACCGAGGGCGACAAGGTGGAAGCCGAAAAGGTGCTCGGCTGGAGCGTGAACACCTACGGCGTGGGCGGCTTCGTGGATCTTGTCAATCAGGTGACGGATGCGCAGGTTGAGGAGAAGCTCGCGGAATACAAGAGCCAATACGACATCAAAACGAACAACATGCAGGCTGTGACCTATCAGGCGAAGCTGGAAATTGCGCTCGAGCAGATGCTTAAAACGGGCGGCTTCGGGGCCTATACGGACAGCTTTGAAGATTTGTATGGCTTGGAGCAGCTGCCGGGCCTCGCCTCGCAGAACCTGATGAGCAAGGGCTACGGCTTCGGTGCCGAAGGCGACTGGAAGCAGGCGGCGCTGCAGGCGATTATCGGCGCGATGTCGCAGGGGCTTACCAAGGGCTATTCGTTTATTGAAGATTACACCTATCATTTTGAAGACGGCAATGCGGCGGTGCTCGGCGCACACATGCTTGAGATTTCACCCGCGATCGCGAAGGAAAGACCCGCAGTGGAGGTACATCCGCTCGGAATCGGCGGCAAGGCCGATCCTGCGCGGCTCGTGTTTGAAGGCAAAGAGGGCAGTGCGATACTCGTCACATTGGTGGACATGGGCGGGCGGTTCCGCATGGTCGTACACGATGTGGAAGCCATATCACCGATGGGCAAGATGCCGAACCTGCCGGTGGCGAGCGTGATGTGGCGGCCGATGCCCGACATGATTACGGGCAACGAGGCATGGATTCGCTGCGGCGGCACGCACCACAGCGTGATATCGTATGACCTGACAGCCGAGCACATGTCAGACTTCGCCGAGATCATGGGGATCGAATTTGTACATATTAGCAAGAGCACGATGATTGAAGATATCAAAACAAAGCTCGCGCTCGGCGACGTGATCTGGGGTTAACGCGATGCTGGAGGATCTCAAGAAGGACGTGCTTAAGGCGAATCTCGATCTCGTGACATACGGGCTCGTGCTGCTCACATGGGGCAACGTGAGCGCGTTTGACGAGGAGACGGGGCTTGTGGTGATCAAGCCGAGCGGCGTGAGCTACAACACGATGACCGCGGACGATATGGTCGTGGTGGATCTTGACGGCAACAGAGTAGAAGGGACGCTGAATCCCTCCTCCGACACGCCGACGCATGTGGAAATTTACAAAGCGTTCAAGGGCGTGAAGGCGGTGGTGCACACGCATTCAAAATGGGCGACGAGCTGGGCGCAGGCGAACAGGGATATCCCCGCGCTCGGGACGACGCACGCGGACAATTTTTACGGAGGCATTCCGTGCACACGGCGCATGACGGACGCGGAGATCACCGGCGCGTACGAGAAAGACACGGGCACGGTCATCATCGAGACGTTCAAGCAGCGCGGTATTGATCCGCTTGAGGTGAGTGCGGTGATCGTGGCGAACCACGGGCCGTTCAGCTGGGGGACAAGCTGCGCCAAAGCGGTGGAAAACGCGGTGGTGATGGAATACACCGCTGAAATGGCGTACATCGCGATGGATTTGAATCCGGCCGCTGATATCCAGCAGGCGCTGCTCGACAAGCATTTTTTAAGAAAGCACGGCAAAAACGCCTATTACGGACA
>JAEXTV010000029.1 GCA_023406895.1 Bacillota bacterium | reverse complement strand
TCACCATGCCGGCCTGCTTGGCCGTGCGCTCGTTAAACTCCTTGCAGAAGCCGGGGATGTTCACACCATGCTGACCCAGCGCGGGGCCGATAGGCGGCGCGGGCGTAGCCTTGGCCGCGTTCACCTGCAGCTTGACGATGGCTGTAACTTTCTTTGCCATATAGATGGCACCTCCTACAAAATGTGGTCATGCGGAACGTTTTGCGTTCCTCCCACCCGCCATAAAGGCGGCAGCATGCGGCCATAGCCGCAGCCTACACGCCGGTTGCCCGGCGGTAAAGCTAAACTTTCTCCACCTGGTCCAGAGCGACCTCCACCGGCATCTCACGGCCAAGGAACATTTTGACCTTGACATTGAGCTTTTGTCTGATGGTGTCCACATCCAGAACCGTACCGGTGAAGTTTTCCAGCGGACCGGAAAGAATGCGAACTTCTTCGCCAATGGCAATGCCAAACTCCACCGACTGCTTTTCGCAGTTGAGCATTTTCTCAACTTCATCCTCCGTGAGGGGGATGGGCTTGCTGTCCGGGCCCACAAAGCCGGTGACGCCGCGTGTATTGCGTACCAGGTACCAGCTTTCGCTGGTTTCGATCATCTTCACCAACACATAGCCGGGATAGATTTTCCGCTGGGACTTTACACGCTTGCCATTTTTAATCTCAACGACATCTTCCACAGGAACCCTGGCTTCCATGATCAGGTCCTGCATGCCATTGTTTTCAACGGCCTTTTCCAGATTGTCCTTGACTTTGTTCTCATACCCCGAATAGGTATGCACCACATACCAGCAGGGTTCCTTTTTCTTTTCGGTCATATGGTACTCCTATTATTGGGCTAACTGATCAGAAGATCCACAAGCGCTGAAGCGCTCAGGTCAAGTACGCCGACGAGCGCGCTCATAAGCACTATAAACAAGAGCACGATGACGGTATAGTTCACAAGATCCTTGCGGGTAGGCCAGGTTACCTTGCGCAATTCGTGCCACATGTTCTTAAACGGCGCGGCAACACGGCCGGGAAGCAACTTGAAAAAGCGCATAAGCCGCGTAAAGAAGGAGACCTTTTCCTTTTTAGCGTTCTTCTCGTCTGCCATGTTTTTCACATCCTCAGCATCGGTTGGGTCACTTGGTCTCCCGGTGAACGGTGTGCTTTCTGCAAAAACGACAGTATTTGCTAAGCTCGACCCGGTCGGGTGTGTTCTTTTTATTTTTCATGGAATTGTAGTTGCGCTGCTTGCACTCGGTGCAGGCCAGCATAACCTTCTGGCGCACGGCATTTGCCACTTTGGACACCTCCTGCCTGATTGGGGGATGAAAATGCGCCCATACACTGTATCATATCCGACAAAACCTGTCAATGAAAGGATAGGCGCAACGCCTGCGGAGGGTTTATTCCCCGCAGGCGGCAAACATCATTCGATCACGCTGACCACAACGCCGGAGCCAACGGTGCGGCCGCCTTCACGGATAGCGAAGCGGAGGCCCGGCTCGATGGCGATGGGGGTGATAAGCGTGATTTCCATGTCGACATGGTCGCCGGGCATCACCATTTCCACCCCGTCGGGCAGCTTGATGTTGCCGGTCACGTCCGTTGTGCGGAAGTAGAACTGCGGCCTGTACCCGTTGAAGAACGGGGTGTGGCGTCCGCCCTCTTCCTTGGTCAGCACGTACACGCGGCCCATGTAATGGGTGTGGGGCTTGATCGTACCGGGCTTGGCCAAAACCTGGCCGCGCTCGATCTCGTTGCGCTGCACGCCGCGCAGAAGCACGCCTACGTTGTCGCCGGCTTCGGCCTGGTCCAGCAGCTTGCGGAACATTTCAACGCCGGTCACAACCACGGGGCGGGCCTTTTCCATAAGGCCTACGATTTCAACCGTATCGGATACCTTCACGATTCCGCGCTCCACGCGGCCGGTGGCAACAGTGCCGCGGCCCGTGATGGAGAACACGTCTTCCACAGGCATAAGGAACGGCTGGTCCGTTGCGCGCTTGGGGGAAGGAATGTAATCGTCAACAGCCTTCATCAGGTTGAAGATGCACTGGGTCTCTTTGGCGTTGTCCACATCGGCGCCGCCGCCCATCATGTATTCCATGGCTTGCAGCGCGGAGCCCTTCACGATGGGAATGTCGTCGCCCGGGAACTCGTACTGGCTGAGCAGCTCGCGGCCTTCCATTTCCACCAGTTCCAGCAGCTCTTCGTCATCCATCATGTCCACCTTGTTCAGGAACACGACGATGTAGGGCACGCCGACCTGGCGGGCAAGCAGAATGTGCTCGCGCGTCTGCGGCATGGGGCCGTCGGGAGCGGATACAACCAGGATCGCGCCGTCCATCTGGGCAGCGCCGGTGATCATGTTCTTTACATAGTCGGCGTGGCCCGGGCAGTCCACATGCGCATAGTGCCGGGCATCCGTCTGATATTCCACGTGGGCGGTATTGATCGTGATGCCGCGCGCTTTCTCTTCCGGCGCCTTGTCGATTTCGTCATATCTCATCGCCACCGCGCCGCCGTGCTTGG
>JAEXTV010000016.1 GCA_023406895.1 Bacillota bacterium | reverse complement strand
GCATCCCATGTTAAAACGCTTTAAACATGGGATTTCACTCTACTTCGTAGTCGATCGCTTACGCTCGCTCGAAATGACATTTGTTACTTTGTCAGCAGCCTGAAACCGGCATAAAGCCGGTTCGGGCGTATCAATAAACTGTTTAGCACATCCCCTGATTTGGGATGGACGGGGGACAGTCGCCGATAGGAGTTGGTGATGAGAAATTGTCTTAAAACCGTTGTTTCAATTTCGATTGCGCAGTTACAAAAGAGGACCGCCATATTCATAAGTGCTTTGACATGGGATGCTCCGCACGACGCAGCGGTGCCATGACAGTATGGGTTAAAATGCAGGGTTTGTATCGTACGGCAGCTAAAATGGTGCTGCTTCCGTTTGATTGGATAGCTCCGCAAAGCGCGTCTGGTCGCCGCGCCATCCCACGTTGACTTCGCCCGTGGGACCGCTTCTTTGCTTGGCGACGATGATCTGCGACACGTTGTCGGCTTCTTTGTTGTAATAGCTCTCGCGGTGCAGGAAAATAACAACGTCGGCATCCTGCTCAATACTGCCCGACTCACGCAGGTCGGAGAGCATCGGACGCTTGGAATCACGCTTTTCGCTTGCGCGGCTTAGCTGTGAGAGCAGTATCACCGGCACGCCGACCTCCTTGGCCATAATCTTGAGGCTGCGTGTCATGCTCGAAATCTCCTGCTGTCGGTTTTCGCGCCGGTCCTTGCCCGACATGAGCTGCAGATAGTCGATCACGACGAGCCCGAGGCCCTTATCTTTTTTCAGACGCCGCGCTTTGGCGAGCATCTCCATCACGGTGATCGTGGGCGAATCATCGATATAGATGGGGGCTTTGGCGAGCACGTCCACCGCGTCGGCTAGTCTGTCGTAATCGTCCGGGGTCAGGCCGCCGATACGTGTTTTCTGGCTGTCCACGAGCGCTTCGCTGCACATCATGCGCATGGCGAGCTGCTCACGCGACATTTCCAGAGAAAAGATCGCGACGGGCACGTCGAGCTCCACTGCGGCATGCTGTGCGATATTGATTGCAAAGCTCGTTTTGCCCATGCCGGGCCGTCCCGCCACGATGATGAGCTGTGTTTTCTGCAGCCCCGAGAGCATTTTGTCGAGCTGCTTAAAGCCTGTGGGAACGCCGATGATGCCTGTTTTGCTGTTCATCGATTCGCTGATCGAGGTATACCCTTCGAGCAGCGCCTGTTTGATATGCGTGAGCGTATCGCGCTCTCGCTTCACGGCGATTTTGTATATCATATCGCTCGCGCGGTTCACGATATCCGGCACTTCCTCTTCCGAACTTGAGGCGTCCTGAATTATCGTCTGCCCCGCCGCGATCAGCGCACGCAGCACCGCTTTTTGCTCAACGATGTCAATGTAATAGCTCACGCTTGAGGTGCTCGGAACGCTGCTGGCGAGGTCGGCAATGTAGAGCGTGTCGTCCGTGCCGCTTAACTGCCCTTTGCGGTCAAGCCGGTCCACCACGGTGACGGTGTCGATCGGGGCGCCCGTCTCGCAGAGTTCGCACATCACCTCGAAAATCTGCTGGTGACGCTGTGAATAAAAATCGCCCGCATGGAGCCGTTCAATCGCAGCAAAAACAGCCCTGGAGTCTAAAAACATGCTCCCAAGGACGCTGCGTTCCGCTTCCTGATTGTTTGGCGGTACATAGCCCGCCGCTGTGACCTGCTCCATAATACCCCTTGAGTAAACGCTGAATCATTGTTTACTTGATATGTCAGTTAACGAGGACGTAGCCTCACAAAAAACTATTTCGCCGCTTCAACGCTGACGACGATGTCGGCAGAAATGCCTGCATACACCTTGATCGACAGCTTGGTTTCTCCCAAGTCCTTGATGTTGTCGTCCATGACGATGCGCTTTTTCTCAATCTCAATACCGTGCTGATCGAGTATCGCGTCGGAAATTTCTTTGGACGTGATCGACCCGAATAAACGGCCGTTTTCGCCGCACTTGGCCTTGATAACCACCTTAAGGCCGCTCAGACGCTTGGCAGCTTCCTCCGCCGAAAGGCGCTCGAGCATGCGGCGCTTTTCGTTGGCCTGCTGCTGCTGCTTGGCGATGTTCAAGTTCTGCGCCGAGGCTTCCTTGGCCAGCCCTTTGGGAAACAGAAAGTTTCTCGCGTAGCCGTCGCTCACATTGATAATATCTCCTTCATATCCTGTGCCTTTTATGTCCTTAATCAGTATCACTTTCATGCTATTTAACCTCTTTCACATATTTATTGATGGCGGTTTTGAGCCGTTTGATGGCGGCATCCATCTCCGTGTTTTCAAGCTTGACCGCGGCGATGGTGGCGTGTCCGCCGCCGCCGAGGCTTTCGAGTATCAGCTGAACGTTCACGTCTCCGAGTGACCGGCCGCTGATGAGGACGTTGCCGTCCACATGGCTCAGCACAAATGAGGCTTTCACGCCGCGTATGGTCAGCAACGCATCTGCGGCCTGTGCCGCAATCAGCGATGCCTTGTCGATACCTTCCGGGCAGGCCGCGACCGCAAACCCGTTTTCAATAATTTCCGCTTTGCGGACGATATCCGTTTTGGCCGTGTACGTTTTGAGGTCGTCCTGCACAAGCAGCCGGGTGACGGTGGTGTCCGCGCCCTGGCGGCGCAGGTACGACGCCGCTTCGAATGTGCGTACCCCCGTGTTGAACGTAAAGCCTTTGGTATCCAGCGTGATGCCGCACAACAGCGCCTCAAGGTCGATCGGCAGCGGTTTTAAATCATCGTCAAAATACTGCATCACTTCCGTCACGAGCTCGCATGCGGACGACGCATACGGATCATGGTAAAAAAGCGTGGCGTTGTCTATTGTTGAGGTGCCGCGGATATGGTGGTCGATCACCGCCACGGTATCCGCCATTTCGAGAAGCCCGGGCGAAATCGTAAATGCGGCAAGCTGTGTATCCACAATGACGAGCATGCTTGTGGCGTTTATGCGCATGGCCGCATCCTGCCCGGTGACGAGCCCCGATGCGTAAACGTCTATGGTTTTGAGCTTGTCGAGCAGCAGGTCAATGGACGGGTTCGGGTTGTCCATCACGATATACGCTTTTTTATTGACCTGACGCGCGCAGGCGCATATGCCGAGCGCCGCCCCCATACAGTCAAGATCAGGGCCTTCGTGGCCCATCACATACACTTCGCTGCACTGCTCCATCAGGTTGCGCAGCGCATGGCTGATCATGCGCGCCTTCACCTTGCTGCGGCGAAAACCCGTTTTGGTGATGCCGCCGTAGAACATGAAATTGTCGCCCTGCTTGATCACAGCCTGATCGCCGCCGCGGCCCAGTGCCAAATCCATGGCCTTGCTTGCGTATTCGCCGGACTGCTCGGGCGTTTCACCCACCCCGAGCGCGAGAGAAAGCGTGGGAGACAGCGCCGGATTGATCTGACGGATGTCATCGAGTATCGCGAATTTACTGGTGCGCAGCGTGGATAAAAACCGCCGTTCGAATATGCACAGATACCGCCCGCGGTCTGTGCGCTGGAAATGGGCCGAGAGGCTTTCGGCGAGCGTGGACAGCCGTCGTTCCACCGACGCGACCACCTCGGAAAGCTCCGACTGCGTGAGCTTGGCGGCCAGATCCTCGTAATTGTCGATTTGAATATGGCAGATCACCGGCAGAAAGCTTTGATAGAGCTTTTTCGCTTCCACGGTGTTTTCAATGTCCACGAGGCGGTGCAGCAGATACTCCCCGCCGCCAAGCCGTACGGTTGCAATTTCTTTTTTGTATGGCTTGCCGCCGATCAGTATCTTTTTTTCCTTGTCGGGCACGCTGATGCCCGCAATCATCTTGTTGATATTGCGGAGGGCCCCAAAGCCCGTGATGCTGCGAAACGCGAGGTTGGCCCATTTGATTTGACCCGTCAGAGATGTCAGCACGGTGGGGATGGCCATCGTATTGAGGTATGAGGGCAGTTCTTCCTGATTGAGCAGCGATTTAATCACAAGACGCTGCCACTGAACCTTGCGGTAAATGACGAAATACAGATAAGAGATTGATGCCAGCACACTGGCGGCCAAGGCTGCCGCACCGAGCGCGATACTGTGAACAAAAGCAAATATGCAGGCAAAGCCCAGTGCCAATATGAGACATAAAAAATCAGTTGTGAAAAAACGGATTTTATTTTTCACGACACCATACCGCCTTCCGCGTTCATTCGCTTTCGCAGGCTTGCCATGTTTTCCAGCATACCCACCCAAACCAGAATGAAACCTAAAAACAGTGTGACCGCCACATGCAGAAGCACGCGAACCGCGGTGGCCATGCGCCTTCTCTTGTAAAAGTAATCGAGCAGGCTTAAGGCCTGAACGGTAAACACAAAGCCATACACATCCGAAATCGTTTGTGCCGCGATATCGAAAGATGTCCATCCAAAACTGATACCGGCAAAAGCCACGAAATATGAAATCAGGTATGCGAGCCAGAACCGCGGCGGCAGCGTCAGTGCGTCAAAAGACGGGATGCTCGCGACACTGCGCCTTTTTTTAACGAATGCGCGCGTGATCACATAGCTGAGCAGACCCGTCAGCAGCGCGTAGCAGATCATACCGCCGACAAGATAATAGTTGAGCGCTTCCCGGAGCCTGTCCTGTATGATGACAATGGCTTCGGGTGCCGGTGTGGAGAAAACGGCCGCCTGTGAAATGGCACCTGTCAGCATGTCTGCAAATCGGACATATTGATACAAAAACTGAATGAGACCGCTGTTGAGTGTGCCTAAATAAGCACCAAACCGGCTCACGGCATAATCAATGGGGCCAAGGCCCGTAAAAAGCCACAACACACCGATAGCGGCAGCCAATCCAAACAAAGCGCCGCCGCTCGCGGCAAGCACGCTGTGCCGCATACGCAGCTGTTTTTTAATCACAAAGCCCGCTGTGAGGGCAAGCGGTACAAAAGCCGCTGCCAAAAACGCCGTCAGCTTCACATCAAACAAACAGCCGGCTGCAAAGCAGAATACCGTCATCAAAACGCCGGGCATGCCCCACATAGCCACCGCATAGGCAAGCACAAAAGCCGCCCCCAGCGCAGCAACGGGCAGAGCCATCGACATCAATATAAAAACAACGGCGGCAGCAAAGATCGCCGCCATGGCGCTATAACCGTCTTTTTTTGTCCTGTCCAAAACCCCTTGAATTACCGCCTTCAAAATGTTTTTTAATCAGAGACAGGTCACCGTAACCTGTTTCCAATGTGTGCCCGTCGGTGATGCCTGATTCGGCCTTGCTGACCACATCCTCATCGAGCTCACCGAAGGTAATACCGCAGCGACGTGCAAGCACATAAGCCAGCAGTACGGCTCCCCCGAGTGCGTCCTTGAGTTCTCCGCGTCCGCCCGGAGACAGCGATGCCCGCAGGACATCGGCCGATTCGCTGATGAATTCGGCCTTTAATACTTCAATCATTTTTGCATTAGAGGCCACATTAACAGATTGATGCATGCGCATAACCACCTTTTAATGAAATTGCCCCAATACCTCTGCTGCAAGTGTCTTTATTCTATCTGTTAAACAGTCAATAGTCAATGGGAGTGGGGGTTTCACTGTGCGCGTCGCTTGACAGGCTGTGCCTCAGGGCTATAAACTATAGTATATCTTGCCCATTCAGGAGGTATGGCTATGCTGGCGAATATATCGCACTTGATAACACCTGAAATTTATGAACTGATCTATCATATGGGACATCTTGATGAGCTGGTGATAGCGGACGCGAATTACAAAGCATCCGCGATGAGCCAGAAAACCGTTTATTCCGGTGCGCAGAGCAGCCATACTTTGCTGGCTGAAATTTTAAAGTACTTCCCGCTCGATGTGGATGAAGAATTCCCTGTCACGGTGATGTCGCTTGATTACGGAATCTATGAAGAGCCGCAGGTCTGGCAAGATTATCAGGAGGTGCTCAGCACAGCTTCGCCGAGGCCGGTTATATTGAACAAAGTCTCCCGAAAAGAGTTTTATCAGCGGACTAAGCAAGCCTATGCAACCATACAGACCGCTGACCCGCGTGTGATGGCTGATATTATTATAAAGAAAGGCTTCGTATTTGAAACGGAGTAAACATATACTGGGTCAAATAATATTATCTTGGCCCTCTCTGACTGTGGTCTTTTTATAAATGCTGAAAAATTCAAGAGATCGCTGTCTTGCTGGCCGCTCGTGTGCTCTGCTGTGTCGCTGAAATCGCATCATAGCGCTGCGATTCGCCGATTTCGCTTCGTTCAGAGCACGACATCTGTTCGTCAATTTCTCACTCATTTCGTCATTGTTTGCTTTAAGAACTGGCTGAGGGCTGTGACCAGCAGAAATAATAGCTTATTATCCGTCACTCCCTCCGGCATTTCGTGCCGCCTGTCGGTCGGTCTTTAGTCTTCTGAATACTCGTGAAAAGGCAGACTGAGAAGCTTTAGGGGCTTGTCGACAGCCTGCAATTGATGCCCATTTCCGCAAATAAAAAAACCGCACGCCCCATTTTAAAACGTGCGGATTTATGTTTTTTTAAGCGCTCCTGTCCATAATGAGCTTATCCGCCATCAGGGCGATAAACTCACCGTTTGTGGGCTTATCCTTGTTTGTGTAGATGTTGTACCCGAGGAAGTTATTGATGTTTTCAATCTTCCCGCGTGACCATGCGACCTCAATGGCATGCCGGATGGCGCGTTCCACCTTGCTTGCGCTGGTTTCAAACGGCTCCGCAATGCCGGGATACAGCTTTTTGGTGATTGAATTGATCAAATCCGGGTTTTTGACGACCATTTTGATGGCCTCCCGGAGGAAATGATACCCTTTGATATGGGCGGGGATGCCGATTGACAGGAACACGGCAGTGATCTTTTCGTCGAGCGTTTTGGACCGGACAGGTGTTGGCGTACGGCGGGTGGTAATCACGCGGTTGCCGAACATGTCCTGTATCCTCTTGTAGAGGATGTCCTTGTTGAAAGGTTTAATCATGTAATATTTTGCCCCCAGATCACAGGCCAGTTTAATAAGCTTCTCGTTGCCAACGGCCGAGACAACGATGATGGCAGGCATTGTTTCAAACTCGGAAGTATTGAGCCTTTCGAGTAAAGACAGCCCGTCCGCTTCCGGCATAATCATGTCGACAATGAGGGCGTCTGGCGCCACTTCTTTAATTAAGCCGACAGCTTCTACCGCGTTATTGCATGACCCCACTACCTCTACGTCATTCTTTGTGCTGAAAAACTTGGTAAGCATTTCGTTGAGTTGGATATTGTCTTCGATGATGAGTAGCTTGATTTTACGATCCATTTGTTAATACTCCTTTCGTTTGCTGTGTTTTTTAAATCTAATCCTCAACCCTTAAAAAAATGACGTTTTGTGTCGAATCGTCCCACTAAAAGAAATATTTGTTAGTATATTAACACGGCAATTCGTGTTTGACAATGCAATTACGCAAAGTTCAAGACAAAAAAAAATAAATTTCTTAGGAAATTGAATAAAGTTCGTCATGAGGCGAAATTACGACAAAATAAGCCAAAAACAGCGTTAAAACGATAAGAGGACTGGTCAGGCGTCTGCGTTTTTGCAGACGCCTGACAATGCATCATAGGGCATCTGCGTTGCCGAGTGTGTCTTCCTTAAGCCATTCGCCAAGAGCCGTCAAGCTTTCCAAATCCTTGGTTTCAATCGTTTTTGTTTTCAGGCTCATCAGCTGTTCAAACAGTGAAGCAGCCTTGTGGCTCTTCTCAATTTCTTTCTTCAAACGGGTATGCAGCGCTGCGTTTTCCTTCTTAATCGTTTCGCTTTGCATCATCAGTTTGCCCATTTCTTCCTCGGTGTGCACCTTGATGACGGCAAGCCCTGCCACTTTGGCAAGCCCTTTGAAGAAGCTTTTCACATCGACATCGCAGGCAATCAGTGCCTTGATTACGCTTTCGGGTATGTATTTGCTTTCTTTGCTGGCGGGTGCGGCCATTTTGGGCGTGTCATACGGGTTTAAGTACTTCTCGCTGTTTTCGTCCATATCAGCCATCACCTTTTCCACAAGCGGCCGGCCATTTTTAATGAGGCTGCGGTATTTGTTTTGATAACGCAGCATCAGCGTTTTGTCGCCGTCTGCCAGCCGCAGACTCGCGCCTCTGATCGATTCACCTTTGGCACCCGCACCAAGCAGCGTTTTTAGCAGCGTATAGATTTCTTCCTTAGAGAAGGGCGTAAACGAAGAGGGCTTCTGTTCGATTTCTCCCGTTTCCTTCACCTTCATATAGTAGTAGTTTCTCACGCTGTTGGGCTTGCGTCCCGTTTTTAAGGCGACGGTTTCAAAAACACGTTTGAGCGGCGCCCCGATTTTTTGCGCTTTTTTGACTTCGTCCCATAGCATCAGCTTTTCTTCGTCTTTCCAGCCGGTTCTTAAGGCGATATCAAAGCTGTGCAGTCCTGTTTCGTTGTTAACGTCCATGTTCCTAACCCCTTATCATAGATTTTGATGCATATTATTCTCTTATACCATGCGTTTTATTCCGTAATTTAACAAAAAATTAAAAAGCAAACGTGTCATCCTCGTTTGCTTTTGTATAGCGGTTTTCCTTTGTATATAATTATGCGTCGCGCGCCGCCGTTAGAATTGTGTATCAGTCCCGCGCAAACTGAATATATATATGGTACGAAGGGAGAGCTATGGAAGACAAGGCCATCAAATTGCTTTATATCACATCAAAGGTTCATGCGCTCATCTGCATCAATCAGGCGCCTGCGGGTGAGACGGGTGCTGGTGCTGTCACGCAGCCGATTGCGGCAAACTCGTCGTTTTTTATCACGATGCTGCCGCTCGAGAACGACCCGAACTATGTTTACCTTCCGTATACGCGGCGTGTGTCGATCGCGGCGAAAGGGGCTGTGTTTGCGGGCGACGGGCTGATTGACCTTTGCATGTGGCCGGACAATATCGTGGAGCTCACGCTTTATCCCGAGTCGGTATACCGCAACGACGAAATGGAGCTGCACCCCAGTGTGGTGTCGCCATTCGACTTTTATATCAGCGGCGAAAGGCACACGGCCTTTATTTACAATGAGGCGTGTTCAAGCTTTGTGGTGGAGCATTCCGCCACCAATCGTCTGAAGTTTGTATCGCCGCTGCCGTTTTTTGTGGAGACAGCGGACTTGGGATTTGTTAAATTCGGCGATATGCCCGTGCTTCACGCTTCCGGAAAGACGACGGACGGGCAGCATTACATATGCGCGGCGCATATTCTGCCGTCTTTCGCGCTTGACCTTTGCATGGTCTGCGAGGAATCCAGCGTGGAACCGGGCGGCATCGTTGTGGTGACAAACGGTGAATTCCGGCAGACGAAAACGCGCTGGGAAAAGAGCGACGGCTGCCTTGCTCCCGGTGCGGCGGAGCTTGGGTGGTTCACCTGCAAGCCAAGGCAGCCCGCAGACCCTTATGCTGTTTGTGTGTCGCTGCTCGAGGCGCTGAAAGCCGACAACGCAGCTGCTGCGATGAGCTGCCTCACGCCGTCACTCGCAGAAGGGCTGTCGTTTGCGGATTTAAAGGAATTCTTCGGCGATTTTGATTCGTTTGCACAATCCATATCGCCCGCGTGCGGTCAGGGCGGCGTCGCGCTTAAATACGCGGTGGGCAAGAACCTTTATGTCGCGCGCGAATTCTGCGTGGAGACGCGGCAAAGCAACGGCGGGCTGCTGATTGATAACATTAAAGAGCCGTAGATGGAGCGGCCAAGATTTCTTCGTCAATATAAATCGTATTTGACATTATTTATCGTCATTTTCGCGGGGCTGATAAAAAATGAAAGCCGCAGATAAAGAATCTCGGTGTCAGATTGTCGATAAGCCCCGTCAATATCCATATATAGAAGCTCTCATTCGCATATCCCATGTTTTTGGATTTTATGGGATAAAACGCGAACATAATATCAAAAAATATTGACAATTAACGCCAGCGGCCACGTTGAAAAAATGGCATCAGAGATATTGACGGGTTTATCCTGAGCGTGGCATCACCTCATATGGGGTTATGGTATTGCCGCAATGACGGTTAAGAAAACAATCTTATATGGCCCAATATGCTGCTGCATAGCGATGAGAAGGAGAGAATGCTGATGGTGTCGAATTAAACCCCATCAGTACTTTTTTTACGGAGAATACCAGTATGATTGAACATGCGGCGATATGGACAAGACAGCTTGAGCCGATGAAGGATTTTTATGTGCGGTATTTTGGCGGCACCGCGAACGATAAGTACGTCTCTCCGCGCGGGAACGGTGTTTGCTTTGAATCATATTTCATATCATTTGGGCCGGGTACCCGGCTTGAGCTCATGCAAATGAGCACGATTCCCAAAGGCCTTGGGGAGCAATCGCTCGGGCTTTCGCATATCGCGTTCGCATTGGAGAGCGAAGACGCAGTCTGCGCCCTTGTGCAAAGGCTTAAGAGCGACGGGTTGACTGTTGCGGGTGAGCCGCGCCGTACGGGCGACGGCTATTTCGAAGCGAGCGTTTATGACCCGGACGGCAATCTGGTGGAAATCACGGCCGCAAAATAATCATAAGAGGAAATAAATATGGAAGAACAGATGAACATCCGGCAGGAGATCGCGCAGGAGACGAGACAATCGAGAAGAACGAGACAGCCGGCCAAAAAAGGCATGAAAAAGGGGCTTAAAGTGCTGCTGATTATCCTCGGTGTGATGGTGGTGCTGATGATCGCGTTTATTGTGTTTATCATCGGCGGCAAGGACGCGTCTCTGAATGCAAAGATCGGCGATGTGAATCTTGCGGTGGTGGACGATGGCACATACACCGGCAGCTACGGGTTTTTGCGGTTCAGCAATACGGTGGAGGTCACGGTGAAAGATCACGCCATCACCGGTATCAACGTGGTGAGCCCGCAGGTGTTTGCCAAGCCCGAAACGATGGGCACAATGATCGGCGAGGTGCTCGACGCGCAGACGCTTCAGGTGGACGCGGTGTCCGGCGCCACGGCGACGAGCAAGGCGTTTTTGAAGGCGGTGGAAAACGCGCTTTTAAGCGCGCTCGGCTAAAGAGCAGGAACAAAAGAGCATCCGCGGGGTGCTTATTTTGTTATTGATTGGAGTTTATTAATTCTGCCAGCGTTGTTTTGAAAAGACAGTCTGAAAATAAAGAGAAGCGAGTGAGCAATGACTGAAAGCAAAAATCGGCAGTGCTGCCAAGCAGTCGCAGGGCAAAACATGCGATTGACGGTAGATTTAATGCGTGTCAACATGCAGCCAGCGATGTGCCTTTTGAGCAGATCAACGGCGGCATCAATGAAACGGAGAGGCGGTTATGGACAATTTTCTGAAATATTGGTTCGGCGGTTTTGAAGAGGCGATTATTGCGATGGATGAAGAGAGCCGAAACGGTATACTCGCCAAGTGCGGAAGAGCCTGCTCGGATTCGTATACACGGCAGGTTTTTCTCGATGCGAAGAAAGATGCCCGCGATGACGAGGCATTCTTTGCGGCACTCAAAAAAACGTTTTCCGAGCTGGAAATCGAAACCCTAGAGCAAAACCGGCTGTATGAAATCAGGTACAAATACTGCGCCTGCGATCTCGTCAAAAAGGGATTTGTCAAAACACCGTATTTGTGCGCGTGTTCACGCAGCAGCCTGCTTTACAACCTCGAAAGCGTATGGGGTGAGGGAAATGTCCGCGTGACATTGGTGGAATCGATACTCGCAGGCGCACCCTGCTGCCGGCTACGGGTGGAACATAGACCTCAAGAGAGTACAAACGCGTGAGTATCCCGTTGATTCCCGCGAAAACCATCATTTCGGGCTATAGTGACAATGGCTGGTTCGGCGCGAATTACAACATGAATATCTACAAGGGGTGCTGCCACGGTTGCATTTACTGCGACAGCCGGAGTGAGTGTTACCGTGTGGAGAATTTTGATACTGTACGTGCGAAGGACAACGCGCTTTTTTTGATCCGGCGCGATCTCGAAGCGAAGAAAAAGCCGGGTGTGATTATGACGGGTGCGATGAGCGACCCGTACAATCCGCACGAAGAGACGGAAGAGCTTACGCGCGGCGCACTCGAGCTGATTCACCGATATCACTTCGGCGCGGCCATCCTCACAAAATCGGCGCTGGTTTGCCGCGATATTGATCTGCTGCTGAAAATCAAAACGCATTCGCCTGTTTTTGTGAACATGACGGTGACCACGGCGGATGATGAACTCTGCACCAAAATTGAGCGGTATGTGAACCCGTCAAGCGCGCGTTTTGACGCGATTCATCGGTTGAGCGAAGCGGGCGTAATGTGCGGCGTGCTGCTGATGCCGACTCTGCCGTTTATCAACGATGACGAGCATAATATCCGCACGATCGTGCGCTTGGCAGCGCTGGCGGGTGCGAAATGGGTGTACCATTGGGACAGCTTTGGCGTGACGCTGCGGCAGAACCAGCGCGATTATTTTTATGACCGGCTCGAAGCGGTGTTTCCGGGTGTAAAGGAGAAATACGTGCGCACTTTCGGCGACAGCTACGCATGCGTGTCGCCAAACAGCGCGGCGCTGCACCGTGCGTTGACGGAGGAATGCGATCGGTTCGGATTGCTGCATAACATGAGCGATATTGTGAAACTGTCCAGAAAAGGGCTGGAGCATCAGCAGATTTCTTTTTTTTAGGCATTCCATTTTGGATGAATGCAGATAATATATACATAAACGCTTTGGGTTTTATTGAAGTCCTATGGTATAATGCTTTAAAAACGGCGATCGGTGGGTACGGGGAGGATTTCTTATCAATGAAGATAATTATTGTGGGTGACGGCAAGGTGGGCTTCACCCTTTCTGAACACCTGTCCAAAGAGGGTCACGATATCACAATTATCGATAACAGAAAGGAAGTTCTGCAGAAAACAGAGGATGCCCTTGATGTCATCACAATCAGTGGTAACGGGGCAAGCGTTGCTGTGCTGGAAAAGGCGGGTGCCGGTGAAGCGGATCTTCTGATTGCCGCGACATCGACGGATGAGTTAAACATGCTGTGCTGTTTACTGGCGAAAAAGCTTGGCGTTCCCAACACCATCGCACGAATAAGAAACCCGGAATACAGCAGTCAGCTCAATATGATGAAGGATGAAATGGGGCTCAGCATGGCGGTGAACCCTGAGCTCACCGCAGCTATGGAAATTTCTCATTTGATCAGTTTCCCGTCAGCCATTCATATCGGCGTTTTTGCCGAAGATCGTGTTTACATGGTGGAGTATAAGGTTCAGCCGGACTATCTGCTGGCCGGACAGTCGGTTTCCAAAATTCACACGGACTACTCGCCTGATGTGTTGATTTGTGCCGTGCAGCGGGAAAATGAAATTGTGATTCCCAAAGGCGATTTTGTGATTGAGGTCGGCGATCATATTTTTATTACGGGCGAACACGAAAGCATACGCAAATTTATCAAGTCTCTCGGCCACCGTGACAAGAAAGTAAAAACGGCGATGCTGGTGGGCGGCGGCCTGATTGCCCAATACTTAAGCTATATCCTCGTCGATTACGGCATCCATTTAAAAATCATCGAGAAGAATAAAGACAAGTGCGAACAACTGTGTGAAGCCATCCCGGAGGCGCTTATTATTCATGGGGACGGCACAGAAAAAGAGATGCTGGATTCGGAAGATATAGAGCATATCGATGCGTTTGTGGCGCTGACGGATATGGATGAAGAAAACCTCATCATATCCTTGTATGCGGCTTACAAAGGCGTTTCAAAAGTTATCACAAAAATCAACAGGATGGAATATGCCGATGTGATTCAAAAAGCGGGTATCGACAGGGTGATCAGCCCAAAATACATGGCTGCGAATCATATTGTCCGTTATGTGAGAGGAATGCAGAAACAAAAGGGAAGCGACATCAAAACACTTTACCGCATCATGGGCAAGTCGGCTGAAATCATTGAATTTAAGGCGACAGCATCCACGCGGCATTTGGGCGTGCCCTTGTCGCAGCTTCCGCTGAAACGGGATATTCTCATCACCACCATTGTGCGAAATGATGATGTGATCATTCCCAAAGGGAACGATTCGATCAACGAGCACGATCATGTGATCATAGCCACGACGATGAAGCGTATTGAGGACCTCAATGAGATTTTCTTATAAAAAAGGACAGGCCTTATGAATTTTGGAATGATCAGAAACCTTTGCGGCTATGTGATCCGGTTTGAAGCCGTTTTTATGACACTGTCGCTGGTTGTGGCTTTTTTATACGGTGAAAGAAACTCGGCGCTCGTATTTGCCGGAATCATAGCGGGCATGCTGGCGATTAGCTTTTTATTGACTTTTAAGAAGCCAAAGAACAGATCGTTTTATGCCAAGGAAGGTGTGGTGACGGTATCGCTATCGTGGGTGATTATATCGGTGTTCGGTGCCCTTCCCTTTTTAATCACCGGAACAATCCCCTCGTTTATCGACAGCTTGTTCGAATCGATATCGGGTTTTACCACCACCGGCGGCAGCATATTGGCCAATGTGGAGATACTCGACAAAAGCATGCTTTTTTGGCGTAGCTTCACCCACTGGATCGGCGGGATGGGTGTGCTGATGTTTGTGATGGCGATACTGCCCCTGTCCGGTGCCGACCCGCTGCATATGATGCGCGCGGAAAGCCCGGGCCCCACCACGGAGAAGCTGGTGCCCAAGGCGCGTCAAACGGCCATGATCCTCTATATCATCTATATCGGCATGACGCTGCTGGAAATTATCCTGCTCAAGCTGGGCGGTATGCCTCTTTTCGACAGCATTGTCCATACGTTTGGCACAGCGGGGACGGGCGGATTTTCCATCAAAAACGCATCCATCGCCGCGTATGACAGTGTGTATATCGATGTGGTGATCGCGGTTTTTATGGTGCTGTTCGGCATCAATTTCAGTGCGTATTTTCTTCTGATTGCAGGAAAATTCAAAAACTTTTTAAAGCACGAAGAAATGCGCGTGTATCTTGGTATTGTGATTTTTTCAATGCTGATTATTGCCGTTAACATTACGGGGACGGTCTATCAAAACTTTTTTGAAAGCCTGCGTTATTCGTCGTTTCAGGTCGCATCCATCATCACAACAACAGGCTACGCAACGGCGAATTATGACCTTTGGCCCACGTTCAGCAGGTTTTTGCTGCTGCTGCTAATGTTTGTGGGGGCCTGCGCGGGGTCAACCGGCGGTGGTATCAAGGTCTCGCGGTTGATTATCATGTTTAAAACACTCAAACGTGAGGCGCTTAAAATATTGCATCCGCAGGCCGTGAAGCTCATTAAGCTTGATAATATGCCGGTTCATGAGGATGTGATTCGTGGGACCAGCGTCTTTATCGTCGCGTTTTTGGGCATTACCGCCGGGTCTATACTCTGCATTTCGGTGGACGGGTATGATATAGATACCTCGGTATCCGCGGTTGCCGCGTGTATCAACAACATCGGTCCGGGGCTCGGCCTTGTATCGCCGGTGGGCAACTACGGTTCTTTCTCAGTTTTCAGCAAAATCGTTTTGTCGTTGGATATGCTGATCGGGCGGCTCGAGGTTTACCCGATTCTGGTGCTGATGTCTCCGGCTGTTTGGCGCAAAAGAAGAGCCTGACACAATGGCTGGTCTGTTAATATCCTTTCTGCCGGTCAATCACCGCGCCGTCTATCGCGTTGATGGTTAGCGAATGATAAAAATGAAAAACTAGGCAAAGTGATGACCATTAGGGGCTGTATACGTTTCCGGTACTATAATGAAATGATCAGTATTGCAGCCCCATTCAGTACCACCGGGAAACCGATGGTATGCATAGCCCTAAAATGGCTACGTCTCAAGACGAAAAGGCCTACGATAGCATAATTTGCCGTATGACGCCAAAGTGGTACTCCGGTATGAGAGTATCGCTTTTTTTATCAGCTTACCATTTTTCGTTCACTTTGATCAATTCGTTATGCGAAAGCTTTTTTATTCACATCAGCATAGCTGGTGGATGATAACGTGAAAGGCCATTAAAAAAGGCCCCTGCGCTGCCGCAAAGGCCTTTGCCGTATTTGCTTAAATTGTCTTAATCCAGCCGAACTCGTCCTTCTCTTTGCCGTACTGAATGCCTGTGAGCTTGTCATACAGCTTCGAAGTCAGCTCGCCCATTTTGCCGCCCGATATTTTGATGCTCTTGTCTCCCCAGGTCATGCCGCCCACGGGGCTCACCACAGCAGCCGTGCCCGTGCCGAACACCTCTTCAAGACCGCCCGATTCGTTCTCTTTAAATATGTCTTCAATCGCAATGCGCTCTTCGCGTACGTTCACGCCGTAAACGTCTTTGGCAAGCCGAATGATGGAATCACGTGTGATGCCGGGGAGTATGCTGCCGCCGAGCGGCGCGGTATAGAGCTCGCCGCGGATTTTGAAGAAGATGTTCATGGAGCCCACTTCTTCGACATACTTTTTCTCCACACCATCGAGCCAGAGCACCTGAGAATACCCTCTCTTTTGCGCGATGTCGCCCGCGAGCAGGCTTGCTGCGTAGTTGCCGCCCGTTTTGGCAAAGCCCGTGCCGCCCTTCACCGAGCGCACATATTCGTCTTCCACGTAAATATCAACAGGGGCAAGACCAGACGCATAGTAAGCACCGACAGGGGAAAGGATGATATAGAATATATACTGTTCTCCCGCGTGAACGCCGAGGAAAGGATCCGTCGAAATGATGGTGGGGCGGATATAAAGCGACGTGCCTTCGGAGCGCGGAATCCAATCCTGCTCGATGCGCAATAGTTCTTCCAGCGCTTCCAGCGCAAACGCTTCATCAATAGCGGGCATGCACAGACGCTCGCCCGATACGTTCATGCGTTTGAAATTATCCCATGGGCGAAACAGGTTGATGCCCGATTCTGTGCGGTACGCCTTCATGCCTTCGAATATCGTCTGGCTGTAATGCAGCACGCTGCATGCCGGAGACAGAGAAAAGTTTTCGAAGGGACGAATTTTGGCATCATGCCAGCCTTTGCCCGCTTTGTACTCAATGGTGAGCATGTGATCGGTGAATATTCTGCCGAAGCCAAGTTTCGATTCGTCTTGCGGTTTTGGTTTTAAACTCTGCGCTTTGATGACCTCTAGATTCATGATGCCTTTCTCCTCGTTTCAGTATAAAAAATCGATTATTGAAGTATTTTATACCCGTTGGTAGCGATAGTCAACACCGCTTCGGTCATGACGCAAAAGGCAGGCTTTTATCAACGGAATAAATAATAGCCATCCATCAGTCAGTGCGTGTTTTACATATCATCCCTATGCAAATCATATCTTTACTGATATAATAGCATGGCGAAAATATGAAAGGAAATTCCTATGAGTATACTCGAATCGATCCTTTTGGGCATTGTGCAGGGATTAACAGAATTTCTGCCTGTTTCAAGCAGCGGCCATCTCGTTCTGCTGCAGAATGTTTTCGGCATCAGCGAGCCGCAGCTTTTTTTTGATACAATGCTGCATCTCGGGACGCTCGTTGCGGTTGTGATCGTGATGTGGCAAAGCATAATGGATATATTTAGAAACTTCTTTTCGAAAATGACACTGTGTCTCATTGTTGCAACGATCCCTGCCATTGTGGCCACGCTGTTTTTTGGGGATTTCTTCGAAGAGACATTTACAGGCATCTATCTTGGGTATGAATTCTTATTGACGGCATGTGTGCTCGCATTGTCCGAAGTGATATCGAAGCATGTGAAGAGCAAGCGTGAAATCGGCATCGGCACGTCGCTGACAATGGGTGTGGCGCAGGCGGTCTCCATACTGCCGGCTGTATCCCGCTCCGGATTAACCATAGCGGGCGGCTTGGTCGCTGGCGTTGACCGGCGAAAAGCGGCGAGCTTTTCATTTCTTATGTCGATTCCGGCTATTATCGGGTCGGTGGTGCTTCAGGGCTCGAAGGTTATAAAGGATACATCACTTCATGTGGAATGGCTGCCGACAATTGTCGGTATGGTATGCGCAGCTGTATCGGGTTATTTTGCAATTAAATTTATGCTGGCGCTGATCACCAGAAAACGGCTGTATGGCTTTGCCATCTATGTCGCGTTGCTTGGCATATTTGTTTTGCTGGATCAATATCTGCTAAAAACGATAAACTGGGCATATTAATAGGTGAAGGAGGCTCATAGACATGCTTGTTTTTTCTTTTGAGCCATACAGGCAGGAGATGAAGGAAGTTCTTAAGAACTTTCTTAAAATAGAGAGCGTGAAAGGCGAGAGCCAGCCTAACATGCCTTACGGCAAAGGCATATTTGACGCGTTGATGTTTATTCAAAGTACTGCGGAAGACATGGATCTTGACTGTGTGAATCTCTTTGGGCACCTTGCTTATATTGATTACGGCGACGGTGACGAGATGCTGGGCATATTGGTGCATATCGACGTGGTGCCCGAGGGCGAAGGATGGACGGTTCCGGCATTTGAAGGTGTTGAGAAGGACGGAAAAATTATCGGGCGCGGCGCGATCGATAACAAAGGGCCGTGCATTGCGGCACTCTACGCGATCAAGGCGCTCAGTGATAACTGTGTGCAGCTCAATAAAAAGGTTCGCCTGATTATCGGAGCGGATGAGGAATCCGGCTGGGCGGATATGGATTTTTACAAGAAGCATGAACCGCTGCCTGATATCGCGTTTTCACCCGACGGCGAATACCCCGTGATCAACGCCGAAAAGGGTCTCATGCATGTGGTGCTCAGCGTTGAGGGGCTCGAAGACGGCGGTGCGCTGAGCGTGAGAAGCTTTGAAGCGGGAACGCGCATCAATGTGGTGCCGAACAAGGCACAGGCTGTGATTGCCGCACCCCTGACAACCATACAAAAGAGCCTTGAAAGTTATCAGTGCCCCATCGGCGCAAAGCTGACAGCGCAGGACAGCGGCAGCGGGCTTGTGACCGTAACCGCCGTAGGCCGGTGCGCACACGGTTCACGCCCTGATCAGGGTATCAACGCGGCTTCGGCGCTGCTGCAGTATCTGGGCACACTGCCTTGGTCACCCGGCAAAACGAGCGAAGCGGTTTACGCGCTTGCAAGCAAGATCGGCACCTATTACCATGGCGAAGCGGTGGAGCTGAATCTTGAAGATGAGATATCCGGTAAGCTGACATTCAATTTGGGAACGCTGTTTTTGAGCGGCGGCATATTGAAAGCGGGTATCGACATCCGTTACCCGGTATCGGTGCAGCGCCAAGTGATTGAAGAAAAGCTTCAGAAGCATTTTGGCGATTTGTTTGGCATCACATACCAGCATACGCTCGATTCTCATTTTGTGAGTGAAGACAGCCCGCTTGTGACAACGCTTAAAGAAGCCTATACAGAGATTACGGGCGAAGAAGCACACTGCATTTCTATCGGCGGTGCGACATATGCACGTGCATTTGAAAATGCCGTCACATTTGGGCCGCTGTTTCCCGGACAGCCCAACACTGAGCACGGACCGGATGAATATATAGAGACGGACAGCCTGATTAAGAATTCGGAAATTATCGCCAACGCGATTATCAAACTTTGTGGTGAGGCCATTTGAGATATTGGGGAAAAATCAAAATTGAAGACAGAATCATAAGAGACACGGCGCTTGAGGAAAAGGATTTTCCGAGCGCTTTGTCTGCCGTTTGTGATGCTTTTGATCTCTCAAAGCCGATTATTTGTGCGAAGCATCATGCGGAAATCAAGTCGTTTTCCAGAACGGTTTTCTTTCCGGACGATTTTGTCGAGAGTGTCGATTTCGATACATTGGAAATAGTAGTAATTGGAAAGAAGAAAAAAGGCGATCAAGTGATAACTCCATCGTGTTTTGCGGATAATAAGCACGAAAGGAGTTGATTTGCTTGAATATCTTAGCAATGATACTGGTCATAATCGGTGCCATCAATTGGGGCCTTATCGGATTTTTCCAGTTCGACCTCGTTGCCGCAATTTTTGGCGGTCAGGCGGCAATTGTCTCCAGAATTATTTATGCACTGGTCGGTCTCGCCGGATTATGGGCAATCATGTTAGTACCCAGAGTCAAACACAGAGAAAAATAAAGATAGAATGCAAAGAAGGCGGCTGCCCGGCCGCTTTTTTCGTTGGGAAAAAACAACACGCGCATCGCTTAATTGACAGTGACGTAGGTTATATATATGCTTTGCGGGCCTTGAAATCCTCATTCCGTGTTGATTTGGGCAAAACGATGCGGCACAGACAGAGATCAAAAAGACCTCTTAACACGGCCCCCTGGAGACTATCTTCAGGTTTGATTGAAGGCTGTTACCGATAGGTGACAGGGGGAGTGAAAAAATAACTAATATCGGTTTATACCCGCTTTTGCCCTTTCGGTTCATCCCTTGAGGATAGTCATCTGACTAACTCGCAGAGGGAGACTGTGAGCGTATAGGATTTTTTTAATAGACCGGCCGTGAATCACTCACTACCTCCAGTACGCCCCATAAAAGAGACTGCCGAAGCAAGCTTGTCCTCATGTACGCCTGTTGCCCGCCACTGAAAAATGACTGCGCCTGCGGGAGAGAATCTGTTCTTGCATCATATGCATTTGATAGCGATGACCTGCTTGAATCTGTGCTGCAATGAAATGAGTTGTTTATAGGAAAGGGCTTTTGAAAAATCCTCAATATGCTGCTGGGGAATCAACTTGCGTCTTGTCTCAGACTTTTAGCCCATATATAGCAAAAGAGCTTTAAGGGTATGCCTTAAGGCTCTTTTTAAGATTTGAGCATTATGCCGCTCCTTTCGCATTTTTGTTTTATCAGCCGCCCATGCCCACAACGTAATACAGACCCGCAAACAACAACATAGCACCCGCTGCGATCAGCTTTTTCATCATTGGTCATCTTCCTTTCGTTTCAATTTCATTAATAATATTGGCTCAATATTTAAGCTGTAAACAGGAAAAGAGGTAATTTAACTCAAGATTCATACAATGTTAGCAATGGTAATAATTATGCAATAATTACAATTTCCTTTAACGTTTGCATGCGGCTGCTCTCTGGTTTATAATAGCTCATACGGAAAGAGGCTGTTTATGAAATTAAGATTACTGACAGTCATGATCTTGATAGCGGCGTTATTGCTGGGTGCCTGCACAGCCTCTTCAGACAGCGCGGTGAATAAGACGGCTGTGGAACAAAAGCTGAACGCTCTTGACGCGTATAAAGAGGGTTTGTCCGGCAACAATACGGTGAATAACGACTTTGATGCGCAAAAAGGCGTGTTTCGTTCATTCTATTTCGGCATGTCCAAAGAGATGGTGCGGGCCATGGAAACACTGGCGCTGAATCAGGAATTTACGGATGCGCTTGATTATAAGGGCAGCAATATATACGGCTATGAGATGCTGCTGACCTATTGGTTTAACAGCGATAACATGCTGGGCAGCGTCAGCTACAGCATGCAGGGCGATGCGTTCTTGGATACGGTGAGCGCCTTGATGGAAGGGCTTCGCGGTGATTACGGCAATCCGGTATCCTTTGGGTACTCTGACACATCTAACGAGGCGGTGACATTTGATTCGGATGATCAGGCGCTTCAGGCTGTTGATTCGGGCAGCGCCTATTATAACGCAATTTGGTGGCTCGATAACAACATCCACGTTGAACTGTATGGGAGGAAAACCGACACGGGATATGATTACTGGATTTATTATACAGACTACACTTACTATAAGTGATAAACTTTTAACAACCGGAGGAAGACAGATTGATTTCAAAATATGAGGTGCTCGACACCATTAAAATGATCGACACCGAGAATCTTGACGTGAGAACCATCACGATGGGCATTTCTCTGCGGGACTGCGTGAGCGCGGACGCGAGCGTTTGCTGCGACAATATAATAACGAAAATTGTCGACAAAGCCAAAGATCTCGTGCGCGTGGGCGACGATATCGCGCGCGAGTTTGGCGTACCGATTGTCAACAAGCGCATATCCGTCACGCCGATTTCGGAAATCGCGGCGGCAAGCGGCATCAATGATTACACGGTGTTTGCCAAAGCGCTCGACAAAGCGGCGGCGGACACGGGCGTGAATTTTATCGGCGGCTTTGGCGCTTTGGTGCACAAGGGCGAAACAAGAAGCGATACAGTGCTGATTGATTCGTTGCCGTCGGCGCTGGCTGAAACGCAGCGCGTATGTGCGTTTGTGAATGTGGCAAGTACGCGAAGCGGCATTAACATGGATGCGGTAAAAAAGATGGGGCGCGTGATTAAACAGACCGCAGAGCTGACGGCGGCGGGCGGCGGCATTGGCTGCGCCAAGTTCGTGGTGTTTGCCAACGCAATTGAGGATAACCCGTTTATGGCGGGCGCATTTTGTGGCTCGGGCGAGCCCGAGTGCGCGATCAATGTGGGCGTCAGCGGACCGGGTGTTGTGAAGGCCGCGCTCGAAAAAGTGAAGGGCGAGAGCTTTGACGTGGTGGCTGAGGTGATCAAGAAAACGGCGTTTCGCATCACACGCGTGGGACAGTTGGTAGCCAAGGAAGCCTCTCAGCGGCTCGGCGTGCCGTTTGGCATTGTGGATTTGTCGCTGGCCCCCACACCGGCCATCGGAGACAGCGTGGCGCGTATTTTAGAGGAAATCGGTGTGGATGTGTGCGGTATGCACGGCACCACAGCGGCATTGGCGCTGCTGAACGACGCGGTGAAAAAAGGCGGTGTGATGGCATCGTCTCATGTGGGCGGGCTTTCGGGTGCGTTTATTCCGGTGAGCGAAGACGAAGGCATGATAGAAGCTGTGAAAAAGGGCGAGCTTTCGCTGCAGAAACTCGAGGCTATGACGGCTGTTTGCTCGGTGGGGCTTGATATGGTGGCTGTGCCGGGCGATACACCGGATTCGGTGATTTCCGCCATCATTGCGGATGAGGCGGCGATCGGCGTCATCAATTCCAAAACGACGGGCGTACGCATTATTCCTGTGCCGCATGGTAAGGTGGGTGAGTGCGTGGAATACGGCGGGCTGCTCGGCAGTGTGGTGGTGATGGATGTGGCGCAAGGGGGCTCGAGCCGGCTCATTGAGCGCGGCGGGCGCATTCCGGCACCGCTTCAGGGCATACGAAACTGACGTTGACTTTTAAACCGATTGTTTGTAAAATGACAGGGTGCGTGATTTTCTCGTGCATCCTGAATATGTTCCCGTAGCTCAGCAGGATAGAGCGTTCGCCTCCTAACCCGCTGGGATATAGGATAAAAATCGCATAACGAGTTCCCGTACCTCATCAGGATAGAGGGCCCGCCTCCTAAGCGTGAGGGGTTCCAACGCCTAGGGTGCATAAAAACGAATAAATCTTGTATAAGTTCCCGTAGCTCAGGCGGATAGAGCGGTCGCCTCCTAACCCGATACGATATGAGGCAAAAATCGAATAATATGTTCCCGTAGCTCAGGCGGATAGAGCGGTCGCCTCCTAAGCGACAGGCCGCGCGTTCGAGTCGCGCCGGGAACGCCAGAAACCCCGTTGTGAAGCCACTTTCGGGGTTTTTTCATACCCAAAAAAGTATCAATTTTTATACTACATAAAAGTAAAAACTGCCTACCCTTCAAGGCTGATTTTTAGCGTCTCATGACGAGTCAAAAATCCGCTGTCAGGAGGCTTTATACTACATTTTACTACACTTTCTATATAACGCCTTATCATTCTATAGACATTATAGTACAAAACTGGCCAATCACAGCTCGAATGTGAGTGTTGGAATATATTCATATTCATCAATTATACATCCAATAAATATGAAGAATTATAGGAGGAAACAAAGTCATGGAACAAATGAACGGGAACGAATTGCGCAGTGCTTTGATTGAAAAGAATTTGATCGACGATGCCGGAACAGTTAACGCTTTTAAAGTTAACATTATTTCTGGTGCGAATACTTGGCCGCTTTTGAGCGAGGTATGGGATCTATATCAAAATGAAATAACATCAATGGAAGAATTGCAGGCCTTCTTAAATGCTGTGTATGATCAGGGGCAATATGATATTCTGATCGGAATACTCAAAGTTCTGTATAGCTGTTGCGGGCTGCTCATCCCCGACGACTTGCAGATGATCTTCGATTGCGAGGAGAAAGAACTGAAGGAAGTCTATCTTTATGAGTTTTTGGAGGACTTTCAGGATATCATGTATGACCTTAAAGACTGAGACTCTATTAGAGTAACCTGTATTCGCGAAATTTACAAGATCTTATATGGAAAACTCAAAATACATTTTTAAAGGAGAAAGAAAATGAAAAAAGGTTTATGTCTCGTTGCTATCCTTGTGTTATTGCTCTCGGCGGCTTGCACCGCAAAGGTTGAACCGGCACCTGCTCCAAGCTTTAATACAGCTCCAGTAACTACTCCGAGCACTCATTCAGCTCCAGTTACACCGGAACGTACGCAACCTCAAATCACAACTAATGGTTCCAGTAATTCCGATACTCGATATGCGGCATTAATTCCAGATCCTAAATCGATTTTTATGAATGGAGACATTAGCATTACCGATGGTGATGGTGGAAAGGCTTACATATTTAAGGTTACCGACTATGCCGATGGTGAATATGAGTCGTATATCTCAGAATGTAAAGAGATGGGCTTTAAGGACGTTATTTATGAGACAAATGAAAAAAGAAGTAGCGATTTCGGCGCATATACCAATGATGGAGAGTATTGGGTAGAGGTTAGCCTAGATAAAGAAAATGATATTATCTATGTAATATGCCAAACAAGCAAAAAGAAATAGAAATGCGCAAGATTGAGTCTTTCAAAGACTCTTTCTTTTCTTAAAAACATATTAACTCTGTGAAAAGCAGAGCAAAATAAGCCTTGGTAAGTTTCATCAGTCTATGATAATATATGAATGCGATTATATTCCAATTTTTTCGCAACATTACAAATCTAATAATGAAAATATCTTTATTCTAAAAATGGGAAATAGCTTTTTTAAATTATAAGGAGAGACTGTTATGGCTCAGCAACTATCATTCACTTCCGTTATTGAGAGTGCGGCAAAACTACCGCTTGTTCGCATCGACCGAACCGTGTTCCTAACCAACAATCTAAACAAGCTGTGTACACCGTCACAGCTGCAAAAGGCTATCAGTGAGGGAACGCTTCAAGCTGATATTCCGATTGCAACATTGGATAGTTTGGCAAATGCCGTGATTAACGCAGAAACCATCAAAGTAACTGCCATATCAGCAGCGGCAGGACTACCGGGCGGAATCGCTATGGCTGCGACAATCCCGGCTGACCTGGCGCAGTTCTATGGATTTGTTCTCCGTACTGCACAAGAACTAGCATACATATACGGATGGGACGAAATGTTTACAGAATCGGCTGATCTTGATGAGAACACGGAGTCTCAACTTATTTTGTTTATCGGCGTGATGTCCGGAGTAGGCGCCGCTAACAAGGTGGTGGGCAAGTTATTCGGAGAAGTAGCCATGAAAGCTGTTGCAAAAAAGATTGCTGCAAAGGCGCTCACAAAAACGTGGTATTATCCAATCGTCAAAAAAATTGCTGCACTGTTGGGTAAAAATATGGTGAAGGCAACATTTGCAAAGGGCGTATCAAAAGTTGTTCCTATAATTGGTGGTGCTATTTCAGGGGGCCTCACACTGGCAACTTTTAAGCCAATGGCACACAAACTCAAGAAACATCTCTCAACATTGGCCCATATGTCGCCAGAGGATTACACCGACTATGTAGCCGCTATTGTCGTCGATGAAGAAGATCCAGAAATAGAGGTCGAGACTGTTGAAGTCGTTATTGAAGAAGTTGCGACAGACTGTTGGATGTGTACTTGCGGTGCTGAGAATAAAGGCAAATTCTGCATGGAGTGCGGCAAAGCAAAACCCGCCGGAATACCACAATATAAATGTGATAAGTGTGGTTGGGAACCGGATGATAAGACGAAGCCACCAAAGTTTTGTCCGGAATGTGGCGACCCATTTGATGAAGGTGATATCGTTTTGGTATAAAAAATGTAACCAATATTTAAGCATTATTGTTTAGATTCTCGGCAGGCATCCCCTGCCGTTTTTTATTTTAAGGAGGAATTAATCATGACAAAAATCATCGCACTCGCCAACCAAAAAGGCGGTGTGGGAAAAACAACCACCGCCGTTAACCTCGGCATCGGCTTAGCACGACAAGGCAAAAAGGTACTTCTGGTGGATGCAGACGCTCAGGGTAACCTCACAGATAGTCTTGGCTGGAACGAGCCGGACAAGCTGCCGATCACCCTTGCTACCCTCATGACCAAGATTATCATGGATGAGCCCATCGAACCCAACGAAGGCATCCTGCATCACGCTGAAGGCGTTGACCTCGTGCCCGCCAACATCGAGCTATCTGCCATGGAAGTATCGCTGGTTAACACCATGAGCCGCGAGATCGTGCTGCGAAACTATCTCAACGAAGTCAAGAAGGTTTATGACTTCATTCTCATCGACTGTATGCCCTCGCTCGGCATGGTCACCGTGAATGCGCTCGTTGCCGCCGACAGCGTTATCATCCCCGTACAAGCGCACTATTTGCCCGCTAAGGGAATGTCGCAGCTCTTGCAGACAATCAACCGTATCAAAAAGAACATCAACCCTGACCTGAAAATTGAAGGTGCGCTGCTGACCATGGTGGACACCCGCACCAACTTCGCGAAGGACATTTCATTTGTGCTGCGTCGGGACTACGGGGACAAGCTACGCGTTTTCAAGACGGAAATCCCCCTTGCCATCAAAGCAGCGGAAACGAGTGCGGAAGGCAAAAGTATCTTTGAATATGATAGGAATGGCAAGGCGGCTGCGGCATATGAAGCACTGACGAAGGAGGTATTAAGCGGTGGCAAGCAACGTGAGAAACATGAAGCTGACATCAGTCGATGACTTGTTCAGCAGTGAGGCAAGCCGACAAGCGGAACAGCAGCAACAAGGCGAGCAGGTCTTAAGCATTCCCATCTCAGAGGTACATGATTTCGCAAACAATCCATATCATGTTCGGAAAGATGCTGAGCTTATGGACATGGTGGAGAGTATTCAGCGTGTTGGTGTGCATACGCCCTGCATCGCTCGGCCTCGGGCAGAAGGCGGATATGAGCTGCTCTCGGGACATAGACGTAAGCTGGCCAGTACGCTGGCAGGCTGTGAAACCCTTCCCCTTATTATCAGAGAAATCGACGATGACTCTGCTACGATATTGGTGGTGGACGGTAACATTCAGCGCGAAACTATATCATTCAGTGAAAAAGCCATAGCATACAAAATGAAGATAGAAGCTCTAACACGGCAGGGGCAACGTACAGATTTAACTTGTGCCCAAGTTGGGCACAAGTTACTTGGTAAAAAATCACGAGATATTGTTGCTGAACAATCTGGAGAAAGTAAAAGTCAAATACAGCGATTTATCCGGCTCACCGAGCTTGCCCCGCCATTACTCCAGATGGTTGACGATAAGAAAATCGCATTTAATCCTGCCGTTGAGCTTTCCTACCTGCCGCAGGAGTTGCAAACTGAATTGCTGGATGTCATGAATCTGGATGATTGCACACCGTCGTTTTCGCAGGCGCAACGACTTAAACAAGCGGCACAAGAAGGGAAGCTCGACCGAAATGGCATTGAACTGGTCATGAGCGAAGAAAAACCCCAGCAGAATAACGTGACCATCAAAGGAAATCGTCTCGAAAAATACTTCCCCAAAGAATTCACACCTAAGCAAAAGGAGGATATTATAATCAAAGCACTCGACCTATATTATAAAAAGCTCGAACGAACCAAACAGGAGAAAGAATACGAACGCTGAGACGCCCTAGCTTATGAAGCAAGGGCGTTTTTTCATGCCGTTTTTTTAAGAAAGGAGACTTAGATGCTGTTTACAGAAGGTGAACTCAGCTCGTTTGAGCGCATGATGCAGGAGGTTCCGCGACCACCCGGAATACGAAGGACATTCGCGTCCAATCAATTTCGAGGCCCGACAATACAAGAGCGCTGCTGTCCTGATTGCCTGATTTACGACTCGAGGCGTAAGCAATGCAAGCAGGAAAAATGCATCGTGTTTGATACCCAGCCTAAATAGCTGGCACATCTACACCAAGGGGGTAGTCTGACTATTTTCGGAGTAATGGCCGAATTCGGCCTTCCCCCTCTCCTGCAACCTCTCCCCCAAGTTACCAGCCGATATACCAGCCGGAAAAAAGAAATTAAAGAACACATACTAGGAGGTAAAACCATATGAAGTTATTCAAGAACCGATATGTCATCGGAATGCTCTGCATCATCACTGCACTGCTTATTGTCTTTTTCGCTGTGCCTGCATTACAAAGCAGCAATCACGGCGAATATGTCAGTGCTGTTCGCATGAAGCAACCCATAGAGGCAGGTACTCAGATCACCGCAGAAATGCTTGAAAATGTGAAAGTACCGGAAATGCTCATCAACGGTGGCATCATTGATGCTGCATCGGCGGTTGGCCAATACACTACTGCTGAGTTGTATGCCGGGGATTATTTAACGGCACAGAAGCTCTCAGGCTCTATCACGGAACATTCTTCTTTCCCGGCTGGTACAGCAAAAGGCAAGATCGTGGTGTCAGTCACATTGCCCACACTTGCTTCAGGCGTATCCGGTCATCTGCTGCCCGGAGATGTGGTGACCGTCATGACCCTGCCAAAGGGCTCTGTCGATCAATCGCTGGGCTTAGAGCCGGATACGGATACAGAAGAAACAAAAGTAGCCGATGCGGTTATCTATCCTGAACTGAAATACCTTGAGGTGTGCATGGTAACAGCCAATGACGGTTCGGATGCCAGCGTTGAAGCAAAGCTTGAAGATGGCGTTAAGAACAACCTGCCAGTCACTGTTTCGTTTTACGCAACGCCGGAGCAGGCGATGCTGCTGGCGGAGCTTGAGAACAACAGCACCATGCACCTCGCGTTCGTCGCACGTGGACAAAGTGTGACGCAGTACCTACCTGATGCTGTGCTCACTAAAATGGAGGTGAACTGATGGTTATCGCTGTTTGGGGACGAGACGGAATCGGCAAGAGTGGTCTCTGCGATGAATTGGGCAAGCTGTTCGCCAAGATGGGCGTGACGGTCATCATCGATACTGACCTAACGCAGCCCACATTGCCGGTGCGATTGAATGGAGCAAAGATAGACGCAAGCGCTTCGCTGGGCAGAGCCATTGGGATGGGCACACCGGATGCGGCGTTATACCTGCATCAGCATCCGAAGCTGAAGACTCTCTTTTATGCGGGGCTCACTGATCAAGACGAATACATGTCATATGAGCTGGGACTGGAGGCGGATCACGCAGCGCAGGACTTTGTGGAGAGGTGCACAGAACTGGCGGATACGGTCATTCTTGACCTGTCGGGGCAGCACAGTGATCCGTTTCTGCCTGCTGCGCTCATCCATGCGGACAAGGTGATTACTTTGTTCACTCCCAATGTGCAAGGCATCTGCTGGTTTAACAGTATAACGCCACTTATCGGCACCATGAACGCGCAGGAGAGAATCTTACCGGTGGTTGCAATGGCGGACAGATATCACGACATATCGACTGTGGAAAAAGCGACGGATACGAAGCTTGCCGTGACACTGCCTTATGTACAGGAGTACCGGCAGGAAGGCATAAGCAATGGCGCGACACGCGCAGCCATGCGGTATTGCCAAGAAGTGAACAGACTTCAAGCTATGCTGAAAGGGGCTGATGTGATATGAGCCGGACATTCAGGGATCTGGCATATGAACGGCATAACAGTGCGCCGCAGGCGAAGGACACATATGAAACGTTGCTTGAGCAGGTTCGTACTGCCGTATCCAAAGACCATGCGGAGACACTTGCACACAGCATCACGGAAAAGGATGCTACTGAAACGGTCAAGCGGCTCATTGGCGAACATATCAGCGGTCATCAGCTTTACGTTAATGGCCTGTCGATGCAGCAGCTGGCAGAGAAGTTGTACGGTGACATGGCTGGTTTCGGCTTCTTGGACAAGTACATTACCGACCCGGACGTTGAGGAGATCAACGGAAACTCGTGGCGGGATATCGAGATTGTGACACACTCCGGCTGGCGCAAGATACCGGAGCGTTTTTTATCTCCCAAGCATGCCGCTGACACGCTACGCAAAATGGTGCGCCTTGGTGGTCTGGTTCTGGACGGTACAAACCCCATCGTGGACAGCTACATCACGGAGGGTATTCGCGTTTCGGCCATGATTCCACCCGTTGCAGACAGACGTAGCGGCGTGGTGTTCTCTATCCGACGTCAGCGTATGGCGAAGGTGTCAAAAGAACAGCTCGTTGACTGGCACACGGCAACGCCGGAGATGCTGGAGTTTTTGACGCTGTGCGTTAACCACGGTATTTCAGTCGGCATTGCGGGCAAGACGGGTAGCGGCAAGACTACAGACATCGCTTATTTGCTGAACGCAGTGGATAACAGCAAACGAATATACACCATCGAGGAAACGCGTGAGCTCGATTTGTTCAGCGAAGATCAGGACGGGAACACTCAGAATCGCATCATTCACACCTGCACGCGGCCAAGCGATCTACAGTACGCCGATATTGACATGAACGACTTGCTGCGCAAAGCGTTAAGATTCTCACCGGACATCATCGCGGTGGCGGAGATGCGCGGTGCGGAAGCGATGGTGGCGCAGGAGGCCGCCCGGACAGGGCACGTTGTTGTGACCAGCCTTCATGCCAATTCCGCGCGCAAGGCTTATGGACGCATACTCTCCATGTGCCAGATGTCGGGAACCAATATATCCACCCAAATCCTCATGGGTTTTGTAGCCGAAGCGTTTCCGATCATGGTTTTCAAGAAGCAGCTGCCGGACGGGACACGCCGCATCATGGAGATCGTCGAGGCGACAGGCGTTCAGAACGGTATCGTTCAAGCCAACACACTGTTTCGGTTCGAGGCTGATACCGGAAAGTATGTCCGGGAGCATGAAATGTCGGACGAGCTGGCCGAAAGCCTGCGCAGTAACGGTGCTGATAAGGCAGTGATCAAGAGGTTCAGGGAGGTGCGGGCATGACGATTCAAATCCTGTGCGTTTTTTTAATCACGTCAGGCTTGTTCTTGTTACTCAAGATTCGCATGTCTGAGATTGCAAAGCCTCTTCAGCGTCAGCGCGAGAAGAAAAAGCGCATACGGCGCATTACCGGTAAACCAAAAGGGAAGCTGGAGGCAGCAGTGGACAGCGCCAAAGAGATGCTGACGGCTGCAGGCATGAGCGGTCAGGTCGCCTCATACCGTTGGGCATCTGCCATACTGGCGCTGCTTGGACTGTTGATTGGACTTGCGTTGGATAACGTCCTCGCGGCCCTGGTGTTGGCCGCTGGGTTAGGGTGCTCACCGCTGATTGTGATCCGCATCCGCACGGGCGATTATATACGAAGCCTCGATGAAAAGCTGGAAAACGCAATGGGCACAGTCACCAACAGCTATGCGGCGTCGGGCGACCTGATCGGCGCGGTACAAAGCAGTTTGCGTCTTCTGCCAACTCCGCTTGAAGGTGTATTCCGTCAGTTTTATACCGAAACGCAATTGATTGATTCTGATGTGATAAAGTCGATCCACCATCTACGTGAACGGATAGACAACCGGTACTGGCGCGACTGGTGCGACGTGCTGATTCAGTGCCAGCGAGACAGGCAGCTCAGATATGCACTGCCCGGTATCGTGGGAAGGCTCGGTGAAATGCGGCGTGTTCAGATGGAAACAGACACCGTGATGCGAAAGCAGCTCGGCGATTACATCGTCACGGTAATGATCGTGCTCGGGGCCATCCCGCTGATGGGCGCGATGATGCCCGACTGGTACAGCATGCTGACTACCACACTGGCCGGTAAAATTACACTGGCGGTGGTGCTGGCCGCTGTGCTCGCCACGGCGGTGTGGGTAGCGCAGCTGTATCGTCCCGTGGAAGGCGGTGAAAAGAAATGATGTTTATTCTATATGTAATATCTGCTCTACTGCTGACGCTGGGGCTTTACCGGCTAGCTCAGGCAGTATTCGCTTTCCCGTCCGGCCAATCCATCCAAGCGATACAGAACATTCACGGAAAGCGCAGCCTGTCGCAGCGATTTCAGGATGCGCTGCTGCCTCTGGCGAGGCTTCTCTCAAAGCTGTTCACCATGAGTGACTACAGAAAGAAGCGGTTGGAAGCAGATTTTGCCCGGTTGCGTATCGCACAGCCTCCAGAGGATTTCATCTCGCAAGCAAAGGCGAGGTCGTTATTGCTCGCGTTGATTGGGGCATTGTTCATACCTCTTGGAATTCCATTGCTGGCGCTGCTGACTGCAGTCATATCGGTGCTGGCCTATTTTCAGACAACCCAAACAATACGAAAAAAGGTAGAAGTACAGAACCGCGAGATTGAAGCGGAGCTGCCACGACTGACAGAAACGCTGATCTATTCGCTACAGGACAGCCGCGACCTGATATCCTTCTTCGAAAAGTACAGGAAAGTGGCGGGCAATGCGATGGGTATGGAGCTTGACCGGCTGATACTCGACATGAAAACCGGCAATCCTGAAACGGCGCTGCGCAGCATGGATGCGCGGCTGAATCTCCCGTCTTTCTCTGCTCTTTGTGCGGTGCTGTGCGGCGTCCATCAGGGCGTTGACCAGCAAACCAGCCTTTTGGTGCTGGAACAGGATATGCGTACCAAAGAACGCGAGACGCTTCGACGGTTGATGGAGAAGCGCCCCGGTCGCATCAAGGCGGCATCGTTCATACTGACGATGCTGCTCATATTCCTCTTCATGGTTCCCCTCGTGATTCTCATTATCGATAACCTGCAGGGCGTCGGGTTTTAAGCCATAAGATTCGCTTTTAGCGGCAGCTCGGAAAGGAGGGCTGCTGTTTTTGTTGTCCGCCGAAAGCGGGTTTTTAATAAATACCTAAATCCAATTAAACAAAAAACGAAAGGAAGTACACTATATGCTGAAAATCAAAAACACTGTCAAACGTTTTATCTCCGAGAAGAAGGCGGAAGGCTTTCTGGATGTCGCCATGAAAATCCTGATCGTTGTGGTCATCGGTGCGGCGATTCTGCTCATTCTGAACGCGGCTATGCCCGATCTGTTCCAGAACCTGATCGACAAGATCAGCGGCGAACTGACCGGCGTGAACGTGCTGCCGTAAGCGACATTGTGGCGTGGGCTGCCGAAAGGCAGCCCTGCCTAAACTAAAGGAGGAAAAGGATGAAACGTAAATTCATACGCGATCAAACAGCAGAAGGGTACATAGATGTCGCCATCACCATGCTGATCATTTTTGTATTTATGGCATCATTGTTAGCGCTTTACCCCATTTTCACGGCTCAGCAGACTCTGAATCAGTCGGCACAGTATACGGCTCGAACCATCGAACTGTACGGTAAGGCGGATGACGAGACGCTGGAATCCATGACAGCAGACGGAGACTTTCTTGTGCCGGACAGAATGGAAGTTGAAGCGGAATGGCAGGATGCTGCTGCAAAGACCATTCAACTTAAAACACCATTCACGGTCACAATGACCAAGGTAGTACCTATCATCATTCTATGTCCGGCATTGAGTGAGCCTGTTGTGATCAATGTGCAAATCACCGCCACAGCGCGCGGCATATCGGAGGTGTATTGGAAATGAAACGTTTCTGGAAAGACGAATCCGGCAGCGCGCTCATATGGGTGGTTTTTCTCATACTGATTCTCATCACACTGTCCGCCGTGGTTTATGCGGGCGTGACCGTGTATGCCAAATATCAGAACTGTGAAACCGAGGTGCAGCGTGCGCAGACGGTCACTGTGGATAAGAACATGCTCAACGCCAATGTGCGTGATCTGATACTGGATGTACCGGCTGATTCCGCTGAGGAATCATTCTATGCGAGCCTAACCGAATTAGGCTGGACGCTGGAGGACGGATGCTGGAATCGCTACGAGAACGAAAAAACCGTATTCAGTCTTGAGGATATGTGTGTTGTTGTTGATGGTAAGACGATGAGCATCAGCGCAACGATGATTATCCCGCTGCCATGGGAGATCGGCGATATCGGTAAAGTCAGTATTCCTCTGAATGTGCGGGCATCGGTACTGTATATCGAATGACGGAAAGGAGAACCTGTTGAGAAAGAAGAGAAGAATAGCCATTATCATATCTGCTGCGCTGGTCGTACTGATGACATCCCTGCTGTTTTTGTCCACGGCGCTGGCCGTGAATGTCAGCTCGCGCAGTGTCACGGATATGTTCGATTATAACGGCGGCAGCGGCTGGAAAAGCCTCGATACGCCTGAGCATTACGTTGCCGGAAGCTCACCGGAGCAGGTGGCCTACTGTCTTCAACACAGTAAAAGCAGCCCGAACAATGCCGCCTACAACGACTCAGACATTTTGGACAGCTATTCGGCGCGCGTGCAGACGGGGCTTCGTATTATCCTTGAAAACGGCTACCCATATGCAACGGGTGGTTTGACAGCATCGGCAGCTCGATATGCCACCGCCAACGCCATACGGTTTTGGCTATCGGAAAACGGCGAAAGCGGGCATTATAACTTCACCAATCTTGGTGCTTATTCCGACGCGCAACTCCGCAGCTATGCAGCCAGCGGCCAGATCGCCAGCAAGATCAGAGCAAGATCGGGGTACATAAGCGTGCTTCAGTTTTCGATAGAGCTGCTCATTCAGGCACGAGCGCAGGGCCTCATGCCTCATGACATCGCGCTTTCCCCGCCATCAATGTCTATCAGCGGCAGCTATTTCGTCGGCACTGCGTCAGTGTGGCTGGCGAATATGAACGGCGGATACACTCTGAACACTTCCGGTCTCCCGGCAGGCTCAAGCGTGTCGGGCTATACGGGGCAGTCTGGCGATGCGCTGACCATATGGATACCGCTCAACGAAGCCAATGCCAATCGGTCATTCAGCATATCCGCGACTGGACGCGATAACCGACTGAGAAGCAACATGTTTGCCTATGCGCCGAACTCCAGCAGCTTACAGCGCGTGATTGTCGCCAAGTCAGCCGAATACAACGAGGCAAAAACGGTATCAGTAGCTTTTGGCACGCCACAGATCTACGCCGATTTGACAGTCACGGCGCTGAACACCAATAAAACCGTCTACAATGCCGATGAAACGGTGACGGTCACGGCAACGGTTATGAATCAGGGGCTTCGCTCCGCAAGCGGTTTTTATGTTGCTCTGACTTCCGCCGACCTGACGACACAGACGAAATATATCTCTTCACTGGCGGCAGGAGGCAGTACGAGTGTCACTTTTGCTTACACAGCTGGACGGTACACATCGGATAAGACCATAAGCATAACGGCTGCAACGGATTCGACCGGCGCAATAGCCGAGAGCAACGAAGGCAACAATAGCCGCGCGGCTTCGTTCAAGGTGCTCGCCTATGTGCCACCTTTGCCTGACCTGACGGTGACTGCGCTTACCGGAAACAAGACTATGTATGAAGCCGGTGATACGACGATCATGACTGGCACAGTGAAAAACATTGGCGTTGGTGCGGCATCCGCCACGACGGTTCGGCTGACCGTATCAGGCATTGGAACCTTTTCAGCCAATGTATCCGCATTGAGTGCCGGAGCAAGCCAGACAGTCACGTTTACCTGCACAGCGCCCACATCATTAAGCGCGCAGAGCATTACTATGACTGCCTTGGTCGATCCAAATAATCTGGTTGCGGAAAGTAACGAGAGCAATAATAGCAAAACGGTGCCTGTTTCCGTCAATGCGCTTAGGCCGGATATAGAGATTGTCGATTCCACGATAACCGACTGGTACGCTGGCATGGAGGTTACGGTATCGGCAACGGTGCGAAACCGGACGGCACAGCCCGTTCCGTCCGTCGCCATCAGGCTGTCGATTGGCGGCGCGTCTTATACGGAGAGCGTCCCTATTGCCGGAAACGGTAGCAACCTTGCAGTATTCAGAATCAGTGTACCCAAAGTTGGAAGCTACGCTGTAAAACTTAGCGCTGACCCTGACGGTGCTTTGAGCGAGACGGATGAAGGTAACAACACGCTGACAAAGAACATTCAGGTGTTGGCTGTTCCCGCCAGTATTGTGTCCGACCCCGACAGCAGCGAAATGGAGCAGCAATATGAGGCGTATGGGCGGACCAACCTGCCTACTGCTGCTTCATCCTTTTACCATACATGGCAGGAGATTCGGCTGGAAAACGGCAGCTACAATACAAAGACCTTCTATGCCCGTCTAACCACCACGTTTTCCATTGCGCCGGACAGCCGCATCGCTTATGTCGAAAAGCCGCGTCAGATGGAGTCTGGCTTTGGCTTCAGCGTTCAGTGCACAACAACATTAACCACCAACTATGATCATCCCAAAAAGCTTGTCGGCGTGCAGATGGTTTGGGTGCGGTACCCCGAAAGCGTGTATGATCAAAGCGCTAACTGGCAGAATATCCGGGACAACTTGGAGACTGAAACAGGTAAAGCCGGGGACATGGCGATGACTTGGCAGCTTGCCGTTAATCCGCATTCTGAGACAGAAAGCCGGTTGCATTATACGCCGCTATGGTACCCTGACGGCAATTATACAGCTTGGGCGCAGGCGTTTTACGCGTGGTCGCCGGTAGGCCAGCTATATGAGCACAAAACTGATGCGCTGACCATTGAGGGCGACATGTACGACCGGATTACGACGATTATGAGGTGAAGTGACAACATGCCCTATGGTAGTGGATTTTAGGGCATGATATAATCAATATGTGATATAAATTTAGCAGACTTAAATCTAAACAAGTAATACCCAAAGACAGAAGGATGGAGACTTATGTTCAGTGATGATTGGCTTAAAAGCGGATACATGCACGGTGAGAATATAGGTATTGTTAATTCGCTTGTTCATTACAAGATATGGCATGATTCGAACAATTCATCCATTGGCGTTAGCGTAGATTATGAATATGCTGAAGATGTCCATTTTGATATTCTATACAACGATTGGTGCAAATTTCTGAAAGAAGAACTTGGATATACGGACAGTATGGATTGTCAAATGCTTTTGCGATCATACTTTGCGGATAGAGACTGCTTCGATTTTGAAGAGGCGATGAAGCGAAGGAATATTGCATATAGCAAAATTGCTTTTTATAGTTCATAAGCTCCGATTTCTCATGAGGTATTTAAATGAATATGATCCTTGGCATCCTGACGGATGCTTTTTTTATTACTCTGCTTTTATGGTGCAGCTGCACGGATATTCGCAAACGCAATGTTTCCAACATGACCGTCATCCTGCTTCTGTGTTTTGGAATTGTGCATACCGTAATCATTGCGTTGTCTGGAATCCTGTGGTGGACATATCCGGCGGGAATGATCCTGGCTGTCCCGTTTTTCTTAGCTTGGCTGAGAGGCCACATGGGCGCGGGCGACGTCAAACTCATTTTGGCTATCGGTCTGTATCTGGGTCTGTTTAATACCATGATTGCATTCGTCCTGATGGTTCCTTTGCTCGCCATTCTTATGATTCGATCCCAAATTAAAACCAAGACGTTAAAAGGCGCGATTCCGCTTGCACCGGTACTGGCGTTTGGAGCAATCGGTGCTGTAGTACTCGGATATCTGTACGTCTTATTTCAATTTTGAAGGAGGGGGAAACGAAATGAAGATCGTTATTACTGTGGTGCTTTGCCTGTTTGTCGTGGGTGCGCTGGTATACTTTCAGATTAAAAAGCGCAGAGCGAAATGAATATGAATCGGCGAAGGGGCGGCGCGTCCGTCCCTTTGCTCACAGAGAGGAGAAAAACAAGTGGATACTTTGGAACGTATGGTGGACGGATATGAAATCAAGCATGCCATTTATATAGGCAACAAAGAAATTCTGTTTGGAATGGATGAGACAAAAACCGACTGCCCGTACATGGTTTGTGATTGCTCCTGGGACAACCCTTTTGGTATAGACCGGTACGACAACGCTGTTGGCAGTGCGGACTATTTTGAGATCATGACTGAATTCCTTGCCCGCACTCAGGCGCAGCTGGCAGCAGTGAAAGCGGAGCGGATTGAAACAACAATACCCCTCTTTACCAAAGAACACTGCACACCGAACGATTGCAGACAGAGTATCGAAAACCAGGTGGTGGTAATCCGTCCTGAGTGCCTTATGCCTGAATACCGCAACGCTGCAAAGCAGCTTGTGCTGGCGACGGGCGGTTTTGGTACACGTGGGAATTCCAGAGGCCGGGCAGTTTACACGGTTAACCTCTATACAGGCAAGGAAGCACGCTGGAATCGTGAGGACATTTTGGGCGTTCTGAAACCCGAATATATGCCCGATTGGGCAGCGGAGAAGTTGAAACAGGCTCGTTTAAAATTGCAGAACAAAACGCTGCAAGAGCCGGAAAGGTAAAGGTGACAAAATGGCTTTTGAAATTAGCGCTGCATCACCCGATGAAAGCTTATTGTTCTACTCAAACGAAGAAAGAGATAAGGAGTTTGGCTGTATAGGCCATCTCCGGGGCGACTTCGGGCATAGCGGCAAGGAGTTTTGGACGACTTGGTGGGATCATGTGAGCGAGCTGAAAACGCAGGATTTCAGGGATGCGTTTGATAGGTGCGTTAATGATCTTCGGGAGCAGGGGCTGTTAAAGGATCGGGGCAGCATGAAGGCTTACTGTAATCAGTACCCGGAAGCCATGATTAAAGGCGCATGGGATTTGAATGTATACGGCTTTCGTGCTCAGTTCGGACAATATCGATTGTACGTCCGCTGCTTTCCCTATCGGGGCGACTACAACTTCTATATTTACTGCTACAGCAATGTGAAGCAAAGAATTCACGAGAAAGGTGAAGACCATAGAACGCCATCATCCCCAAAGAAGAAAAAAGACCAATCCGAAAGATAAGGAGGATTAGATGAACCACCTGACAAGATACAAGCTATGTGCAGGGTTACCTGTTCCCCCAGCCGCAAAGCTCATATATTTCTATCTATTGGACAGTTCGATTGGGAACAGCATTGCCATATCGGTGAAGCAGCTCGGTAAGAATATCGGTCTTTCGCCGTCTGCAACAAGAAAAAACCTTCATCGGTTAAAGCGTATGGATCTGCTGGATATAGCTCATAGGTTTTCTGATGATGGGGGCAGACTCTCCAACCGATATAAGTTAAAATAAAGCAAACAGCGTTTAACATAAGATTTCGATCCTAATAATGTGATTGAGACAGTTTTATGTCTCAATCACATTATTCTATCAAGGAGTATTGATATATATGTCGAATTATTAGTCATGGAATGAACCAGAAATTATCATTATAATGATAACGATAAAAATTGTGTAAAGTATCTTAAAGAAACTATCAAGGTGTGTGTTTTAATATGGCGATACAATCGACAAATGCAGGTATAGATTTTCAACAAAGGGTATCTGCATTAATGATGATTTGTATGGAGTTTGAACTAAATATTGATTTGTTTTTTGATTTTCAATTGGAAAATCGTATTGTAAAGTTGAATTTTGAATCATCGAGTAAAATTGATGACTTAATAATTACAACGGACCATGATTTAAAAATATACTTACAAATGAAAAGAAATATATCATATAGTTGCGAAAAAGACTCGGAATTCTACAGTGTTTGCGAGCAATTCGTAAATCAATATATTTTAAATTACAAAAATGATTATGCTTATGTCTTAGCAACAAGGAGCCAATCTTCGAAAAGTGTAACACTCAAGCTAAAAAGATTATTAGAAGGAATCAGATTAGCGCGAAACTTGGAAATACATGATGATTTAAATGATGATGAAAAGGAGTTCTTAAATAAACTAATTAGTACTTTTCAAAGTATATACAATAATAAAACAAATGAAATGCTCTCAGAAAATAAAACTGTAGAATTATTGAGTAGAATGTATGTAGAAATTTTCGACATAGAAGGTGGAGAAGTATTTGAAAAATACATTAACATTATTCTGCAGAGTCGTATAAACGTTAATGTACATTTATTTTGGAGAATGCTTATTTCATTAGCTATCCAATATGGATCAAACAGAAGATGCTTATCGAAAGAATATTTGCATGAACAACTAACTTTATATTTGAATAAAAAGGATATTACAGCCGAACAATCAATAGAAATAATATGGGATGATAACAATACCGAAGTAGAAATACAAAAAGATTATATTTTAGCCAGGGGCAGTCATGAATTAACTAAACAAGCAGATGATACAGAAGAAAAAGATACTGTTTTTATTATTGAGATATATAGATTTTCAGAGCATGAAAAGAAAAATATAAGGTATACAATACCTAATAAAATTGAGTTGGAAAACGGCTTAGTATTTGAGGTTATTTTTAGATGTAGCTCACAAGCAAGATTAGAAGAATTTATTAATAGCGAGAGAATAACCGATTACATTGGAGATAACGCGGAAATAATAATAATTCCTGCAAAAGGTAAAATCCAAGAAAATGATATTGAAAAAGCTTATGGAGATATTCTTAAGAAGAAAATTAAAAATACAAATAGTATCAAGTGCATTAACTGTGGTAAGGCAATATTTCAAGAGGAAGCTTATATTGTCGAAATAGATAATGAAGAATGTAAAGCTGAAGCTGGTATAATACATAAAGAATGTTTACGTCCAATTGATAGAGTCTTAGGGGTAACAAAATCAAATCCAGATAATGATCAATATAGTTTTCTTAAAAACTTCGATATAAATCTATGGATAAAGCTAGCGCTAAAAGGTCAATTTGCGTGGGGAGGTTTAAATAATATCCCTCAAGATATTGCACCACTAGTCATTGATACAGATGAGATTTTTATGAATGGTAGGTTCTGTGTGCGTACTTTCTTAAAAAACGGCATGGTTCGGTACGCTACTCATAGAGGTGTAATTCACCGCATGAGTAAAAAAAACGCAGAAGAATTTGCACAGCATTTAAATATCAGATATAAAGACGCTGAGAAAGAAAAGAATCCAATATGTTACTCAGGAGAGACATTTGTTTCTGGTTCATATAATAACCTATTAACATTAGTGGGGCAAAAAGAAGAAATTATAGAATGTGTTAACGCTGAAGTTGCAATCTACAATGATGCAATTGCAAATATGTACAATGAATGTGATAACTTCTATGCACCGGTTATATATCTAAGTATCGAAGGAGAGCCCGTTATTATTAATGGAATATTCCCTGTTATTACTAATCCATTAGATTTGAATATTTATTTAACAAACTGGTCAAATGCAGGTATTACTATTTCAAATTATGAGGTCAATATAATAATTGACGATAATGATTTTATGTTAAAAATGCTGAGCTTGATAATTAATGGAATAAGACCTGTGGTAAATATGATCATAGGAAAGGATCAAAAAATTATTAAGGGATATATAATTACTACTATGCATGAAATAAAAAATGAGCAAAGCGAGGACAATTTGCACTAGTTCTTGCCTTTTTAATATACGTCTCTGATTTACATCTGATAGTACTAAACAAAAATATGGACAGCCTTGGCTGTCTTTTTTATACCCATTTTTCAGAAAGGAGAATAATGATTTGGCAAACAAACTACGACGAATATTCGAGCTTATGGGGCAGACAGTTAATCGGATAACGGACAATCCCCGTGTATGGGCAGCTTTCCTGCAAACCGCAGCCCTCCTTTATAAGTATCCGTTTGAGGAGCAAATCCTCATCTATGCTCAGCGTCCAAACGCCACTGCCTGTGCTTCCATTGAGTTTTGGAACAAGTATATGCGCCGCTGGGTAAACCGGGGCGCGAAAGGAATCGCCCTCATCGATGACAGCTCAGGAAAAATGACGCTTAGGCATGTCTTTGACGTGTCTGATACACACAGCCTGGATCATATTCCGTTCCGCCTGTGGGAAATGAGACTGGCGTATCAGGAGCAGGTGATTGAAGAGCTGTCTCACCAATTTGGCGATGCGGATGACACAAGTATGGGTTTTGAAGGTCAACTCAGAGGTATTATCAGTAATACGGTTCAGGACAACATGGCGGATTACCTCGCCGAGCTTTTAAACGGGAGGGACGGCAGTTATCTGGTTGATCTCGATGAACTGAACGCAGGTGCCGTATTCCGTGAAGCCCTGACCGACAGCGTATCCTACATGGTGTTCAGCCGGTTAGGGCTGGATATGAAAACTTTGCCCGAAGACTTGTTCAAGGATACTTTTAACTTCAATACCTTCGATACAGTCATGCAGCTTGGCGGCGCGACCAGCGACATCTCTGAAATGGTGCTGCGCCAGATCGAGCGCACCATCAAGAGCATCGAGAAGCAGGAACGTGACAGACTTGCAATCCCAGATAATCTGATGGACAATATAACCAGAGATGAAGATGAAAGGAGCGATGAACATGGAGATCACTTACACGCAGCAGGGAGATTACTTGATACCCGACCTGACACTGGGCGGCCCGGAGACGCGCCCCATCGGAAAATACGGGATGCTAAGAAAGTCATTCCTCAAGAACCACAGGAAAGGAACATACGCGGGGATGCTGCTGTCGGAGAAGCTGGACAGCCACTTGGCGGAGATCGATCAGAAAGCGCGGGAACAGGTGAAGGTGGCTATGACTCAGATGGCTCAGGCTCAAGGAGTGACGGAAGCGCTGAAAGCCGAAGACCCGGTGAAATGGACGGGGCTCATGAACATGATCAAGCTCCAGGCGGAGGAAGCGGTGCTTCAGGGCCTCATCTACAGCTAGCCCTATTCCCCACAACAGAAGAACAAATCGAAGCAATCAAGCAGGCAGAGGCGGAAAAAACCTCTGCCTCTTCTATTTCACAGGCCGATATCGACGAGATGCTGACAAGAGGCAGCGGCGTCGTAGACGGCAAATACCGCATCTATCTGTACTTTCTGAAGCCACACTCGCTACAGGACAAAGTCGCGTTTCTCAGACAGGAATACGGCATTGGCGGACGCAGCCATGCGCTGAAAGATGCCGACCATAGCTGGGAAAACCACTATGGTAAGGGCATCAAGCTCACCAGAGGTTCGTTGCTTAACCCCGATTCAGAAATCCTGCTGACGTGGAGCAGCTTAGCAAAGCGCATCGGCGAGCTTATCGCTGCAGATCGCTATCTATCGGATGCGGAAAAAGCTCATTTGCCGATCTATCAGGAAGAACAACAAACTCGTGATGAACTGCGGCAAGCCGCAGAAATAATGACGGATACGCGCCATGATGTTCAATACCGGTATGCACTTGGCGATACCATCAATTTGGGTGCGAATGGATATACCGTTCTTGGATATGACGATGATACTGTCACCTTAAACGACGAGAAGTTCCCGTTGCTGTCCAAAGAGATGCCCCGTACAGAGTTTGACCACTGTTTGCACGAGAACCCGCTCAACGACGTCCTTATTGTATGTGATGTTGTACCTGAAGTCGCAGAAGAAACAGAACCAGCCGAGGAGAAGGATAACATCAAGATTGGTGCGGAGCTGACCATCGACGGGCGACGCTTCGTAATTGACAGCGTGAATGTCGAATGGGATAAGGTCAGTCTACGCGACGTAACCTTTGCCGACGCAGTTGGTTTCCCTATATTCCGTTCCGAAAGTATTGCTTTTGTGCAATATGCGCTTGAGCATCAAGAACCTGATCTGCCCGAGCAGCTTGCCGAAGTCAAGTTGAAAAGCATCGTTCTGGACTTTACCCAACCACGTATTGAAAAGCATAATTTCCGTATCACAGATGACAAGCTCGGCCACGGCGGTGCGAAAACGAAATACGGATTCAACATTACCGCCATCCGCACCTTACAAGCCATTGAAGCAGAAAACCGAATGGCCACCGCTGAGGAACAGGAAATTCTATCGAGGTATGTCGGCTGGGGTGGAATCCCGCAGGTTTTCGATGTTAAAAACGCATCATGGGCAAGTGAGTACGCCGAGTTAAAGCAGCTCCTGACAGAGGATGAATACAACTCCGCACGGGAGTCTACGCTGAACGCGCATTACACCTCTCCCATCGTGATCAAAGCCATTTATCAGGCTATCGAAAATATGGGCTTCAAGACGGGCAACGTGCTGGAACCCGCTTGTGGTATTGGCAACTTTTTCGGGCTTGTACCGGAGAGCATAGCCGAAAGCAAGCTGTACGGCGTAGAACTAGATAGTATCACAGGTCGTATAGCTAAACAGCTATATCAATCTGCAAACATCGCCGTACAAGGATATGAAGAAACGAATCTGCCGGACAGCTTCTTTGATCTTGCCATTGGCAATGTGCCGTTCGGTTCCTATGGTATCGCAGATAAGCGGTACGACAAAAACCACTTTTTAATCCACGATTACTTCTTTGCTAAAACGCTAGACAAGGTCAGACCGGGCGGTATTGTTGCGTTCATTACAAGCAAGGGCACGCTGGACAAACGTAACCCCGCCGTACGCAAATACATCGCACAGCGCGCGGATCTTCTTGGCGCAATACGGCTGCCGAATAATGCGTTTTCCGCAAACGCCGGTACGCAGGTCACATCGGACATTATATTCCTTCAGAAGCGCGACCGCCCTGTGGAAACCGAACCGGGCTGGGTGCACCTTACCCAGACTGAGGACGGCATACCCATCAACGGCTATTTTGTAACGAACCCTGACATGGTGCTCGGGACAATGGCGTATGACGACATGATGTACGGCAACCATAGCGAGACCACCTGCATACCGTTTGAGGGTGCTGATCTGGCTGACCAGCTGAGAATTGCTATTGAAAACATCCACGCGGAACTGACCGATTACGAGCGGGATGAGCTGGAAGAAAACGAAACAGAATCCATCCCCGCTGACCCGAGCGTGCGTAATTTTAGCTTTGCGCTGGTGGACGGGCAGGTCTATTACCGCGAGAACTCGCGCATGAACAAGATCGAAGTTTCCGTCACGTCAGCAAACCGGATACGGGGCATGATCGAGCTGCGCGATTGCACACGCCGTGTTATCGAATATCAGCTGGAGGGTTACACGGACGACGCAATTCAGCGTGAACAGCAAAAGCTAAACACACTGTATGACCGCTTCGCGGCGCAGTACGGCCTAATCAACAGCCGCGCCAACGACATGGCGTTCTCGGATGACAACTCCTATTGCCTGCTTTGCTCTCTTGAGGTAATCGATGAGAACGGCGAGCTGGAGCGCAAGGCGGACATGTTCACCAAGCGCACTATCAAGCCTCATATTGTTGTGACCTCGGTGGACACGGCCAGCGAAGCGCTCGCTGTATCCCTTGCAGAAAAAGCCCGCGTGGATCTCACGTTCATGGCAAGCCTGGCTGGACTATCCGAGGAACAGATTGAAGAAGAGCTTAAAGGCGTCATATTTCGGGACTTTAGCAACGTAGAAACCGAAAATGTACCGCGCGCCTTTTTTCAGGCGGAGCGCTTTCCGCTGGTTACGGCGGATGAATATCTGTCGGGCAATGTGCGCCAAAAGCTGAAGCAGATACACGAGCTCATTAAAATCCTGCCTGCTGACCAGACGGAGAAAATGCAGTCTAACATCACAGCACTGGAAGCTGTGCAGCCCCAAGACCTAACGGCGGGTGAAATCGATGTGCGACTGGGCGCGACATGGATGCCGCAGGAGGACATTCAGCAGTTTGTGGTCGAGTTCTTAAAGCCAAGCTACTACGCTGAAAGCCGAATCAAAGTCCACTATTCTCCCTATACAGCATCATGGAATGTCCAAGGTAAAAAAGCCGATTACGACGGTGTACTGGCTAACGTGACCTACGGGACGGAACGTATCAACGCCTACCAGATCATTGAGCAAACGCTCAACCTTAAAGATGTCAGAATATTTGATAAGAAGATCGACGCGGACGGTAAAGAGGTGCGCGTCCTGAACCGGAAGGAAACCACGATTGCACAGCAGAAGCAGCAGCAGATCAAGGACGCGTTCCGCGATTGGATTTGGAAGGATCATAACCGGCGCGAACGGCTTGTCCAGCTCTATAACGAAAAGTTCAACAGCATCCGACCGCGTGAGTATGACGGGAGCCACCTGAGGTTTTCTGGTATTAATCCGGAAATCACGCTACGGCCACATCAGGTCAACGCCATCGCGCATATTCTCTACGGTGGCAACACGCTGCTGGGGCATGTCGTTGGGGCTGGCAAGACGTTTGAGATGGTCGCCGCGGCAATGGAAAGCAAGCGCCTCGGCTTGTGCAGTAAAAGCCTCTTAGTGGTGCCTAATCATCTTACCGAGCAATGGTCGGCTGAATTCCTACAGCTTTACCCCAGCGCCAACATTTTGGTTGCAACCAGAAAGGATTTTGAAAAGCGCAACCGCAGAAAGATCTGCGGCAGAATTTCCACCGGTGACTATGACGCGGTGATTATCGGCCACAGTCAGTTTGAGAAGATACCCATGTCCATCGAGCGACAGAAGGCCACGCTGCAGGAACAGCTTGACGAGATTGTAATGGGCATCGCAGACGCTAAAGCCGCCAAGGCGGAGCGGTTTACGGTTAAGCAGCTTGAAAAGACAAGGAAGACCATCAAGCTCAAGTTGGACAAGCTCAACGATACCAGCCGTAAGGACGATGTGGTGACGTTCGAGGAACTCGGTGTGGATCGCTTATTTGTGGATGAAGCGCATAACTTCAAAAATCTGTTCCTCATCACGAAGATGCGCAACGTCGCCGGTCTCGCACAGACTGAGGCGCAGAAATCCTCTGACCTGTTTATGAAGTGCCAGTATCTTGACGAGTTGACCGGCGGGCGTGGTGTGGTGTTCGCCACGGGTACACCGATAAGTAACTCCATGACCGAGCTTTACACCATGCAACGGTATTTACAGTATGAGACGCTGCGCAGCCAGGGCTTGCAGCACTTTGACGCATGGGCATCGACGTTCGGCGAAACGGTAACGGCCATCGAGCTTGCACCAGAAGGCACGGGCTACAGGGCAAAAACGCGGTTCGCGCGATTCTACAACCTGCCGGAACTGATCAGTATGTTCAAGATGGTCGCCGATATCCAGACTGCCGATATGCTGAACCTGCCCGTACCGGAAGCGGAGTATCATAACGTGGTGATTAAGCCGAGCGAGCATCAGCGAAACATGGTGGCAGAGCTGGCTGAACGCGCGGAAAGAGTGCGCAACGGCATGGTGGATGCGACCGAAGACAACATGCTCAAAATTACGAACGATGGGCGCAAGCTGGCGCTTGATCAGCGCTTGATCAGCGAGTTGCTGCCGGATGATGAGGATAGTAAGGTCGGTGCTTGTGTAGAAAACATCTATCGCTTGTGGGAGCAGAACAGAGACAAGCGGCTGACACAGCTGGTATTTTGCGATCTTTCGACGCCACACTATGACGGCAGTTTCAACGTGTATGACGACACCAAGCGTAAGCTCATCGAAATGGGTGTGCTGGAGGATGAGATCGCGTTTATCCATGACGCGAACACGGAGATACGCAAGAGCGAGTTGTTTGCCAATGTGCGCAAAGGCAATGTCCGTATCCTGCTGGGTTCCACCTTCAAGATGGGCGCGGGGACGAACGTGCAGAAAAGGCTCGTGGCCGAGCATCACTTGGACGTGCCGTGGCGGCCCTCGGATATCGAGCAACGCGAAGGCCGGATTATCCGGCAGGGCAACGACAACGAACAGGTGCACGTTTTCAGGTATGTCACGGAGAACACATTCGACAGTTATATGTGGCAGACCATCGAGAACAAGCAGAGGTTCATTTCGCAGATCATGACCAGCAAGAGTCCTGTACGTAGCTGTGAAGACATAGACGAAACGGCGCTCTCCTACGCCGAGGTAAAAGCCTTGGCCACCGGGAATCCATATATCAAGGAGAAGATGGATCTCGATATTCAGGTGTCACGGCTGAAGCTATTGAAAGCGAGTCATTTAAGCCAGCGGTATGCGATGGAAGACAACCTGCATAAGTACTTTCCTTCTCAGATACGGCAGATCGAAGAACGTATCTGTGGATATGAGCAGGACATCGCCCGATTAGATAAGTTTGCGCTGGGGGATGATCAGAAGTTTTTGCCCATGACAATAGGCGGTATTCAGTACGTTGAAAAGGAGTTCGCCGGTAAGGCACTGCTGGACGCATGCAAAGCCAAGACTTCGCCGGAACCTGCAGCGATTGGAGAATATCGCGGATTCACAATGGTACTGTCCTTTGATACGTTTTCAAAGGCATTTCAGTTAACGCTGAAAAACGTACTCAGCCATTCGATCACCTTAGGCAGCGATGTATATGGAAACATATCGAGGATAGATAATTCGTTGTCCGGGCTGCCAGAGAAATTGGAGATATGTAAACGCGGCTTGGAGGATTTGCTTCGACAGGTGGAAGAGGGCAAGCTGGAGGTCGAAAAGCCATTTGCGCAGGAACAGGAGCTGTTAGAAAAAGCCGCAAGGCTGGCCGAGTTGGACGCATTACTCAACATGGAAAAATGTAGCTCGGAAATGCTTGACGGCGAGCCAGAGCAGGAGGATGACAGGGAGATAGACAATATCTCACGCTGAGTATTGTTTATATCGTTAAGGGCATTGGAGAAATCCGGTGCCCTTTCATAGTAGGAGTTGATTATGGCAAATAACATGAGACAGAGTTATGTCACCAGAGAACAGATTGAACAGGCGAAGCAAATGGACTTGCTTTCATATCTGCACACGTATGAGCCGGATGAACTGGTGAGAATTAATTCGGACATTTATACCACTCGGACACACGACAGCCTGAAGATATCAAATGGTAAGTGGTGCTGGTGGTCTCAGGGTATCGGCGGCAGGAGTGCGCTGGATTATCTCATCAAGGTGCGCGGCATGGAGTTTGTCGAAGCTGTTCAGCACGTATGTGGCTGCACGCGATATGCTCCATTGCCACCTGCGTTTACAGTTAAACCACCGAAAAAGCTGCCATTTGTTCTGCCAAGACCCTATGCCAATAACGAACGTGTTTTGCGATACCTGACTGGACGCGGCATTGACCTAGATATATTGGCTTACTGCATCAAAACGGAACGACTGTATGAGGACGAAAACCATAACTGCGTCTTCGTGGGATTCGACGGCAGTGGACAAGCGAAATACGCCATGTTACGTAATTCCAGCCCCACATCGGTATTTCTGCGGGAGGCAGACAACAGTGAAAAACGGTACGCTTTTGCTCTGCCGTTCCATCAAGATGCGGACACGGTGTACCTGTTTGAAAGCGCTATCGATCTACTTTCATTCGCAACACTTCGAAAAGACGCATGGCAGGAATATAATTACCTCTCGTTGTCGGGTGTTTACCAGCCCAAAAAGACAATCGTCGAAACGCCTCTGCCTGTTGCCCTAGCGCAACACCTACTGGAATATCCCTATACACACCATATTGTCCTATGCCTCGATAATGACGAGGCAGGCAGATTAGCTGCTCAAACAATATGTGCTCTGCTCCCTGAGTGCTATGCCACGGAACTGCTATTGCCGGATAAAGGCAAGGACTACAACCATCAGCTTCAGATTGAGAAAGGGATATTGCCAGCCATCCGCATGAGGGGCAAGCCCGAAAGATAACAAAAGAAACAAAGGAGGATTTTTGATGAAAGTATTAGTTGTTGAGCCCCTGAAAAAGCCGTATATGAAGGACATCGACTCCGGTCTGCATTCTCTGCAGCGTGAGGTGGGCGGATACATTGAAGCGATATATCCGTATGATGATTTGGTGGGGCTGGTATGCAATGAAGAAGGAAAAATGGAGGGGTTGCCGCTCAACCGTGCCATCTACAGCAAAAGCGGTGAGATGTTCGATATCATCGCCGGCACATTTCTCATCGTGGGATTGAGTGAGGATAACTTCTCAGAACTGTCCGGAGAACTGGCTGAAAAGTATGCAAAGCTCTTTGAATCGCCTGAGATGTTCTACTCGATTAACGGTCAGATTGAGGTGCAGAAGGTGGAAGCGCCAGCAGCTGAACCGCCATCTGAGGAAACCGAGCATCAAAACTTACCGCAGCGCCAATATTCAATCTATCAGCTTAAGCGCTCAGATAATCTACATGGTATCCGGTTTGAATCTTACGAATACCTCCAGAAAAACGGTATCAATTGCGACATCCGCAATTACGATTTGGTCTACTCCGGTGACATGAAGCTAAACGAAACGTTAGAGGATTTGTTCTATAAGTTCAATATGGAGCATCCGAAGGATTTCAAAGGGCATTCATTGTCGGTAAGCGACGTGGTTGTCGTCAAAGAACGAGGTAAAAGCACCGCGCATTATGTGGATAGCATCGGATTTAAACAGGTGGACAACTTCGAAAAGGGCCCTGTTAGAACGCCGGAGAGTCGCAATGCGCGCGATCTCGAGAGGTGATTTCTTTCCCGGCTGGTATAGGGGCAACGCTCTGCGTTGTCTTAGCAAGCACTGGATTTTGTCTCCCAAAATCCGCTTGTTAGGGGCTTGCCCCTAATACCCCTTCAATTTTGCGATGGAGGTAATGAAATAGAATGCGAAAAAGGAATATCCGCGCACAAGTTTGGCTGAATGAAGTTGAAAGTCAACGATTGCGTGATAATGCGAAAAGAACTGGATTATCTCAAGAGAATTACTTGCGTTTTTTGATTAATGGGTATACGCCAAAAGAGCTGCCGCCCATTGATTTTTACAATATGATGCGGGAGCTGCGCGCTATTGGAGGCAATATCAATCAGCTTGCGGTAAAGGCAAATGCAACAGGATATGTAGATGAAACGGGCTTTGAACGCGAGGCGGCATATTTACGAAGAACGATATTGGAAATTCAAAAGGCAGTAACACTGCCGGAAAAGACGGTTTAACATAGTAGTAGTCAATTAACCTCGCCACAGGCATCTTCTAAGGATCGCTTAACACTTTAACTGTACCAGACTTTGTACAAGATATATGGTAAAATATATTCATATAACGTATTTATAATAATCTGTTATATACCCTAGTGCGAGGAGGCGTTTATGCCAGTACTGTCCAATAATGCTGTCGCTTGGTCGATTCTTCACCAGATCCTTACCCGAAGCGGCGAAAAACTAATAGCGCTTATGACATACCCCTGCGACGAGCAATATGCCTGCCTGACCGTTGCGCGGGAGAATGCGGGAAGATTGCACCCGGTTATCTCCATCAACCTCAACGGAACGGGTATCCTCGCAGGTGACGAGATGTTGCGATATCAGGAACGAATGACAACGTCGCAAGTGCGTCAATTGGCCGACGAGGTGGCACTGCAAGCTAAGCTGACGCTGAACCGCGAAGCACGTCCCTTTGCCGCAATGGATTTTTTACTGGAGTTGCTTACAACAAATAAGGGCATAAGTATTCGCAACGCATGGCATGACGGGGCTTATGGTTCCGGCCTCAGCGAAGCAGCGACCGCATTTTCGCACTACCCCATTGCTTCGACACAGAATTGGCAGGAACATATACCGTGGTGGATCATACTCTATGGTCATACCCCAATTGCTGCATGCAATTTGGAGACGAGTCAGTTGATCCTTGAAAACGGCGCACATCTTACCCTTGCCACCGATAATGGCTCGGCACTGGAAGCTGTCAGACGGATTGCGCTACAGCAGGAGCTTCTAGGCGTAATCGCGGAAACCAGAAAGCTACTGGCAGAAAACCCTGAATGGGAAACACGCTACAAAGGCTATGCCGAGGATATTCATATAAACGAAAGCTACATTGAAAAGGTACGTAGCAGTTTTCATGAGTGGGCTCCGCTTATGCTATATATGAATGTTTCAAACGCCAAGAAAGCGAAACAGCACCTAATATTTGAACTTCGATATCTTGGACAGACGGTGGCACAACTGTGCTATAAAACTGCACTTCTGCTGGACTCGACTGGATATGACGCACTAAATCAGCGAGACTTCGGCTGTACGCATAATGCTCACGGTGTACCGTGGGATAGCCCGGCAGCGGCAGCTTTTCGTTCTTTTTTTAAGGAACGGGCAGCACAGCGCAATGCAGAGGGTAAAAGCAATGAGGAACACCGGTTGGAGAGCCTGTTGCTCAGTGAATTCTCCAAGGTAACAGATAAGACGCTGCCGTTCATACAGCCGGTCAGAGTGGCCAAGCTACGTTTCCCCATGCCCACGCCGATAAGCGCCAGTCAACACGCACAGGTGAAGTATTCCGGGTTTCGGGGTGGTGGTATTGATCTTTTTGCACGCATGGGCAAAGGCAAGGGAACATCCCTTGCCATTCTGGAGCTCAAGGATGAAAACATGGCCAAAGAACCGCCCAAGGACGCGCTCAAGCAGGCGATTGCTTATACCGTGTTTATTCGTGAACTCTTGCGCAGCGAGGCCGGTTCAGACTGGTGGCGGCTGTTTGGTTTTGGTGGCAGCATTCCCGACAAACTGAAACTGATTGCCGCCTGCGTGATGCCCACGGGTCAATATGATGACGAATCCTTTGCTGGCATGGAATTGGCTGTGGACGAGGACATTATCCGATTGAACTATATTTATTTCACCGAGCACCAGAATGCCATCACGGATATCCGAACTTCACTGGATTTGAAAAGACATTTTGGGGAGAGGGCTGACCAGTGAATATCACCGTTTATAGAGGAACTCACGAAATCGGAGGCACAGTCATTGAACTCAGAACGGCGTGTAGCCCTATATTGCTGGATGCGGGCTATCCACTGTTTTTACATGGGAAACCCATCGACGACCACATTGCCTCCCTACCCAGCGGGCAGCTCCTGTCGCTTGGGGTGTTGCCCGATATAAAAGGATTATACAAGTGGGATTCCCCGGCGTTTGATGCAGTCGTCATTTCGCATGCGCATATCGACCACTACGGGTTGCTGCCCTATATTCATGAAAGCATCCCTGTGTTCATATCAGCTGGAACGAAAAAATTGATCGAGATTTCGCAACGGTTCAAAATATGCGACGCTTTTATGGTGAATGCCCATATCTTTCAGATGTACCAGCCGTTCTCCGCAGGAGACTTTCGAATCAAGCCCTATTTGATGGATCACTCTGCGTTTGACGCAGCAGCGTTTGAAATCACCAGCGAAGGGAAAACGGTGATCTACACTGGCGATTTTCGCGGACATGGACGCAAGGCGGTCTGCCTGGATCGTTTCATCACCCAAGTACCGCGCGGCGCGGATGCGCTGCTCATTGAGGGTACAATGTTTGGTAGGCAGGACGAGCAGGTATTGACGGAAGAAGAATTGGAAAATGAGACTGTCGATATGATGAACCATTGTTCCGGGCCGGTGCTGTTTCAGTCGTCCAGCCAGAACATCGACCGTCTGGTTAGTTTCTTTCGTGCTTCATTGAAAGCAAAGCGGCTGTTCGTTATTGATGTATATACTGCCAACGTGCTGTTTGAGCTGCGCCAGCTCGGGAACAACCTGCCCTATCCATCCGAGCAGTATTCAAATATCAAAGTATTCTATCCTTATTATCTTACGCAAAGGGTATTCAACGAGATTGGTGGAGAATATGCGAAACGCTTTTCAGCGTTTCATATGCCAAAAGACAAACTAAAAGAGGTTCAGAATCAGGCTGTTATGCTGGTACGCCCATCCATGCTTAAAGACATCGAAAGATGCACGCTAGAAAACGGAACATTCTTGTATTCCATGTGGCAGGGTTACCGCAATAGCGAACCCCAGCTTAAATTAGAGCAAATGCTACAAAGCGCCGGTTTTTTGATAAAATCGCTGCATACAAGCGGCCATGCGTCGGTATCCGATATCAGACGTGTTATGATAGAGGCAAATCCTAAAAAAATCGTGCCTATCCACACGATGACGCCGGACGCCTTTGAGGGCATTTCAGGCAAGGTCGAAATACAGACAGATGGTATTTCTTTTAACATTTAAATCTTTATCCCGAATAGAATGGTTCATTACACTAAAAGAAATCGTCTTCAACCACGATTTTTTTATTTTTCAAGAAGGAGTGCGTATATGGCTACGACGGCGATATGGGATATCAAGGGCAGGCTCGACAAGGTTGTAAACTATGCCAAGAATCCAGATAAAACCGACGCATCCCTATATTCAGAAAGCGATCTGCAGGGGCTTGCAGATGTCATGAATTATACGATGCAGGATCATAAGACTGAGAAAAAGCTGTTTGTCACCGGCTTGAACTGCGATCCCGAAACAGCCCGTGATCAGATGGTTATAACCAAGCGGCGCTTTTGCAAAGAGGATGGAATTCTTGCCTTTCACGCATATCAATCCTTTGCAAAGGGAGAAATAACGCCGAATACTGCGCATGAGATCGGCGTAAAGCTGGCACAGAAGCTTTGGGAAGAACGGTTTGAAATCATCGTCGCCACCCATCTCGACAAAGGACACCTGCATAACCATTTCGTGATCAATTCGGTATCTTTTTTGGATGGAAAGAAGTATAACGATTGCAACGCGTCATATCGGCTGCTTAGGCAGACATCCGATAGAATGTGCATGGCTTATGGACTATCTGTTGTAGAGAATCCTGAGAGTGGCAGAACTAGGCACTACGCCGAATGGAAAGCCGAGAACGGCGGACAACGCACATGGCGAAGCGCCATCAAAGAGGATGTGGATCAGGCCGTTATGGTATCCATGAGTTTTCAAGCGTTTATCCGCAGCCTAAAGGAAAAAGGGTACGAGGTTGTTACAAGCGGCAAATATATGAAGGTACGGTCACAGGGTAAGGAACGGTTTGTTCGGCTTTACACTCTTGGTGACAAATACACTGAGGAAGCCATAAAGCAACGCATCCTTCGTCACAGGATGCCGGAACGACCGCCGAAGCCTACACCACCCATTGTTAAACGTGTGAAGGTGCGTGGAGATTTCAAGCTTTGCCGCGTCACTTGGAAAGGGCTTCGCGCACTATACTTCTACTATCTATACAAGCTTCGAGAGGCGCAGCGCCAACCGTCAGGTCAGGCGCCTTTTATATTACGAGAGGACTTGCGATTGATGGACGCTATCTCGGAGCAGGCGAAGTTTTTGCATAGGAATAGGATTGATACGGATGAGCAACTTAATAGTTTTCGAAAAGATACAGAACACCAGATATATACCCTAATTGAAGAACGTAATACGCTGTCAAATGCAAAGCGCCAGTCATCAATCCTAGAGGAACACAGTACAATGATTGATAAGCAAATTAACGACTTATCTACACAGCTTAAGTCGCTCCGTAAGGATATAAAGCTGTGTAATGCTATTCTAGAATGGACTGTTATGCTTTCGGAGAAAGAGCGTTTGTTAAAGCATAAGAGACAAGGTAGCAATGAAAAGTTAACTGATGATAAATATAAACCTTTCCGTTGATCATAGATCTCATGCTCGATTTCAAGGAATTTGTAATTTTGTGTTGAATATTACTATTGTATATATCTGCATTATGCCATACGTAGTAATCGGTACCACTCGATTAATATAATGATATCAAATGGGAGAATAGAAAAATGCAACTAGCATTTATTTGGCTAAAAGAATATGGAATCATAAAAGAACAGAGCATAAATTTCGGGAGCAGATTCATTTTTATATTTGACAATGCAAAGTTAAGTATTAGTAAAAATAAAGAGTATATTCAAGAATTTTTTACAATCGGAGATAACGATAAGATTCTAAATGTTACTGGAATAGTTGGAGAAAATGGTGCTGGAAAAAGTACTCTTATAGATTATTTAAAGAATTTTAATTATTCCTTTGACCGATTTGGTGAAATTAAAGGAAGGTATAATCCGCAAAGTGATGATAAGATAGTAATTTTTATTGATGAAAATGAGAAAAAGCTCAATTTGTTTTGTACAGGTAAAGATTTAATAAAACAAATAGATAATGATATTTTGGATGATGAAGGATTTGAGTTGTTTATTTACCCCACAATAAATAACGAATCAATACTTAAAATAATTACAATTTATTTCAGTAACGTTTTTTACACGGGGCAAACTGTTATTCATAATTCTGAATTAAAAAAGGATATTTCATTATCTTGTTATTTAAATAAAGTATGCAATAATTATAAAGAATATGTAAATATATTCGGTTCTTCACCACATCATCCAAAAGATAAAAGTATTCTCGAAAGGTATACTATTAGTCCGCTAAAAAAGTACAACACAAGTCTACTAAGAATGATATTAAAAATGCTATCTGATAAAAGGATTAATGAATATATAGATTTTAGTCTTCCAAGTAAAATAACCATGCAGCTCGATATATTTTCCAACCTTTCTTATCAAAGAAATTTGGAGAAGTATTCTCAGAATAAATCTAGAATATTCATGTATAATAATAAACTCGAATCTAAAATGTATACGATTATAGATAATCTAGAGATACACAAAGGTGATTATTGTAGAGCGTTTTTAAAAAGAATTATTGCAGAACTTTTCGATGTCATTGAAGTTGTTATCAAACATGATAAATTTCGAATAGAGTTAAATGAATATATTGATTCAAAATTCGAGGATACAAATGAATATTTTGTTGCAGATTTGTTTGATACTTTTGGCAGTTACTTAAATGAATTATCTTCGCAGAAGGACTATCGTTTCGATATAAACTATATAAGTTATATAATAGAGAATTTTAAAATCTTTTTTAAGATTTCAATTAATTTTATAAAAAATATTAAAATTCAAGGAATAGAAAGATTTTCAATTAGCAGAGAGAATTTCCCCTTACCTATACTTGATATTTCTAGTAAAAAGGACAAGAAGCTATTAAAAGATCTTTTAGATTCATATTATGATCTTCATACGGCTACAGAATTTTTGATTTTTGATTGGCAAGGTGTTAGTTCAGGGCAGGAAGCGTATTTAAATACAATTGCAAGATTTTATGATTTAAAGGATTATTTTAAAGATGAAAGATTGTTTATCATTTTAGATGAATGTGAATTATATCTGCATCCAGAATGGCAAAGGAAGAATCTATATACTTTATTGAAGATGTTGAACTATATTTATTCAAATGTGAAATCAATACAATTGCTATTGTCTTCAAATTCCCCATTTGTTCTATCGGATTTACCGGTACAAAATGTTATTTTTATTAAAGATGGTGTGATTGAAAACTCGAAGTGTAAAAAACAAACTTTTGCAGCTAATATCTTTACATTACTAAGAAACGATTTCTTTATGACTTCAACGATAGGAGAGTATGCAAACCGAAAAATTAAAAATCTTGTTAATGAAATCGAAATGATTGAGAAGAAAGAGAAGACTGATATTAGTGATGAAAATAAAAAGATTCTAAATATCATTGGTGAACCTTATTTAAAAAAAATATTAATAGAAAGATATAGTAACTCATTAAAAGAAAGCGAACAAGTAAAGCGAATAGATGAGAAGATAAGAAACCTTCAAAAGGAAAAAGAAAAAATCTTATTAGGTGAGTTCGATAATGATAAAGATTAATGAAATTCAATATAGGAATGCATTCCAAAATCACAGGGATAGTATAACCCCATTTATTGAAACTCAAATACAATTCTATGCTTATTGTTTTCAGACGTTAAATAGTCATCAAACATTTAATGCTGATACCTTTATAAGAATAGGAAAGAGAAGAATTGGTTCACTTGTTAGTTCTCTATGCAAGGTAGATACTCAGATAGTATTTCAAAACCTTCCGACAATATTTAATGAAGAAACGAATTTTCATGAACAGGTAAGGGGTAATTTATTAAATCTATTAGCCTTATTCAATGATTTGTTAAACCCAACGGCGACCTTATATTTCAAAATTTTTGTAGAGGGGGACCCGATAGAGTTAAGAAGGATTCATCAGATTTTATTAATAGGATATGAGTTTTTATTCGAAGATCAAGAAATAAAAGAACCCTTTAAAACAATTTTTGAAAAAATATTTAATTATGAAGATTTTAAGAATGATGGAATTAACAATTGGAATGCTTATGATTTAACAAACTCGATCAATTTAAAGGTTTGTCCCTACTGTAATAGATTATTTACTTATACAGTGCGAGATAGAAATAACGGAGCCTTAACAAGACCAGAGCTAGATCATTATTTACCAAAATCAAAATATCCTTACTTTTCGTTATCTTTTTTTAACTTAATACCTTGTTGCAACATATGTAATAGTATTAAACGCGATAATGAGTTTAGTAGTTTGTCAATTTTCCATCCATATCTTGAAAATGATACTGGAGAAGAAGATATTCATTTTGAATTTAGATATGATGAAAATAGTGAAACTGTAGAAGAAATTAAAGAACAGCTAATTATATCAATTAATCCTAAACCTGCTCATGATGGGAACATAGAAACCTTTTTGGACAAGCTCGAAACGATATATCAGGAACACAAGGATATAAGTGCTATAAGTATATGGAAAAAGAAAATATATACTGATGAGTATATTGAGTTTTTGGCCGAACAAGGTTCAAATGGAGATCCCTTGGAGATAGAGAATAATATCAGGAGTCTAAGACGAGCAATTTTCCCGCAGTTAGAAAGTCATTTAGATATAGCTAACATACCTCTTGGTAAATTGATGAAGGAAAGCATTGAGACTCAAATTAATAATATCTGAGACTATGAAAATGACTGCTGGCTCTTCTCATTACTCATATGTTGGTAGATAAAAAGAATAATTTTTAACTGTTAAAAAATTAGACGTTGCCGTATCGGAACGTCTTTTTTATTGAAAGGAGTTGATGTACATGACCCAAACAGGAGATGCGGCAGAGCAAGTCGTCAGTATGGCGACTAATCTGACCGTAAAAGGAATCGAGGTGGCAACCAACCTTGCGGGTAAAGCCGCATTGTCGCTCGCCACATTTCTCATCGCGGCGCTTAAGGATCAGAAGCGCACCAAGGGCAAAACGCGGATGCAGGCGTTCAACGGCAAGCCGACAAAAGTGTTTGTCATTAAGACGAGCGAGCTCAGACGTTTTGCGGAAGAAGCGCGCAAATACGGTGTGCTGTACGCCGCCGTACTGAACCGCAAGCAGCAGGACGGCTTGTGCGACATCGTCGTGAACGCCAATGATGCCGCCAAGGTCAACCGCATCGCTGAGCGGTTCGCACTTTCCACCGTGGATGTAGAGAAAATCCGCGAAGACATCAAGAAGGCACGGGAAACCAAGGCAAAGCAGCCGGATGTCGAGAAAGAGCGCACTGCCCCGCCGTCCGAAAAGACCGGACACACCATGGACGATAACATGCTGGATGAACTGCTGAATGGCCCGAAGAAAACTGAGCACAAGCAGCCGACGGACATGTCAAACCCTACGAAGGCGGGGACGGAAAAATCGAATCTGTCCGCGCCTTTCTCAAAAACCAAAGGCGATATCGCTGAGCCTGAGCGCTCATCCGTACGTCGTCAGATCAAAGAGATCAGGAATGAGCGACAGCAAAAAAGCGTCCCTGCCATGGAAAGGATACGGCAGACCACCCACCAGCAGCCTGCACCGAGCAGGAAAAATAAGAATTCATCGAAAGGACGGTAACCCAAATGGAGAACTTCGACAATTTGTTTGAGAACCAAAGCTCAGGATTCAACAATGACCAGCCGTTTGACAAGGAAGTCTGGGCGCAGCGCAAGCAGGCGGAACGCGCCAAGCTCTACGAGGCCATTGACGGCATGACGGACTTAACGTTTTCCAGCGACAAGACTCTTTCCGACTATCTCGGTATGCAGTCGCGGCTCGGAAGGACAAGCGTGGCCAATACACTGCTGGTGCTGGCTCAGAAGCCGGATGCCACATATGTCATGAGCTTCGACGATTGGCACCAGCGCGGGCGCTCCGTCAAGCGTAACGAAAAAGCCCTCATGGTGCTGGAAGCCAACGGCGAATATCAGCGCGATGACGGCACAACGGGAACCAGCTTTGATGCAAAGCGCGTCTTCGATGTATCGCAGACGCAAGGCAAGCCGTTGCGCGAACGCGAGCAAGCCTCTCTCCGCTTAAAGCTCAAGGCGCTGGTGACGGATACGCCTGTTCCCATCAATGTGACCGATTCGGTTTCACAGGATATTGGAGCGCTGTATTCGGATAAGGACAACACAGTCTATGTCGCCCGCAACATGGATGGCGAAGCGCTGTTTGCCCATATTGCCTGTGAACTGGCCCACGCCGAAAACACGACCGACGAGCCGTCACGAGACGCTTTCATTTCAAGCTGCGCGGCAGACATCGTCTGCCGTCGATATGGTATCTCAAATGCCACATCAAGTGAACAGATTCCCGACAGCGTGACAAGACTAGATACTGCCAGCAAGCGGGCTGTGCTGGGCCGCATCCGCGAAGCCGCCTGCGATATCATGGAGCGCGTGGACAGGAACCTGTACGCCGAGCGACAGCAGCAGAAAAACCAGCCGGAGAGGTGATGCAGATGGAGGACAAACGCGTCATAGAGGTGGACGAGTACCAGCAGCGCCTCATCATCGGCTCGCTGAACGAAACGCGCAACGAGCTGGTGGCGCAGGGACGTGACACAGATTTTGTGGATGAAACGCTGCTCGATGTGATGGACGCGCCCACCCGGAAGGAGAGAAAACGAAATAAGGAATTAGAGCGATGAATAAACCAAACACGAATAAAACAAGCCTGGTCCTTTGGGGGCTTGGGCTTCTCCCCGTGGTGTGGGCGGCGTTAATCGTCGCTCCTTTTTTATCTCAGGGGCTTTCGGGCATCATGACCGCATTCACAAATAGTATGAAAGACCCAACGGCCATATCGTGGTGCGCCGACTCGCCTAAAACCATTGCAATGTTCCTGCTGATCTACGGTTTGGGTATCGGCATCTATTATGCCATGAAACGCAACTACCGAAAAGGCGAGGAACATGGCAGCGCCAAATGGGGTGATCCGAAGCAGCTTTGCCGTAAGTATGCGGACAAAAGCAAGCCCGATAACATCCTGCTCTCTCAGAACGTCCGTATCGGACTAGACGGACGCAAGCATCGGCGCAATCTCAACGTCATGGTGGTAGGCGGCAGTGGCAGCGGCAAGACGCGCTTCTATGCCAAGCCCAACGTCATGCAGTGCAACACATCGTTCGTCGTGCTCGATCCCAAGGGAGAAATCCTGCGGGATACGGGGCATCTACTGAAGCAGCAAGGCTACGAGCTGCGCATCCTCGACCTCATCCATACGGAGCGTTCGCATGGCTACAATCCGTTCACCTATCTTCGGGACGATAAGGACGTGCTGAAGCTCGTCAACAACATCGTGCGCAACACCACGCCCAAGGGTGCGCAGAGCAACGATCCCTTTTGGGAGCGCGCGGAGACAGCGCTGATGGAAGCGCTCATCCTCTACCTCGTCCATGAAGCGCCGCCGCATGAGCAGAACTTCCCGATGGTGATGGAGATGATCGGCGCGGCAGATGTCCGCGAGGAGGACGAGGAATACGCCAGCGTACTGGACGAGCTGTTTGAGCGGCTGGAGATGCGCGATCCGGAGCATCTGGCGGTCAAGCAGTATCACATCTTTAAGCTAGCTGCTGGCAAGACGGCTAAGAGCATCCTCATCAGCCTTGGTGTGCGGTTGGAGAAATTCAATCTGCCACAAATCGCGAGCGTGGTCAGCCATGATGAATTGGATTTCCCCACGTTGGGCGAAAAGAAAGTGGCGCTGTTTGCGCTGATTCCCGACAACGACTCGTCGCTCAACTTTATCATCGGAATGCTCTATACCCAGCTCTTTCAGGAGCTCTATTATCTTGCTGACCATGTGTACGGCGGGCGGTTGCCCGTCCATGTCCACTGTGTGATGGACGAGTTTGCAAATGTCGCGCTGCCCGATGAGTTTGACAAGATACTGTCCACCATGCGCTCACGGGAGATTAGCGTCAGCATCATCCTGCAGAACCTCGCGCAGCTTAAGGCGTTGTTCGAGAAGCAGTGGGAATCCATCGTGGGCAACTGCGATGAGTTCGTCTACCTCGGTGGCAACGAACAGTCCACGCACGAGTACATCAGCAAGCTGCTTGGTAAAGCGACCATCGATACGAACACCTACGGGCAAAGCAAAGGCCGCAGCGGTAACTACTCAACCAACTGGCAGATCACCGGACGCGAGCTGTATATGCCGGATGAGGTGCGTATGCTCGATAACCGCTATGCCTTGTTGTTTGTACGCGGCGAGCGCGCCGTCCAAGACGGCAAATATGATATCCTGCGTCACCCGAACATCAAACTGACCGTGGACGGCGGGATGCCGCCGTATGTGCACGGCCAGATTCCCCTCGCCCTTGATATGGACGACATCCTTCTGGACGGTGATTACGCCGACTATGAGGTGGTGTCCGATGAGGAGATCAACAAAATACTCAACAAAGAAACGGAGGAACTAAACTAATGAAGATGTCAAAAAGAATGAGGCTGCTTTTCAGCGCCTTCTGTGCCCTTGTGCTTGTGTTCTCTATCTCGGTGACGGCCTTTGCCGCCGATGATGACCCGATCAAGGTGGTCAGCAACCTGTCGGATTTCATATTCGGCTTGATTCGGGCTATTGGTCTTATCCTGCTGGCGTTCGGTATCGTGCAGGTGGGCTTGTCGCTCAAGAGCCATGACCCGTCGCAGCGCGCCAACGGCTTTCTGACCCTTGCTGGCGGCGTGATCATCACCTTTGCCAAAGAGATTCTGAATCTCATCACGGGAGGCTGATGCATATGTTCAACCTTCCGATAACAGAGCCCATGCACATCCACTCGCTGGACGGCGAACTGAGGGAAGCGACGATTGTGGAAAAAGTGGGTGACAACAAGTATGTGGCGGAGTTTGGCAGTGTACGCTGCTCCGCTATTTTTAATCCGTTCGTTGGCCGCTTCTATGTGGATGACAAATATGGTGTGATTAAGGACAAAACGCCCGGCAGAAATGAAGCCTGCCGGTAATGTAAATGGACGGGCAGACCTGTGAAATCCGCAGGTCTGCCTCAAAAGACAGGAGGCAGGATATGGGCATTATCGATAATCTGAATAATGCACTTGATACATGGAATCAAAAGCTGTCTGAAATATGGCAGATCATCACACAATCCCCCGAGAGCTTCAAAGGCGGTGATATCTGGAACGTCATACTGACGATCAACGATGCGCTCAAGGCGATAGGGCTGGCGCTGTTGGTGCTGTTCTTTGTGACCGGCGTTATACGGACGTGCGGCAGCTTTGCGGAGATTAAACGACCGGAGGTAGCACTAAAGATATTCATACGGTTTGTGCTGGCCAAGGCTGCCGTCACGTACGGGCTCGATATCATGATGGCGTTCTTCCGAATCGTTCAGGGAATTATGTCTACAGCAATGAATGCCGTCGGCTCAGGTGCACAGAACAATATCGTGCTGCCGGACATCATTGTTCAAAAGATCAACGAGGTGGGGTTCTGGGACTCGATACCACTTTGGGCATTAACGCTCATCGGCGGCATATTCATCACGGTGCTGTCGTTTATCATGATCATGAGCGTGTACGGACGTTTCTTCCGGCTGTATCTGTACACAGCCATTGCCCCAATACCGATTTCCACGTTCGCGGGCGAACCAACATCTCAGATTGGCAAGAGCTTTCTGAAAAGCTATGCTGCCGTCTGTATGGAGGGCGCGATCATCGTGCTCGCCTGTATCATATTCAGCGTGTTCGCGGCGTCCCCGCCTGAGATTGCTGAGGATGCCAGCGCCGTGAGCATCGTGTGGGCGTACGTGGGCGAGTTGATCTTCAACCTATTGGTGCTCACCGGCGCTGTGAAAATGTCAGACAGAGTGGTACGCGAAATGCTTGGGCTCTAGCCTTGTACGCTATCCGTTTGAGCACGCTTAAGACGGATTTTCTTTCGGATCGTCACGATCCAGCTTAAGATGACAAGGCCGATCAGCGCAAACCAGATTACCGTCACAAGCGTTTCGTTTTGGTGCAGCCAGTCCGGCAAAAAAACCGGAACGACAATGGCGTAAAGCACCGGTATCGTGAGCCGGAAAAGCGAAGCAAACCTAAAAATCAAGTTTACAACAATCATGAGCAAGAGTACGAGCAGTGAGATGTATGGCATATAGCTGACCTCCTGTTTTTTTCTTGCTTTCATTATCTATGATGCAGATAAAAAAGCAAGTCTGCGGATTTATCACATTTGGAGGGACAAACATGGAGATTAAGATACCAAAGGAGATTCGGGAATACACCGAAGCCGTCTTTTTCGGGCTGTCTATCCGGCAGTTCGTGTTTTCAGTACTGGCGGTCGGCATTGCCGTGCTGCTGTACTTCGGGCTGCAAAAGTTCTTAGGAACCGAAACAGTCAGCTGGCTGTGCATACTCGGAGCCGCGCCGTTTGCCGCGATGGGGTTCATTCGGTATCACGGCATGAAGGCGGAGCAGTTCATCGCGGCATGGGTCAAATCTGAATTCCTCATGCCGAAAAAGCTAGTATTCAAAGCTGAAAACCTGTACGCAAAAACAATACTGAAGGGAGAAAGATAATGCTATTTTTTCAAAGACTCTTAAAGCAGGACAAGGAGCGCTTCACTGTTCCGCAAAACGTTCAGCAGTCCATACCGATCAGGCACATGTGGTCGGACGGTATATTTCTGGTGGGAGGCAAGTATTCAAAGTGCTGGCGCTTTGATGACATCAACTTCAGCGTTGCGTCAGATGAAGACAAAAAGGCAATGTTCCTTGACTATTCCGACTTGCTGAATTCGCTGGATGTGGGCGCGACGACGAAGCTCACGATCAACAATCGCAGGCTCAATCAGGACGATTTCGAAAACTCGATCCTCATCAGTGAGAAGGGAGATAACCTCGACCGGTTCAGGAAAGAGTATAACGCCATGCTGATGGACAAGGCGACGGGCAGCCACAACAGCATCGTTCAGGAGAAGTACATCACTGTGAGCGTTCGCAAGAAGAGCATTGAGGAAGCAAGGAGCTACTTCAACCGTATTCATAACGAGCTATCCTCAAGGTTGGCGCAGCTTTCCTCCCGCGCCGTGGAGCTGGATGCCGGAGAGCGGCTGCGCATCTTTCACGATTTCTTCCGCATCGGTGAGGAAACGAGCTATCACTTCAACCTCAAGGATACGCTGCAGAAGGGTCATGACATTCGAGACTATATCTGCCCCGACAGCATGGAGTTTGAGAAGGACTGCTTCCAGATGGACAACCGGCATGCAAGGGTTCTGTATTTGCGTGAGTACGCGTCGTACATCAAGGACTCGTTTATCACCGAACTCATGGAGCTGAACCGGAACATGATGCTGTCCATCGATATTCTGCCTGTGCCGACCGATGAGGCGATCAAGCTCGCACAGAATACGCTGCTCGGGATCGAAACCAACGCGGCGAACTGGCAGAGAAAACAGAACCAAAACAACAACTTTTCCGCCGTACTGCCTTATGACATCGAGCAGCAGCGAAAGGAAACCAAGGAATACATCGACGACCTGACCAGCCGCGATCAGCGTATGATGTTTATCGTCGTGACGCTCGTGCATGTGGCCGATACCAAGGAGCAGCTTGAGTCGGACACGGAAAGCATCCTATCGGTGGCCAAAAAGCATATGTGCCAGATGTCCTCGCTCAAGTGGCAGCAGTATGACGGGCTGAATACCGTGCTGCCATATGGGCAACGTCGGATTGACGTGCTTCGCACCATGACCACCGAAGCCGTTGCGGTGCTCATGCCATTCCGAACGCAGGAGATCATGGATACGGGCGGCATCTACTATGGTCAGAACGCCATCTCAAAGAACCTGATCATCGCGAACAGGCGGCTATTGCTGAACGGCAACGGCTTCATACTGGGCGTGAGCGGCAGCGGTAAATCGTTCGTGGCAAAACGTGAGATCGCCAACCTGATACTTTCCACGGATGATGACGTGATCATCGCCGATCCGCAAAACGAGTACGCGCCGCTGATACGTGGTCTTGGCGGCACGGTGATCGAGGTGTCGGAATCGTCAAAACACCATATCAACGCGATGGATATGTCAGCAGGCTACAGCGATTCGGACAATCCGCTGATCTCCAAGAGTGAGTTTGTACTGTCGTTCTGTGAACAGCTTGTGGGCACGGGCAAACTCGGTGCCAGAGAGAAATCTGTGATTGACCGCTGCATGACGAACGTGTACAGGCAGTACCTGAAGAGCAACTACACGCTGAAACCGCCGACGCTGAAGGATCTGTACGAGGATCTGAAGAAGCAGCAGGAGCCGCAGGCCAAGGATATCGCGCTGTCCCTTGAGATGGTGACGAACGGCAATCTGAATGTGTTCGCACACCAGACCAATGTGGACGTTGACAACCGTCTGATTGCATATGGTATCCGCGATCTTGGCAAGCAGCTCAAAACCGTTGGCATGCTGGTCATGCTTGATGCCATCCGTAACCGTGTTGCCCGAAACCGTGAAAAGGGCAAGCGGACACACGTGTTTATCGACGAGATGCATATCTTTTTCGGAAACGAGCTTTCAAGCAACTTCCTGTCCGAGTCTTGGAAGCAGTTCAGGAAAGACGGCGCACTGGCGACGGGCATCACACAGAATGTCGAGGATTGCCTCAAATCCGTTACGGCACGCACAATGCTCGCTAACTCCGAGTTTATCGTGATGCTTAATCAGGCCCCAACAGACCGGATGGAGCTTGCAAAGCTGCTGAACATTTCGGAAACGCAGCTATCGTATATCACTAATGCGGAGGCTGGGCAGGGACTGATCAAGTGCATGGCGTCCATCGTGCCGTTCACTGATAAGTTCCCGAAGGATACCGAACTGTACAAGCTTATGACCACCAAACCGGATGAAATGAAGAGACTAACGAAATAAGATAGGCGGCAGAGCCGGGAAGAACGATCTCCCCGGTTTTTTGCTGTCTGCCGGAAAGAGGATGAGTATGAAGGATATGCGGACAAAACCAAAAACGGATAAGCCGAAGGTCTTGGATCAAGCCGCTCGTTTGCCCCAGCATATGAAAAACACTTTGGTAAATTCACGAGATAGGGCTAAGGAGATCGATACAAAAGATGCGCACGGTACGCCTGAGAACTATGCAACCGATCAGATATCGGGGAAGGCTTCTGACATGGCACATAAAGCAGCCCATCAGACTTTTAACACGTCAAAGCAGATCGCCAACCGCAGCAGGCAGGCACTTAAAAGGCAGTTTCAGCAGAATGCGAACAAGGCAGGGCGCAAATCAACCAAACAGGCTATGCAAGGAACAATCAAGACCGTTGATAGGAGCGTGAAGACGGCGAAGCACACTGTGAAAGCGACGACGAGGACAATAAAAACTAGCGCGCAGGCGGCGAAGACTGCTGCCAGAACAACACAAGCGACGGCCAAGCTATCGATACGCGCGGCTCAAGCAGCGGTAAAGGCGGCTGCAACGGCAATTAAACTGCTGGCCAAGGCGGCAGCTGCAGCGGTAAAGGCTGTTGCTGTGGCGATTAAGTCATTGGTTGCCGCTATCGCTGCAGGCGGGTGGGTTGTCCTCGTTATGGTCATCGTTGTGGGTGCGATTCTGTTTATCGTGAATTCTGCCTTTGGGTTATTCTATTCCAACGAAGAAACCGGTGAGGAAAATACGATGCCGATGTCGCAGGCTATTGCGGAAATCAGCGGGGATTTCAGTGCGTATGTTGACCAGCAGGTATCCGATGTTTCGGCAGGTCATGAGAACGTCACGGTGGTATATGACAGCGGTATTGACGGGGACAGCGACAGCGTCAACAACTGGGTGGATGTATTGGGCATCTATGCGGTCAAGACCAGCATGGATCAGGCGGAGCCGACTGAGGTCGCCACGGTAACAGCAGAGAAAAAGCAGATGCTTAAGGACATCTATTGGGAGATGAACACTGTCTCAATCAGAACAGAAATCGTTGAAGAGACCGATGCCAATGATGAAGATGCGGAACCTGTCGAGAAGACGACCGTGCATGTCAGCATATCTTCAGAGAGCTATTCGGATGCCGCAAAGAGATACGGTTTTACGGAAGAGCAGAATGAGATGCTGGAAGAGATGATGGTTCCTGAATATCACCATATGTTCATTGCGCTGATCGGAATAGACTGCTACGGCGGAATGACCGCGCCGGAACTGGACGCAATACGAAACAGCCTTCCGAATGACGTTGGCGGGGATATCGTACGATATGCATTGACACGCTTGGGTGACCCATACTCTATGGATAAACGCGGACAAGGCAGTTATGTAGATTGCAGCTATCTGGTGAGATGGGCTTACCAGCAGGCGGGTATTACTTCCTACAAGGCAGCAACAGCAGCTGAACAGGCTCGATATTGCGTGAATAACGAGATGCTGATACTCAAAGATGAGCTTAGACCTGGGGATGTGATATTCTGGCGCAAGAACGGATGCGAATGCGGTAGATACAAAGAGATCCACCATGTTGCGATTTATATCGGAAACGGATTGATTATTGAGGCGAGTTCCAGCCAAGGATGTGTTCGGATAAAAGAGCTTTGGGGTGAAGGAAGTGGCGGTAAATGGGAGGTGATTTATTATGCACATCCTTAGTTTAACAATGTCGTCAAAGCATCAAGGTGTAAAGTTATTAGGGCTAATTTCAAAATTTTATAAGTTAGTATATACTGCTGTTAATATTGACCTGTGGGTGGTATATATTATGTATATTTCTATTTGCATGAAGGTACTTATGGATAATTATTTGTTTATTGAAGATGGTCCAAAGCATTGTGCTAACAACTGCTATGCTGAAGGAAATAGTCCAAACATACTCAACAATTTCATCACATTTTTAAAAAGCAATATTGACAACATTGATACAATCTATGCATGTATGTTCTTATATAACAACCCAATTCTTCACGAGGAGTTTATTAAGTTTGCTAATGCCGGGATTAAGGTAAATGTAATTTCGATTCCACTCGAAGGATATGATAAGGACACTTTTAAGAAAATTATTTATTACAAAAGTAGCAATAAATCAGACGATTTAAATAGAAAATATAAGCTTTCAGAAGAACATTCAAAATATACTCTTGCAAAATTAATTTATAAAGACATCGAGAACAATGCGGCTGATCACTTTCGTTTTTATATTTTCCCTCATATATATATTCGTAGTAGTAATATAAAGGATTTTTCTCGGGGGAACTTGCCATATAGTCTACATGCAAAATCGTTTTTTATTAAGACAAAAGAAGGGGTTGATAAGATAGCTATAACGTCATCCAATTTAGCTACTATTGACCAAGTAAAAAATGAAGTAATGATTATTGCTAATTGTAGTAATGATGAAGCAATGAATTCAAGTTATTTTTTCAAGGAATTAATAAGTAATTCAGTTTCTTTAGAAAAAGCAGATAGCATTGACACTTATAGATATAAGATAATTCCTAAGCATTACACACAGACAGAGAATAATGGGTATACTGCTCCGTTCCTAAAAGGCTCTCAAAATATTCTCAAAAAACTTCTAATTGATATGTTTATGACAGCTAGAGAAAGGATTTGGATAACTGCAGAACATATATGTGCATATCAATGCGAGGGAATACTATACCATGCAATTGAAGCAGCAAAAAAAGGAGTTAGTGTCAAGTGCCTTTCTCAGACCTTTGTTTATAATGATGGCAAGAGTCATGGTCTCCGTGAACCAGCAAATAAAGGTGCTTACACTGAGTTTATTAACGAGTTTTCAAAAACTATCAACTGTAATTATGCAGTCAATGCAAGTGCGCATAGTAAATATATTATTGTGGATAATATTGCAGTTGTATGTACCGCTAATTTTACTCCGACACAGTTTATTTATAAAGAAAATGTTAATATTAAATTTGGCAATATAGATTATAAAGGAATATTTTCCGAAGTAAGTCATTATATAAAAATTAATGATCAGGATACAGTTAATTTGTTGATAGATGACTTCGAAAGTGTTTGGAATAGCCCAAGTACGACAAAGATGAAAAAATGTAAATCGTGTGGAAAGTATTTAATAAGGAGAACTGGTAAATACGGTAAATTCTTAGGTTGTACAGGATATCCTGAATGTACATATTCAGAAAATTAATAAAGGTTAGTATAGGTTTGATACGACGCTTCAGAGAGTTATTTAAATAAGATATGTTTGTCAGCGATATAAGAAAATACTTGGGTAATCTTGATTAAGCCGCATTTGTAAAACGTGACCATATATCTTTAATTGTGCCTCGGCATATGACCATCGAGGCAAATAAAACTTACAATAATTACGAATAAATAAGAATATTACAAAAGATATTGCACTCCTCTTCAACTTATGTTACCATAATTACAAATAGATACAAAAATTACAGCACGGTACGGTCGATAGGAGGATGATAATATGTTGAACAAGTCAATTCGATTAACAAAAGACGATGTAATTGGTCTCCAGGAAATCATTAACCATGATCCGAGAGTTGAGAAGGGACAAAGTGAAGCCTTATATTATTCATTTAAGGATGCTGCTGCAAATATTCCTAATTGGTCTGTTGTTGCAAAAGCTAAATTTAGAATTAAAAACGACGTTGAAATTGATCCAGATGATTACTCAAATATTAGAACATTTATTATTGAAGAGCAAGATTTTGACAAGGTGCTAAGGAGTATAAAGGAGGAACTAAACTTAAACAAGCCAAGGTTTAGCTATATGGCGCGGCTTTGTATTCTTGCTGCGAGAATGAGATTGAATACTGAAAAAACTGTTGAGAAGAAAATTGTACCGGTTGATGTTGAAAAGATTAGGGTTGATGGCATTTCTCTTATTAGAAAGATAGCTGATTTATTTGAAAGTGATACAGAAGAAGCCAATAAAAAGCTTATGGAAATTAAAAGGATTGTCGAGGGAGGATTACAATGACTGATTTAGATGAAGTGAGAGATGCGATCCTATTGATCGCTAAGCATCCCGATTGCCTGGAGTGGAAGAGCTTTTCTGATAAGGGAAGTGATTGCTGTGGTCCATATACATTAAATACTGAGCATGAGATTAGAGAAGATGCTTTCGCTTTAGCTGCTGTGAAAATAGTGGTTACTAAAGGCTCGGCATTACATCTCGAATTGGCGAGATCTATTGCTCAGATTATTGGTTGCAAATACGTTACATACGACTGGATGATTAAAGTCCTAGGAAGAGTCATTGCACTTGGATCATATAATGAGTTTTGCAACACTTTTAAGTTATCAATTGAGGTAAGAGCTGGTATGATAAAACGTGGCTTAACTAGAATAAACAGCATAGCAGAGGCCTTTGCTTGATTAATGAGCGTGTCTATAGTGTCTGTTTAATTATATTCTTAGTTACATGAATTTGATTTTGTTGTTGTTTTAAATATATGATAAAATAGATTAAATTGTATTAGTGAGGGTAATTATGAGCAACATTATCGAAATAGTATCTAGAAAAAATCAATTTGCATCTAATCGCTATTCTGTCGTCTCACTCTTCGCTGGTGCCGGTGGTTTAGATTTAGGTTTTGAAAACCAAGGGTTCAAAACCATATGGGCAAATGATATTGATAAGGACGCTTGTGATACTTTTAAATTATGGTCTAATGCGGAAGTAATGCAAGGTGATATCGGACAAATCGATTTTAATGATATTCCGAGATCCGATGTAATAATGGGTGGTTTCCCATGCCAAGGGTTTTCATTGGCTGGTCCCCGGAAGTTAGACGATAAACGGAATGTATTGTACAAACATTTTGTAAAATTGGTTGAAGAAAAGCAACCGTATGTTTTTATCGCAGAAAACGTGAAGGGTATTTTAACATTAGGCGATGGTACGATTATTGAGGCAATAATCGAGGATTTTTCTAATCGAGGCTATAATGTATTCCCAACATTATTAAATGCCGCAAATTATGGTGTCCCACAGGACCGTTGGAGAGTTATTATGATTGGCTTTAGAAAGGATATTGGTATTACAGAGTACGAATTTCCAAAGCCTCATAATAAAAAGGTTACTCTAAGAGATGCGATATTGGACTTGCCTCAACCTAAGGCTTGTGACATATGCCAGAGTTCCTATTCATCCAGATATATGAGCCGTAATAGAAAAAGGAAATGGGATGAAGTATCCTATACTATCCCGGCAATGAGTAAACAGGTTCCAATTCATCCTTCATCACCTGAGATGAGAAAACTCGGTGAAGATTTATGGGTATTTGGAAATGGTGTTACACGTAGGTTTAGTTGGCAAGAAGCAGCTGCAATTCAGACTTTTCCGCGTGGCATGGAGTTTGTAGGTAATTTAACAAGCAAATATAAACAAATTGGAAATGCCGTCCCTGTTAAATTAGGAGAAGTTATCGCTAATGATGTTAAAAAAGTGATTGATGATATTAGTGTAAATAATGAACTTATGAAAAGGGAATAAATTTATGCCTGATACGAGTACAGGAAAAGCTTTCGAATATGCCTGTTTAGAGACCCTACGTAATGCTTTGGACGGTCAAGAAGTAAGGGTGGAACATAACCAAGCATACGTTGTTGCTCGAAATTTTTTCGATCAGGAAGATCAAGAATCCCAAAATGAAATGATTTTAGCTGCTGAAGCAGGGCTTAGGATTATTTCAAGGTTAGAGCCCCAGATTCATAACGGTCTTAATAATACGCCAATTTATCTAAGCCTTCAAGAAGACGCGCAGGGAATGGCTGGGGATGTAAGAGATTTACTTTGTATTAGGTTACAGAATGAATGGGAAATTGGTATATCGTGCAAGCATAATCATAGTGCAGTTAAGCACTCCCGACTATCACAGACAATTGATTTTGGGCTTCAATGGTTTGGTATCCCTTGTTCTAGGCAATACTTTGAAGAAATCACTCCAATATTTGATGAACTTAAGCGTTTAAAAACCATACGAGCCACCTGGCGAGATATTGCTGATAAAGACATTAGAGTCTATCGACCATTATTAACAGCTTTTATAACCGAATTACAGCGGCTATACGACCAAAATGGGGAAGTCATACCTAATAGGCTTTTATCCTATTTAATCGGACGGCATGATTTCTACAAACTAATTGATAAAAGCTCCAGAAGAAGCACCCATATACAAGCATTTAATATGTTTGGAACCTTGAACCGTAACGCAGGGCAAGTTAGAGTTAACAATGTGCCAAGAACACCCTTGCCTCAAGCAATTTATAACATGGATTTTAACCAGAGCTCGAATAATACTATTTCAATAGTCTGTAACAACGGCTGGACTGTCTCACTTCGTATACATAATGCTTCAACAAATGTTGAGCCTTCTTTGAAATTTGATGTAAATCTGATAGGTGTTCCCCAAGACCTCTTTAGTCATGACGAGCCATGGGGCGAATGAAGCTTCGGCTTTTTAAACGAATAAATACTAAAAATTTAAAGGATTAAAGCAATTAAAAACCTAAATGATTATCCCTTATATTTATGAGTATACCGTTCTCGCGAACGGTTTTTTTATCTATATTGATTTCAATAATCCCTGCTGTTTTTTTTGCATGGCAATTTGGGCAAAGCACCCATAGATTTTTAATAGACTCTCCACCGCCTTTGGCCTTATCAACAATATGGTCAACGGTAATTATCCAATGCTTTTTACCATTTTTATAATACTCATAATTATATCCACAAATCTGACATGTATGTTTTTCTAAACAAGCAATACGCTCTTTTTGAGCTTTACTTTCATTTCTAAGTATTTTATTTTTGTCACTTTCATAGAATTGATTTATATAATCTTGAAATTTCTGTGCTTCATCCATTATTTGAGAATTGCTTTTTGTATTGATTTCTGAAAGAACAATTTCTTCATTGTAAATTAGATAATCGTCTATTAAAAAGTTATACTTATTATTGTATAAAATAAGGCCATTATCATATTTTATTCTAATATGATAATGCTTAATTGCCCCATCGGGTTTTGAGCTTGTATCTGCGTTCATAAAATATGCATTTAAAAGTTTTATGGGTAACTTAAGGATTCCTTCATACCCAATGACCAGTATAATATGGGTTAGATTGTTACTATTATATTTTCTGAGCGCACTTGGAGTTATGCCAAACCAATAGCCTGGCTTAGCACCATCATATATATGAGAAAACTTAATAGTAACTAATTCATTATTATGTAATTTATAATAGTCAATTGAGTCTTTTTTATAACCCGCAATGTTTCCCCCAAGTAATTCAAGACTGCTTTTATCTGTAATACCTACTCGATAGCTCATAAACCTCTCCATAATGGTTTGTTAAAACTAATTACAATTTTGGTTTATTAACTTATGTAAAGATCTTGTCCCCTTTATTAACTGTATTAAAGATTAAGTATTTCCATGTTACCCTTCTTTTCTTATATTCACCATGTTCATTAATAAGTTTCATTATCTGAAACGTTTGTGCCGGTTCACACCGATTCCTATTGATCAAGAGACGGTTTCATTTTGGATATCATCTTCTCTTTTGTTGTATTTATTTAATACTACGTCAGGTATCTTGCCAACGAAGTAATTTTCGATTATCCCCCAAACCTCTTCATTGCTAAAATTGTTTTCAAAAATATAAGTTAACATTTCAACGGATAATTTATGTCGTTTAGTTATAGTATCCAACAAATAGTTTTTATATATTGATGGGTTATCAATTATCTCTTTTAGCCTTTTTGACTGGTTAACATAAATATAAAGCTGGCTATCAGAGCCACCTAGCATTTTAAAACTTAATACATTGAAACATTCTAATAGACCAAAAATCGTTGTATACTCTTTGCAAAAATTCTTTTCGTCAGTATTGGCCAAATATAGTTTCCCATCAGTTACATTTGTCGTAATATATTTATAACCATTCCTCAGCCAAGTGAAAAAGTCATCCATTGAACTCGTAAACTGGTATTTAGGTGTACTATCTTTATTATAATCTTGGCGAAATAGAGATATAATTAAAGAACCGGTATACTCTCTCTTATAAATTTCCATTGCTGCAATAACAGTGCTAATAATGCTTTCAGACTCAATCGTTCTACAACCAATACGCGTTTTTAAATCAGAGGCCAATTGTTTTTGGGTTTTATATTGTCCAAAGAGATCAGTATCAGCCAAAGTATTTGTAACAGCATTAATAATTCTGCTAAACGACTCTGAGTATCTCTCTTCAAAAACTACATCAACGCATAATGCAGAACTCATTTTATATCTTGTAATTAAATCAATCTTTGGGCTCTTCGAAAATAGAAGGTATTTAAATTGAGGAAAAGAATATTGACTATAATATACCTTTTTCCAAATGGATTCTAAGTCAACTGAACAAATCCCGCCTTTCTGAGTAGTAATTTGTTTAATAACATCTCCATATTCTTTTCTAAGTTCGGTTTGGTAATTATCTGCGATGGCAAAATAAGCATACTTAAACATTGGAACAGGGCGCATTCTGAAAGGTGAATACGGCAATCTATTTAAGAAGTCTTTTTGAATTAATAACATTGCAGTTTTTACCTTGTTGATAGCTCCATTCTCATCTTGTTGGTCATCATTAAATATGTATGAAAACGACTCAGCATCAATAAGCATGGCGTTTCTTTGCCTTGTTAAAAAGGTCTCCTTTCCCCTTAAATTATAAAGATATAGTTCATATATTTTTTCTATTACTTGTATTAACTGTCTTTTCCTAATTACAGATAAGCCGTGTAATTGTTTAATATATCTTAAATCATTCTTTAAATACCTGTATTGAGCGTAACCGTGTAACTCAACTTTTCTTGCTGCCCTACCAATTTCTTGAACATAATCACATACATTACCCGTTGGTGCAAAGTGGGCAACTATTTCAATATCATCAATATCAATACCCATACCAAAGGCTTTTGTTGCTAACATAATTCTTTTATCACCATTTCTATATGACTCGTAATTTTCTTGTCTATCAGTAGGCTTCAGTTTTGCATGATATCGGACGATTTGATCTGCGAAATTTCTTGATTGACACCATTCATAGAAATTCTCGAGTACGTTTATCATTGGAAAATAGATAAGCATTTTCTTTTCTGCGCTAATTGCATCTTCAATAAGTTCTACTAAAGAATTGAACTTATCGGGTAGATAATTCTTTTGTCCTTCTATTTTTGTAATTGGTTTTATATCGATATCGATCTCTTTATCTCTTTTGACATATCCTAGATAGGTAATTGGGTTAGACATATGGAGGCTATCTCGTGTTTCACGGTACATGTCTTCTATGCCACCATAAATAGCGGTGGCAGTAAAAGTTGTGATTATAAATGACCTCCCACTTCTCTTCATATCGTTTCTCAGTTTCTGAATATGGTCGCCTAAGAACCAATAGTCAGGGCGGAATTGTTTCCCCCACGTTGTTACAATATGCGACTCATCTACGACTATCATACCCAACTTTCTTTCTCCAATGAGTCTTTCAAGGTCGCTTCGGCTTAACAACGATTCAGGAGACAGGTATAATATATGGCATTTGTAGTCTTTTATTTCCTGAATAATATTTTCTTTAACGATGGGTGCTATACTTGAGTTAATTGTACGGGCATAATTATAATCTTTCAATTCAAGACCTTTGACCTGGTCAGTCATTAATCCAATTAATGGGGATATAACCAATGTAACTAGCTGATCCTTATCTTCATCTTCAGATAAATATATTGCCGGAATTTGAAACAATACTGATTTACCCGATCCTGTTGGAGCCGTAACAAATACATCCCTGGCATCCTTTCCTTCAATACTTCGATTTACCTGGGTCACGATATCAGAAATGATTTCTGCTTGGCTAATAGACTTAGTTTCTAATATTCCATCCTTAAGTTTATCAACATCATATACATTAAATTCTCTGAAATCGTCAGTATTCCAGTATCGTTTTAAGATTCTTTTAAAAGCGGGATTGGTTTTCGTTTCCTTTATTTTGTGCGAAATGGTACAAATCTTTATGTCTGTCCATTCTTCCCAAGCAAACTGGAGAATTCTAATTTTTTCTTCTAAGATCAAACTGTCAATATTACTATTATCAATAGTAATATATATTTCAGAGGGGTTCTTAAAAAGGTCTTTAATAAGCCTAATATAATCAATTTCATCAGAGATATCTCTTAAGATGGATATCTCCTGTAATTTGTTTTCGTCAATTTTATCTTGGTGCAACGAAATCATTGGAGTTATATAAAGCTTTACTATTACTATTTTCTCATCCCTTAAAAAATTCTCAGGATTATGATAAACAACAAATACTCTATCATCAATCCTTTCAACGTTCACGTAAATATCTGAAGGGTTGTCCTCGGGTCTCCCAATATAAGCGTTTTCGTCAACATCTTCGTTATAATGATTAAGTAAAGCTTCCAAAATGTTTTCCGTAATGTTCGCATATAGAGGGTAATAATTTAAATAGAGGTTATTATCAATTATAAAAATTTTATGATATTCATCCAACAATAATCCTTTTAAAGCTAAAAACTCCTCATAAAGTATGTACTTTCGATTTGACATAACTAAGTCTTTTAGGTATCTAATTTTACTTTTAAGGAGGTTCTCAATATCTATTTTTATCGTCGGGTCACAAATTGATATAGGAAAACCCTTTAATACAATCAATGTATTATCATCCGTGGGTATCGTTGCTAGTAATTCGTTAAGTGTTTCTTTAATATTATCAGCCATATTATCTACCTCGCATTATTCTATCCATTGAATATAGTCAACATTTTTGCTAATGTCACGTAATACTTTTGCAACCCAATGATCTTTGTTATTTATTGTAATGATCAAGGTGTCAATCGCACGCGTTAACGGAATAAGCCCCCACTCATTTACAAACATCCGTTTCTGTTCTTCTGGAGATGCTAAACTTATGTCGTCAAAATACTCCATTGGTTTAAAAATACTCTCTTTATAATCCAAAAATTTATCGAATTCTAGGCAGACAACTGTCCAGCCCTCTAACCCTCTGCATGAATCATATTGAAGTAATCGATGCTGATCAGCATATACAGGAAATTCAGTTCGAAGCTCTGCTTGTGTGCCATCCCATATATAAATTCCTTTATCCTCGTACTCTTTTGTTTGGCAGAATGAATGCTTACCGTTTTCCTTTACTACGAGACCCGGATGGACTAAAAATAAATAATCATAACATTCATTCCCATCATTTTTGGCATTTTCCACTTCACGTTTATGTATATCTGCTGAAATATAGTCTAGCGTGGTTATTATAACCCGCCCACCTACCATCTTTTTTTCTGGCACTAATACGAATTGGCTCATACCACGCCTATAGGCAAAAGAATTTACAAAATTAACAAGATTCTCTTTTTGCCTAAGGCAAGTTGTTAGCTTTTTAATCTGTCTGTTTTTTATATTGAAGGTCCAATTACAATAATAATGCCCTCTAATTCTTTGATCGATCCCATTTGCTATAGTAAAGTTATCAGTGCCGAATAATTTAAAAAGAACATCTTTTTCAATTTCTAAGAAATCTTGCGCCTCATCAACAAAGATATAATCCCAGCTAAGCTCTTCCACATTTAGTTCAATAGCCTTTGCTTTATCATCAGTGTTTATTAATCCTTTATCTAAAAAATCATATAATTCATGTAGTAATTCATCATACTTACAAAGAAATTCGTTGTCGTTCGTATCATAAATCCCGACGGCTCTGAGAAAGTGATAAAAAAAACTATGGATTGTTTTTATCCTTACACTTCGACCATCAAAGTCGTCGGGAATTCCGGCTAATGTATTTATTCTTCTTATATCGCTAGCTAACGCTTTATTGTAAGTCAAAATTAATACGCGCTTATTTTCATTTATAGCCAAATGATAAGCGGCCTTAAGTAAGCTGTTTGTTTTACCTGTTCCCGCTCTTCCATTAAACACCATAATTGAGGATCCATATTCAACATTTCTCCAATTTTTCGATAGAAGATCATTAGTTAGCTGTTCAATTTTCCTTCTAGTTAACTCACCCTCCGCAGTCTTGGCTTTTGTAAAGAAATTAAGAATTTCCTGAGTATATTCAATTGGAGAACCATCACTTCGAAATGCGCTAATTATATCATTCTTATTATTTCCATTGATATAAACTTCCCGTATAAAATCTGTAAAAGTATATTCTGAAGGTAGTAGATTTGAATTTATTCTACTACCATTTTCAATCAATAAGCTGTCTACTTCTTTAGGCGTTAGGGCTCTAAACCAAACAAGATTTGATATGTATGGAACATTCTTTCCTAAAGACTTGAAAAAGTTGAGGATCGCATTCTTTTGTCCTTCAGATTGATTAGTTACATTATGGCGATGCCCATTATAACTAACATATATATTAGTTCCTTCCCTCCATACTCCATGGTGGGTATGTGTTTTTAATTCGATAACACAAATGAAACTTTTAACTTCTACTTTAATCGGTTTATTCTTCCCGATATGTTCTAAATCAGGAATAAGTATGTGTTGTGTACAATTAGTTAGTTCGCCTACGACAAGTATATCTACGTCCTTTGTACTAGAACCGTAGAACGTAGCATTTGGCACAATCAAGATCCGTCCCAAAGCGCTTGTGTCTAACAGAGAGTTTAAAAAGAGAGTTTTAAGTTCTTGAGATGCCTTATACTCATTGGAATTTGGATTATCGCTCTTTACTTCAATATTAAGTTTTAGCATTTTACTTCTTCCTCTAAGTCCTCTAGGCTTGATCGGCCAAGAAAATAGTTTTCTATATAATCCCAACGTTGCAAATCGGATAGACGGCTACTTAAGAACATTTGAATGGTTTTTTCCGATTCCCTTTTTTGACCTTCAATTTTTGTTATCAACTTATTAGTGTATTTCTGTTCTAATTGATACCTTAACTTAACAGGGTCATTAATTCTCACAAAGATTTCTGTATTCTTACCACCAACAATTTCGCAATTAGCTATCTGGAAAATTTCTAACAATATTGAAAAATGTATTAATGAGCTTCTTTTATTAGCTGGTATAAATAATATACAAGTATCTTTGCTCGAATTAGGTAAACATTGCTCTGCATATGCCTGCATATTTCTTGCTAACCCCAAATAATTCTTGTTTACGATCTGGTACTGTCTACCCCCTCCATCAGCCTCGTGTTTTATTGATAGGAATTTTAATTTGTCTTTATTTTCAAAAGATTTGTTTGCGTCAAATTTATCTGTAAACAAGTCTAAAAGGCGGGAAGATAATGACTCTTCTCTATCACCTGTTTTAAAATACTGTTTAACTTTATATTTAAAATCATCAACAGTAAATATTCTATCTTTCGAATAAAACGCACTTAATATTGAAGTTAGTTGTTTTGATATTTCAACAACCTTTTCTATTATCTTGTTATTAGCAACAATATATCTAATAGTTAAGCATAAACGTGGAGCGATTTTTACGTCATCCTTTTGAGACAATAACGTTCCATTAAAGAATTGCCTCTTAAACTCACCGAAAGACAAATGTGTAAATTTGTGTTCCCATATTTCAGCCATTTTGACCATATAAATAGGCCCAATATTTGTAATGGTTAGGTTGGACGTTTTATAACTGTTTACAATTTGAATTCTTTTCGTTTTATCTTCTAACTTTTCAATAAAACCATTATACTTGTTTAAAAACTCAAGCTCTGCATCTGATGGTACTACAACATAATTTGTTGTAAACATACTTTTGGGCTGTACTCTTAGTATTTCTGACGAGTATTTTTCTTCAAGGTCTTTAGAGATTAATAATAAAGAACACTTAACTTTATTCTCTATCTCATCTTCATCAAATAAATACGAAAATGTTTCCGGTGATATTAGTAGATTTCGAGACTTCTTTTCATTGTATAAAGATAGAATTTTTCTAAGTATTTCTCTTGCTTGATATTGCTTAATTCCAGAAATACTATGTAAAGTTCTTATATATCTCATGTCTTTTTCTGTATAATCTATTTTTGCTATTCCTTTGGTAGTTTGATCTCTTGCTGCCCGGCCTACCTGTTGAACATAATCCGTAAGACCTCCAGTGGGAGCGGTATGGTAAATAACCTCTATACCATTTATATCAACGCCCATTCCAAATGCGGTTGTACAAATCATTACAGTAATTTTATTTTGAACGAAATCGCTTACTGAATTTAATCGTACCGTTTCATCCAAATCGCTATAATATAAGCCGACTTTATGCTTATAAGCAATAGGTATCAAATGATATATTTTTTTTATAAGTGTTTTAAATGGGCAATAAACAATTGCTTTTTGATTATTTCGGATAAACTCCTGAATCCTTTGTATTGTCACATTAATTTTATAGGCATCGTGACCGAGTGATAATTCTTCTCTCTTGACTCTTTGAATATCAAATTCAATATTATTTCTTCTCACATTTCCGATATAAATTAATGTATTTGAAAGATTTAAGCTTTTTAGTATTTCACTTATCATATCATCTTGATTACCATACACCGCCGTGGCTGTTAAGCATAGGGTTGAAAACCGTCTGCCGCTTAGTTTTAAAGCCTTAATGTATGCGCCAAGATACCAATAGTCAACCCGAAATTCTTTTCCCCATGTTGCAACTATATGGGCTTCATCAATGACTAACAAACCAAGGGGACGATTTCCAATGATGCTTTCAATATTAGTGGATAATAAATATTCAGGGGCAATATAAAGAATCGAAAATTCGCTTGTCTTTAGACCTCTAATACGTTTTTCTTTCTCTTCAAAACTAATATCTGAATTAATATAGGTTGCAAATGTAATGCCTTTATCATTTAGCTGGGTAACTTGATCTACCATCAGCGCCTTAAGAGGTGAAATTACAATTGTTACTGCAGAGTATTCTTCTGCAAGATAAATAGCGGGAAGCTGAAACAATAAAGATTTACCCGATCCGGTTGGGGAGGTAATAAAAAAGTTTTTGTTTCCAGAGAATCTTTTTAAAGAGATTTTACATTGCTCAATTATATTAGAAATTACATCGCCTTGTGAAATATCTATAATAGAATTTGATAAATCAGGATTTTCGTAAAAACTCATCTTTCTGAAATTTGCGTTACTACCCCAATACTGTCTTAAAATCTTTAAGTAGCAGTCATGGTTTGCTTCCTTCGCAAATTCAAATTTGCTCCTAGGCTTAATTGAATACTTGATTTTATAGAAATCAAGTATGGCTATAATAGGATCTAGCTGAAACTTGTCGTTTTCAAAGTCTATAATAAATGTTGTAGGTAGATATTCTATTCCTTTTTCAAGATCGATTTTATACGTAAGAAAGCTATCATCTTGGACTTGTATTAAAATATCAGCTTTTAAATTACTGTTAGATATATTTACATCTTTTTTTATGTAAAAAGGTATTTCTTTTATTTGTTCGTCTCTATGAGTGTTCAAGAAGGTTAGAGTGTATTGATTCGCACTGAATTGAGTAAAACTACTATAATACTTGGAATACATAATAAACGTTTCGTCATTACAATATTCTTCAATATTATAAATCTGCGTCAATGAATTTAATAACCCGTTTTCGAAATAAGCCGGATAAAAACCATTAAATAAATTATTATCAACTACAACTATATTGCCGTCCAATTCAGCTTTTATGCTTCCAGTTATAGATGATATTAAACTTAATTCTTCATAAAACCTTAACGAAATAGACCCATTACCACTGATAATGCTTATTAAAGCTTTTGATTTGTTAGCACATAATTTTTCTATATCTATGTAACCGTTAGACTGGATAAAACAATCTTGAGTGCAATCAGCATCAGGGATGGTTCGTAAAATTCTAAAAAAATCTGCAGAAAAACCTTTGAAGAAAAAATACGTCTTCTTATCCGATGAACATCCTTTAATAAGATCATTCAATCTTTTGTAATAAAGTTCCTTCAATTGTGTGCCCCTACATTCCATTGAAAGTATATATTTGTTTATTGCATATATATATTGTTTTTGCTTTTTAAATTAATTTTTGTTGTTTATATAAGAATTTTATAATTTTATAAGAGTAATTGCAAGTTTATAAGAATAAAAGGTCAAGTATTCTTCAAATAAGTTTTGCAAACGCAAACGTTATATGGAAATGTCCGGTTTTTCGTACAGTTAATAAATTATATTGAAAAGAGAACAAATGTTCGATATAATATTCAACATGAAGGAGAAAGAAATGGGTAACGTAATAGAATTTAATAAGCATACACAACAAGCCACAGATTGCTCTTCAGCAATCAACGTCAACAACAAAATACTAACACCGATCTATGATTTTGATTGCCCTGTACCACTGTATTCAGATGAAGAGGGTCAGCTTTATACCGCATTTTATTTTTCAGCTACGGGTAAAACAGTGGCAATGCGTTACTTTGATAATGCTGAAAGCATTTTTGAAAATAAAAAAGCAGGGAAAGAGCAAAATCAACATGGTTGCTTCAGAGTTTAGATAATTCCAAGGAGATATGCATTATGAAAGAAGACATCCATATTAAAAAACTTGCACTAATAATTGATCGAGATAAGCAATTTAATAATGAGGTTTTTCATAAAGCAAAACTGCTGCTTCGAATATATCGAGATGTTGTATGGAGAACCCAAGAGGTTATGTATGATGCGAGCGCTGAAGCATATGACTTCGGGGGCCGAAGAATTGCTGAACTTGCCGATTATCTTTCATATGATTTCGATAGTGACATTGATAAAGAAAAAGCAGAAAGCAAATTGCTTAGCATTGCGGAGACAAAATTTCTTGTGGATCTCGTTGATAAAGCACTGCTTAAATTACACGAATATCCGGTTCTAGGCCAACTGTACTTTGATATATTAAACAAGCAGTATATCAATAAGGTTAAGTATACAGATACGGAGCTTATTGAAAATCTCAGCATAGAAAGGACTCAATACTATAAGCGTAAGAAAGAGGCTATTAATCAATTTGGAGTTATTCTATGGGGGTATATAATCCCGCCAATAAGAGACTACTTAGCTCAGGCTAATATCAGGCTGGAGTTAGTATAAAAAGGTAGACACGAAAACTCGTACCAGAGATAATTAAAAAGGAGGTACGAGTATGGCAGGTAAACATTACACAGATGAATTTAAAAAGGGCGTCGTTCATTTGTACATTAACGGGAAGCCCATAGAAGAAATCGAATGTGAATATGGCATATCAAAATCATCGTTCTACGGATGGCTGAGAAAGTACCGCGAAATAAGGATATCAGAAAATGAGGTAATGACTGCAGATGACATTGCTGCGCTTCAAAAGAAAGTCGCCACATTGGAAGAGGAGAACCTGATATTAAAAAAAGCCATGGCCATATTCACAAAGGACTTAAAGACAGAGTTGCCGCCATTAGACAAATGAGCGGCGAACACGATGTTAAGCTTCTATGCCGTATACTGAAAGTGCCCAGGTCAACGTATTATGCGGCTATTAATAGGCCTGAGTCAATGAGGAGCCAAGAGCGCAGAGATTATTGTGCTCAGATAAAAGAAATCTGGATAAAGAGTCGTAAGTGCTACGGGTCTCCCAGAATTACAGCCATAATGCGTAGCAGGGGTATCTTCATTAGTCAGAAACGTGTTGGTCGGCTAATGGCAGGAATGGGTATACGATCAGTGATAATGCGCAAATACAAGCATTATAGCTCCAACGAGGATAAAGCAGATCGCCAGAACATCCTCAATCAGGAGTTTCGGAGTGAAAGACCAAACGAACGCTGGGCGACCGACATTACATACATCAAAACCCGTAACGATGGATGGACATACTTAGCCTCGGTCGTTGATCTGTGCACAAAGAGAATTGTAGGTTTTAAGTACGCGAGAACGATGACTGCTGGCGTAGCAATAGCAGCAGTTGTCAATGCTCTTCATAACCAGGGCTACCCTAGAGGGGTTGTTCTCCATAGCGATCAGGGGTGCCAATATACCAGTGAAGCCTTTGCTGAGATAGTAAACCAATACGGATTAATACATTCATTCAGCAAGAGAGGTTGTCCCTATGATAATGCGGTTATGGAGTCGTTCCATGCAACACTGAAAAAAGAAGAGGTAAACAGGCAGCGGTATAGAGATTACAGCGTTGCGGCGTTGAGGATCTTCGACTATATCGAAGGCTGGTATAACCGGACAAGACTGCATTCTTCAATTGGTTATCGCACTCCGATACAGTTTGAGAATGAACTGAAAATGGACAAGAATGTAGTAATTGAAATGGAGGTCAAAAGTACGAGCTTTTGTGTCTAGCAAATTGACATAGTTCCAGGCTGTGAACCTAAAGTGAATTGTTTACGAACCGAAGATGTATCAATAAGGTACCAAAGATGGACTCGAAACGAATTGTATGTGTATGTCAATATAAATAGAATGGTTATAGTGGGATTTGCATCGCCATAGCCTCGGCTAATAAATAGCTGGGGCTTTTTTTATGCTTTTCCCCAATAAATAACCATTAACCGAAAGGTCGCAGAGTAACTGCGGCTTTTTTGTTTTGGGGAAAGGTATCTCTTTGTACATACGCGCCTCCCCCAGCCTTCGTTCTGATTTATCCACAACAAATCAATCGGAGGTCTATTCAATGAAAAACAAGCTATATAAAAAACAACGTGAGAAAGGAATAATCCGAGTGGGTGAAGTTATGTTTATTGTTACAGGTGATGAATACGCACGGTACTATGCGGAACTTGAGAGAAAAAAGTATATCCAGCGTCAAGAAAGAGGAAGAAATATACCATATGAGATTGCGATAAGTGATGGGTTACCAATTGACATATTATCGGCAACATCTCCGACATCAGTTGAGGACGAGGCGGAAAAAGGGATTTTAATAGAACTTATGCTGCAAACATTAACGAAGCTTAAGAAATCGGACAAACAGCTTATTAAATGGCTATATTACGATGAGATGACAACAAGAGGAATCGCTGAGTTTCTTTGCGTTAATCAATCAACAATAGTACGACGGCATGCCTCAATCATAAATGAGATAAAAAAACTTATGAGAATTTAAAAAATTTCATGCATCAAAACAGCCTTTTTTTCCTTTCAGATTATGGGGGCAGTTTTTTCTCCCATGATCCTTGAAAAAAGAATAAAAGGCAAAATGAATACGTTCTCCATATGGCCCGGGGAGGGAAAGCCGAATGACAGGTACGCCATGACCGAAATAACGTGAGCGATCAATACTGTTGTCAAGATGAGCTCTGGCAGGCTCAGGCGATGACCCATATGGAAGGATAATGATACTTGTGCATAGTCGAGGTTAGGTCCCAGAGTGTACCCCGCTCGTTGAGGGGGTGGTGAGATTCCAATGAGGCAAAAGCCAATTGCCGTTCATGATGCTGTGAAATAGTACTGATATTAGCAGGGCGCAGTCTGTAACCATGATTGCGTCCTGCTTTATCTTTTTAATGAGAGCAGCTATTTTTCGAGATATCTTGGGAGGTTATAAAGATGAGTGAACAATATAAAAGTATGGAAGAGTTACCCCTTATGCTTAATGCCAATGACATTATGAATGTGCTTGGTATTTCGCGAGCGTTTGCCTATAACATAATGCACGATAAATCCCTGCCGGTTATTGTGATCGGAAAACGCCGGGTAGTGAATAAGGACAAGTTTTTTACCTGGCTGCAAAAGTGCGAACATACTGAGGAGGCATGCCGTGGCTAATAACAAACGCTCAGATGGGTTTTATCAAAAGAATATAACTGTAGGAAGAAAAGCGGATGGATCATATATCCGTAAAACTATATATGCGAGGACAAAAAAAGAACTTGAATTAAAAGCAGCGGAAATCACGCAGCAACTCCATCAGGGCATATATGTCCCCGAGGATAGAACCACTTTTGGAGAAATAACAGATATATGGCTCACACAATATAACCCTACAGCAAACGAGAAATGGTTTTATCGTCAGGATAGCGTCATCAATAAACATCTATTACCCACACTGAGGCATATGAAGCTTAAGGATTTAAAAACCTACCATCTCCAGAGTATTATAAACAATATGGCGAAGGAGGGTCTTGCTACCAGCACCATGAAGCAAGCCAAACAGACTGCGGTGCGGATTTTGAATGTTGGCGTTGAGAACGATTTGGTGGTTCGAAATGTCTTTTCAACTGTTAAGGTTCCAACCATCGAACCAAATGAACGTCGTGCATTGACAGAAGAAGAGAGAGAACTTGTTAACCGTACATGGCAAGAGCACCGTATGGGTCATGCAGCCATGATAATGATGTATTGCGGACTGCGACGTGGCGAACTATTGGCGCTCACGTGGGAGGATATCGATCTTGAAAGAAAAGTCCTTTTGGTAAATAAATCGGCGAGCATACTTAAGAATCAAACGCAGATTAAAAAGCCGAAATCTAGGGCCGGAGTACGTGAGGTACCGATTCCCAATTTCTTGGCTGATATTCTTCGAGACCTGCCTCATCCATTTGAATTAGTGTGTCCTGATGCAAAAGGGGATTTGATGACAGGTACCGCTTATTATCGAGCATGGAACAGTTATCTTCATTATCTGAATCTGCAGGCGGGTGGCCGGGATGCCTCCCGGTCCCAAAAGAAAGTTCAAGTCATTGATCACATCACTGCGCACATGTTCCGGCATACCTATGCCTCCATGCTCTATGAAGCAGGTGTTGATATTAAGTCCGCACAGCGTTTTTTAGGCCATGCTGATATTGAGATGACACTGGCGGTATACACACATCTAACAAAATACAAAGAAGCTGAAGCCATCAGCTCATTAAATGCGCACTTGGATAAAATAACATCATTTGAGCCTGTAATTTCGCAAGAGCAACCTAAGCAAAAGAAAAAAAAGCGAGATGATATGGAAAGGTGAAAAGGCCAAGAAATACTGTTTATTTCATTAGATTTTGCGGCTTCAGCCGGGTTAAAGCTCTTCAATACTACATTTATACTACACTTTGAAATAAAAGCATGTAAGAGTGAAGGTTTTTTGATCAATTTAACTTAGTTGAAGCCGTAAATATCCCTTAAAACAGGGCTTTTACCCTTCCTGCATATATATTTGAACTATAGGCATGCCGCCTGGGGGACGAGTATTTCCGATTATATTGAAAGTATCAATGTTAAGGATTTACTCAATACTTTTATTCCAAATGAACCAAGAAGCTCTTGGAAAATACATCTTTTTGAATTTAATCTTGAATTGACTATATTTAAAATTATATAATCATATTATTAAGCCATATTGAAAGGAACTGGAAGGTGCAATTTCAAATTATCCCATACATATGGCCACTTATCATCTCTTCCGCTGTGACGTTTACCCTCGGCTGCTATGCGTTTGCCAGGCAGCATCATTCCAAGTGCGCCGCCAGTTTCATCACAAGCATGCTGCTTGTCACAGCCTGGTCGGGCGGAAACGCGCTGGAAATGTCCGGGGTGGACCTTGCCACCAAGCTTTTTTGGGCCAACGTTCAGTATTTTGCGTATTGTTTCTCGCCGCTGGCCTTATTTGTGTTGTGCATGCGCTTTACCGGTTACGATAAATGGCTGCATAAAAAAACATTTTGGTGGCTGTTGGTGCTGCCCGTGGTCATTATCGCACTCGTATGGACAGACGGTTATCACGGCCTGATGCGCTACGATTTTCGTTTGGATACCGGCGGAGCCTTTCCCGTGATTGCCAAACAATATGGTCCGGCTTTTTATGTTCACGCCGCTTATCAGCATATCATCAATATTGCCGCGCTCGCGATGCTGGTCAGAGCAGTCATATACCGAAAAACTGTTTACCGCAAGCAGGCCGTGCTCCTTCTCGCCGGTGTCAGTCTCATTGTTGTACCAAACATACTTTATATCATGGGTCTGAGCCCTGCCAAAGGTATCGACCTGACACCTGTATTCTTTGGCCCTGCGGGCGTGATGATGGCCGTGGCGATATTTCGCTATAGAATGTTTGATCTGGTTCCGCTGGCACGTGCTACGGTGATTGAGAGCATGGATGCGGGTGTACTGGTGATGGATCTGCAAGACCGCATATTGGACGTAAATCCCGCGCTGGAAAAAATCACAGGTATTTCTGCCAAGGTGGCTAACGGGCGCAATACGGTGGATGTTTTTAGCAGCACACCCGAATTCTCGAGCGCCTGCCTTAACAGAAACATAACCCACACTGAATTCCAAAGCGCCGAGCCGAGCGGCACTCGAATGTATGAAGCCATTTTTTCTCCGCTAACCGGCAGCAAAGGTGCGCTGCTTGGACGGCTTGCCATGGTGTATGAGGTGACCGAAAAGAAAAAGGCTCAGCAACGACATCTGGCGCAGCAGCTCAGGCTGACCGCTTCACGGGAAAAGGAACAGATGGCGCGCGATCTGCACGATAATCTCGGACAAATACTGGGGTTCATCAATCTCCAGGCGCAGGGCATACAAAGAGAACTGGCTGACAGCGGTGTTGATATGATCAATGAACGGCTATGCCGCCTTGTGGATGTCACTCAAACAGCACACGAACAGCTGCGGTCATATATCAAAAACGCCCGCAGTGTATCCGCCTCCGACGATAGTCTCATCGCGTCATTGCGCACCGACATACTGGAGTTTGAAAAGCGATCCGGCATATCCACAGAATTGAAAATTGATTTTGATTGGGCAGAAATCAGCACGTATACGCAGATCCAACTGCTCAGCATAGCCAAGGAAGCCCTAAACAACGTGCAGAAGCATGCGGGGGCCTCGCAAGTCTGGTTAGCAGCAAAATGCGAAGAAGGCAAGCTGTTACTGTCCGTGGAAGACAACGGCGAAGGATTTGATTATGCGCGTCCTCTTAGTTCCGACGCTTTCGGGCTAAAGATTATGCAGGAACGCGCAGCGGAGATCGGCGCAGTGCTGCGTGTTGATTCTGCGCCCAAACAAGGCTGCCGAGTCTGGCTGACAATGCCCATGCCCGGAGGTGAAAAGATATGAAGCTAATGCTTGTGGATGACCACGCCTTGTTTATTGAGGGGCTGAGCTACCTCCTCAAAACCTATGGATTCGAAGTCGCCTGCATTGCAAACTCAGGCAAGGAAGCGCTGAAACTAGCCGCCGTTCATCAGCCTGAGGCCATTTTGATGGACATCTGCATGCCGGGGCTCAGCGGTTTTGAAACGCTCAGATTGTTGAAAGCGCAGTATCCGGCCATGAAGGTGGTGATGCTGACCGCATCGCAAGGGGATGAGGATCTTTTTCAGGCCATAAAATACGGCGCGGACGGTTATTTGCTTAAAAGCACCAGTGCGGCAGAGCTTGTCGAGACACTGCAAGGCATCCGGCGGGGTGAAACAGCTCTTTCTTCTTCATTGGCCGTGCAGCTGCTGGATGAGCTAAAAGGTTGCCAAACAGAAGAAAACACAGACTCGATGCAGCTTACGCCGCGGCAGCTTGAGATTTTGCAGCTGGTGGCTCAGGGTGTTTCCTATAAAGACGTGGCAGAAGCTTTGGGGCTGACGGAGCGTACAATCAAATATCATATGGGAAATATTGTCGAGATACTACATCTGGAAAACCGTTCTCAAGTGATTGCGCATGCCGCGAAGCTAGGCATTATTCAAGACGTCTGATGAAATTCTGGCAATAGCATGGCGAAAGCATGCCGTTTGTCGTTTTATACCAGGAGACTGTACTTTCGTACATTGTGACAAATCCATTTTATGAATACAATATATTTTATAAAGTTGTATGCGTATGACGATTATTGCAACTTTTTAATGCGCCGGAAATTGTCTCGATTTATGTCTGTCCTGCTTTGGAGGTTACCATGAGAAATAAGCTCACACTCATTATTTTCGCCATTATCTTTTTCTTTCTATGTTTGCCTTCTTCTCTGACCGCTCTGGCGGCAAATGTATCTGTGACTTATCTGGATGAAACGGGCACAACGCAAACGGTGACGGCCGCAGAGATCACAAGTTCTACAGCAACGCTTGGTACCGGCTGGTACGTGGTTAATGCCGACGTAACACGAACAGAAACCATCACGGTAACCGGCGACGCAAAAGTGATTCTGATGGATGGCAAGACACTCACTGTATCCGCGGTCGAAAATAGTTTTAATCCAGGTATTAGCGTTGTGGGAGGCAAAAACCTCACCATTTTTGGGCAAGCGGGTGGCACGGGTGTCTTAAATGCCACAGGAGATAAATGGGGTGCAGGCATAGGCAGCGGATATTATGACAAATCAACTGGTACCATTACCATCAACGGCGGTACGGTGAACGCTTATGGCGGCGCCGTAGCTGCCGGCATCGGATGCGGATATTATGACACATCAACCAGTACCATTACCATCAACGGCGGTACGGTGAATGCCTATGGCGGAGTAAGCAATGCAGGAATCGGCGGCGGCAGTGGAGAAAACGGCGATACAATCACTATTCATGGTGGTCATGTAACCGCCGTGGGCGAAAGTGGTCCGGGTATTGGCAGCGACCGTACAACCGGCGCCAATATTACCATCACCGGCGGTACAATTCAGGCTACGGGCGACTCAGGCATTTTCACCAGTTACAACAGCGGAGGCAGTGGCGGCGAGATCAACATCACCGGCGGTATAATTGAGGCTACGAGCAACGGTTATGGTGCGGGTATTGGCGGCTACGAAGGAGATGGTGGTACTATCACCATCAGCGGCGGCACGGTTGTGGCTACAGGCGGGAAAGGCGGCGCCGGAATCGGCGGCAGCGGCGGGGGCGGTGCAGGTATCATTACCATTAAAGGCGGCACAGTGACGGCCAAAGGTGGTGATCGCGACTTTTCGGGCGGCAGTCCAGGCATCGGCTGCGGTAACAATGGCGAGGGTGGTACTGTCACTCTCTCGGGTGGCGTGGTGTTTGCACAGGCAGGATCGGGCGATAATTTTGGTCAGTACGCAAAGGATGTCGGCGGAGGAGCCAAATCAACCTCAGACTGTACACTTGAGATTTCGAATACGGTGGCACTGTTTCTCAAAAACGACCGCTATGCCACCCCCACAACAACCACACATACTCACCATACTGTCTCCGGACATATTGCAAATAAGGCGGCTTATGGTATATCAGTGCCATGGAGCGGCAATTTTGGTGCTTACCTGCGGCCGTATACGCTATCCTACCATCAGAATAACGGGAGCGGCACAGTACCGTCTCAGGTCACCCAGCACATCGGAACAACCGTATCTGTGGTTAATGGTGGTGGGTTAAGCCGCACGGGCTATGCATTCTCCGGCTGGAACACGGCAGCGAACAAAGAGGGCAGCAGCTATAACGTGGGAGGCACATTTACTTTTCTCGGCGATACGACCCTTTATGCTGCTTGGACTCCAAACACCTACACAGTCAAGTACAATGCCAACGGCGGCACGGGTGGCAGCACGGCTTCAAGCAGCCACACCTACGATGAGGCAAAGCCTCTTACGCCTAATGGGTTTACAAAGACAGGTTACACCTTTATGGGTTGGGCGACCAGTACGGCTGGTGCGGTCACCTATGCGGATGAAGAGAGCGTAAGCAATCTTACGTCAGAGCACGGCAGGACGGTGAATCTGTACGCAAGGTGGACGCCTAACTCATACACGGTCAATTACGATCCCAACGGCGGGACGGGCAGCACTGCCCTCAGCAGCCATACCTACGATGAAGCAAAAACGCTGACGGCCAACGGCTTCACCCGAACAGGTTACACATTTGCGGGCTGGGCAACCAGTGCAGGCGGCGCAGCCGTCTATACGGATGAAAAAAGCGTAAGCAATCTTGCGTCAGGAAATGGCGCAGTGGTGACGCTTTATGCGGCATGGACGCCGCACACCTATACGGTCCGCTACGATGCCAACAGCGGTACGGGCAGCATCGATCCGAGCAGCCACATCTATGATGCTGCGAAGACGCTGACGGCCAACAGCTTCACCCGAACGGGTTACACCTTCGCGGGCTGGGCAACCGAGGCGGACGGCATAGCCGTGTATACAGATAGAATGAATGTATCAAACCTTGCGTCAGAGAACGGCGCGACGGTGACGCTGTACGCCGTTTGGACGCCGCACACCTACACGGTCAGTTACGATGACAACGGCGGGACGGGCAGCACTGCCCCCAGCACCCACACCTACGACGAGACAAAAACTCTGACGCCCAGTAGCTTTACCCGAACGGGCTACACGTTTGCGGGCTGGGCAACTGAGGCGGACGGCACAGCCATCTATACGGATGAAGACAACGTATTAAACCTTGCATCCGATGATGGCGCGACGGTAACGCTGTACGCCGTGTGGACACCCAACCCCTATACCATCAGTTACAATGCCAACGGCGGCACGGGCAGCACCGCCTCCAGCAGGCATACCTACGATGAGGCAAAAAAGCTGACGGCCAATAGTTTTACCCGGACGGGTTACACGTTTGCGGGTTGGGCGGCCAGTACGGCTGGTGAGATTGTCTATAGGGATGAAGAGAGCGTATTAAACCTTGCGTCAGAGGACGGCGCGACCGTGACGCTGTATGCCGTGTGGACGCCGCACAACTACACGGTCAAGTACGATGCCAACGGCGGCACAGGCAGCACCGCCCCCAGCGGCCACACCTACGACGAAGCAAAAACGCTGACAATTAACGGCTTTGCTAAGACGGGCTACACCTTTGCGGGCTGGGCTAACGATGCGTCCGGAACAGTCATCTATTCGGATGGTCAAAGCGTATCAAACCTCACACCGGAAGACGGCGTGTCGGTGTCGCTATATGCCGTGTGGACGGCCAACATTTACACGGTAAACTATAACGCCAACGGCGGCTTGGGCAGCACCGAGCCGAGCCGCCACACCTATGATGCGGCTGCGCCCCTGGCGGCTAACCGTTTCACAAAGACGGGGTATACATTTGCGGGCTGGGCAAACGAGGCGGACGGTGCAATTGTCTATATGAATGAAGAGAGCATTTTAAACTTAAGAACTGAGAACGGCGCGACGGTGACGCTTTACGCCGTGTGGACACCCAACTCCTATACGATCAGATACAATGCCAACAGCGGCTCAGGCAGCACCGCTTCCAGCAGCCACATATACGACGAGGCGAAAACGCTGACGGCCAACGGCTTCACTCGGACAGGCTACACCTTTGCAGGCTGGTCCACCAATGCGCGCGGTGCAGCCCTCTATACGGCCGAAGAGGCCGTGATGAATCTAGCATCAGAAGACAACGCAACAGTAACGCTGTATGCGGTTTGGAAACCGTACACCTATAAGGTCAGTTACAACGCCAATGGCGGCACAGGCAGCACCGCTCCTAGCCGTCATACCTATGATGTGGCGAAAATGCTGACGCCCAACAGCTTCACTCGGGCGGACTACACCTTTGCGGGCTGGGCGGCCAGTGCTGACGGTGCATTAATCTATTCGGACGAACAGAGCGTTCCAAACCTCACATCAGTGAACGGTGCAACGGTGACGCTATACGCCGTATGGACGCCTGTCTATTCGCTGTCGGTAGCAAGCGGCACGGGCAGCGGTTCCTATAAGGCGGGAACACGGGTATCTATCACAGCCGACGCGGCGCCCTCCGGCAAGGTTTTTGACAGATGGACAAGCAGTGGGGGCGGCACGTTTGAAGACGCCAGCAATGCCAGCACAACGTTTATGATGCCAGACCATGACGTGACTGTGATGGCTGCATACAAAGATGCTCCTGTGATACCCGAACCTATGTCTAACGCGACTGTGACGCTAAAGCCTGCTTCCATACAGACGGATGAGTCAACGGGCATTATCATTGCCACTATCAACATTGATGATTTGCCCAAAGGCACAGCGTCAATTCAACTCCCGTCCGGAGAGATCATACAAATCGGTATGAATAAGGGCACATTAAAACTCCAAATTAGTCAGGACGATTTGCAGGGAGATGGTAGACTTGTTATCCTTGCTCTGGATGAAGAAAATACGCCTTTGGGTAATTATCACATTGATCTCTCGGATGATGCCTGGCAGGTTGGCTCAGCCAACAACGGGGAAGACATCATTTCTGTGCTTGTTTGGATCGCAGCAGCTGCTTTGGTGATTGGTGTTATGTCAGTGGTTATCGTGAGGTGGAATAAGAAGGTGAAGCGGTTCTCTAAATAATTTCTTATGTTTATTTATTAAGAATATTTTTGCAGATAAGAGAAGGCAACGCCCAGTAAGAAACCAGGCGTTATTAAAGAGGCCATAGAGCTTCCCCTTGTTAATTTATATAGTATTAAGTGAAAAGAGCTTCGAAATGAAGCCCTTTTAAAAACAGAGTGGCTTGGACAGCCGATTTTGTTTACTACATATATACTACATTTTCTGTAGTATAGCATAGATTTTGAGGGGATAAATAGACCAAATAGACACAGTAGAATCACTCCAAACCCCTTTATATAGGCACTTTCAGGATTCTGCCTAAAGTGTTTCGAACCATAGGCCTACCGCCTCCTAATTGGAAGGGACAACACTCCATACCATCATAGATACTCACATAACATCATACATAACAGGGAGATAATCAACGAAAAACACTTCTCACACCAATTTGTTAGCTGGTTTCGTACCGAACAGAACCACTAAATTAAACATCGAGCTAATTGTCTGCTAATAAGAATCCCAAATAGGATTTCCATAAATATCATCTTTCGCACACTTTTTTTAATGATCTCTTTTCCATTTTTACATAGAATGAGCTTGCAGTAAACGCTGTGGGAAACAACCTTTAAGCGGCAGGCTAATAGTCCTGCGCGGTGCATCTGGTCTCTGACCTTATGTATTCCGGAAGTTTTCGCAAAAAGATGTGTCGAAGGTTCGATTCCTTCCTCAAGCTTAGCGGCTTGTGTAGCTTAGTTGGTTAGAGCAATCTTGATTTGAAACGTCTTGGAAACGTGATTCAAATCCACTCAAGGGAGTGCCCTGTCACGGCATATCTTAGTAAACAGGACTGCAGTTTGTTTTTTCGGTTAGCAGCCATGAGGGGTCCCTTATGGCTGCGAGACAGCAGGTATGATGCTCTGCGCAGTGACGGATACCGTTGCTTCATTTTGAAGGCCAGATACTTAGTATCCCGTCTTCAGAACGAAACTGCTCAACTCTCTGCCCGCAACAGAACCTGTGAAAATACAAGCGGCAGTCTGACGAGTATAAGCACAATGTGCTTTATGATAAGGGGGAAAGAATAATGAAATTTATTGTGAAAAAGCACGAGATCGGGTTACTGTTCAAAAACGGTAGCTATATCAAGGCTGTACAGGAAGGTACATATCGGTATACAAAGCTTTCGCATTACGGCCTTGTCAGCGTCGATATGCGGCAGAAGTTTCCGCCTAAGAGCATGGATATCTCATTGTTCAGAGAAGATAAAGCCTTGATGGATATGCTGCACATCATCCATGTGAAGGACAGCGAAATCGCGCTTCACTTTGTAGATAGCAACTTTGTGGATATACTGCCGCCGGGCATCCACGCGTATTTCAAAGCTATGGTCGAGCATACGTTTCGCATCGTTGATACGGATGATCCGGTTGTTTCGGCTGATATCGACATGGCAGTATTCTCGAAGGCATACTTTAAGGGCGAGGGCGCCGTCTACGCATCTGCTTTTACCGTTCCTTCGGGAACAGTGGGTATTCTGCTTAAGGACGGCGAGTATGTGCAGCAGCTTCAAGCGGGTAGCCACTACTTCTGGAAAGGTCGCCACACCGTTGAGGTTAGAACGGTTGATCTGCGCTCCCGCGTGCTTGAGGTCGCGGGGCAGGAACTACTCTCTCAGGATAAGGTAACGCTCCGCGTCAATTTTGTCTGCCAGTTTAAAGTGACCGACCCGGTTAAGGCGGTAGTCGACTTCGAGCATTACCAGGAGCAGATCTACTACGCGCTGCAGATGGCACTCAGAGAGTATGTGTCTACACGCAAGCTCGACGAGCTATTGGCAGAAAAGCATGAGATCGGACGGATCATATTGTCTACGATACAGAGCAAGCAGGACTTCTTTGGCGCTGAGTTCATAGAAGCGGGTGTCAAGGACATCATCCTGCCGGGCGACGTGCGAGACATACTGAATACTGTGCTGGTAGCGGAAAAGCAGGCGCTGGCCAATGTTATCACGCGCCGGGAAGAGACAGCTTCCACGCGGAGCCTGCTCAATACGGCAAAGCTGATGGATGAAAACCAGACGCTCTACAAGCTCAAAGAGCTGGAATATTTAGAGCGTATCTGCGACAAGGTGGGCAACATCTCACTTTCGTCCAATGCGGGTATTGTCGAGCAGTTAAGCATGCTTATCGGAAAATAACGTGAAAGCCGGAGTCTAATCTCCGGCTTACAAATACCCTAAATAGTCTAAGCTATAGGGTATAGTCAATTTACTTAATTCTAACGATTGTTAAAGGAAACCTATCATGGTTGAACAGCTTTTATCCTACGCAACCTTATTAAGCGTGGGACTTATGTCGGCTAAAGAATATAATAAAATCCTTGATGAATTGTTTTTGGAAATGCCTGAAAATCCTCTACTGCTAGAGTTAGAATTTGTTTCATCGGACATTAACAAAACAGTTTCGATTATTCAATGCTATTGTGCGGAGCATTCCGTGAACTACGATGTTTTCGGACGGTATATAATAAACGGCTTAAAACAAGCCTATTATGATTACGGTAAGGATATTAAAGAATTCGCCTCAAAAGCATATGCGCTATGGGCAACTCTTCCTTCTGCTATTGATTTAAATGAACCCTTTAGGACCTTGAGTTATGCGGACGATCCCTTGTCTTGGTGTGATGAAAAGCAAACAAGAGAACTGTACGAAGAGATGTTCCGTTTCTATGATGAAAAATAACCGCAAAATACTATCGCGAAAGCCGGAGGCTATTCTCTGGCTTTCAGCATATCCATCTGTTTTCTTACTCTTTCAATATACTTTTCTTTAAACTCTGGTGGACTAATTACCCTGATTGCGGGGCCGTATGACAGCAAAATGATAAGCAACTCTTGCACATCGTCATCCATGCATTCAATCTGCATCGTACATTTCCCGGTTTTCTCGTCCAGCGAAGACGTTCTTTTGTAATTGGACAACCCGATAAAAATACGCTCGAATCCGTTCCGGAAGTCGGATATCTCAACGGTAATGGGGTGTTTCAACATCTTGTGCTCAATGAAATATTCGAAATCAACATCCGAATGCATTTCAATGAGAATAATCTGTAGCATGCGCGCGACGTTGAGCTTAATATACTTCGTCGGCTTGTCCTTGAATACGCTGACGCCGCAAAGCCGGAACTTATCGTCTCGAACACCATATTCCAGCTTGTAAGGTGCTATCTTCACTGTCCTGCGCTCACCGCGAGAAGAGTTATAAACCACCTTGAGCAATTGTTTTTGCTTTACGGCCTGAAGCACCGTTTTAAAATGTTCACGGTAGCTTTTATCCTCATAATCATCACTGTCGGCGGCTGTTTCTGTGAGTATGATATCATCCATATTGTAAAGCGGCCCTACGTCTTCAAGTGCGGCATCAAGGCCTATAATATCCGCATCATCCAGAAAGAGATGAATTCGCTTATCCTGCAGAAGCGTTTTAATGAGCCTTTTCTGGTCCAGCGTCAAACACTGCTTCGGTTTGCTTCTGAGGACAGACATGTAGCCGCTTTGTGTCTTTTTAAGCAGGCTGTAACCCGTTCCGTCCTGCTCCATCACATCAGGCATAAAATACAGACTGCTTTCCGAAAAACCGTGTTCCGATACGATTTGCCCGATATCCTGCGCGGATACAGGCTCGGACGAAGCTTTCTTAAGTATGCGGCGCATCATGTCATAATAGACACCGTATATTTCGTTAAACATCCGCATCACCTGCGCAAAGCCGCCACATCGCTTCGATGTCCCTTTTAAACTGAGAAATCACGCCGATTTCCGTACCTTCAATCTCAATGATCCTGCCGATGAATGTGCGTAGCCACGGTACCATTTCCATCGTATCCGGTATATCAATGGTATACTCAAAGGTATTCTCGGCAATTTTTTTGACCTCGCCATGCTTTCCTTCGCGCCTTAGCCGTTCGATAACGTACTTTTCCTGTAGCTCATCAATATGCAGGACCATGCGTACATGCTTAAGGTCGTGCTGCTGGTGTATGATAGAAAACGCATTTTCTGAAAGCTTTCTATAGTCGGCTCTCATTTCATTATATCCTGGAACTGCTTCCCCCGGAGCTACCGTCTTGATATAGTCCAACCGCATCGTGGCAAACTTTCGCTTCCTTGAAGAAAAATAGACGAGGTAGCGTCGGCCTGTCCGTGTATTGGAGAGTACTTGCAGCGGAACAACCGACTGCGTGACAATTCGACGCCCGAATTTTTCCTGAGTGACGTATAGACTTTGCTTAAGCGATATGGACTTTAATACTTGCATCAGTACGCCGTCATCCAGCGTTTGCGCAAAAAATATCTGTCTGTACATGAACGGGCTTATCTGATCTTTGATCAATGGCGATGCCAAAAAACCAGCAGGCACCACATTCTGATAGAAAAGCAGCGCATCCTGCAGCGGAGCTATATTTAGCACATCACATGCGTCCAAACTGTAACAGACAGATTTCCCTTTCTTTTCAACCGTCAGGACACCCAAATCCGCATACTCGCTCAGCTTATTACGCACCGTCATGGCATCTATAGATACCGGCGCATCTATCCTGCATAAATAGTCGGATGAAATGATATCCGCAATGTCGGGGGCAGAAAGGCATCTGTCACACAGAATATCCAAGATAACGAAATGCAAAAATAAATCGTTACGGGTAAACGATTTGGTTTCCCAAACTTTGAACAAAGGATTCACGGATTTATCAATCGTGTCGGAAGCAATAGAGATCGTTTTACCACGACTGTCCCAATTCTCAGAAATATAGTCATCAAGATAGCTTTGAATACGCCGCCGCTCGTTATCATAGCTGCGCGCGGAAACAGAAGCATAGTCGTTTCGGTTTCGATAGCCGAATACAAAAAAATCTCTGACAAAGTCTCTGATTTTCTCGAAGTTTTTTATGAGTTCAGTATATCCCGGCAAATGATTCACCCTGTCATATTATACAATAAATGATATTCATTCCTCAACTAAAGGATTCGCACACTTTTCTTAACGATTTCTTCCACTGCATCATGTATATTGTTATTAAAAGAGAGGTGTTAAACATGTATGTCATCAGCAATCTTCAAAACCAACGTCATTCCATTAGAGTATGGCTTACCGAGGGTGCAATTGAAGATGGGTGTTTAGAGCAGGCTCAGCATTTATCAGAATTGCCTTTTATACATAAGTGGGTTGCGCTTATGCCGGATACCCATCAGGGAATGGGAATGCCGATCGGCGGTGTCATCGCAACAGACGGCGTGATTATCCCCAATTCGGTGGGGGTCGATATCGGATGTGGTATGGCTTTTGTTCAAACGAATATCCCGGCTGCTGCGCTGAAAGAAACCACGACAAAATCGGGATCGCTGCTCCAGTGTATTGTTGGCGATATACTGCGCAACATTCCGGTAGGTTTTGCTCATAACCAAAAACCGCAGCCCTCATGCGTCATTGATGATGCAATGGGTAATATCGATCAATACGCTTCCGTACCGGAGTTACTTCCTGAAATTGAAGCCGGTTATGAACAGATCGGAACGCTGGGCGGAGGTAATCATTTTATTGAGATTCAGCAGGACGAGAACGGCCTTGCCTGTATCATGCTGCATAGCGGAAGCCGCCATTTCGGGCTTAAAATATGCAACCATTTTCATCAGGCAGCCAGAGACCTCAACAACAAATGGTTCTCCAGCATACCGGATGAATACAGGCTGGCATTCTTACCGGTCGATACAGACGAAGGCCAAAACTATATTCGCTATATGAATCTGGCGCTGGATTTCGCAAAGGAAAACCGGGACAGAATGATGGAGAAGGTACAGGAAATCCTCGCACAATGGAGCTTGAAGGTTCTTGGCTTAGAGACCTCTTTTTCAGGCTATGTGAACTGCCATCATAACTATGCCGCGATAGAAAACCACTATGGCAAAAATGTGTGGGTACACAGAAAAGGCGCCATCCGTGCACGCGAAGGAGAGATTGGCATCATTCCCGGCGCCATGGGATCCAGCAGCTACATCGTTGAAGGTAAGGGCAATCCGGAGAGCTTCCATTCCTGTTCTCATGGCGCAGGAAGACGATTCTCCAGAACCAAAGCAATGGAATCGTTCTCTGTCGAGCAGGTCATGGTTGATCTGAAAGAATCCGGTGTTATACTGGGCAAGCATAATAAAAAGGATGTTCCGGAGGAAAGCCGCTTCGCCTACAAGGATATAGAGGAAGTAATCAATAACGAGCTTGACCTTGTGACGCCAATTAAGAAACTGAACACGATTGGAGTGGTTAAGGGGTAACATATATTATATAAACAAAGATGCCACCTTTTGGCGACATCTTTTGCGGATTTCGAATTGACACCCTTGCAAATTAGCTGGACTTGTGATCGGACTTTTTTCGCGATTCTGCTAATAATCTGCTAATACGAGCCCAAAAAACGGGGTAAAATGGGGCAATATTGCGCAATACCAGATAACAAACGAATCGGGAGAAAACCCAGTATTCATGCGGGTTTCAGGGCATTTTAGGGTATCCTACAACACCCAAAAATAATCGTCAGTGTTTTCTCCTAAGCGAAAGGCCGCGCGTTCGAATCGCGCCGGGAACGCCAGAAACCCCGATGTGAAGCCACTTTCGGGGTTTTTTTGTGTCCAAAAAATCTTTGCGTGTATACTGCAGAAAAGTAAAAACAGCCTATCTTTCGAGGCTGATTTTCCAATTTAGTATAACCCCTCATCATTTTAAAGACTTTATAGCACAAAGCTGTTTGACATTTTAATGCCCTCCTAATGTGTTAATTATTCTAAGCTGTCAGCCCATAACAGTTTAGCACATTAGGAAAAAGTTTTTCCACCACGCGACTATCGTGTGGTTATATTTATAAAAAAGAATGAGCTCGGTGCAATGCCGGACTCATTTACAATCAATATAGTATCAATTCTTCTTTAACCTTTAAGGATCACATCATATGTGATAAAGCTAGCGTCAAATATTTTTTATGACAGTGTAGAAACGCAAAATTCGATTTAGAGGAGCGGTCTTTTCTGCGTGAGCTCGTATATGTGGGTCCATGGGCGAATGCGCTCGTATTCGGCTGATGCGGTAAGCACGGACATATCATCAAAGCGGCGACCTATGAGCTGCATGCCAACAGGCAGGCCGTCTTTGGATAGGCCTGCGGGTATGGAGGCGGCAGGATGACCGGTGAAATTGCAGAAAAACGTCAGACACCAGCCAATCAGAGGCTCCACCTTTTCGCCGTTGATCTCTGTGGGGCCGAGAGTGTTTCGATTCGGATCGTTTTTGATGGGATGGCACGCCGTAACGGGGGAAACGATGTAATCATAGGTCTGAAAGGCTTTCTGAATTTCGTCATATACTTGTGTACGAATGGTCTGATCGCGGAAGAAATCCACATAGCTTCTGCTGTAGGCATCGTTTATCCAGTATATAAGCTCGTTGGGCAGGTCTTGAGCGTAGTCCTTGAGCAGGTCGTAGCCTATGGCTTTAAAATCCTCGAAGCTGTCTATTCCGCCGCCTATGGAAATAAGGCGGCACCAGCATTCTGCAAATTCAAAAGCGGTGTGCGTGAAGTTAAACTGGACGGGTTCGACGATTGCCCCGGCGTCTTCAAATGCACGGGCAGCCTTTTCTACGATATCCTTGATCTCCTGATCGACTGGAAAAATTCCGAAATCGGCAGTAAAGCCAATGCGCTTGCCCTTAATGCTGCCGCTAAGAGCCGAGAAGTAATCGATATTGCCGTAATCTCTGCTGTTCGGATCAAACGGGTCGTAGCCGGCCATGGCGTTTAGAGCCAGCGCGGCATCCGCGACGCTTCTGGTTTGAGCCCCCTCAAAGCAATAAGGGTAGCTCGTGCCGAATGCGTTAGGGCGGGGTGCGTTGGATATTGTGCCCACAGAGGCCTTAAATCCGTAAAGGCCGCACCACGCGGCGGGTATGCGAATGGAACCGCCACCGTCAGATCCTTGGGCAATGGGAAGCAGACCATCGGCGACCGCGGCGGAAGAGCCTCCGGAAGAACCGCCGGAGTTTCGGGTGGTATCAAAAGGATTGCAGGTGGGTCCGTAGAGGAGGTTGTCGCAAGTGCCTCTGAATGCGAATGTCGGACTGTTTGTCTTGCCTAAGAATACCGCACCCTCGTCGAGAAAGCATTTGCTATACGTTGAATAGTGAGTGTCCTCCATATGAGCAAGACCTTTTATGCCCCCGAAGCTACCCTTCCAGCCGGGAAGGCTGGGTATGAAATCTTTGGCAGCGGTCGGAACGCCCGCCAATATGCCTACGGACTCACCGGCCATGATTTTTGCCTCGATCTGGCGGGCTCGCTCAAGAGCCTTTTCGGGGTCGGTGTATACCAAAGCGTTGAGACTTGGGTTGCGTTCTTCTATCCTTTTGAGAAAATACTGAGTAAGTTCGACGGGGGAAACTTCCTTCTTTCTGACGACAGCACTCATATCGGTTGCGCTCATAAATGCAAAATCATTCATAGTGCTACTTTCCTTTTTGTGTTCCTTTGCTTCTGTATTTGTTTTAATAATAGTTTATGTTCAAACTAACATATTGAATAGATAATTTCAATGTGAAAAAAATAGAGGGCATAATTGATTACCTATGGACGAACGTATATGCATAACTATTTGATCATCCCATTGCATAAAAAGTAATGGTTTGACATATAGGTTTGTGTTTTTAATAAATCTCGTCTCTGTATCGGATGTTTTTATAAGCCAGATCAGTTAACCGATTTACTTGACCAGAACACAGACAAAGCCGCAAGAAATGGTTCAGTGAAATAGTATTGCCCGCCGCGCGTTGATTCAAAGGCTGAGAAGACTGCTTTATAAGAAATAAAAAAAGCCGGTGAGCCCGGCTGTATGTCGTTATAAAGGCGCTATCGATAGTATTTTAAAATTGATTTAAGCCGCGTTGGATTGCTTGGCCGAGGGCAAAGGATGCGGCATGCGGCTGGCGAGCGGCGTGACAGTCGTCCATTTCACGCGCAGTATCATGATTGAGGTGATGGCGGCGGCAACATAGTTAGAGAAAAGATTGCCCCAGAACACCGAGTAGACACCGAGGGCCCTCTCTGTGAGCAATATGAACAGATACCGCAGCAGCCAGATGCGCAGTATACTCGCAACCAGCGTGATGCGCGTGCGTCCAAGGCCGATGAAAGCGCCAAGCTGCGTCATGCAGACGCCAAACCCAATGACCGAGTAGGTGTAAATGTGCAGGGCTTTGTTGGCAACATCCAGCACCTGCGTTTCGCGCGTGAACATCACGGTGAGCGATGATGAGGCGGGGACAATGACCGCGATGAGCAGCGCGGCTGTGACGGCGCTCATCAGACAACCGACCCACGTCACGGTGCGGGCACGCTCGCCCTGGCCTGCCCCCACGTTCATGCTCACCATCGTGGTGACGGCAGACGCAAACGAAGACGGCAATATGAAGCAGACGGAGGAGATGTTGTTCGCGATGCCCTGCCCGTTCAGCACATCCGCGCCGTATTTTTGCACTTCGCTGTTAATCAGGTAAAACCCGAGATAGAGAATCAGATTGGAGAGCATCGACGGCGCGCCGATGCGCACGAGATCACCGATGGTTGAGCGGTCAAAGCAAAAGCCTTTGAGAGAGAGGCGGCTTTCACCCCGGCGCACGAACAGCTCGACATACATCCAGCCCGTGATCAGCACGTTGGCGGCGAGCGATGCCATCACAGCGCCCACGATGCCCCAGCGGAACACACCGAGAAACAGCGAGTTGAACGCGATTTTTAAAACGAGCAGCAGCACCATGCGCACAAAAGCCGCTTCAGGTTTACCCTCCGCGTTTTTCAACGCATTGTAAATCGCTTCAAGAAAAGAAAATGGGATGAGCAGCGCACTGTAAGCGAGGTATTGAAACACATTCGCGGCAATTGCGTTATCAACCGCGGCGGATATCGGGTAAGCGAGGCCGAAAAGCACAGGAGCAAGCGTGACCCCGAGCGCTGCGGAAAAGACGACGAGTTGTGCTGCGATACGACGGCCTTCACCATAATCCTTTCGTCCGTTGGCCTGACCGATCATGGCCATGCCGGCCGACCCAAGGCCCTGCGCGAGCCCCACAATCATGCCTGTAATCGGGATACAGAAAGTGACGGCGCTGGCCGCTTCGGTGCCCGCAATGTTGTTGATATAAAGCCCGTCGATAACGGGCAGCAGTGCCTGAACGATGCCCATCAGCAGCGTGGGCAGAGAGAGCATCAATATTGTTTTGAAAACCGGCCCGGCGATGATCAAATCGCGCCGCGCGCCGATGTTTTGTTTAAGAAAGCCGAATTTCATGTTGCGGTTTAAAAAGCCTTGTATCTGTGGGCACCATAAGCACCCGGTGAATGCACAGCCTGTCAATTGCCTTTCACATTAATATTTACACACAAACAATTATTATAGGCATCTGCTGTCATTTGGTCAATCAACAAAACGGAGATGAAAGTGCGAGAACCTAAGCCGCCGGTCAGAATTATGGGCTATTTGCGCGCGATTGCCGCAGAAGCGGCGGTTTGAGCGCGTAAAGGGAAACGCGGCGGTTACTTAATAAAGCTGGCAGGCGAGGGTATACAGATTGTTATCAATAATGTTTCAGCTTCCTTTTTCTGAGTATAAGAATTAATAATAGTAACGCAGCCCCCAGCAGAACAGGCCCAATTATAAACTTCCAACCGGGGATATTGTGTGAAACAGCATAGCCCTCCTGAACAATATCAATGCTGGCAGCGTGGATATCCATATCGCCGCCATGTGCCGGGCAGGCGCGGTTGAACACACCCGTGATCCTGACCGTATCTCCGTGCGTTGTATAGCCGCCTAGGCTATCAATAGCGCTGATATCATCACTTTGCACCCATACGCCGACAGCATTGCTGCCATCACTGACGTTGAGCCATGAATACTCGCCGCGTGATAAAATGTCTCCGATGACTTCGCCGGTATAAACGGTTTTTTTCCCGTCAAAGTCTCCGGCGTTGTTGATCAGGTCGTTGCTTGTCACGTCCACACCGCTTGCCAAAGACATAGCAGGGCAGAAGCAGATAACAACAGCGATAATTATAGAAATTGTCTTTCGCATCTTTTCTTCACCTTCGTTGCAATATAAACGCCCAGCGCCAATATCGACATAAACTCAAGCCGCGCCAGCCACATGATCAGTATATAAGTCAGCTTCAATACTGCGGGCATGGCGGCGCTAGTAAGGCCGATACTGAGGCCCACATTTCCTGTGACAGAAGCGGATTCAAAAGCAGCCTCCGCAAACGGATAACCGCAGAGCATTCCCGCCAGCGTTCCCAGCGTAAACGTCACGATGTACGCAAATACAATCAGAAAGGCGCTGCGCACCACCTTGTCCTCCAATACCACGTCCTTCATATGGTGATACTTTTTAACGGATATCGCAGATTCGGGCAGCACCATTTGATGAATATCCTTCTTAAAAGCATTAAAGATGATGCCGATACGCAGCCCCTTAAAGCCGCCCGCTGTGGAACAGGCGCTGCCGCCAAACAGCATCGCGAGTATGATCCCAAACAGCGCGATGTCGCCCCATTCAAAGTAAAACTGACGGGCATAGATGGTCATAAAGCCAGTCGTCGTATGGCCGGAAATCAGCTGATAAAATCCCTTGCGGAACATGGAGATCGCGTCGGTGTAAATACCATTCTGCAGCAAACCCAGCGTGGCGATGAGGGTCAGCACGGTGACCGTGATGGTAAAGGTCACTGTCTCAATATTGTGCCGCAGTTCGCCCCTCTTGCCCGTCATAACGGCGTAGTGCAAAGCAAAGTTAAACGAGCCGATGATAAAGAACACCATCGTCACGATTTCATAAAACGCGCTGTGGTAATAGAGAATGTTTTGCGACATCGGCGCAAAACCGCCTGTGCTCCATCCCGCCATGAATATCCACAATCCGTGAAGAAACGCCCGGTCCACGGGCATCCCCGCGGCAATACCGGCGATCCACTGCACCAGAGTACCGACTCCCAGATAGATAAGGCTGATCAGCCAGATATGCCTTGCTGTGCTGACGGCGTTCGGCATCAGCCGTTCGTCCTTTGCTTCTCCCACATACATTTTGTAAGCGCCGTTGGTACCCTTAACCAAGAAGGTCAGCGCCAGCACCACCATGCCCTGTCCGCCCACAAAGGTTAGCAGATGCCGCCACATGTTGATACCGTTTGAGATGTGATCCATGTCCTGTATCAGCGCCAGACCCGTGGTGGTAAAACCGCTCATCACATCAAAGCAGCAGTCTAAGTAAGACAGGTAATTGCCGCTTAAATAGTAGGGCAGCGCACAGAGCAACATGCCTGCAAACCATGCACCGGCCGCCACGATCATCCCTTCGCCCCAACTCAGGCGCTGATGTTTATACTTATCAAACTTAAGCATCATGGAACCGCCGATAATTAAGGCGATGGAACTGCTAATAACAAAATCGTAGAGTATATCCCATTCGGCATACACTGCCGAGACCAGAATCGGAATCAATTGTATTGCGCCGAGACCGATGATCACAATGCCAATATAATAGCAGATCGGGTACAATCGGCTCACATGCTTTTCTATCATAAACCCCTCACAAAGCCAGCAGAGAAATCAGTAACCCGATGAGCATCAAGACCCCGGCGAAAATGAATTCAGCGATAACACCGGATGCATAACTCAGAACTTTTTTCATATTAGCCCCCTGTTAACCAAGAAAATAAGACGCTACCTTTGGCATATTGACTTCGTTCGACAATGCCACCACAATATCACCTGACATGATTTGTGTTTGTCCGTTGGGTATGATTGCTTCCTTATCTCTTACCACAGAGATCAATATTGTTCCTTTGGGCATGCTCAAAGCCTCAACCTTTTTTCCCACAGATAATGACGTTTCCGCCACCGCAAACTCTCTGATGCGCACATCGCCAACCCTTTCCGCCAGCATGCGGTTGATGCCCGCCCAGTCCACTTCCTGCTCAATGATATCGGCGATATGCGCGGTGCTGCTGACAGTCGAATCCACGCCCAGACGCTTAAACACATTGATGTTTTTCGGATTGTTCACACGGGCAATCGTTCGCGCCACGCCAAAATAGTTTTTGGCCAGCTGGCAGGCGACCAGATTGTTCTGATCATGCCCGGTCACCGAAATCAGCAAATCCGCTTTTTCTATCTCCGCGTCCCTGAGATACTTGATGTCCGTGCCATCGCCGTGGATGAGTCCGACACCAAGGTCAATGAGTTCGCAGGCGATCTTCTCACACAATTGAAAATCTTCTTCTATCAGCATGATCCGGTGCTTCTCCGGAGCCAGCGTTTTTGCGAGATAGTAACCTACCTTGCCGCCACCGACAATGATTATATACATGCTGCTTCACCTTCCTGCTGAGCATATTCAGGGATAACAAGCGAGTCATCCTCAAGGATGACCATTTTGGTACAGGCAATATGGAACCTGCCATTTCTGATAACCCCGAATACATAGGGCTCTTTCACTTCAGACAAACTCTTGCCCCAAAGCCTCCTAGCAGGCTTTATGATACGAAAGCGAACGGACGTGCCACCAATATCAAGGGTCGCAGCCTCGCTCGTCGGGATCAGCATGTTTTTGAGCCTGTCAACCGCCAGTGTCGTTGGGCAGATCGTCGTCAAACCCATCTTACTAAATACCATTTCGCGTTCCGGATCGTACAGCCGTGTAATTACAGCAGGAACATGAAACAGATCCCGCGCGATCTCAGACACCATGACGTTCATATTGTCGTCGTTTGTGACTGCAGCAAGCGCGTCTGCTTTTTCAATACCGGCGCTGCGGAGCACGTCCTCATCAATGGGCATGCCTGCAATGGTGATTCCATTAAAGCCTGAACCGAGAAGGTCAAAATTAGTTGGGTCACTGTCAATCACCACAATGTCGTGATTTTCCTCAGACAGCAACAGCGCAAGATTAGAACCGATTTTTCTGCAGCCTGCTATGATGATATACATATATTATTAACTCCCTTTAAGCTATACTGTACCCAGTCCTTGACGACCCAAATCGGACACGGCCTTATGAGGCTGCTTTGCTTCTATTTCTTCTTGAAGCTCTACACCGTAATCAAATTTTCGGATGTCAGGACCCAATACAAATTCAACAAGCCTTTCTAAGTTGCGGCATGCGGGCTTGTAAGTCGGGTCAAGCGCATAAGCCGCACGGTAATGCTTACGGGCATTGTTGTCATCGCCTTTCATCTCAAAAAATATACCGAGAAGATTGTGTGGCTCAGCAGCCTCAGTATTCAGTATGAGTGCTTCCTTTATGACCGGCAGTGCTTCAGACAGACTGCCCATACTCAAGATTTTTGCCGCTTCTTTGACCGTCTCAGAAAACGGGTCAGGCAAGTCAGCTTTTCTATTCATGTTCTTTCAGCCCTCTTTCTTTTTCTTGGCTGATTTCATGATAGAGCGAAATGTATAAAAACGGTGTGACGATACATATATGAGGCATAAAGATTGTATAAAAAAACCGCCTCAGCGGTTATCTCTGATTGTATACGATTCGAAAAATCACTCATCCATCATCCGGTAGCCCACGCCCACCTCGGTGATTATGTATCTGGGCTGTGCCGTGTCTTTTTCAATCTTTCGGCGCAGATTACCCATGCAAACCCGTAAAGTCTGCGCGTCGTCGGCAACTGAAGCGCCCCAAACCTGACTGATCAGAAAATGGTGTGTCAGCACTTTTCCGCTGTGCTTGGCCAAAAGGGTAAGAAGGTTGTACTCCGTCGGCGTCAGATGGACAAGCTTGTCGTCCAGTGTGACACGGCGCTTCTCAAAATCAATCACTAGTTGATCCAGCTCAAAAACGGAGGCTGCTGACTGTGCGACAGTTGTGTTTCGACGCAGCGCCACGCGAATACGCGCAAGCAGTTCCGGCACTGAAAAGGGCTTCGTCAAATAGTCATCCGCTCCCGCGTCCAGCGCTTCCACCTTTTCGCGTTCATGCCCTCTTGCCGAAACAACAATGATAGGAACGCGCGACCATTCCCTGACCTTGCGGATCACATCCAGACCATCCATATCAGGCAGGCCAAGGTCGAGTATCACAATATTCGGATTGTGTGATGTGATGAGCATCAGTGCGTTTGAGCCGTCCTGTGCCTCCAGACAACTGTAATTCTGCGTCTCCAACGAGACTTTAATAAAATGCCTTATCGGTTTATCATCTTCGGCAATGAGTATCAAAGGTTCCATTCTCTACTCCTTTTCCGGCAGGACAAAACGAAAGACAGCCCCGCCATCAGGATCGTTATAAGCAGTAATTTTCCCGCCATGCGCCTCCACAATGGATTTACAGATGGCCAGGCCGAGGCCGAATCCGTGTCGTCCCTGCTTTGCCGATGTATAGAATCTGTCGAAAACAAGGGGCAGTTCCTGCTGGGGAATTCCTGGGCCGTTGTCATTAACGGAGAACGCAATATGACTTGCATCTCTTACAACGGTGACTTGAACTCTTGTGTTTTCAGGCGTATGCTTGATCGCGTTATCAAGCAAATTGACGATGACCTGCTCGATGAGTATACCTTCAACGGGAATCATGATCAACTCGTCCGGTATTGAAATGAATATATCCTTATTCTGTGTTCTTTTCTTTATGCGCTGTACTGCACCGGCTACCAGCTCTTCGACGGCTTCCATTTCTTTTTTTAGTTTCACTGTGCCCTCGCTGAAGCGCGTCATGCTTAAGATATTATCCACCAGATGGTTCAGCCATTCCGCATCGGTGTAAATCCCCTGAAGAAAATCTTTTCGGATGTCATCTGTCAGTAGCTCGTAGTTCTCTTTCACCGTGCTGGCGGCACCCAATATGCCGGCCAAGGGCGTTCTTAAGTCATGGGAAACAGAGCGAAGCAAATCGCCCTTAAGTCTTTCGCGCTCGATTTCCAGTTGGGCGCGTTGCTGCCTTTCGTACATCATCTCGCGTTCGATGACCAGTGCGATTTGTGCGCCGATCGTTTCAGGAAACACTCTCTGGCCTTCGGGTATCTGCGATCCGCTTGGCAATGCTATCCCGATGACACCCAAAACGCCGCGCTGGCCTTTGATAGGCTGAAAATAAGCGCGGCTATCGCTGAATAGTGTCGTTCCCGTTCCGCATGCATTGCCCGAGCGAAACGCTTCCATACAGGCACTAAGTTCCGTGCCGGAGTCAAAGACATTATCACCCTCAATATAGCCTCCGCCCAATTGACCGTTGGCATTCGATACTGTCACCAATACAGATGTTCCGAACAGCTGTGCCACATCCTTTGCGGCAACCAACGCTACTTCCTTTATGTCTTTTAAAGCCAGAAGATCACGTTCAAGCTGATAAAGCATACGCATTCTTTTTTCCCTTAGCTCTGCGCGCTTCGTCTCAAACTTGACGCGTGTCGTCAACGTACTGGTAATTAATGAAACGATCATTATCACGATGAATGTGACCGGATATTCGGGGCTGTAAGTCATGAGTGTATAATAAGGTTCAGTAAAAAAGTAATTAAAAACAAGCACCGACAAAACGGATGCGGCAATTCCATATAAATAACCTTGGGTCAGATATGAGATGAGCAGAACGCTCAGCATATAAATGATGATATAGCTGGATTCGTGAAGGTCTAACGTGGCCCTGAGCGCGACGGAAACAAGTGTTGCCAGTGTGACAACGCCCGCGGTAATCGCTGTATCCTTCAGCACCTGTTTCAAGATTATCGCATGATCTTTTTCAACGTGCTGAAAAGAAGAGAAATCGTCATCCAAAAAACTTTTCATATTCAGAGCCTAGTGCTTTTTTTGTATTATAGCACAAAGATATAATCAAATCACATTAATCTGTATATCAGTCGGATGTAATATTTGCAGATTTGTTCGGTATTTTTGCTGAATACGTGTCACAAAGTGACTTTAAACACGTCGGGCTTAAGATCATACAAATCCTCACATGTCTCAACATACTGCCAGCCGAGTTTTTTGTAATACGCACTTGCGTGCTCGGTGCGAAGGTAAAGCTCGCGATATCCCATCTGCCGGGCAAGCCCTTGCACAAACGAGACAAGCTGCTGCCCGATGCCGCTGCCTCTTAAATCGCCGCGGACAATCAAAGCGGCAAGCCAGGGTGTGTAATCCCTGCATTTAAGATCGTTCTCGACGAGGGAAACCGTGCCCACGCACTGTCCGTTAAGTACCGCGACGAGCCGAACCGGCAGCGTGTCCTTATGGCAGGCTTTGATGTGCGCCGTGAGATCCTCGATTGTCAGGTCGTCCCGGACGCCTTTGATGAATTCGTTATAGATCCAATCGGAAACAGTTTCGGCAAACTGCGGGTTTTCACTGAGATACTTAATTTCAAGGTTTTCGGTGCTCATATTTTTAGATTCTCCTGATATATCAATCATTGAGATTACGTCATCGCGCGAAATCTGTTGGATTCATTATACTATGAAGATGGCTATATACAACCATCTGTTAAAGGCTGCGCGAATGATCGCCGCAAAGTTTGTACCGCGAGAAGTTATTTAACATGCGTGCGGCGCCTATTTGACTATGCCGCAAGGCAAACGTGATAGGCTGTGCGTGCCGTGTCAGGATCACTGTGGAAAAACGGGCGCAGAGAATTCGACGGTCATCATTTGAAAACAATGATACCGGGCGTCCGATGCCTTGCATGATGTCCCGATACGCTTTTCTTCAATCGGTTGCGCAGAGTGCAACCGCATTTCCAAAAACTATTGTAGATGGTTATTTTACAACATATTATATAAACATAAACAATGATGGAGGGCCACGCATGAAACTCACAGGCGGAGAAATGGTTGTTAAGCAGCTCATTACCGAAGGTGTGCCGTACATCATTGGCATACCGGGGCATGGTGTTCTCGGTTTGTTCGATGCGATTCGCAAGGCGGACGCGGCGGGACATATCAAGTATTTGCAGGTGAAACATGAACAGGCCGCGACGGCCATCGCAGACGGCTATTTTCGGATCAAAGGCAAACCGCTCGCCGTTTTCGCCTCGATCGGCCCGGGCACGCTCAATACGAGCATCGGCCTCGGAACCGCCTATGCGGATTCCACCGCCTTTCTTGCGCTCTGCGGCGATACGCACGTGCATATGAAGGGCGTCGGTGTGCTGCAGGAGATTGAACGCTATCAGGACAGCAACATTCTAAGAAGCCTTGAACCGCTCAGCAAGCGCAGCTGGCGTGCCGAGTCGGTCAGTCAGCTGCCGCGCATCATGCGGCGCGCTTTTGGCCAGATGACAACGGGGCGGTGCGGCCCGTGTGTGCTCACACTGCCAATGGATGTACAGGTGGCGTCATGCGAGGTTGAAGATGCCGCTTTTAAAAATGAAACGGTGCCGTTTCTGCCCTGCTCGGACAAAGCCGCCATTGAAAAAGCCGTCGCGCTCATGCAAACGGCAAAACGTCCGTTGATTCTTGCGGGCGGCGGCGCGCTGCGCGCGGGCGCGGGTGAGCTGATCATGCGGCTTGCCGAGATGTGGGGTGCGGCTGTGATCACCACGCTGGCGGGAAAAGGAACCGTTGCTGAAACGCACGACCATTACGGTTTTCATACCGGCTCCAAAGGAACGGCAGTCGGCCTGAAACTGAGCCGCGAGGCCGATGTGGTGCTTGCGCTTGGCACGCGGTTTGCGGATGAGACGACGTGCTCATACCGCAAAGGGATTGCGTTCAATTTTCCGGATACCAAGCTCATTCATATCGATACGGACGCGACGGAAATCGGCAAGAATTACGGCGCGGATGTCGGCATCGTGGCCGATCTCAAAGAGAGCATTCAACAGATACTCAATCTCAATCCTTCATTTACAATCAATACGGATTATCTTGCCGAAATCAAAGCCTTAAGACAAGACTGGTTCTCATATATAAAAAACATCCGGGAACGGAAAACGGACAAAATCACGATTTCGCAGCTGATCGGCCTGTTAAACGAGGTGCTGCCGGATGATACGATTATCGTCACCTCCTCGGGCAACACGCAGGCGCAGCTGTTTCAAGAGTATTGCTACAAAAAACCGTACTGCAATTTGACCACGGGCGGTTTTTCCACAATGGGCTGGGCGGTGCCCTCGGCGATGGGCGCCAAGCTTGCCGCGCCCGGGAGGCCTGTGGCGGCGCTGCTCGGCGACGGTGATTTTCTCATGACGATGCAGGAACTGTCCACGATGGCGCAGTACGATATACCCGTGATTGTGATCATGGTGAACAACAACGGCTGGATGGCCATCAAAGATCTGCAAACGGACGCGCTGGGTGCTGACGCCGCCTTCGGAAACGATTTTTTACGGGACGGGGCTGTCTACAGCCCGGATTTTTCTGCCATGGCGCAGGCTTTCGGCCTCACAGCGTACAACGAACGCACAGCCGAGGGCATTGCGAATGCGGTCACGCAGGCGCTGGCGTCCGGCAAGCCCACATTCATCAACGTGGATGTGTGCCGCGATTATCCCGATACGGGCGGCAAGGCTTTCGGGTGGTGGGATGTGCCGATACCCGCCTATATGGAAGAAAAGCGCGTCACGTACGAACGGGAACGCGGCGAAGAGACCGTATAACATCGAAAACACAACTCATTGAGGAGGCCGGGCAATGAGCAAAATGAAATTTGTTCTGGTGGGCTGCGGGCGGATAGCGAATCTGCATGTGGCGGGCTACAAGGAGAATCCCGATGCGGAATTATCGGGCGTTTTTGATATCAATCACAGCCGCGCAAAGAAGTTCGCGCAGGAGCACGGCATCGGCCGTGTGTACGCGAGCTTCGATGACGTGCTGGCGGATAAAGACGTGACGGCGGTGGAACTGCTGCTGCCGCACCATCTGCACTGCGAATACACGGTGAAAGCCTGCGCTTCGGGCAAACATGTGTCTGTGCAAAAGCCGATGGCGTTGAATCTCGCCGAATGCGACACCATGATCAAGGCGGCGAAGGACAACGGCGTGAAACTCAAGGTGTTTGAAAACTTCGTTTTTTATCCGCCGTATCAGCTTGCGAAAAAGCTGCTCGACGATGGGGAGATCGGCACGCCTCAGGGTATCCGCCTCAAAATGAACAACGCGTCGCTCGCGTCGCGCAATATGCCCATTGTGAACAAAAAGGCGGGGGCCGGCTGTGCAAAGGTGGATGAAACCGTGGATGAAACGGGCTGGTGTGTGACCCCGGCGTCGTGGCTCTGGCGGTTCAACGATTCGCTCTCGGGCGGGGGCCCTACCGTTTTTGACGACGGGTACCACAAATTTTCGACGATACTTTATTTGCTCGGCGCCGTGGAAAAGGTGGTGGCGTGGATTGATGAAACGCCGGTGATGCCGGGCGTTGTGAACGACGTGCCTGCCGTGATTATGTGGAAGCACAAGGACAAAAAGGTCTACGGTGTGTGGGACATCATGAGCTCCGACGAGATGTTTGTGGAAAGCAAGTATTACACGTGCGACGAGCGCGTTGAAATCACCGGCTCACGCGGCGTGATCTGGGTGACGCGCTGTACCGCCACCATGCTTCCGAATGTCGCGCCCGTGGTGATGTACCGCGACGGGAAGCTCACAGAATACTGGGATTTGAAACACGACTGGGCCGATTCGTTTGAAGCGTCCACACGCGATTTTGTGAACGCGATTAAGAATGACCGGGAGCCGGTGCTTTCGGGCGAACGCGGCAAAGAGGTGCTTAAATTCGCGCTGGCCGCGGTTGCGTCGTCCCGAAAGAACGCGGAGGTTTATCTCGACAGTTTTGAGGATCGACCGCTCAAAAAGAAGCGCGGTTTTTTGATGAACCTGCTGACGAAAAGGCAATGAGCATGGATGTGAGGCGCACAATGGCGGCAGCAGCCGAAATCAGAAAGCTGACGATTCGCAGCATGGAAGCGGCGGGATACGGCCATATCGGCGGCAGTATGTCCGTCTGTGACGTGCTCGCGGTGCTCTATACGGATATCATGCGCATAGACCCGAAGGACAGCCAAAACAGAGACAGGGACTGGCTCGTGCTCTCCAAAGGCCACTGCGGCCCGGCGCTTTATGCGGCGCTCGCGTACAAAGGCTATTTTGATGTGAGTGAATTGAACACGCTCAACGCGAACGGCACGAACCTGCCGAGCCATTGCGACCGGCTTAAAACGAAAGGCGTGGATTTGAGCACCGGTTCGCTCGGGCAGGGGCTCTCGCTCGCGGTGGGCGCGGCTTTGGGCAACAGGATGCAGGGGATAAACAGCCGGGTGTTTGTGATTGTCGGCGACGGCGAACTGCAGGAAGGCCAGAACTGGGAGGCTGTGCAGTTCATTGCGCACCGGCATCTTAATAACCTCGTTCTCATTGTGGACGACAACAAGCGCCAGCTCGACGGCTACACGAAAGATGTCTGCAACCCGTTTTGCCTCAAAACCAAGTTTGAGGCCTTTGGGCTTTTCGCGATAGAGGCGGACGGCCATGATGTGAGAGCGGTATACAACGCCTTGACGCAGGCGGGGAATTCCGACAGACCGACGGCGGTGGTATTAAGCACGGAAAAAGGGCATGGGTGCAACTTTGCCGAAATCGACGGCTTTAACCACTACATGGTCATCACCCACGAGATGGCGGATTCCGCCGTCGCGGAAATTGATGAGAGGCTGAATAAGGCGTATGAGCAGATTCGCTGATTTTGAAATGAGTGAGCAGGAAATGCGCGCGGCATATTGCGACGCGCTGATTCATGAGGCCGAAAACAATAAGCGAGTTGTGGCGGTGGATGCCGATGTGCAATATTCAATGGGCACCAAGCGTTTTTACGACCGGTTTCCGGAGCGCGGCATCAACTGCGGCATCATGGAGGCGCACGCCGTGGGCTTGTGTGCCGGGATGTCGGCAACGGGGCTGATTCCGTTTTTTCACGCGTTCGGCACATTTGCCACACGCCGTGTTTTCGATCAGGTCTTTTTGTCGTGCGCGTACCAGCGGCTTAACGTGAAAATCATCGGCGGGGACGCGGGCGTGACCGCAACGGCGAACGGCGGTACGCACATGCCGTTTGAGGATATGGGAATTATGCGCACGATTCCGGACATCACAATCATTGAGCCGGCCGACACCGCAATGTATGCTGCGGCGGTTAAATACATGGCTGACACGGACGGCGTGTGCTATATGCGCTCGTGCCGCCGCAAGGTCCGGCAGATTTACGGCGCAGACGCGGCATTCACCGTGGGGAAAGCCAATGTGCTGCGCAGCGGTGCCGACGTGGCGATTGTGGCGTGCGGCATTATGGTGGCCGAAGCGCTGCGCGCGGCGGAACAGCTCGCGCAAAGCGGTATTGAGGCCACGGTGATCGATATGCACACCATCAAGCCGATTGATGAAGAAACCCTGATCAAAGCGGCCGATAACTGCGGCGCGGTGGTGACGGCGGAAAACCACAACGCGACCGGCGGGCTCGGCAGCGCGGTTTGTGAAGTGCTGTCGGAGAATTGTCCGGTACCGATGGAGCGCGTCGGCGTATTCGAGCGCTTCGGGGAAGTCGGCACGCAGGACTACCTTCAGGAGAAGTTTCATCTGACAGCCAAGGTTATATATGTAAAGGCAGTGGCATGTGTGAGGAGGAAAAAAGCATGAGAATCGCCGTGGTCAGCGAGGTGTCCTCGAGAGACAAAAACGGGCTTGTCATCGAGGCTTTGCAGAATGTGAATGCGAAGGTGTATAATATTGGCATGAGCGCCGACGGCAGCGAACCCGAGCTCACCTACATTCACACAGGTCTGATGGCCGGGCTCGCACTTGCCACGGGCGCGGCGGATTTCGTGGTGGGCGGCTGCGGCACGGGGCAGGGGTTTATGCTGTCTGCGATGCAGTACCCGGGCGTTGTCTGCGGGCATATTTTAGAGCCGGCGGACGCATGGCTGTTCTCCCAGATCAACGGGGGCAACTGCGTATCGCTCGCACTCAACAAAGGGTTCGGGTGGGCCGGAGAAATTAACCTCAAATACATTTTCGAAAAGCTGTTTTGCGATGCGCCCGGTACGGGGTTTCCGCCGCACCGGAGCGAAAGCCAGAGGCGCAGCCGGCTGATGCTGACGCATATCAGCGTATGCACGCATAAGGATTTCATTTCTATTCTTCATTCGCTGGATTCAGGCATCATGCAGACCGTCAGGCAGCATGTGCCGTTTACGGAATTCATAAGAGAATTTGCGCAGGACGGCGACATAAAAGCGCTCTTGTTGAGCGAGGCAGGCGGTTGGTAAGGCAATCTGTGCCACGGCGATGATATATCGGATCATTATTACTTTACGTAGTGGGAGCGAAGCGACGACGAAGGGGATAGCATTCCATGGCAAGGCGCAGAACAGGGAGATTTCGGTTTGCTTCGCAGTCGATTGCTTACATGACAAGCAGCGATATCGGATAATCCGCCCTTTACGTAGTGGGAGCGGAGCGACGACGATGCGGATGAGGTTTTGTTGTGATAGATTCTTATTTGCATTGAACTGCTCGAAGTGTCAAACGGAGGGTTTCTCTCCCCCAGTCACCTATCGGTGACAGCCCCCAATCCACCCGTATGGGTAGTCTTCAGAGGGGGCCAAGAGAAGAGGTTTTTTGACACTCTGAATCATATTTTCTGAGTGAGTCACAGGAGGGCAGGCCATGAGCCAATCTCTCAAAAAAGGCATCGAAGCGCTGATGTTTCTCGCCACGCGCAAAAGCGTCGGCGTGACGGAGCTCGCCGAGGCGCTCGATATCAACAAGAGCACGGCGTTTCGCATTCTCGATACGTTTCTTGAGGCCAACATGGTGGAAAAGAACCGGGAAACGCTCAAATACAAGCTCGGTCCCGCCATTTTACAGCTCTCGGAGCAGTATTACAGGAATTTCAACATCATTGCGGCCGCAAAGCCGCTCATGGAGCAGCTTGCGCGCGATATCCGCGAATCTGTGCATCTTTGCGTCTGCTCGAACAACAGCGCCGTGATCATCGAGCAGATCATGTCGGACTCGCGTCTCGTTGTCAACGCCAAAATCGGCAACAGCGAACCGCTGCATTGTTCGTCCGTCGGCAAGTGCCTGCTCGCCTTTGCATCCGACACCGACAGAGAAAGCATGATGGCCCATATCACGTTTGATATTTATACGGATAAAACCATACGCTGCAAGCAAGACCTGTCCGCCGAGCTTGAGAAGGTGAGGGCACAAGGGTACGCCGTGGACGACGAGGAGCTTAACGGTGATATCAAATGTGTGGCTGTGCCCGTGTTCGACGACAAGACCGCCTGCCACTATTCCCTCGGGGCATCGGGTGCCGCAAGCCGCATGACGGACGACAAGCTTGACCGGATCATCCCGCTTCTTCTCAAAACCGCAGCGGGTATTTTTGGCTGATGTAAAAAGAAAGGATGGCACAGATATGAAAGGAAAGCTTAAACAAAAGCTCGGTTATGCCAGCGGAGATATCTACGGCGGCGGCGCGTTTATGATTTTCAGCCTTCTGTATATGAACTTTCTCGTGCTGGTGGAGGGGCTTCCCGTTGTGGCCACGACCATCATCATTTTTATCGGCAAGCTGTGGGACGCAATCACCGACCCGATTGTGGGGCGTATGTCGGACAAAACGCGCTCACGGTTCGGGCGGCGGCGTATCTTCTTTCTGATCGGCATATTGCCCGTGTTTGTGTCGTTCATCATGCTTTTTTACTCGTTCGGGCTCGAAAACACGACGGTAAAAATCATCTACTTTGCGCTGACGTACATGCTTTTCGGCACGGCGTTCACAATTGTGATGGTGCCTTACAACGCGATCCTTTCCGACATGACCTCGGACTACAACGAACGCACGAGCTTTACCACGATGCGCATGATCTTCTCGGGCGGCGCGTCGCTTTTTGCGGCGGTGGTGCCGGGCATCATCATCAAAGCGATCGGCGGGAATCAGAACGGCCCGCAGCAAAAGGGCGGTTATCTCGTGATGGCCATCATCTTCGGTGCCGTCTTCGCGCTGGCCTGGCTGTTCGCGTTCTTGGGCACAAAGGAGAAAGACAAACTGCCCGAGGCGGAAAAAATGACGGTGAAAAGCTGGCTGTCCGTCTTTTCCAACAAGGCCTACCGAAACTTCTTGGGTATTTTCCTGTCCTTTCAGGTCGCGGTCGATCTCGTGCTCGCGCTTTTCATATTCTATATCGATATCGTCGTGCTCCAGTACAAAAGCTATGAGCTGGTGGTGGGCACGCTGCTCGTGTTCTCGGTGCTGTTCATGGTGCTGATGGGGGCCATTGCGAAACGGAAGGGCAAGGTGTTTCCGGTTTACATCGGCATACCTATATGGATTCTGACGACGCTTTCGTTTATCTGGGTCAGCAGCGATACGCCTGTCATCGTGCTGTGTCTGCTTGCCGCGTTGATTGCGGTCGGGTCGGCTGCGGGGAACCTCTCCACATGGGCCATGCTGACCGATATTTTTGATATTGACGAGCTGCGCACAGGCCAGCGCCGGGAAGGGATTTACAGCGGACTCACCACGTTTTTGAGGAAATTTGCGAGCGGTGTGGCTGTGCTGCTGCTCGGTTTCGGGCTAGGTGCGTGCGGTTTCGATCAGAATCAGTATGCGATACTCAAGGCGAGCGTGACCGATTTTGACCCGGCTGTTTACGCGCAGAGCAACGTGGTTTCGGGTATCAAATGGACATTTGTGCTGATTCCGCTTGTGTTATTAACCATCTGTTTCATCTTTGCAGTTCTTAATAAAATCAACAAACGGCGCTTCGACGCGGTGCTCAAGGGGATTGAATCCATTAAGGAATCGGGTTCGCTTGATGCCTTAAGCCCTCAGGAGCTCGATGATGTGCTGACCGCCACCGGTGCAAAAAAAGATGCGCTGTGGGGCGCTGCAATTGAATCTTCAACAAATGATAACTCACAAAATTTATAGCAGGTCATTCAATAAGGGTTGCGCTTATTGACAGGGTTTATCGATAGCCTTGGCAATCCGGTAAGAATGAACCGATGAGGCATTTGACAAACCGCTTTGTTCGGAGGGGAACATGGCTTATCTTCATGCACTCAATAAAAGGCTCAATGCGTTATATGGCGGCAGGGTTCAGGCTTTTGAAAATAGCGGATGCCTGCACTTAACCGGCGAGCTGGACGACTGGCAGCAGATCGTTGAGGCGGGCCTAAAGGCTGTCAACAAGAAAAAATACATCGGCCTTGTAAACGAGATCAAGCTGTCAGTCTGCGAGATTCCGCTGATGAAGCTGCCGCTCGTGTCGGACAACACACTCGAAGGGGTAAGCCCCGATGTGCTGATCATCGGCGGCGGCATTGTGGGCTGCGCTGTCGCGCGCGAGCTCCGGCGATACGCCATCGATGTGATGCTCGCCGAGAAAGAGCATGATGTCGCGATGCACGCCTCGAGCCGCAACGACGGCATGATCCACCCGGGCATCGACCTCAAAAAGGGTGAACTCAAGAAAAAGTACAACGACATCGGCAACGCCATGATGGGCGAAATCTGCGCCGACCTCGACGTGCCTTATAAAAAAACTGGCCAGTATCTTTGCTTTGCACATGCGTGGATGAAACCCGTGGCCGCGATCGCGCAGCTTTATTGGAAAGCGCTCAAGGTGCCGGTTAAATATGTGGGCCGCGCATCGCTCAAACGCAGCGAACCGCATTTGAGCGACGCGCTGTCGTGCGCGCTGCTTTTTCCGACGGCGGGTGTCGTCTGCCCGTACGGGCTCACGGTGGCCTACGCGGAAAACGCCGTGGATAACGGCGCGCAAATGTGCCTCGAGACCGCCGTGATTGGCATGGATGTGAGCGCAGGACATATCCGCAGTGTGCTGACCAACCGCGGCCGGGTATACCCGCGGCTTGTAGTCAACGCGGCGGGCGTGTTTTCGGAGGAGATCGCGAAGCTCGCGCACGATCATTTCTTCTCGATTCACCCGAGAAAAGGCACCAACATCATTCTTGATAAAAAGGCCGGGTATCTCGTGAAAACCATTGCCTCGTCGCTCGCGAGTGTGAACAAATCGGGCCACAGCAAGGGCGGCGGCATTGTGCATACGGTGGATGGCAACCTGCTTGTCGGCCCAAACGCCGCGGAGACATGCGAGCGCGAGACCTTCGATACCGACAGGGACAGCGTTAAAAAGATATTTGAGACGCAGCGGCTCACATGCCCTGCCCTCAACGAAAAGGACATCATCACCTATTTTACGGGCGTGCGTGCCGCCGCCTATGAAGAGGATTTCATCATCGGCTTTGGCAAATTCACCGACAACATCATCCACGCAGCGGGCATCCAGTCTCCGGGGCTGACCGCCGCACCCGCGATTGCTTTTGATATCGCACGGATGGCCGCCAAGTTTCTCGATGCGAAGCCCAACGAAGCTTTTTGTCCGGTTCGCAAAGGCATTGTGCGTACCGCGGCCATGCCGCCGGACGAAAGAAATGTTTTAATCAGAAAAGATCCGGACTATGGTGTGATCGTGTGCCGGTGTGAAGAGATAAGCCGCGGCGAGATTCGCGATGCGCTGCACCGCAGCGTACCGTGCGACAGCGTGGACGGCGTGAAACGCCGTGTGCGCGCGGGCATGGGCCGGTGTCAGGGCGGCTTTTGCGGCCCGGCGGTGGCGCAGATCATTGCGCGTGAACTGAATATATCAGTTGAGCAGGTCAGAAAAAGCGCGGGTCACAGTGAGCTGCTGCTGGGCAGCAACAAGGAGGACGCATGATCAGGGAGTTTTACGACGTGATCGTGATCGGCGGGGGGCCAGCGGGCCTCGCGGCAGCACTCGCCGCGGAAAAGGAAGGCGCGGCTGTGCTGCTGGTTGAGCGCGAGGCACAGCTCGGCGGCATATTAAAGCAATGCATCCACGACGGCTTCGGGCTGGTTCGGTTCGGCGAGAAGCTCTCCGGCCCCGAGTACGCGCACCGGTTCATCAAGCCGCTGCTGATGTCCGCCGCCGATACCGCGACGCTCACGTTCGTGGAAAAGATAGAGAGAAAAGACGGCGGTTTTACACTGACACTGGTCAGTGCGGACGGCGTTCAGCAGACGGGCGCCAAAAGCATCGTGCTCGCCTGCGGCTGCCGCGAACGCACATCGCGCCAGGCGGGCATACACGGCAGCCACTGTGCGGGCGTGTTCACGGCCGGGACGGCGCAGTATTACACAAACAGACTCGGTAAGCTGCCGGGCAAACGCTGTGTGGTGCTCGGCTCGGGTGATATCGGCCTCATTATGGCGCGCCGCCTCACCATTGAAGGCGCGAAGGTGCTCGGCGTGTATGAGGCAAAGCCCGCCGTGAGCGGGCTCATGCGCAACGTTTATCAGTGTCTGGAGGACTTTGGGATTCCGTTGTATACGAGCAAAACCGTCACGCGTGTGATCGGCGACGAGCGGCTGAGTGCGGTTGAAATATCGGATGTGGATGAAACCATGACACCGATAGCGGGTTCTGAAGAGGTTATCAAATGTGATACGCTGATCCTCTCCGTCGGGCTGATTCCCGAAAATGAGCTCGCGGAAAGCCTCGGCATTGCGCTCGATGGCCGTACACGGGGCCCGGTGGCCGACCAGCACGGCATGACGATGGCGGACGGCGTTTTTTGCTGCGGCAACGCGCTGCATGTGAACGATCTTGTGGATTACGTTTCCGAGAGCGGCGAGCTTGCAGGGCAAGCCGCGGCGCACCATGTGCCGCGTGAGAGAGCGTTTGCTTCACTGAAGACGGACGAGAACTTTCTCTATATCGTTCCGCAAAAGATCGAACTCAGTGATCTCTCCAACCCCGTGGTCGTTTATTTTAGGGCACGCGAGGAACGGGGCAAAACGAAGCTCACGGTGTCTTTCAGCGGCAGAAAGGTTTTCTCAAAGGTATATCCGCAGCTGCGGCCGCCCGAGATGGAACGCGTTGAGATGACGCTTAAGGACCTCGATTTATTGCCGGAAAGCGAGATTCTCTTTGAACTCGGAGGTGGCTGAAGATGCCGAGCTTCACCTGTATCGTCTGCCCCAACGGCTGCCGGATATCGGCGGAATTCAAAGACGGAGATTATGTGTTTTCGGGCCACAAATGCGCGCGTGGCATCGCGTTTGCGCGGGCCGAGCTCACTGCACCGATGCGCAGCGTCACCACAACGGTGAGAACCGCGTTCCCCGAGGCACCAGCGCTGCCGGTGCGCACCAACGGAGAGATTCCCAAAGAGTTGTTACCGGCGTTCATCCGCACGCTCGCGTCACTGGTGGTAACGAAGAAGGTCGGTATCGGAGAAACGGTGGTGGCCGATATACTCGGCACCGGCTGCGATGTGATCGCCACGAGCGACGGACTCAAATCGGTGAAGGAGGGATTGATATGATGAATCCGCTCGTACTCACGATAGACCTTGGCACGCAGAGCGTCAGGGTGATATTGACCGATCAGACAGGAACCATACGGCATAAGGTTCAGCACAAATACGAAAAGCCGTACTATTCCGCACAGCCGGGCTGGGCCGAGCAGAACCCGGATATGTATTGGGAGGCCATCTGCACTATCACGAACCGGCTCAAAGCACAGGCGCTTTCCGTCTGGAACGACATCATCGCTGTGACGGTGACCACCATCCGCGATACGTGCGTCTGCGTGGACGAAAAGGGCAAACCGCTGCGCGACGCGATACTCTGGCTCGACAAGCGCGAGTGCAAGCTTTCAAAGCCCGTTCCGTTTGGCAGCAGGATGCTGTTTTCGCTGATCGGGATGAAGGATACGGTGGAGCTGCAGCGCAAGATATCGGCGTGCAACTGGATTATGGAGAACCAGCCCGAGATATGGAAACAGACACACAAGTTCGTGATGATATCGGGATACCTCACGATGAAACTCACGGGTAAAATGGTGGATTCGGTGGCGAATATGATCGGCCATGTACCGATCAACAATAAAACGCGCCGATGGATGCAGAAAAACGAACTGACGCGCTGCGTGTTCGATATCGAGAAGGAAAAACTGACCGAATTGGTTGAGCCCGGCGAAACGCTCGGGCCGATATCCGCGCAGGCGGCGGCGGTCACGGGCATCCCCGAAGGGCTGCCGCTGATTGCGACGGGGTCCGACAAGGGCTGTGAAACGCTCGGGCTTTCGTGCGTGACGCCCGACAAAGCCGCCATCGGCCTTGGCACCACAGCCACAATACAATTCACGATCGGCCGGTATATGGAGCCGCTGCCGTTCATCCCCGCGTACCCGGCCGTGCTCAAAAACCACTACAATCCCGAGGTGCAGGTGTACCGCGGGTATTGGCTGATTTCGTGGTTCAAAAACGAGTTCGCGGCCAAGGAGGTGCAGCAGGCGGCGGAGCTTGGCATAGCGCCCGAGGAACTGCTCAATGCGCGTCTTGCCGAGATACCCGCCGGGTGCAACGGCCTCGTGTTTCAGCCGTATTTCACACCCGGCGTGGTGATGCCGAGGGCCCGCGGCGCGATCATCGGGTTTTCGGATATTCACACGCGCATTCATATTTACCGCGCGATCATCGAGGGCATCAATTTTGCGCTGATGGACGGGCTGTACACGATGCAGCGCCGCGGCAAGGTGAAAATAAGCAAGCTGTTTATTGCGGGCGGCGGCTCTCAGAGCGACGCGATCTGCCGGATTACTGCCAGCATGTTCGGGCTGCCCGTGTACCGGATTCAAACGTATGAAGCCACGGCGCTCGGCAGCGCGATCGTCGCGTTTGCGGCGATGGGCGTTTTCCCGGGCATTGAGGCAGCCGCCGGAGCCATGGTGCATATCAAGGACGAGTTTTTGCCCGATATGCAGGAGCACAAAAAGTACGAGGCGATTTACAACGACGTATTCTGCAAGATTTTCGGCAGGCTGCTGCCGCTGTACAAGAAAAACGAGATATGAGAAAGGAGCAGAGCCGTGTCACATCCTTACAAAGGGTTTGAACCCAAATGGGTGAAGGGAGAGTTTCCGAAAAACTCATACCGGTCTGTGTTCAAATGGGGCGAGCCGCAGCAGATCAAAGCGCCGAAGGAATCGCTGTTTAAGATACTCAAGGAGAAGTTTGAGCTTGATGACGCGTATTTTGGCGACTACAAGGCCGACCTCGGGTTTGATGCAGTGAAATGCGATATTCCGTGCAAGCTGACGGACGCGCAGCTTGCCGCATTTCGTGATATAGTCGGCGTCGAATTTGTGAGGACGGACGACTACGCGCGGCTGTCGGTGGCGTACGGCAAAACCATGTACGACATCATGCGGCTGCGTGAAAAGCGGATTGACTGCCTGCCCGACGCCGTGCTGTATCCGGACAGCAAAGAGCAGATTGAAAAGATCGTGGCGTACTGCGCCGCCGAGAAAATCCCTTTGACTGTTTATGGCGGCGGCTCGTCTGTCACGCGCGGCGTGGAATGTGTGAAGGGCGGCGTATCGCTTGACATGCGGCTGCGCTTTAACAAGGTGGTCGGCTTCAGCGAGACGGACCAGATCATCACGGTGGAGGCAGGCATGAGCGGCCCGAAGCTCGAGCAAACGCTCAACGACGCGGTGACGCTGTTTGGCGCAAAGCGCGCGTTTACGTGCGGTCACTTCCCGCAGAGCTTTGAGTATTCCTCGGTGGGCGGCTGGGTGGTCACGCGCGGCGCGGGCCAGAACTCCACGTATTACGGCGTGATTTCCGATATCGTGATCGGCCAGGAATACGCGACGCCAATCGGCACGATCAAGACGGACAGCTACCCGCGCAAAGCGACCGGGCCTGATATCGGCCATATCATGATGGGCAGCGAAGGTACCTTCGGCGTGCTGACGCACGTGTCACTAAGGGTGTTCCGCCACATGCCAGAAACCATCAAACGCTTTTCGTATATGTTTGCCGACTGGGAAACGGCGCAGGCCGCGGCGCGCGAGATTATGCAGTCGGAAGCGGGGTATCCGTCGGTATTCAGGCTCTCCGCCCCCGAGGAGACGCAGATTATGCTGCGCATGTACGGCGTGACCGACAGCCCGCTCAAATACCTGTTTCGTCTCAAGGGCTTCAAGGAAGGCGACATGTGCCTGTATCTCGGGTTCACAAACGGAGAAAAAAGCTTTTCACGCAATTGCGCCAAAAATGTGCGCCGCGTCTGCAAGAAGTTCGGCGCGATCAGCCTCACGGGCTATGTGACGAAGGCGTGGGAAAAGGGCCGCTTTAACGACCCGTATCTGCGCGATACGCTGCACGATTTCGGTGTGATCACCGATACGATGGAATGCAGCGTGAACTGGAGCAACATGAGCAAAGTGCACGCCGAGGTGCGCGCGTTCTGCAAATCGCGCCCGAATACGATCTGCATGACGCACATGTCGCATGTGTATCCGCAAGGGGCCAATCTCTATTTCATATTCATCGTGAAGATGACGGACCCGGAGGAGTTCCGTGCGTATCACGCGGGGATACTCGACGCGATACAAAAATCCGGCGCGGCGATGAGCCACCACCACGGCATCGGCAAGATGTTCGGACCGTGGCTCGAAGGCTCGATCGGGCGCAGAGAGTTTGAGATATTCAAAACGCTCAAACGCCACTTCGACCCGGACAACATCATGAACCCGGGCGGCACGCTGGGGCTCGATACGCCCGAGGATCAAAAGCGGTTTTTACGAGACGATATCCAATGATTTTGAAGGAGCTGAAAACATGGGTGATGTTCAAAAGCTGAAAGTTTTTATTGACGGAAAGTGGCTGGAATCCAAAACGGACAAATACATGGACATTTACGACCCGAGCCGCGGCGAGGTGATTGCGCGCACGCCTTGCTGCACGAAGGCCGAGGTGGAAAGCGCAATTGCGGCGGCACAAAACGCGTTCCCCGCGTGGTCCGCCACGCCTGTGATGAAGCGTGTGCAGGTGCTGTATAAATTCCGCGAGCTGCTCGAAGCGCACATGGAGGAACTGACGCTGCTCGTGGCGCGCGAGCACGGCAAGGTGTGGAGCGAGGCCGAGGGAGATATCCTCAAAGTTAATGAGCCCGTCGAATTCGCGTGCGGCGTCCCAAGCCTCATGATGGGCGAATCGCTGATGGACACCTCAACGGGCTACGACACGGTGCTCGTCCGCGAGCCGGTCGGCGTGTTTGCGGGTATTATTCCGTTCAATTTTCCGGGCATGATCCCAATGGGGTGGATGGCGCCGCTCTGCATCGCCACGGGCAACACGATGGTGATCAAAGCCGCGTCGATGACGCCGATGACGGCGATGCGCTGCGCCGAATTGTGGCAGCAGGCAGGGTTGCCGGACGGTGTGCTCAATATCGTCACCTGCAGCCGGAATGAAGCCGAAGTGTTGCTTGAGCACCCGGATGTGAAGGGTGTGAGCTTTGTCGGGTCGACCTCGGTCGGGCTGCATATTTATGCGAAAGCGGCGGCGCACGGTAAACGCGTGCAGGCGCTCTGCGAAGCGAAGAACCACGCGCTTGTGCTCGAGGACGCGGCGCTTGAACGCACGGCGCGAGGCATCATCAATTCGTCGTTCGGGTGCGCGGGGGAGCGCTGCATGGCGCTGCCCGTGATTGCGGCGCAGGAAAGCATTGCGGATGAGCTCGCAAGCCTGCTCGTGAAGTTCGCGCGTGAGCTCAAAATCGGCCCGGCTTACGACAGGGCGAGCCAGCTTGGGCCGCTCGTGAGTGGGCAGCATCGCCAATTCGTGCTGGGCTGGATTGAAAAAGGCATTGAGCAGGGCGCAAAGCTGATACTCGACGGGCGGAATGCGACGGTAAACGGCTATGAGAACGGCTTTTACTTAGGGCCGACGATTTTCGATCATGTGACGAGCGAAATGAGCATCGGTAACGAAGAGGTGTTTGGGCCGGTGCTGTGCATCAAGCGTGTGAGAGATTTTGAAGAAGGGCTGGCGCTGATGAATCAGAATCGGTTTGCGAACGGCTCGGTGATATTCACAAGCAGCGGTTACCACGCGCGCGAGTTCGCGCGGCGCACGCACGGCGGCATGGTCGGCATCAATGTGGGCATTCCGGTGCCCGTGGGGATATTCCCGTTTACAGGGCACAAACAGTCGTTCTTTGGGGATCTGCACGTGCTCGGCAAGGACGGTGTGCGGTTCTTTACCGAAACCAAGGCGATCACGACGAAGTGGTTCGACGAGGAGGAAATGAGGCAGACCGTGGTGGATACGTGGGACGGCTCGGTCGGCGGGTCGTGACAGACGAATTTGAAAAGAATCTGTTAAAGACGTTCAGACACTATGAGACAAGTAGATTATTTGAGGCTTGTCTCTTTTATTTATGGCCGGCGATCCAAATCCGGCACATACAATAATTGCCGGACTGAATTTACAATATTATATAAATATGATAGTATTTATATCATACATCCTTATTTATGGATGCAAGACGAGGAGATATTGATGAGAAACCGGATCATTGCAAGTATGATTATCGCTGCTATGCTGCTTATCACGGGCTGTTCGATACAACAAGAGATTCAGCCTGCTGTATCCACCGATGCTGTCAATACGGAAACGACCCAAATCGTTGAAGATACTGCCAAACCGGAGAGTGAACCAACAGTATCCGCTACGGAATCAAGCACACCTGTACCGTCGGCTGTTGAACCAATTTATGATGAGAATGAAATAAGATATATTTCAAATTCGACAGATAAACTCGTTTACGATTCATTAGATGAGCTCAACAAAGACGCTGATTTTGTCGTAACAGGTGCTTGTATTTCTTCTAAGCCTGTCTTTCAGAATAATATAGTCTATACTTTATCTGAGTTTAAAATCGACAGCATATTCAGAGGTGATAAACTGACGGAAGGCGATACAATTCTGATCATCGAAATGGGCGGACGAACAACTTACGGTGAATACAATAAGAACTGTCCCGGTGAAAAGAAGGCGTTTGAGACAGGAGATCCCATGCCGTCCGATTATCAGTTGGTTGAAGGAATAGACGGATACTTTCCGCTTAAGGAAGGAGAGCAAGCCTTACTTTTTTTGGTCGATGCATCTGGATTTATTAATGGAATAGATACCCCCATGTTTGGAATTAGAGGAGCTTATGACGGCAAGCTGTTCTTGCAGCCGGATGGCGCGACCTATGCAAGGCCATTGCCCTCGAAAAACGACCAATTGATATTCGGTGAGGGAACGCTCAAAATCACCGTGGATGAGCTCAAAGAGAAAATCGGCAAAGAGAAACCGGCAGCCAAATAAACGGACGGCTTAAAGTGTTTTTGGTTGATCATCAAGAGACAAGCTTTGTGGCTTGACTCTTTTCACTTCGCTGTCGTATAAAACCCTTTTCGTGAGATTAATTCTATACGTGCAGCACTTTAGTTTTACAGAAAATAATAGATATGATAATATGTATTATAAATATGTTAATATTAGGGTGGATATATAAGGAGTCGGTATTAATGAAGAATTGGTTTATCATATTTATCACAATTGCCGTTTTAATGCTTATCACGGGCTGTTCTTCTCAACAAGAGATTCAGCCTGTTGTATCGGCTGATGCCATCAATACGGAGACGGCCCAAACCGTTGAAGAAGCCGTTCAATCGGAAACTAAACCGACAGCATCCGTTGCGGAATCAATCACACCGGCACCATCGGCGACTGATTCAACTGCTGAAGAAGATGATGTTGCGTATGGGTGGAGCCTTGGGGATAGAGCCGTAACCTTAGACACCATCGAAGAGTTCAATGAAATCTCTGATTTTGTTATCACTGGTGTCTGCCTGTCGTCAGAACCCGATTATCAGGACGGATTTCTTTATACGGTATCTGAAATAAAAATCGATACTGTCTACAGGGGTGAAAATTTAGCTTCGGGTGATACCATCATTGTTATTGAAGTAGGCGGAAGATCAACGTATGGCGAGTATCATAAAAACGTACCCAAAGTCGAGAAGGCATTTTATACGGGGGAACCCTCGCCGGATGATAAAAAATATGTATATGGGTTAGATGGCCATTTTCCCCTTAAAGAAGGTGAGCAGGTTTTATTATTTCTTGGCGATTCTACCGGCTTTATCAAGAGCATTGAAGGACCGGCATACGGCATCTGGGGAGACTATGACGGTAAGCTGCTATTAATGCCGGACGGAAAAACGTATGCGAATCCGTTGCCATCAGAAAACGATACAATTGAATTTGGTGAGGAATCGTTCAAAATCACCGTGGACGAGCTCAAAGAGAAAATAGGCAAAGAGAAACCAAAAGCCGAATAGTGACAATTGAGAGCATTGTCTTATCCTTTCAAGGCGAATGCATAATCGAACCATTAAAAAGTCAGCGCTGAGCTGGCTTTTTTATCTTATCGTTTTTATTTCAAGATGACTGGGATGCTCTTGGCATTTGCTCTCTGTTGATATATTCATATATATGGTACAATTTTGGTAACAAAACAGGAAAGGGTAAAACCGTATGAGGATCAGCGAAGCCAAAGCCTGCATCAAGCAGCTTTATCAAAACACCGACAGCGTGACCGCGCTCGTCAGCGAGCGCGGCGTCGGCAAAACCTCCGCGTTTCAGCAGTGCGCGGCAGAGCTCGGCATAGGCTACATGGGGCTGTACGCCGCGGCGATGGAAGGCCCGGATTTTATGGGCCTGCCGGATAAAGACCGCGAAAAAGGCATCACGCGCTATCTCGCGCCTCAGTTTCTGCCCACCTGCAACGCGGTGGCCGAAGGGTTTTTCCCCGAAAGAGGGCTGCTTGTGCTCGAGGAGATCAACCGCGTGCCCACCGATACCGTCTCGGTGCTTTATCCGCTGCTGCTCGAACGCAAAATCAACGGTCACAGCCTTGCGCCGGGCTGGAAAATCGGCGTCACGATGAACCCCGATACGCTCAATTATGCGGTGAATTCGCTCGACGACGCGATGATCGACCGCTTTGTGACGGTGGAAATCACGGCGAACCTTGAGGACTATATCGCCTATTCGCTGCAAAACGGCCCGTGCGACGATGTGCTCGGGTATCTTAGCGCCTGCCCCGATATGCTGCTGCGCGTGAAGAAGGCTGCCGACAGCACCGCCACCGCGAAATCCCCGACGCCGCGCGGCTGGACGCGCGTTCAGCAGCTATTAAATAATTGCGCGCTGCCCGAAAAGCTCATGCAGGAGCTGATTGCGGGCATACTCGGGCCCGAGACGGCCGCGTCGTTCTTTGGCTATCTCAAAAACCGCGCCTACACGATTCCGTCCGCAGAGCAGTTGCTGCTTGATTATGAAACGGTGCGAGCGCAGATGGAAAAGCTTGCGGCGGGCGGCAGGCTCGATCTTATCAGCCTCGTGCTTAAAAAAACAGTTTCGCTTCTGGATGGCAGCGACGCACAGAGCGAAAACATCGATAAAATGCTGAGCGCTTTGCCCGAGGAATTTGCGCTGTTGTTTTTCAAAACATTGGCCGCCGAGAAGCCGGAGCTGTTTTTGGACACGGCCCAGCGCACGACGGTATTTGGCACGCTCTCCGAACAGATATTGGAGCTGCTTTCATAAACACCATTTCAGGGAGGAGAAGCCTTATGCGCATGCAGGACGCGGTGATTAAACTGCTGCTGAGCCAGCCCTTTTACGGGTCTCTGGCGGCCGGCATATCTGTGCAGGAAAGCAAATCGGCGGCGAAGCTGAAGATGACACTGTTTCCTTCTCCCGTGCTCACATACAACGCGGATTGGTTTGGCAGCTTAGACGACGCGCAGGCGGTCGGCGCGTTGCTGCACGAGCTGCTGCACCTGCTGCTGCTGCATGCTTTGCGGCGCGGCGAACGCGACCCGCTGCTTTGGGCGGTTTGCTGCGATATGGCGGTGAACGATCAATTGCCGCCCGAGATGCGGCCGCCCGACGCGGTGACCACAGAAAAAATAGAAAAGGAAATCCGTCAACAGCTCCAGCGCGGCGCCAGCGCCGAGCGCTATTACGCGGAGCTGATCAGTCTGCTCGATGACAGGTTCAGCCTCGTGCAGCGCGAAAGCACCGTGTCGTTAAGGCTCAGCAGCGGCAGTTTGCTTGAAGCCGATATACAGGCCAAGGAAGATGTGTCGCAGGTCAACGAGCAGGCGCTCAAAAGCAAGCTGCGCGAGCTCATTGACGAAGCGCGGCCGGGCGGCGAGGTACCACAGGGCATTTCGGGTGAGCTCGATATGGTTTACGCGCAGGCGCGGATCGACTGGAAAACCATGTTCAAGCGGTTTCTGACGGGCCGCGGGCGCATGCAGACGCGCGCGACCTACAAACGCGAATCGCGCCGGTACGACAGCTATCCGGGCAGCAAACGCAGCGTGGGGCTCAAGGTGCTGATTGCGCTGGATGAAAGCGGATCGATATCCAACGAACAGCTGCAAACCTTTTTTAACGAGCTGATGGCGGTGAACCGCATCACCAACGCGCAGATACTCGTGACCGAGTTTGACACCGCGTGCACCAAACCGCTGCCTGCCGAGGAATACCGGCATGTGAAAGCGCGCGAAAAAAGCGGCGGCACCGATTTTAAGCCTGTTTTTGCGCTGGCGGACAGCCTTAAGGTATCGCTCGTTGTGATATTCACGGACGGCGAAGGCAGTGCGCCGGAGCGGGTGAGCCAGAGGGTGCTTTGGGTGCTCACCAAGGGCGGCAAACAGCCCGCCCCGTATGGGACCAGCGTGACATTCGAATAGGTGGCAATATGAACACGGATAAGGTATTGATCTATTATCTGACGGGCGGGACGCTGAGGCTCGGCAAAAAGGAAGCGGCGCTCGAGCTGCTGCGGCAGGACAGTGTGCTGCGCCGTCTGCTGGGGTTCTCCGGCGGCGAACTCAAAACACTGGCCTCAAAAGCGGCGAGCACGCAAGCATCCGCGGAGTTTGTGACGTTCGATTTTACCGGCATTCCCGAGCGCAAGCTGGAGGCCGAACCCGCGGAGATGCTCAAAGAACTCAAAAAGCGTTACGGCAGCAATGTGACCGGAACGCTCTATTTTAAAATCATGTACACCACGTTCGAGCAGGTGTATTACAGCCAAGCCAACCTCGATGGGGACGATGTCAGCTTCACGGGCTGAGATGATTCGTCATCTTTCATATAGTCTGATGGTAAGAAATCGCCTGTTTGCTCTGCGAGATCGAGCATGCGCTCACCGTTTACTTCGCACATCATTCCAAACAGATTGAATATACTGTCGCTTCACTCATTCTATAACACTCATCGTCAATAAACGGAGACCGATAAACTGGCTATCGACAGGATGGCAGCGGTCACTTCAACGGCATAGCCGGCTTCTGGCGGTAAAAGTATTGGTCACCGAGCTCGAGCGCGCCGTCGTAAAGATAGAACCACGTGCTGACGCCGGTGTCCTTTTCATAAATCTCGCCTTCAATATAGCCCGCCTCGCGGTACTCAATGGCGTACATAAAGTGCACGCGTTTCACGTTGTCCGAGCTGCCCGAAACCGTCATGCCCTTGCCGTTTTGCAGCATGATCAGCTCGGTGCCGCTTTGGCTGTACCACCGGCCCGCGACGGGATCGGCAGACAGCGTTAAGACCAGTATGAAGACAGCCAGGACCACCGCGCAGGCCGCGATGACAACCGCAAGGGCACGTTTGCGTTTTGGCGGCACAGGAAAAACGCCGGGGGCGGCACCGGGGGTCAGGCGTTGGCCGCATCTTGTGCAGAACTCATAGCTGTCAGCATTCTGTTGTCCGCAGGTATTACATTTCATAAGCGCCTCCGTAAAAGTCTTCATATCTATGTGTATGGGTTAAGTGACGCCATTATTTATGACTGAGCGGCTTCTGACAAAATTATATAACATAATGCATATGTAAACAACCGGACTAATAGAAAACGCCCGTATTACGGTCAGGCTGTCGAAAACGCTTAAATGATCAATCCGTGGTTCGTGTTTGTTGATAAACAAGCATAAACGGCCGATATCATAAGGAAATATAATGATTTTGAAAGAATTTCGGGAACATTATCGCCCCCGTATTCGTTATAATTAAGATACCTAAAACACGGCAATAATCAAATTATGGACGGATTTGTAAAATATTTTGTATAGGGTTGATAGCTGTGTATTTTAAGGATATAATGACATTTGTAGTAGCAGTAAAATGTCTAGGTGTGCCCTTTTTTGTCGATGGTTTGATTTTGAACGCTTCTTTGAGGGCGTGGATATATTAGGAGTGACCAAATGAGCAAGGACAAGAACAAAGGAAGCGATTCCGTCAGCGAGCAGAGCAGGGATGACCGACAGGAAGAGTTGAATAAAAAGCGCAAAAAGCTTCTGGGCAAAAAAAAGGGACAGTCCACGGCTTTTGACGATGACGCGTTTGACGCGGACACAGAGAACGGGAGCGGCCATGCGGGCATGATTGAGGCGGATCAGATGGATAACGGGGCAGCCGGCGGCAAAAAGAAAAAAGAGAAAAAGCCCTGGAGCACCAAAAAGAAAGTGATTCTTTCGATTGTGGCTGTGCTTGCGGTTGCCATTATCAGCGGGGGCATTTATGCCTACACCATCTGGAGCAACCCGATGAGCCAGTTTCAGACGGCGCTGCAACAGGTGACACCGCCGCCTGCGTCTTCCGAATCAACAGCGGCGGACCCCGAAAACCCGGCGACGCCCACGGTGAACCCTTACGATGAGCTTGTGAAAAAGGCGGATATGGGCTTTCTTGATCATATCGTCAACATCATGCTGATCGGCGTGGATCATTCCGTGGAACGCGATACATGGGGCGGCAAAAAAGCTTTCCATTCAGACGTGATGATCGTGCTGTCGATCAACACCGAAACACTCGAGGTCAGCATGATTTCACTGCCGCGCGACACCTATGCGAACATCCCCGGCGTAGACGGCATCTATAAGCTCAACGCGTCCATCGACTGCGGCGGCGGCTGGCCGACCGATACCGGATTTCAAAAGGTCTGCGAATCGGCTGAGTGGATGCTGGGCGGCGACATTCCGATTGACTATTATTACGCGGTGGATATGAACGCGGTGAAGGGCCTTGTGGACGCGATAGACGGCGTGGATTTCAACGTGGACCTTGATTTCACAATTCAGGGGCGCTCGTATAAAAAGGGCATGCAGCACATGAACGGCCAAGGGGTGCTTGACTACCTGCGTGTAAGAAAGAATTTGGCTAAGGGTGAAGAGGGCGATTTAAACCGCATCAACCGTCAGAAGAAGATGCTGGTCGCGATATATGACAAGATCAAGCAGCAGAATCTGCTTGCGAGCATTCCTGATTTGCTGGCGGCGTTCGACGGGAATTATAAAACCAACACGTCGTTCGGGCAGACGGCAGCGCTCGCGGCGTTTGCTTATCAGGTACCCAGCGAAAACATTCAGATGTATTCGATGGGCGGACACTATCAGAATATATTCAACTGGAATTTCGTGCTGACGGATCAGAAAGCGCGCGTGGAGCTGATCAAGAAGATTTACGGCATTGATGCCAAGCAGTACCCGAAATTCACCGCGAAAGCGGCCAACGCGCTGTGGGAAAATATGCAGGCCAAAGACATACAGAAAAAGGCGAAACCGCTGCTTGCTCAGGTAAAAGCGGTGCTCGATGCCGATGCGCTGCTGCCGCCGGTACCCACACCCACGCCGGAGGTCCCCCCCGCACCGCCTGAGTCGCCGTCTCCGACTATGACGGAGTCGCCATCGCCGACTATGACAGAGTCGCCGTCGCCGACTGTGACAGGGTCTTCGACTGCTTCGTCGACGTCGAGTTCGGACGAAACCGTATCGCCGATGCTCGCGTTTGCGACAATCAACAAAGGCAATACAGTGACGACGGTCGGGCTGGAAGGCGAGTACAGAAAATTCGGCGACGACATTTGGGCGCTGTACAACAGGACGGTGGATTTGGTGAACAGCCTCGATAGCATCGATTCGACCGATGCGTTGAAGGCCGCAAATATTCAGGCCAAAACGGATATTCAAACGCTCTGCGGCATTTGCGCTGTGCCGACGCCGAAAAGCGGCTGGGCCAAATACTGGCGCGTCAATTATGAAACAGAAGACAATGAAATGAAAATTGACTTCAACTGACAAAAACGACAAACAAAATCATGACGAGCAAAAGCTTCTTGCCGATTGGCAGGGAGCTTTTTGGTATGCACTTTTGCGTGTGTATGTGCTGCCAATCAGCTTTGCTGATGTGATTAAAACAGCTTTAGCAGCCGAATAACAGGGCGGAGATCTCTTTCGCGCTGTCATCCGCAGCCAGATGCACGGCTGTTCGCGCGCCTTGCTCGGATGATAAAAAGATGAGGCAAATGATCGTTTTGCCAAAGCGCATGTCCCGGCCCGACACGGAACTACGCCCATTCCTCCTGTACCACGGCATTCTTATGGTCAAGGTCAAAACGCGGCCTGTCAAAATAATTAATGCCCGAGCTGCCAAACGTCGTGTCCACATTGATCCAGCTATCATCCGCGTAAACCTGATTCCACGCGTGGTCGCCCCAGGCCGCGCCTGTGAATCCAAGGCCGGTTAAGAACCTCACTTTCACGTCCACAGCCTTGCACATCGCAATATACAGGCACGCATAATCAAAGCACACGCCGGACCGCGCGGTATACGCCACAATGGCACCTGAGGAGATGCCCGCCGTGCTTTTTCCAAGCTGCTCGGCTTTGCCGTTGTCGTAATCGATGTTCTCGCATATCCACAGATAGATCAGATACGCCTTTTGCCGTTCATCGGTTTCCGCGCCGACAATGCTTTTGGCCTGTGCGTCGATCTCGGCGCTCGATTGGGTCGCCTCATCGAGCGTGACACCGTTAAAATATTTGATGAGCGGCGCGCCCGGTTCTCCCGAGATCTGGTTTTCCGCGAACCGGAACGAATCGTTAAAAATGACCTGAACGTTTTTCACAACGCTGCTGTTGAGCAGCGGCTGAATCACGCTTTGCTGAACAAGCTGATAAGGTGCGGAGGTGTTCGCATATGCGGTGATTGCGGGGTTGTTAAAAAGGCCCGTATAAAAGTTCAGCAGTATAGAAAAGACGAGCACAAGCCATACCGAAGTGGGCAGCTGCCAGAGCCCGCCGACCGTGCGCCGCGCGAAGCCGCCCATCGACTTTACCGCCGAGGAGACGCTGTTTGAGAGCGGCGGCACCACATACCGGCGAACCGGCCATGTGAGCAGCGTGAGCGCCCCGTCGATGAGCAGCCCAAGCAGTAGGGTCAATATCACGGATGCCCATATCTGTGTGTTCGCGGCAGACCCTTCAAGCGCAGGAAAGAGACGGTAAAGCGTTGCCGCAACGATATTGTTTGGATCCGAAAGGATAATCCGCGTCAGATAGATGGAGAGCAGAACGGACGCGAGCAGTATCAGATTGCTGAGCAGCGACGCGAAGGACCTGTGAATGCGCTCACCGGTCAGCGGCCGGATGATGCCGATAAGTATCGGAACCGCAAAAATCGCTGCGATGACAGCGGTGATGATATTGATGTTGCCGAGCATGTTTACCAATTGTGAAGGCCCCTTATACTAGCTTTTGTTTATGATTATACCATCAAAACATATTTTCTATCACAAGAGGCGAAAAGGCTTTGTTAAACGCTTGTTGCAGTCAGCTGCGCGTCGCACGGGGCGTGCAGAAAATCGAGCGCGAACGGCAGGTCGTAAAGCCAGCTGTCAATGCGCTCGGGCGGCAATATCAGCGGCATGCGGTCGTGATACGGGGCCATCGTCTCATTGGCTTGCGTGGTGATGATGGTATAGGCGGTATCGGTGCCGAACGTATCAAAAATGCCCGCCATATAGAGCGCCTGTGTTTCGGGCAGGCGGAACAGGTATTTTTGTTTTTTGCCCGCCTCCTGCCGCCACTCGTAAAAACCCGCGGAAGGGACGACGCAGCGGCGCTTCATGAGCGGCACTCGGAACATTTTTTTGTCGAGCGCGGTTTCGCTGCGCGCATTGATGATCACGCCCTTGCCGTCCCATTTGGGAAAGCCCCACTTCATGAGCAGAGGCGCGGCCTTGCCCGGCTCGGGCACGAGCACGGGGCAGACGTTCGTCGGGAACACCTCGGCTTTTGCCATGGCTTCGAGTTCCGGCTTGTCCTTATAGCGCTCGTTGACTTCGTTGATAATTTCGCGGTATTCGGCGATTTCGCCCTCCATAATGGCGAGGTAGCGTCCGCACATATTTATGCCCTCTTTCGTTCCTTTGAATTGATTAAGATGTTTTTTGTAGATATAGAGCAGCTACGGCTTGAGCACCGTGCGGATGATTGCCGTCTGAAGGCGCGCGGGCAACGCGTTCAGCAGCAAAAGCAGCGGATTGCGGTTGACGTTGTACACATATTTCGGGTGCCGCGCCTCAAGCGCTTTTCTCACAGCGCGGGCGATTGTCTCCGGCGGCACTTTGCGTGCCTCAACGCGATCCACGATCTTGCGGAATCTTTCCGCGTTGCACGCATACAGCTGCGTGTTTTCGCGGAATGCATCCAGCCTTTGCGTGGAAATATCGAGAATCTGCGTATCGACCGCGCCCGGACGGATGATTGAAACGCCGATGCCCAGCAGCTGCAGCTCCATGCGCAGCGAAAAGGCATACTTCTCGAGCGCCGCCTTGGTAATACCGTAGATCCCCGTGAACGGCAGCGGATCCAGCGGTGCAAGCTCGCTGCTGATCAGAAGAATTCGGCTGCCCTGCCCGAGCAGCGGCGCAAACGCGCGGTTCACCCGGTACGGGCCGAACAGATTGACGCCGAAGATACGTGACCAGTCCGCCTCCGGCATTTCAACCAGTGAGTTTAAATCGTACACGCCGGCCATATGAACGATGGCATACAATCCGCCCGCCTCCGCAGAGACCGCTTCGCTTGCGGATGCCACCGACACAGCATCCGTGAGATCCGCGCGGATAAAGCGCCACGCGTGCGCCCGCTGCGGCTCGGCGCGATCGATCCCCCATACGCGGTACCCTTCATCCGTCAGAAGATCGCACGCGGCGCTGCCCATTCCCCCGGCCGCGCCTGTGACCAGCACATTTTTTGCCTGCATGTACGCGTCTCCGTTCCGTTTTTGTTCATTATAACAGGCTGTCTGCGCAAAATCCATCTGTCCGCAACCGGCACTGCCCGAGACGAAACGGACGCAATCTGCGCCCATCATGGGGTCTGCCATTCTGCAATCTGATTAGCGGGTATAACTGTCACAGCTTATACATACAAAGCGTAATATACTTAAAGAGGTGATATAAATTGACTCAAACATTGCATACTCATCATTATATGGGAGAGACTTCGTTTGATGACGGCCATATACACCGTTACAGAGGAGAAACAAGCCCCAGCCCTGACTTTCCGGGGCATACGCATCTGTTAATGGGAGATACGTCTTTTAACGACCGTCATCTGCATGCATACAGAATTTCGGCTGCCCGTCCGATAGCAGCCAGAAATGGGCATTACCATGAATACAATGCAGATACCGAGTACGCTCAAGGGCACGTTCATACAATGCGGGGCTTCACATCCGTTTTCAGCGGCGGTATGTAGCTGAATCGATGATCCTATATTCTGATAATCAAACCAAAATGGATGCACTCCGTTTTGGTTTTTTACCTCATGGGCTCCAAAGAATATAGGCTCGTCGCCATGCCCAATGATTGTTTAAAAACTATAATGACTTTGGACTGATACTGTTTAAATTACATGCTAGCTGCTTTGGGTTACTTAATAAAAACAACTAAATCTTTCTATCCGGTTCTTCGCTCCATGAACCAGCGGTCTTCCTCGAAGAACAGATACGTTTCATGCCCGCGCACCACGCACGTGTACCGTATGCCGATGCCGCCCGCCTTGAGGCTCGCCGCGCGGCACACCTCGAGCACGCGGTCAATGCTGTACCGCCGCGAATTTTCCCACCAGAACGCGACCGGCTCCAGCCGTCCGTCCGGGAAGAAAAGCGCCTCCACCTTCACATACACCTTGTTTGGGTTTTCGTAATGTCTTTCTATCATTTCACCATGCCATCCTTAAAAAAGCCCACGGGGTGAATGATATGATCGCCCTTGGGGTTGATGCCGCCAAGCGGCTTATCGGCCAGCATGCACGCGCGCTGCAGCGCAAAGTGCCCGAAACGGTGACGGATTTCGTCCACGGCCACATCGAGCGCTTCGAATTTCTCGCGCCGGCGCTCGTCGGTAAACACCGAAAGCTGAAGCGGTTGGCTCGCGGGTTCCAGATCGGTGCAGCGCACGCCGATACTGCGGATGGGGCGCGGCCAGCTGTAATTCTCGGCGAAAAGGCGCATCGCCGCGTCCGCGATTTCGCCCGATATGTGGGACGGGCGAGAAAGCTTGCATTGACGCTCAAAACGGAAAAGTTCGTTATCGCGTAAGGAAATGGCCACGGTGCGGCACACAAAGCCGTGCTCGCGCATGCGCGCGCAGACGCTTTCGCAGAGCACAAACAGCGTCACCTTAATATCCTCGTTGCAGGTTAAATCGCGCGGGGTCGTGGTGCTGTTGCCGACGGATTTGATAAGCGATTCCTCGTCCGCCTGCATCACGGGCGACTCGTCAAAGCCGTTCGCAAACGAATGCAGCACATCGCCCACCTTGCCGAAAAGGCCGTGCAGCAGCGAGAGCGGCGTGGCGGCGAGCTCGCCGATGGTGGTGATGCCGAGGCGCACGAGCTTGGCCTTGGTGGCGCGGCCCACGTAGAGCAGATCATCCACGGGCAGCGGCCACGCGACGGTTTTGAAATTATCGCGGCTGATCAGCGTGGTCGCATCCGGTTTTTTGATATCCGAGCCGAGCTTGGCGAATATCTTGTTGTAGCTGACGCCCACCGAGGCCGTGACCCCAAGCTCGCGCTTAACGCGCTCTCTGATCTCGTTCGCGATGCGAACGCCGTCTTCGCCGCTCACATCGAGCCACGCCTCGTCGAGCCCGAACGGCTCAATCTGCGAGGTGTAGTCCGCATAGATGCGGCGCGCGAGCTTCGCATAGCGCAGGTACAGCGGGTAATTCGGCGGCAGCACCACAAGCCCGGGGCATTTTTCACGCGCCTGCCAGAGCGCCTCGCCCGTGCGCACGCCCGCCGCCTTGGCGATATAATTTTTGGCGAGCACAATACCGTGGCGCAGCTCCTCATCGCCGCCGACCACCACCGGGTTGCCTCTTATCTCGGGCCGGTGCACGCACTCCACGCTCGCGTAGAAATTGTTCATATCCGAATGCAAAATGACACGCTGTTTCATTTCCTTAACCTCGAACATATGTTCGTATTTATTATATGCATCTGCTTCAAAAAAAACAACAGGAAATTAATCGAAAATATGTTCGATATTTCACGGAGTTGAAGCTGCGGCACGTCTCATCAGATGAGAGAAAGAGACCAATTAACAGAGAAATAAACTAATAAACATTAGTATAAATATTTACAAAACGTAGGTATAGATGTATAATTCTGCTATAAAGGAGTGACATCATGGAAATTGCAGCAAAAGCAAAGCGAAAACGGGGCATTGAGACCACCCAAAAAATACTCGAAGCGGCAGCGGAGCTTTTCGCGCACAAGGGCTTTGATGCCGTGCCGATGAGCGAAATCGCGAAAGCCGTGGGCATCAAGGAAAGCTCGCTCTACAACCACTTTTCGGGCAAAGCCGCGATACGCGATGCGCTGTTCGATATCTTCGTGCACGGGGCGCCCGAATGCCGTCCCAGCGACCGGGATATCGACGCGATGCTTGAGATCATGCAGCCGGAGGAGATTTTTAAAAACATACTTTTTTATTTTGGCAGCCATGTGAGCGCGCTGCTCAAAAACACGGCCATGATCATCAACAATGAAAAGTACAAGGACCAGAAGGCCGCGTCGATGTACTATGGGCATGTGGTCAACGAAGCCGCAGATTATTATGAACGCCTGATACGAAAAATGATGGACAGAAACATGGTTAAAAAAGTGGATGCGAGGCTTATTGCCGAGCAGTATAACTATATTTCCATCGCCTTGACCAAAGAGTATTTTATGGCGGATAACGGCCTCGCGGATGTGCACAGCGTTGTGAAATACATGATTAAAACGATTGATTTCTTCTGCGCAATGATGAAGCCATAATCTTGTGAAAGCGAGGCTGGCGGGCATGAAGAAAAAGCGCACTCTCTCAGAGCGGTACCGGCCGTCGGCACCGTGCAGCTGCGACATTTGCGTGGCCTATTGCATGCGCCCCGGCTGGTGGACGGTGAATGAGGCGCAGGCCGCGTTTGCCGCAGGGCTCGCGCCGCGCATGATGCTCGAAATGGCGCCCGATCTCGCATTCGGAGTGCTCGCGCCCGCCTTCAAGGGCTGCGAGGGTGGCTTTGCCCGGCAGGGCGGCTGGGGGTGCGGCTGCACGTTTTTGCATGAAGGGCTCTGTGAGCTGTTCGGCAGCGGCCACTCGCCGCTTGAATGCCTGTTTTGCCACCATGAGCGCGCGGGGCAGGGGCGGCTGTGCCATGCGGCCATTGAGAGAGACTGGCGGCTCGGTGGCCGGGACCTTGTGAAACAATGGGTCGGCCTCATGGGGCTCTGGGAGCCGTACGCGCTGGTGAGTGCGTATGCGAATCCGAAAGTCCTTGCACGGTAAATGATATTTGCACATCCGCACAATCGGATATAAAATACCCTTATGTATATCAATTCCATTTCCAAAACCACAGAGCCGCTTGACGAGGGCGATGGCTATTTGCTTAAGATTCCGGCTATCGCCGCGCTCACCACACTCACGCTCAAAAAACCCGTCACATTTTTTGTGGGCGAGAACGGCTCGGGAAAATCCACGCTGCTTGAGGCCATTGCCGTGAATTTCGGCTTTAACCCGGAGGGCGGATCAAGGGATTTTAACTTTCATACAACGGAAACACATTCGGGGCTGCACACGCTGCTGCGCCTGAATAAGGGCGTGCCGCGCCCGAAGGACGGCTTTTTTCTGCGTGCGGAGAGCTTTTACAATATGGCGTCCGAGGTGGACCGGCTGGCCGACGACCCGCTCGATCCGTTTTTAGATTCATACGGCGGTAAGTCGCTGCATGCGCAGTCACACGGCGAGAGCTTTCTCTCGCTGATGCTGAACCGTTTTCGCGGCAGCGGCCTGTATCTGCTCGACGAACCCGAGGCCGCACTGTCCCCGTCGCGGCAGATGACACTGCTCGCGCGCATGCACAGCCTCGTGCAGGGCGGCTCGCAGTTCATCATTGCCACGCATTCGCCGATGCTGATGGCGTATCCGAATGCGCAGATACTGCTGCTGGACGGCGGCGTCAAACCGGTTGACTACAAGCAGACGGAGCATTATCAGATTACGCGCAGCTTTTTGGAAGCGCCCGAGCGGATTCTGCGCATATTGTTTGAGGACTAGCCGCGTGTCAGCGCCTCCAACGCTTCCTCAAGGCTGCTTTTGAAAAACACAAGGCTGCCTTTGTTGCATTCATAGATAAAATCGCGCAGCGCCTTGCTGCTGTATACGCCAAAATCGCCCACAATGGCGAGCTTGAAGCGGTAGTTGGAGAACTTTTGGAGCACGTCGCCCGCAAAGCGCGTTTTGAGATCGAAGAAATCTTCAGTAAAGCTTTCCTTATAAACCGCCATCGCCATACAGTCGCCCGCGTACCGCGCGTCGGCCATGAGGTCGAGCACCGTTTGCACATCGTTTATTTTTACAGATTGATCGATCACGGCCACGGTTTGGCCGTTTCTTATCATATATTTCATTAAATCTTCTCCAATAAAAACGGCATCACAGTGTCCATCGTGCCCGTCATCACATGAGCGGCGTTCTCGATAATTTTAGTTGCGGCTTTCGGCACGAACTGCTTCAGGCGTTCTGCGGCCTTCACGGGGTCCATTGTGACGTCTTTTTCTCCGGCCAGCATCAGCACGGGCATGGTGAGCGTGCGCATCTGGTTGTCTGTGAGCACAGGCAGCGCGCCGGTGACGGGATTGAAATTCTCCATAATCAGAGTGAGAAAATCCCCCACGGGTTTCGGAACGTTGTCGCCCATCACCGTGTCGCCGAGCGTATCTGATTCACCGCTGTTAACGGATTCAATCGATGCTTTAAGAAACGACTGATCCGGCTCAATGAGGCCCGAGGGGGCAAGCAGCACCAAACGGGCTGCGCGTGCCGGGTAAGCGGCCGCAAAATGCAGCGCCAGCCAGCCGCCCATCGAATGGCCGATGATAATGGCCTTATCAAGCTGCAAAGCATCGAGCAGTTCGTTGAGCCACTTGGGATAGTCGCCAAGGTCAGGACGGATGTCTTCGCTGTTGCCCGCTTCGCCGGGCAGATCCGCCGCGAAAACATGATACCTCTGCGCGAGAACGGGTATATCGCCGAGCCATATTGCGGTGTTGCTGCAAGAGCCGTGCAGCAATATGACGGCGGGATTCTGCGCACTGCCAGCTTCGAGCAGAAACGTTTGCCCGTAAGACGTTTTCTCAATCCTTTGGGCGAACGGGAAGTGGCTCAGTATCTGGTTGTAGTACGCGCGAATCTTGTCGCGCCCCTCTGCCGACTTAAACACGCTGGTCATAAAGAACCCTCCTCATTTTCGTCTGTGAGCGCTTCAACGGCGCTCAATATGGCCGACATGAACGGGACGCCGCCCCACAGCATGAGGCGCACCTTGAACTCGGGCTCGATGAACTGCGCCTGCATCGACGACGGGCCGTATTCAGGCGGCTTCGCGTTCATGGATGCCGTGAGTGTGTTGACGATGCGGATTGCTTCGTCGCGGCTTCTCACATCGATATCGATCACGGCGGACGCTTTGACGCGCGGTTCCGTCATCGCTTCGGGTTTGCCGGACAGCTTGGCCCCTTCGGTGAACGCGCTCAAATCGTGGCCAGGCACGCGCCAGCCCTTGCCGATTTTCACGGCGCGCAGCTTGCCCTCGCGGATATAGCGCTGCACCGTTTTGCCATGCATGTGCAGCAGCTCGGCGATCTGTTCGACTGTATAGTACGTTTCTTTCATATGGATACTCCTTATAGTTCCCTATAAGGTCATAATAAGTAACAATAAGGAATAAGTCAAGAGGTTTTTGGCCCTGACGGTGTTTTTCTTTGCATGAAATAATGGTAAAATGTTTTAACCAAAAAGGAGGACAGCGGCATGAGGTTTGAGAATAAAATATGCGTGGTGACGGGCGGCGCGAACGGCATCGGGCGCTGCGTGGTGCAGGCGTTCATCAGCGAGGGCGCACGCGTGGCCGTGATCGATACCGACGCGGTTTCGGGCGAAAAGCTTGTTCAAACGCATGGAGACAGGCTGCTGTTCTTTCAGGGCGATATCGCCGATAAGAATACGCTCGAGCGTTTCGCGAAAGCCGTGCTCGATGCGTTCGGGCAGGTGGATTTCCTCATCAACAACGCGTGCATCAGCAAGCGCGGCTTGCTCTCGCGCTGTTCGTATGAGGATTTTAACGAGGTGCTGCGCATCGGCGTGACCGCGCCGTATTATCTAACGCTGCTGCTTACAGAGCATTTTGCGCCGGGCGCGTCGGTGGTCAACATTTCATCCACGCGGTACTTGATGTCGGAGCCGGACACCGAAAGCTACACGGCGGCGAAAGGCGGCATCAGCGCGCTCACGCATGCGCTCGCCGTGAGTCTTTCGGGCAAAGTGCGCGTCAACGCGGTGAGCCCCGGGTGGATCGACACGGGGGCGTACCAGCATGAGGACGGCTATACGCCGGACTATTCAGCCGCGGACGCCGCCCAACATCCGGTCGGGCGCGTGGGGCAACCGGCCGACATCGCGTCTATGGTGTTGTACCTTTGCAGCGACGAGGCGGGCTTTATCGACGGGCAGAACATCATGGTGGACGGCGGCATGACACGCCGCATGATCTATCATGGGGACCACGGGTGGGAATATAAAGGCTGATAAAAGCCTTATCAATAAGAAGGCCGCTCAAAATATGAACGGCCTTTTGTAATCAAATCTATTATTCAGCTGAAGTAGTCCGCGATGCCGTTCGCGATGCCCTGCGCGCAAAGGGTCTGGTAATCATCACTCACAAGCAGATTGTCCTCTTCCTTATTTGTCATGTGGCCCATCTCAATGTTGCACACGGGCACTGTGCTCCAGTTAAAGCCGGTCTGGTCGCTGCGCGGCTGAAGCCCCAGGTTCTTCGCGCCCGTCGCGGCGCAGAACGCGTTAACAATACAGCGCCCCGCTTTTTTGCTCGCGTCGTTGATCGGCGCGGTGCAGTCGTTGCTCGGGATCAGCACAAACGCGCCGTGCTTGGATTCATCGTCGCTGCCGTTGCAGTGAATGCGGATCACGAGATCGGCTCCCGCGTCATTCATCATCTCCGCGCGCGCTTTATTAGAGATATCCACATCGTGCGACTCGCGTGTCATCACCACGGTCGCGCCGAGGTCTGTTAACAGCTTTTTGAGCTTAAGCCCCACCTGCAAATTCACCTTGTATTCGGCAACGCCCGTATCGCGCCCCTGTGTGCCGGACGATACCTTCTTTTTCGTTTCGCTCGAGCCGGGTGCAACGGGTTCCGGGTCGGAATTTGAATGCGCCTGATGACCGGGGTCAATGCCGATCACAAGCCCCGAGAGCGGCGTTCCGCTTGCGTTACTAACGGGCGGCGCGGACGGCTGCGATTCTTTTGCGGGCGTGGCCGACGGCTTGGGCGTGGCTGTGGGCGCTGCCGTATCATAGGGCGTGGCCGACGGCTGTGCCGAAGATTGTGTTACGTCGGGCGGCGTGGTGGGGATCGGCGTGGGCGACGGCGTGGCAGCGGGAGTTGCTGCGGCCGCTGCCGTGGCAGACGGATCTATCGTGGCTGATGCGGAGGTATCCGCGGCTTGTCCGCATGCGCCGAGCAGCAGCAAAACCGCCGCGAGTATGGCTAACAGCTTAAAATTCTTCATCAATTCGTTTATCCTTTGTGGTTGCCCGAGAGGGCTGTCATAGACATCATGCACTTACATAATAAGTTTGTATCAAGCGAATGTCAACCGAGGCCGCATTCACTCGGAATCCAGCAGCTCGGGAGAGAGAAAATCGAGGCGGGGCGACAGGCGGTACTTTTGGGTATCGAGCAAACGTGTCACGCCGTTGTCAATCAGGCGCGGTTCGCCGTTCGTATACAGATACAAGCCGCCATCGTTAGTGATATAAACAAGACGATCATTGATCAAAGCCGTTTCAGACACGCCGTATGCAATCCGTTTTGTGTCTCCTTTAAAATATGTCATCAACAGGCCGCCGTTTTGGCCCACGTTCTTATAATAATAGAGCGTATGGCCGTCTTTGCTCAGCAGCATGCCGGAAGGGCTCACTGCACTGTCGATCTTTACGCCGTTTCGGTATAAGTCACCGCCGCCGTTTTGCATGGCCTTTATATAAAACACCGTGCCTGTGCGCTCATCTGCCGCAAATGTGCAAACATCGCGGTCGATCACCTGCGGGGCGCAAAGCTGACCGCCGCGCACGGTTATACCCTGCAGTATGCCGCGTGAAGCTGCCGTGTCGTACCCGTCAAGATAAAAGAGGCTGCCGTATTCGGGCAGGTAAACGAACGAATTGTCGGTGGCCAGCGAATCAGCCTCCGCTGCGACGATCCGTGTTTCTGCGCCGTTAACGGCTGCATATACGTTTCCGTCCTCTTTTTGAAAGCTGCCGAACAGTGCATACAGCTGATCAATGTTCCTGATGGCTGACAGATTGACTGTTTCAGGCGGCGCAAAAACGGCTTTTTTATAGACGAGCAGGCCGTGGCCGGAGGCAGCGAGCGTGTACGCAAAATCGTCCGTCACCTTCGTTTCCTTGCCGTTCTGATAGACGTAAAGTGTATCAATACTGAAATCCATCGCGAATGTACCGGCAGCAGCGCGAATTTCATCCCGCATGAGCTTTTCGGTATAGGCTTTTACTGCGGCGTTGTATGCGTCCTCATCGGTGATCACCTCATGCAGCGTGCCGCCGCTGCCGCCTGCGGGCTGTGTGGTTTGGTAATCGGCAATATCGGGCGGTTTTACGGTGCTGTCTGATTCCTTCATGTCATCATTCAGGATATCGGCCAGCCGGATTGTCTGCTCTTGAGATTTGGTGTAATAGACTGTTCCGTTGCCCATGCGCGCAATAAAGCCGGATATACCGGAGGCGATCCGTCGTTTTTCGCCGCCGATTTTGTACTCATACAAACTGCCGTTTTCGTCATAGTCAATGGAGCTGAAGTCATCGCTGACGGCGAGCAGCGTGGCGTTGGCCGCGATTTTGGTCACGGATAACCGCCATAAGTTCGTAAAGCCGATACTGCCGTCAAAGCCTGTGTAAACGAGCTTGTTGCCGTCAGCACTGAGCTCAAAATAGCTGACGCCCGATGCGATTCTGTGTTTGCTGCTGCCGTCATTCACATACAGATTTCCGCCCGGCTGCTGCAAATAAACCGCTTTGTTGTCCGGCGTGACTTCAAACGGATAGCCGATGCCGCTGTCAACGAAGACATCAGGCAGCATGTCTTTATAAGCCGGGGATAGATCGCGACGGTAAACAACGGCCGAATCGCCATCCCGCTCCGGGTAGTAGAGAAATCGTCCGTCGCGGCTTATAAACGTATAATAATCGAGCAAAAATTCATCATCAGAAGGCGAACGTCCGGTCAGTTCGGCTGGTTGAAGGGAGGTGAGATCGGCGGCGGCAATCGTGGACTGTTTGCAGTAGACCACCCGGGCAGCCGGCGTAAGAAGCGTCGCCGCCAGCAGCAGGGCGGCTGTCAAAACAAAGATGGTAATGGCTGCGGCGCGCCGCCAATGAGGATGATGCGGTGTGTCTTTGTATATAAAACCGCGCCGCGGAGAATGAAACGAGGGGTAGACGTTTTCAGAAAAACGGCGCGGTGTGCCGCAGAAGACACAGAATGCCGATTCGTGCGGCACTGGCCGTCCGCAACAGGTGCAATCGTCGAGGCCCGGCGGTTCACCGGACGGCCCGGAGCCATCGGCTTTGTACCCGCAAACAGCGCAGATGACATCTCCGTCTTTTATTTCTGTTCCGCATCGACTGCATCTCATCGCACTACCTCCGGATATTCTGTTTTTAAAAAAACCGTCTATACATATTACGCGAGAACACCCGTTTTCATGACTTTTGAGTGCCTTTGCAGACGTAATACCCGAAAAAGACAACGCTGCTATATGGTGTGAAGAGTAATGATGACTTTATATGATATTAAGTAAAAAATATGGAATAAATCTGCGTGCAATATGTCGAATTTGATAAATTTTATTTATTTTTTTGTTTTTTTAATAGCACTTTTGCGTTCTTAAAACGTCTTATACATGTGCGCAAAATTCGCGCATAACGATTCCAAAAGCTTATATCCCGTGCGAGCCGTATGCCCCATGATATACGGCTCGCCATCTCCCAACAAATAGGGCGAAGGCCTTGCCTATAGACTGTTCATATGCTATTTTCCCAAGCAGGCCACGCAGAACCGATTCCCATCTTCCGTTTTGTGTGGCCTGCCATCTCCCAATGCTTTGCGGGAGATCCATCTGTAAAAACGCTATTTTCCCGTGCAGGTCATGCGGGATCATCCCGATCTCGCATGGCCTGCCATCTCCCATACAAACGACGGCGGCTGCCGTTTTTTTGTATCATGAATTGCAATTCCCATAATTTGAATATATGATAACAATATACACCGATAAGGAGGGCGTCATGAAGCTGAGATTGAAAACGGTGGTTGCCGTCGTATTTTGTCTGTTGCTGGTTTTTCTGGCCGCCTGTTCGGCACCGGCGGCACCGTCTGAATCTGCTGCGCCCAGCGCCGAAGAACCCAGCGTACAGGAGATCGGGCTGCCCGCGCATAAAAAAGAGCCGAATGTGCCGAAGTTTGTGTTCTTGTTTGTCGGCGATGGCATGTCGTTTGCGCAGGTGAACGCGGCTCAGATTTTTAAGGGCGGAGGCGACGGGCTTCAGCCCGCCATCGGCAGCTTAAGCTTTACACAGTTTCCGGTGACAGGAATGGCCACCACGTTTGATGAGACATCGGTCTGCCCTGATTCGGCATCGACGGCAACGGCGATGTCCTGCGGTATCAAAACAAAAAGCGGCGTGATCGGCATGACGGGAGATAAAGAAACACCCACCGAAAGCATCACCGAAATGCTTAAAAACGACGGTAAAAAGATCGGCATCGTATCGACGGTGTCTCTCAACAACGCCACACCGGCGGCGTTTTACGCGCATGTGGGATCAAGAGGTGATTACCACGACATTGCGCTGCAGATGCCGGACAGCGGCGTGGATTATTTCGGCGGCGGCTCGTTGGTGAATCCGGCGGGGGCCAAAGGAGATGAACAGGATGTGTTTGAGCTGCTCGAACAGAACGGCTACACCATCGCCGATACCAAAGAGGAGATTGCGGCGCTTGATAGCAGCCTTGGAAAGGTATACGCGGTGAGCCCGGCGCTGCAGACCAAGGGCGCAATGCCTTTTGCGCTCGATGCGGCTCAAGATGACCTGAAACTTGCGGATTTTGTGCGCGCGGGAATACGCGTGCTTGATAACGACGATGGATTTTTTATGGTCTGCGAATCGGGCATGATCGACTGGGCATGCCACGCCAACGACGCGGCAACGTCGATTGCCGAGACGCTTGTGCTCGAGGAGGCCGTGTCGGCGGCGGTCAATTTCGCGCAGGCACATCCTGATGAAACGCTGATCCTCGTGACGGGGGACCATGAGACGGGCGGTATGGCGCTTGGCTATGCGGGCACCGGCTACAACACGAATTATTCGCTGCTTTCGGGGCAAACGGTTTCATATTCCGCGTTTGATAAAATTTTTGAGACGATGAAAAAGGAGAACCCGAATCTGCTGATGAGCGACGTGCTGCCCGTGATCAAGCAACATTTCGGGCTCATTTCGCCCGATGACGCGGAGGCGGCTTTGGAGGAAAACGCGGCGCGCGTGCTGACCGCGGACGATTATGAAAAGCTCGCGGAAGCGCTCGAGGCCTCACTGAACGGGCCGCCGGATACGGCGGAGGCCCGGCTTCTGTACGGCGGCTATGAGCCGCTCACGGTGACGCTGACGCACTTGCTCAACAATAAGGCGGGCATCGGCTGGGCGTCGTACGTGCATACGGGCAGCCTTGTGCCCGTTTACGCGTATGGTGCGGGCGCGGAAACATTCAGCGGTTCATATGACAACACGGATATATTCAAAAAGCTTGTGAACGTCTGCGGGCTTGGCGGCTGAGCTGGCGCGCGTTATGGCGCTGCTGTGAGATATTCTTTACCGAAAGAAGGGGATCGCTTTGAAGTTCGCGTTTATTGTTTACGATGGGCTCACGCTGCTGGATTTCGCGGGCGTTTACGATCCGGTGACGCGGCTCAAAACGATGGGATTTATAGAGACGTTCGAATACAGCGTGTGCGCGATGAAGCCGACGGTGCGCACGATTGAGGGACTGCAGATTACCGTGGATCAGGTGGAAGGCCGGCTTGGGGGCTATGACTACATTTTCATACCGGGCGGCAACGGCGTCTCTGCGCTGCTTAGCGACATGGCTTTTATGCGCTGGATCAAAAGCGCGGCATCGCATACCGTGATGACGGCGGTATGCGGGGGAACGCTTGTGCTTGGCGCGGCGGGATACCTGAAGGAAAAGCGCGCGACCACGCATCCGTCGCTGATGCAGTACCTTGCCCGTTTTACAGAGCAGCCTAGCGAGGATCGCATTGCGGATGAAGGCAGTGTCATCACGGCGCGGGGCGTGACGTCCGCGATCGATTTGGGGCTGTATCTCTGCGAGAAGATCGCGGGCAAAGAGGTGCGAAAGAAGATCCAAACGCAGATGGATTACGGCGCATATTGTTTCGACCTAGAGTAGTTTGTGATATCAGGCCTTTTTTTATGGAATGATCATCCGGCAACGCAAGATAGGAACAGTTCCGGATATGGTGAAAATCCGTGTGCGCTCAAATCGTTCGGAGTTTATACAAAACAAAAGTTCTCCGTCGGGGGAAAGCGGCCGAGGCCGGATGAGGGGCATTTGAATGACGGAATCGCACCCCTCAGTCGCCGGACGGCAACAACCTTTCCTCAAAGGAGAACCTATAGATTTTCAGCGGTTGGAATTCCGCGGACCAAAGGGGTTTATGCCAAAAGCCAATGTCAGATCTTCTTCTCGTCGCCCACTTTGGCGCTGCCGGATTTGTGGTAAGCCCCTTTGTATTCCACAACACCAATGTCGCAGCCGTCGCCGATTGTGATATGGGTACCGCGAACAGCTTTTGCCGTGGTGTTTTCGAGTATGATACGCTCACCCTCAATGAGATCCGCTTCGAGGCGCGGGCTGTGTGTGCCGAGCGTCACGATGGATATGAGACTGAACCCCTTCGTGCCGTTCATCACGGTGATGGATTCGCCGCCGATTTCTTTGGCTTTGCTTGTGCTCCAGTCAAGGTGAACATCTACATTCTCAGCGTTTAAGAGGCCGTCCACTTCAAAACGCCCTGTCGAGCTGAAGGTCTCCGCGCTCACATCGCCTTTTATTTTCACGGATCCGCTGACCTTTACAGTTTGTGCCTCGAGGCCGTTTTTCACTGTGGCTGAGCCGGATATCGATGTGTCATCCGCTTTAACATGGGCGTTGAAATTGGCCGAGCCGCGCACTTTCAGCACGCCGGTCGTCACTTCACCGGCCATATCACCCGAACCGTTCACAAACATCTGCTTACAGGTCAGCGCGCCGATCACGTCGCCCGAGCCGCTGATCACAAATTCTTCACAGTCCAGATCCCCCGTGATTTTACCCCGCCCGAGAATCTTCACGGATGCAAACTTTCCGCCCGGCACACTGCCGTATCCGCTGATCTGAAGATCAGCAAGCCCTTCATTTTGACTCATCTATTTTCCTCCTCAAACATTTTTAATTTCAATTCTTCGGTGACGGCCGGCAGACTGATGCGGCTTAACAGCCGCATGTCTTTATCAAGGCATACTTCGCTTCCGGCGGGAACCGCGAAGCAGCAAAAGCTGCCAAGCTTGCGCGCGAGGATCGCATCAAAAGACGCGCCGTCAAAACGCAGCAATCCGGTGCGCAGCAAGTCGAGAACGAGCCGACCTTCATCGAGACTGACGCTTCCCGAGACGAGCAGGCTATTAAAAATATAAATCAGCCGAATCTCGCTGAAATCGAAGCGTGTGATCTCGCCGCGGTCCTTTAAGTAAATATCGAGCACGTCGGACGACACCAGCCCTTTGCCCTTTATTTCTTCATACGACAGCGCCGCATCGCCTTGACCGGGCGAAAACACATCGGCAATATCATCAAGAGAGACGTCCTCTTTCAAATTCTTTATTTTTTCGATGCGCGAGAGCACCTTGGCCCGCGGGAAAAAGGTTTCCTGTCCCGTATAAGTAGACTTGCGGATAAACCAGTCTTCCGGAATCAGCCCTTTGCGCTTCCAGCGGTAAAGCTGACCGTATGAAATATCCGCGCGTTCAAGCAGGTCTTTCTTGGATATCAGTTCTTCTTCCATTTACTGTTCCTCCTGTGTTTAGAGCGTAACATAACACTGTTACGCATGTCAATAAAAAATTTCTGCTATTGACAAATAGCAGAAACCAAAAAGGAAAGGAAATAACGTCAAATCAATGAAGAGAAAAAGATGAGTAATGGTACTTAGTGACCAGGGATCATCAGAGTGCTCCAAGACATCGCAGGAAGCTGCACCGTGAGCGTTTGCCCGTCTGCGCTGATGGTGACAGTCTTGGGCTGCGCATTCTGGTTCTGCAGCTCAATCACAAGGCTGCCATCAGGGTTCAGAAACGCAACGGCATCCTCGGCACGGGCGATATCCACATAACGCGCGCCCGGTGCCACATAATACGTAAAGTGCTTAAACGCATAAAACATCGGTGTGCAGGTGACTTTACCTGTGCTTTTATCCACGGTAATTGCGGCATTTTGCGGCCACGGGTTTTGCGAATCAATGCTCTTGCCTTCCTCGTCGAGCACCATATTCCAAAGAAAATAGGCATTCACGCCCTGGTCAAAGTAGTCCTTGATCAGGTTCCATGTGTAAATGCCGTAGGCCCAGTCGTTCGGCGGGCGATCCGGGTTATAGCCGGGCTCCCAGTTGTGATTGCCGCACTTGGTTTCGGTTTGATAGATCTGTTTATCGGGGAACATGCTGCGAGTCTGTGCGACAGCGTCCAGACCGCTCCATTGGTAACCCACGATGGACGTGTATTTGTTCACATCCGCATCGTTTAATAATTTCGGGTATTTCACAAATTTGCCGTCATCAAACGTGCCGAGCATAATTTCAGCATCCACGTCGTTCGCCTCAAAAAGCGGCCCCAGATGTTCCGCGACGAAAGTGCGTATCTGCGCGGGCTTCCAAAGGCAGGTCGGGTAGTTCCGCTCGATGTCGGGTTCGTTCTGCACGGCCACTGCATAAAGATTGATACCTTCCGCTTGGTAGGCTTCCACGAACCGCTGCAGATACAGCGCGTAAGCGTCATAGATCTTTGGGTCATCCTTCATGCTGCCGCCGTCATAATCGCCGTTGGTTTTCATCCAGGCGGGCGGCGTCCAGGCGGAGCCCCAAACCTTGAGGTTCGGCTGGTATGCCATGGCAGCTTTGATATACGGAATCAGGTTTTCTTTGTCACGGTCAATGGAAAAATCGTTCATTTCGTAATCGCCGTCGGTTTCATTCAGCGTATAGCGGGAAACGGCATAATCGCTCGCGCCGATGGGCACACGGCCGAGATTGAATTTAGCGCCGTCCACGGGATCGAACATCGCGGCGATTACGGCATCTTTTTCTTCGGGTGTCAGCACGGAAATCGCCTCCCAGCCCTTTTCATTAAAAGCGCCGCCGAACCCTGTGACTTCCTGTTTTAACTTTGTTGTATCGATGGTGATGTCAGCTTTTGAAGAGCCGTCGGAAACAACCGGTACCGGATCACAGACCTGCCAAGGATCGTTTTGAGTGGAACACATCCAATCGGCGCTGATGGCTTCTTCAGCCGGTGCCGCGGTATCCGCGGAATCTGCGGGGGTGACGGTTTCTGTGATGACAGCGGTTTCCGTCGGGCTGCATGCAGCGGCAAAGAACAGTGCGAAAATAAGACCGGCAACCAGAAATTTTTTCAAAGTCAATACCACCTTATCATTGTTATACAGCCATCATACCATGCGCGTATCGATAGAGAACGCACTATTATTACCGTAAATAAGTACTTTTTTTACCTATCGCAGCATAATTGGCAATTTACTTACGAAAACGTTTAAGAAATGAAAAATCTTACGAAAACAGGTTCGCCGGAAAGGCCATTCCTGTTGATCGGGGCTTTGTGAAAATATTAAGCTGCGCAGCCTTGTTTGCGTATTATCAGGGTACCGGCAAGGTTAAAAAAGCCGAAACGAGCTTAAGCAAGAGACGAATATGTCTTTATCTTATGACAAGAGTTGAGGACACGGCAGAGAAGATCACCCGCTCCATAAGATTTGCACACTTGATGTGCTGCTTTTATGAGAGAAAATGCCGCGGCGAATTCGCTATAGTGAATATTGCCCATTTATACGGACGGTGGCGCTGCCGCCGAAGAGCAGATGACCCTCGTGCACCCGCAGCCTCACGGTGTTAAAAACGCGGTTGTCACCGCCCTGCTCAAGTGCGACGGCGGAGCCGTCCCAAAAGCCGTATTTGCGCATATAATGCCCGAAAGCGCTGTTGGCGGAGCCGGTGGCAGGGTCTTCGAGGTATCCGAAGCGCGGCGCGAAAACGCGGGTGTGTGCGTGAAAGCTGCTGCCCTGAGTTTGCATGGAGAAAATGAGGACGATGTCGATATCGGCATTTTCGCAGAATGCTTTGAGCTGTGATTCGTCGGGATAGAGGCTGATTTCGTCCGCGAGGCAGCAAACCGGCACGATCAGCGTTCTGAGCCCCGCGTCAATCAAATCGAGCGGATACGCGCTGTCCAGACGGTCTTCAGCGATGCAGAGTGCCTGTGCGGTGTCCTTTTTTGTCAGCGCCGTGCCGATAAAAATGGGCTCGGGCGCGGCGATATAAACCGCGTCTTCGTCGCAAATCCGGTTATAAACGGTCAGAATGCCTTTTTTGTGCGTGCGAACAGTGAACGCGCTTAAAGAAAGCAGACGCGGTGTTTGTTTGATCAGGCTGTGCATACAGGCGATGGTGCCATGTCCGCAGAAATTGACTTCGCATTCGGAGGAATAATAATAAAGCGTGTATTCGCCGCGAGCCTCAAAGCAATAGACCACTTCGGAGACAAAGCCCTTGTGCTGAGCGGCAATAAACTGCATTTGGTCTTCGGTGAATTTTTCACCTTCGCGAAGAAACAGGCAGGCGGCCGGATTTCCAAGAGACTCACCCGATGTGAACGCGTCGATTTTTTTGTAAGCATATGAATTCATGAAGGGCACCGCCTTTCAGCCGGTTTTGAGCCATTATAATCCATCAAAGCCATTAAGACAATAAGAAGAAAGGCTGCTTCGCGCTGCCACTAAGCCTTGAAACCAACCTGTGATGGCCCGTTCCGAAGCGACGAATCGGGAGTCGGTATGAAGTGCCCGTGATGTGACTGGTTTTGAGCCGCTCTTTATCCCCCCCGGTCACCTGTCGGTGACAGCCGCAATCCACCTCAAAGGGCAGCTGTTGGATGATATAAGAGATTTTTATGACGCTGAGACAGTAATTCTCCATATAGATGCCTCAGGCGTGAGATGTTTTGCGGCTGTCCGATTAGAGATATTGTGCCTGAAACAAAAAAACGGCGGGCTAGTGCCTGCCGTTTTGGAATCGGTTATCAGAGTACCTTGGCAAGAAAGCTTTGGAGCCGCTCGCTTCGCGGGTTTTCAAAAAGCTCGCTCGGCTTGTTTTCTTCCACGATTTTTCCTTCGTCCATGAATATTGCGCGGGTGCCAACCTCGCGCGCAAAGCCCATTTCGTGCGTGACGACGACCATAGTCATGCCGCCCTGCGCGAGCGATTTCATCACGTCGAGCACCTCGCCGACCATTTCCGGATCGAGTGCGGAGGTGGGTTCGTCAAACAGCATCACGTCGGGGTTCATGCACAGCGCGCGCACGATGGCGATGCGTTGTTTTTGGCCGCCCGAAAGCTGCGCCGGATAGGCTTTGGCTCTGTCGGAAAGCCCCACGCGCTGCAGCAGATTCATCGCGCGTTCGTCAGCCTCCTGCTGAGACAGATTAAGCAGCTTGACGGGTGCGAGCGTCATGTTTTTGAGCACGCTCATATGCGGAAACAGATTGAACTGCTGAAACACCATGCCCATCTTTTGACGGTGGATGTTGATATCCACCTTGGGATCGGTGATGTCGATGCCTTCAAAGTAAACATGGCCGCCTGTCGGGTCTTCAAGTAGGTTCAGACACCGCAGAAATGTGGATTTACCCGAACCGGAAGGCCCGATGACCACCGCGACATCGCCCTTATGAATCTCGGCGTCAATACCGTCCAATGCTTTGATGGGGCCGTAATGCTTTTCCAGACCCTGCGTGCGGATCAATACGTCGTTATCGGTCACTGCGTCTCAGCCTCCTTTCCAGCTTGCGAACTCCCCATGAGAGCAGGATAACCAGCAGCAGATAAATCAGAGCGATAGCGATCAGCGGCAGCGTATAGTTGTAAATCGCTCCGCCGATTGTGAAGCCGCTGCGTGTCAGGTCTTCCACGGCAATATAACCCGCAACCGAGGTTTCCTTGAGCAGCACGATGAACTCGTTGGCGAGCGCCGGAATGACATTTTTAAAAGCCTGCGGCATCACGATGTGCCACATGGTTTGTGTATAGTTAAAGCCAAGGCTCCGTCCCGCTTCAAACTGTCCCGAATCAATTGAGTTGATACCGCTGCGGAATATTTCCGCCACATATGCGCCCGAGTTGATACCGAATGAGAGTATGGCGATCGGAATCTTAAACTCGGTGGGAGCGGCGGCGAAAATCACGAAGTAGAATATCATGATCTGCACCATCACCGGCGTACCGCGGATCACAGTGAGATAGACCTGACAGATGGCGTTGCCAATTTTGAGTTTGCCGGTTTTATCGTGTGTGGTACGGATGATCGAGACGATAAAGCCGATCACAATGCCGATAATGACGGCAAAAAAAGTGATAAGCAGCGTGTTGCCAAGGCCCTTCAACAGGGACAACCAGCGATTATGATCGATGAAGGCGAGTGTAAACATGTTGACCAATTCTTGCCACCACTCAGCCATATGAATTCCCTCCTTTAACGGGATTTATAATGTAAAAAAGGCTGCCCGTCACCAGGCAGCCTTGCTGTTATCGTATCCGTTCTGCCCTTTCAAAGGTAACAGCGGATGAGTGCTTTGTCAAGGTTTATTCGGCCTTGATGTATTTATCCAAAATCTTCTGAACATCACCCGAAGCAATGAGTTCTTCGAGCGCGGTATTGATTTTATCAAGCAATTCCGTGTTGTTCTTAGCAACTGCAATCGCGTAGTCTTCGAGCACATATTCGGTTTCGAGAATCTTGAGGCCCTTAGCCTGCTCCACAAACACCTTGGCGGGTTCGTTATCGATAACGACCGCGTCGATCTTGCCCTGTACCAGCGCCTGCACCGCATCGGCACCCTTGTTGTAGCGTTCAATCTGAGCCAGTCCTTCGTCAACGAGATCCCATGTGATATAGAGATCGCCCGTGGTGGAAAGCTGCACGCCGATGGTTTTGCCTTCAAGGTCTTTCGCAGTTGCGATCTTGGAACCCTCGGCGACGATGATGACCTGTTTGCCTGTTGCGTAAGAAGAGGTGAAATCTACCGCTTGTTTGCGCTCATCGGTGACGGTTAAGCCGGCCATACCCATATCGACCTTACCGCTCTGGACAGAGGGAATAACCGAATCAAACTCCATATCCTCGATCTTCAGCGTCATACCGAGCTTCTCAGCGATCAGCGCGGCGATTTCGGCATCGATACCCACGATTTTGTCGCCTTCGGTGTACTCATACGGCGGGAAAGCCGCGTTGGTACCCATTGTCAGGACGTTTTCCGCAGGCGCGGACGCTTCTTCGCTTGCAGAAGCGGATTCACTCGGTTCTTCGCTTGCCACAGAAGCAGCGGATTCGCTCGGCGATTCTGACGGTTCATTTGAAGCCTGCGGCGCGCAAGCGGCAAATGCAAACATCATGCACAATACAACAGCCAGAGAGGCGATTGTTTTCAACACTTTCATTTATTGGTCCCCCAGTTTTAAAAATTTATGAATAGTATATTATATTTATAGAATATTTTCAACCCATATTCATTTTTTATTCAAAAATATAAAGCCCCGCACAAATCAAATTTTCATGCGTTGGGCTTTGGCACAGCAAACATTAATGAGATCGCGATGAATCCGTGTTTATTCGGCCTTAATATAGCTATCAATAATGCTCTGAATCTCGCCCGAAGCTTTGAGCTCGGCCAATGCCGAATTGATTTTTTTAAGCAGTGAGGAGCTGTCTTTATTCACTGCTATTGCATACTTATCCAGCTTATATTCTGTATCAAGAATCACAACGGATTGACTCGTCTGTGCCAGCACCTTGGCCGGGCCGTCGTCAATCACAACGGCATCCACGCTGCCCTGCAGCAGCGCCTGAAGGGCATCTGCGCCTGTGCCGAAGCTTTGCACCGCCGCTGTGCCGAACTCTTCGGTGCAGTAGGTGCTGCCCGCTGTGTTTTGCTGAACGCCGATTCTTTTTCCGGCCAGCCCGGCAGGCGCGGTGATGTCCGAATCCTTGTTGACAATAATCACCTGTTTGCCTGTGGCGTACGGCGACGTAAAATCGACGGCCGCAAGCCTTGTTTCATCGGCGGTGAGTGCCGCCATGCCGATATCAACCTGCTTATTCTGAACGGCGGCGACGATATCGTTAAAGGGGATTGTTTTGATTTCGAGCTCAAGGCCGAGCTTGGCGGCAATTTTATTGGCAATATCAATATCGATGCCTGCAATGCCCTGATCGCCGTTGTATTCATAAGGCGGGAAAGTGGGATCGGTGGCCATCACAAGCTTTGGGGGCGCGGTTTCGGTCGCCGTACCGTCGTCCGCCGCGGTGCCATCCGATTCCTCCGATGTGATGGGCGTGCAGGCTGTGAGTGCGAGCAGCAAACTGAGGACAAGCGTCAGCCAAACGGTCTTCTTTCGTGTTTTCATAGACGTTCTCCCAAATTAAAAATACAAACTTGTTATGATTATATCACGAAATCCGGCAATATAAAAATGCCCGGGGTTTTCGTATGAAGCGTGAACGCCGCTATGGTATACTGTTAGTATTAACAATTAAGGACGAAATTTTGAAAAGGCACGCTGCCAATATCATCACGCTGCTTCGTGTACCGCTCTCTCTTTGTCTGCTGCTTCCTTTAAGCATCGGGCTTTTTCTGGTGCTGTATGCACTGGCTGGTATCACCGATATGGCGGACGGCATCATTGCGCGGCGCATGAGAACCCAAAGCGTGACAGGGGCGCGGCTCGATTCAATCGCGGACATGGTGATGATGGGTGTGATTTTATATAAGCTGATCGACATCGGCATCATCGCTTTGGTCTGGCCGTGGATTGTTGCCATCGGTGTGATCAGAGTTACTTCCATCATTGTGGTCTATGTGAAGCACAGGGTTTTCGGTGTTCGGCACACCTGGGCCGGCAAGCTGGCCGGGCTGCTGATTTTTCTCGCGCTGCCGCTGAATCTTCTCATCAGCCATCCCATTGTGTGGTGGACGGTGATTGCGGTGGCCGCATATGCCGCGGTTGAGGACCTTGGCATCAACTTAAAAGAAAAGACGTTTGACCCGGATAAGAAACATTGGTAATCAGAAAACTTAACGTGTGTCATTCTGATGGAGCGTCAGCGACTGAAGAATCTGTTACAGATATTGTTTGTTTCGCAGTTTTTAATGCGCAGTGAGCTGGATAACCGAATGAGTTAATTTCCTGCATAACAGAAGAAGATACTTTTCAAATCAAAAACGCGCTGATTGAAGCGCGCTTTGTATTATCATATTTTATTCCTTTTCCGTTGTCACCGACAGGTGATGGGGCAGCTGCTTTTTCGGCAGCTGCATGACTGAAGTGTTTGATTGACCCTATCTATAACCCATACGGCTGATCGTCGTCTTCCGTGCTTTCATCAAAGCTTTTTTGCAACCCTGCGCCGAGCGTCTCTTCAAGGTTCTCATCTGTCAGATTTTCTATGGCTTCATCGAGGCTTTTGTCCTCATCGTCGGTTTCTTTAAGCTCCGGCATTTCGGGCGAATCAGCTTTTTTCCGCCTTGTGCCGAGCAACCCCACGGAATACAGCACGGTGAACACCAAAAACAGTACAAGCGCGGCCCAACCGACCAGCGCGAACGGCTCAATGCCGCTGCGGCCTGTGAGTGACGCGCTGTTCACGAGATAAGCCGACATACCGCCTGAGAGGATGTACCACGCGTTAACGCTGCCCGCAGCGCATGTGAGAACCGCGACGATGATCGTCGCAAAAGGATTTTTGCCGCGTTCGCGCAGCTTGTCTATCAGATAAAGCGCGCAGAACACAGCGGCTGAGAAATAAAAAGCTGATGCGGCGATATAGTGATAAGGCGCGACGTTGAGCGTAAAAATGCCATGAGCCATCGCGAGCACACCCGTCAGTGCACCGAAAAAGCCGAGCACGGTTGACCACACGGTGTCTTTGCGAAACGCATCAAACATCATGAGGGCACCGAAAACGAGACCCAGAAGCACGAAGCAGAGATTGATAAGCATCGCAAACGAGGGCACGAAGTATCCGCCCGAAAAGAGGCCGAGCTCGTTATAAAACGCGTTGAGCGGAGAAAAACCGCCGGTATCGCAGACGACTGAAGCTATCAACGCGCCGGCCATCACAGCGGCGGCCAAAATGCCGAGAACCCCAAAACATCGGTTGATACGGTTCATGCGATCCTCCTTACAGTCTCCTTTGACGATATTCGTCTGATTATGGGAGTATATTCAATATTCGGTGTCGCTATACACCCTTCCTGCCCTGAGATGAAAATTTTATCCGTCACGGCAAACCCTGAACCTATGAAAAACAGCGGATAATCACGGGATTTCACAGCCGCTGTGCACTTTGGCCGAATATTTGTGAGTTTATGAATATATTTGAATAGACAGCGTATAACGTCGGCTTTGAGTGGATGCGTGAGATTTGGTATAATTTGTGCAACCAAATATCGGGTGGTAATTCTATGAATAAACTCTTTAGGTTTTTGGTTCGTCATAAGGTTTTGGTCATTATTTTCTTAATTTTTTGCTGCGGGGCTTCTCTGCTCGGCATTCCGCTTGTGAAAACGAGCTTTGAAATGTCCGCCTTTATGCCCGCAGGGGCGAATTCCGTTACGGGCAGCGCCATAGAGAACAGAGAATTTTCCTCCTCCGCGCAAGGGTATATTCTTATTGAGGGCAAAGAAAACTGGCAGGCAAAACAATTAAAGCAGCGCATCGAAACCATTGACGGCGTTAAAACCGTGTCGTGGATGGACGATATGCTCGATATCTACCAGCCCGAGGATTTTTTGTCCGGCGATGTGCTTGCGCAGTTTAAAAAGGGTGATGCCACGCTGCTCATCGTTTCATTTGAGGGCGCGGATCAAAGCGACTTTTCCGAATCCGCTGTGAGTGAGATTTCGGCGATGATGGAAGACGGCGAGTATTTTGGCGGGCAGCCTGTGGTATTAAGTGAACTCCGGCAGACATTGCAGCGTGAGCAAGGCCTTTATCTCGCCATCGCGGGGGCCATACTGATCGGCATACTCGCGATCTCGCTGTCGTCGTATATCGCGCCGCTGCTATGCATTGTTAATATCGGCATCGCGATTGTGCTCAATTACGGCACAAACTTTCTGTTGCGGGATCAGGTGTCGTTCCTGACTGTGGCGATTGCGGCGGTATTGCAGCTCGCTATCTCCATGGACTTTTCGATATTTCTGATACACCGCTTTGAAGAAGACTTGAAAACGGTCAACGGCGACGTGAATGCGGCGATGGTTTCCTCTATGCGTACGACACTGACCGCCATTTCCTCCAGCGCGCTGACCGACTGCGCCGGGTTTATCGCGCTGATGTTCATGCAGAACCTGATCGGCGCGGACATCGGCATCGTGCTATGTAAGGGCGTGGTTTTCAGCCTTGTGATCAGCTTAACGTTTCTGCCCTGCGCGATCCTTGCCACATACCCGCTCGGCAAACGCAAGCACCGCGTGCTGATGCCGTCACTCAAAAAGCTCTCCGGCCCGCTCATCAAATACCGATTTGTGCTGCTGGCCGTGGTGGCGGCTGCGTTAATACCGGGTATCATCGGCAGCGCGAATCAGCAATATTATTATACTTCAGATAGATTTATGCCGGAAAACACAAAACCCATCGTCGCGTCGGAAAAAATCAGCGACACCTTCGGCATCACGGATACCGTGCATGTGCTGTACGGTAAGGCATTGGCGGATGCGGAGCCGGCGGCGGTGCAAACGATCAAGGCGCTTCCCAGCGTGCGCGATGTTGCCGCGTATTCGGACAGCGCAGCGGCGATGGTGCCGGAGGCGTTTATTCCGGATGTGCTCAAAGACGCGTATGTGGGCGAAACATACCGCCGGTTTACCGTGACGATGAAGCCCGGCATGGACAACGACACGCTGTTTGCCGCCATCGGCGATGTGCGTGCCGCCGCCAAAGAGTACTTTGGTGAAGACAGCTATGTGACGGGATCCTACGCGAGCGCGGCGGATATGGCCTCCACGGCGGATACCGACAACCTGACCGTGGATGTGATTTCAATGGTGTTCATCTTTATTATCATTATGATCGCTTTCCGCTCGCTGCTGATTCCCGTTTTCCTCGTGGCAGTGATTAAAGCCGCAATCTATATCAATGTGGGCTGGGATTTTTATTTCGGCGAAGACATGATATTTTTAACGCCTGTGCTTGTGAACTCGATACAGCTCGGCGCGACAGTGGACTACGCAATATTGTTTACGTCACGCTACATTGAGTTCAGACGCAGGACAGACGACCCGAAGACGGCGATCAGGCAGGCCATTGCGACGGCCACCAAGCCGATGCTGACCAGCGTGCTCACATTCTATTTTGCGACGCTCTCCATCACGACGATCAGCTCGATCAAGGCGACGAGAGAGATCGCATCGGTGGTCGGGCGCGGTGCGCTGATCAGCTTTGTGGTGATCATGTTTGCGCTGCCCGCGTTGTTTATATTGTTCGACAAGCCTCTTCGGGCCACAACGCTTTCTTTGCGGAAAAAGAAGAACAGGGGATGATGATATGAAACGGTTAACCCTATCCACACATAAGGCACTGCGTGTGGGCGCGCTCATCACGGCGGCGGCCGTGTTTGCCGCCGGTTTTTCGGGCGCTGCACCAGCCCGAATGGAGGGCGAAAAACCCAAGAGCGAAACGGTGTACGCCGTGCTTGCCAATGACGGCAGCTACGCAGGCGCGACCGTGGTCAACCGCTTTTTTGCAGACGGAGAGATCGTTGATTACGGCACATACACACAGGTGAAAAATCTCACCGGCGCGGATACGCCAGTTGTAGACGGCGAAAAGATCACATGGCCCGCTGGGCTTGCCGGAGAGGACGGTTTCTATTATCAGGGCGAAACACAAAAAGCTTTGCCCGTAAGCTTTGCTATCGCCTATTATCTGAACGGCGAAAAAATACAGCCGGAGGAGATTTCGGGGCGGACGGGAGAGCTGAAAATTGAAATGACCGTGAGGAATAACTCGGGCACGGGCGAAATGGATGACCTCACGGACCGTGAGATTATGACACCGTTCGCGGTGCAAGTGTCGCTGTCACTCGCCAGCAGCATGTATACCGTTCGCGAGATTCCGGATACCGCTTCGACGGTGCTCGCGGGTTCTGATTATACGGTGGCATATTCGGCGTTTCCGCTGCCCGAAAGCACGTTTTCGTTCACACTATTCGGCACCAATATGACGCTGGAGCCAATCAGCATCATCGTGCTCCCTAAGGCGTTGCCGGGGCTCGATAGCTTTGGCGACGTGATCGACATTGACGGCCTGACGGATGGAGCGGACGATCTGCTCGCGGGTGCGGACGATATGCAGTCGGGCGCGGACGCGCTGCTGAGTGGCCTCAAGCAAATGAGGAGCGCCGTAAAGGATATGCAAAGCGGCATGAATGGCCTTGCATCCGGCGCGTCGTCGCTTGAGAACGGCATGGATTCGCTGAATGCCAATACCAAAGCGCTAAAAAGCGCGGCGGACGATTTTTACGCGGGGATGTCGGCCTTTGCTGCGTCGTTCGCGGCTTTCGACACGGGCGCAGGTGAACTGCAAGCGTCGGTGACAGAGATGACCAAAAAAATATCGGATTTGAAGAATCTCGCGGCGGGTGTGGATGCCGGTGTGGGCGGTATCGGCACGGTTCTCGGCGGCCTCTCAACCTCCAACAGCACATTGGCTTCAAATGCAGCCGCCCTGGCTGGAACAGACCCCGCTGCCGCGCCGATTGCGGCGGGACTCAGCGCGCAGCAGGACGTCATCAACGCACTCGTGAGCTCGGCATCGGATTTGAAAGACAATTCAGCCCTGCTCAATACGGGTATGCAGCAGCTTTACACAGGCTTCTCGGGAGTTTTCACAGACAGTGTGAATCAGCTGCGCGGCGGCAGCGCAACGCTTTACGCCTCCTGTTTGCAGCTGCTGGACGGTGCTTATAAGCTGCAGGCAGCCTGCACGGCGCTCAGCGGCGGCGCGGCTCGGCTTGCGGGCGGCGCGGACGATATTGCGGCGGGAATGGCAGACGCAAAAGCGCAGCTGCCCAAACTGTTGGGCGCGCTCGATGAACTGATCAGCGGCATGGCACAGCTCAAAGGCGGGATATCGGAAATGGATGAGGAAGGCCTGCGGCCGCTCAAAGACAACATTGACGGCATGGAAGCGTATCTCGATAAGCTTTCGCAGATGGCCGAAAAGTATACCTCGTTCATGGATGCGCGCAACAACGCGGCGGTGCAGTTTATACTCAAAACGCAGGGGTTTTAAAAAAGACATAGGATACAACCCTCTGTCTTCTCATTCGTTCGGTATTTTCAGCCACATCATCATTAATTGGGGTGCATCCTTATATCGATGAAATGATCATGTAATCAGATAGTTGCTAAATGATATCGATTCATCGACTGCTTCCATGATCATGAAATCAATATCAATCGACTCATGACATCTGTTATATTAAATGACGTAAATACTGTTAAAGAGAAAACCGTCTGCTGCCTCCCAAAAATCGGCATGGCGCGCTGACGGCCGGTTATGGTATAGTGGCATCAATCGATATTGGGAGGACAACGATGCTCAAACATTTTTATTTTCATATGTCGGATTCGGTATGCCCGTGGACCAATCTCGCAGTCGAGGAGCATGTGCTGAACACTTTGCCTCCCGACACATGCGTGTTGTATCTGTACCAGAACCAGAACACCGTCGTGATCGGCAAGAACCAGAACGCGTGGAAGGAATGCCGGCATGCGCTGCTTGAAAGCGAAGGCGGCAAGCTCGCGCGGCGCATATCGGGCGGCGGTGCGGTGTTTCACGATATGGGCAACCTCAACTTTTCATTCATTGTGGATAAAAACGATTATGATTTAAACCGGCAGCTCAGCGTGATACTCGAGGCGGTGAAGTCGCTTGGGATTGAGGCCGAATTTTCGGGCCGCAATGATATTCTCTCGGAGGGCGCGAAGTTCTCGGGCAATGCGTTTTGCTACAGGAAAACGGGTGCGGTTCACCACGGCACGATACTGATTGATGCCGATATGACGCGGCTTGCGCGTTATCTCTCGGTATCGCAGGACAAGATCGTCTCCAAGGGCGTCGAGTCGGTGCGCGCACGCGTGTGCAATTTAAAAGAGCGCAATCCCGATATCACCGTGGAAAAGATGATCGGAGCGCTTTGCGAGAGTTTTGAAAAGATATACGGCAAGTTTGAGCCGCTTGTGCTTAAAGATAAAGAGGCCGTGGCCGCGATTGAAGCGCGCAACGCCTCATGGGAGTGGAAGCTCGGGTGTTCGCCGGGCTTCGATATCGAGACGGGTGTGCGGTTCCCGTGGGGGCGTGTGGACTTCTATTTCTCGCTCAAGGACGGTAAAGTGACGGATGCGCATGTGTATTCCGATGCGCTCGACGCCGATTTTATCGACGTGCTGCCATGCGTGTTCATCGGCGCGCCGTTTCATTCGAAGGAACTCGCACAACGGTTAACGGATATGGACGTTTCGGAGGAACGCAAACAGATGGCACGTGACATGGCCGGCTTTTTCATCGAGAAGGGATATTAGCCTTTGTAAAGGTCGCAGCCCGGCTCGTGGCCTTCAATGGCGCCCACGCTGCCGAGAAACGATTCGCATATGGTGGGCCCGAGAAAACGATAACCGCGCTTTTTGAATTCGCGGCAGAGCGCGCCGCCGTCCGTGAAGCTGTAGACATACGCGGCAAAGCTGCCTTCCTGCGGGAATTGTATCAGATGCAGCCGCGCGTTATGAATCGCCGCTTCAATTTTGAGACGGTTGCGGATGATGCTGCTGTCGCGCATGAGCGTTTCCACGTCGTCCGGCGTCATGAGCGCGACCTGACCCGGGTTAAAGCCGTGAAACGCACGGCGAAACGCCTCGCGCTTATAGAGCACGGTGCGCCAGCTGAGGCCCGCCTGAAAGCACTCGAGGCACAGCTTTTCAAACAGCGCATTGTCGCTGTTTTTTCTTTGCCCAAATTCGTTGTCGTGGTAATCGCGCATCAGCTCATCGCTGCCGCTTGCCCAAAAACATCTGTTCATAGGCTCATTTTATCACAGGCTGAAAAAACTGTTAATCTTTTTATACGGCTGTGTTAATATGAGAAAGATCAGAAATGCCAATGTTTTCGGGAGGTTTGATTTTGACACAGTTTTTAAGCCGTCGGGCCGCGTCTATCACGCCGTATGAGGCGGGGGAGCAGCCGCAAGGCCTCGGCATCATCAAGCTTAATACCAACGAGAACCCATATCCGCCGTCGCCGAAGGCGCTCGAGGTGCTTAAAAGCTTTGCGGGCGAGCGGCTGAGGCTTTACCCGCAGCCCGATGGGGGCCGCCTCAAAAGCGCAGTGGCGCAAATTTATGGGCTGACGGAGGACCATGTGTTCTGCGGCAACGGCTCGGACGAGGTGCTGGGGCTCGCGTTTCAGGCGTTCTTTGACGGGGACATCGTGTTTCCCGATATCACATACAGCTTTTATCCGGTCTGGGCCGATTTGTACGGCCTCAGCTACAGAACCGTGCCGCTCAAGGACGATTTCACGGTTCCCGTTGACGCGTTGACGGGCGGCGGTGTGGTGCTCGCGAACCCCAACGCGCCCACAGGCATTGCGCTGGGGCTTGCCGAGGTGGAACGCATCTTGCAAAACAACAGCGAGCACGTCGTCATTGTCGATGAAGCGTACGCATCGTTCGGCGCGGGCAGTGCGGCGTCGCTGATTCCGAAGTATCCGAATCTGCTGATCGTGTCGACCATGAGCAAATCTCACGCGCTGGCGGGGCTGCGCGTGGCTTTTGCGCTCGGGCAGCCGCATTTGATTGGAGGACTGCTGCGCATTAAGGACAGCTTTAATTCGTACCCGCTCGACATGATCGCGCAGGACGCGGCGGCGGCGGCGATACGCGATACGGCATACTGCGCGGCGATGAGCGAGAAGATCATTGCGACGCGTGAGCGCACGACGCAGCGGCTTTGTGAGCTGGGTTTCAAGGTGCTGCCGTCCAACGCGAATTTTGTGTTCGCATCACATCCGAATGTCAGCGCGGCGGCGCTCAAGGCGTATCTTGCGGAGAACAACATATATGTGCGGCATTTCAATAAACCGCGCATTTTTGATTACCTGCGCATTACGATCGGCACGGACGAGCAGATGGACGCGCTAATCAAAACGGCTGCCGAGTTCGTGCATTCGGTATCGTGCTGACACGGATGACGCGAAACTGAAATCAATGAGAGGCTATTTGCAGCTTAAGTTGCCGGACAAAGCCACAAGTGTCATTGCTATGGAAAGTCAATTTTCCGGTCATACTGAAAAAGCGACGATTACGAAGTGGAACAGGATCTGTTGCAACAGATCATTCGCTTCGCTACACTCGTTCACTACAAAGTCGAATGAATGACCGCTAGCCTATCTTTTCGTTTATTGTGGTGCCATCGTGCATGATGGGTCCGATGGAGCGTGATCAGAAGAGGAACTGCTAAACAGCGTGCACTTTTGTCCGCACATGTTAAAAGAAGCTCTTTTAGCATTGTCCCGCAGACAGTATCATCTTTCCAATCCCCAATACGGATACGATTCTTCATTTCATTCGGTCGAGGTAAAACGTATGCGATGCGCGCTGCTTGTGATCGACATGCAGAAAGCCATATTTGAGCTGAAGAGGCCCGTTTATGCGGCGGACGGTTTGATTCGGTCTGTCAATGCGGCAATCAACGCAGCGCGGGTGGGCGGCGTTCAGGTCATTTTCACGCGGCATGAAAACAAGAGCTTTCTCATAAAGGGAACGCCGGGCTGGCGGACCGCTGATGAAATCGATGTCCGCGAATACGATGTGATTCTGGAGAAAAAGCATCCGGACGTTTTTGTGGACACCGGTCTTGATGGCCTGCTCAAAGCAGGAGGTATCAATACGCTGATCGTTGCGGGGCTCATTTCCAACGGGTGCGTGAAGACGGCCTGCCTTTCTGCAATTCAGAGAGGGTATGATGTCTTTTTGCTCAGCGACGCGCACAGCACGTTTTATAAGAACGCGGAGACGATCATTGCGCAGACAAACCGTGAGATGGAAGCAGCGGGTGTGAGGCTGTTGACGGCGGGGCAGATGCTAAAATAAAAAAAGCCCAGACATGCCGATCGGACTGCTGACAAAATGACTATGGTCATTTTGAGTGAGCGCAGCGCTCGAAAAATCCCATGTTTAGAGCGTTTAACCATGGGATGCTTCACTTCACTCACGTTCCGCTCAGCATGACAGGGTGGTGCTCTTCATCAAGCTGAGCCACTCAGGTGGTTTTTTTACTCTTTGTTAATTTGATCATGTCTTGTCTTGAGGATTTTCTCCTAAAACAGCTTCGTGCTTAAATACTTCTCTCCGCGGTCGGGGAATATGCAGACGATTACGCCCTTGTCAATCTGCTCGGCAACCTTAAGCGCCGCGAGCATTGCCGCGCCGGACGACATACCGCAGAAAATGCCCTCTTCCTTCACGATGCGGCGCACCATATCAAACGCTTCTTCCGAATCGATCATAATCGAAATGTCGATCATTGACGGGTTATAGATATCCGGCACAATGGCCTCCGTCATATTCTTTAGACCCTGTATGTAATGGCCGCGCACCGGATGCGCCTCCACGATGCGTATTTCGGGATTGAGCTCCTTTAAGCGCTTGGCTGTGCCCATCAGCGTGCCCGAGGTCCCAAGCGCCGAAACAAAGTGCGTGATGCGCCCCTCGGTATCGCGGATCATCTCTTCGGCCGTGGTCGAATAGTGCGCAATTTTATTGTAACGGTTGGTAAACTGATCGGGCATGAAGTATTTTTCGGGATTGGCCGCCACGAGCTCGCGCGCCTTGCGTATTGCGCCGTCGGTGCCTTCCTCCGCCGCCGTGAGTATGACCGTACCGCCGAATGCCGTGATCATCTTCTGCCGCTCTTCGGATACCGCGCTGCTCATCACGATCTCCACAGGGTAGCCCTTTACCGCGCCGATCATCGCGAGCGCGATGCCCGTGTTGCCCGATGTGGGTTCGATAATCGTTTTGCCCGCATGCAGCGTGCCTTCGGCTTCGGCCTGCTCCACCATTTTAAGCGCAATACGGTCTTTTATGCTGCCTGTCGGGTTGGTGCCTTCGTTCTTGGCGTATATCTCGACGCCGGGCTTTTGTATGAGTTTATTGATCCGTACCAGAGGCGTGTTGCCGATCGTGCTTAATATATTGCCATAAACATTCATATGATGCGTATCTCCGTTCCCCCTGAAATTTAAACCCTTTTTATTATAGTGTATATGGGCGGCAATGCAAGTGTTACAGCCACTCGGGCCGCGTATAGATTTTGAGCTCGATAAACTGTGCCGTCACGTCCGGGTGCTGCGCCGCGAAGTTTTCCAGCGATTCTTTGGTGCCGCTGACGTATTTGAGCGGTGTGCCAGTGAGCGCCGAAAGCGCTTGAACTGTGCCTAGGCCTTCGCTGAGTTCGCGGCCGGTGGTGCCGCTGCCGAGATTGGTGTTCAGCACAAAGCCGTCGGCCGTCAGGCGCGCACTGTGCTCGATGCGCTGAAGGCTTTCATGAAGGTGCTCAGTGTCCGTTTGAAACGGCCTGTTGGTGTTGATCACAAAAAGCGATTCCACATTGTCGCGCTGGGCATCGAACTGCGGCTTTAATGTGCCGAGTGCTGCGGCACCCACGGGATCGCCGCCGCAGTCGAACACGGCATGCCCGCCCTGAAACGCCGCATAGATATCGGGCGGCAGCGACGGAAGGTCCACCCCGGAATTCGCGTATACGGGCGCGATCACGCGGATGCCGTTCTCTTGAAGCATCTTTGTGTGCTCCGATGAGCGAAAATACGGGTTGACGATATCAAGGTCGATCAGCATCACATCCGTATGCTGCGTCGCGAGCATCAATGCAATGTTTAAAGACAGCTCGGTTTTGCCGCTGCCGTAATTGCCGAAAAGTACGGTGATTTTCTTCATGTTATCTCCTTTATTTAAGGCCGCGCATAAAGGCTCATGAGGGCCTCTGCGCATTTGATGCCGTCTGCCGCTGCGGAGACGATACCGCCCGCGTACCCTGCGCCTTCACCTGCGGGGAACAGGCCGCGAAAGCCTTGCGCCTGATAATCGCTGCCGCGCGATAAACGCACGGGCGATGACGTGCGCGTTTCCACACCTGTCAATACCGCGTCCGGCATCGCAAAGCCGGAAAGCTTACGGTTAAAATCGCTGAGCCCCTCCTTAAGCGCGTTGGTGACAACGGGGGGCAGACAGCCGTGAAGATCGGCCGGAACCGCATGCGGGCGGTAAGACGGCATCACGCTGCCGAACCGGCGAGAGGTTCTGCTTTCAAAAAAGTCGCGCAGCGTCTGGGCGGGTGCGCCCTGACCTCCGGAGAGTGCGAAGGCCGCGCGCTCAAGCCGCTGCTGAAAAAGAACGCCGCCCAGAGGGCCGCTCTCAAAATCGGCGGCGGAGACGCCAACCACCAATGCGCTGTTGGAGTTCTCCATGTCGCGCGCGTAATAGCTCATGCCGTTTACCGCGACGCCGTCCGGCTCGGTGGACGAGCAGATGACCTCGCCGCCCGGGCACATGCAGAACGTGTAGACGCCGCGCCCGCCGGACGATGATGTGAGCCGGTATTCCGCCGCGCCGAGCATCGGGTGCCCGAGAGCTGCGCCGTACTGCGCTTTGTCGATAAACGCGCGCGGGTGCTCGATGCGCACGCCCACCGCAAACGGCTTAGGCGTAACAGCCACACCTTTTTGCAGCAGCATAAGGTAAGTGTCACGTGCGCTGTGCCCGATGCAGAGCGCCGCCGCATGCGTTTCGATGGTCTGTGTGATGCCGTGTTTGATATAAGAGATGCCGGATACCTCATCCCCGTTCAGGCATATATCCGTCAGGCGGCTGTCATAAGAAATCTCTCCGCCGAGGCTCATAATTTTCTCAATGATGCCCGATACCGCCGTGCGGATGTGTTCGGTGCCCGTGTGCGGCTTGGCGTCGGTGAGTATGCTGGCCGGCGCGCCGCAGTCCGCGAGCGTTTGCAGTATGTAGTCGCTGCGCGGGTCCTTGATGCGCGTGGTGAGCTTTCCGTCGGAAAACGCACCCGCGCCGCCCGCACCGAAACAGACGTTGCTTTCGGGATTTAACAGGCCTTTTTCGCACAGCCGTGCGACATCGGCGCTTCGCGAAACGATATCGCGGCCGCGCTCAATCAGCAGCGGTTTATAGCCATGCTTCGCGAGCGTCAGCGCAGCGAAAAGGCCACATGGCCCTGCGCCCACCACAACAACGCGCCCGGCCGGTTTGTCGCCGTAGGCGATGTCCGGATCCCGATAGTCTTGGGCGCAGCCATGAATGCCTTCCAGAGCCTTTTGGCGCTCGCCGTCGTGCAGCTCAACAAGCACGGTGAGCGCAAGGCGCAGCGTCGCGCGACGTGCATCGATGGACTGCCTTTTCACACGAAGACACGCGATTTCGTCTGCCTGTATGCCAAGCGCCTCCGCGGCGGCTTGCCGCATATCCTCCTCGCCGCTTTGCAGCGGTATGCTGATGCCGGACAATATGATGGCCATGAGCTTGTCCTTTCCAAAACTTTAAAAAGGGGACGGTATCCCGCCCCCTCATAGTATACGCCAAACGGTTTAATATATCGTGACGGTCACGGTTCCGGTGCTTGCGGTGAAGTTCTGCTCCGAGAACCCCTTAGGGATTTCAAACAGCACTTTGAGGCTGTATATGCCCGGTTTCAGGCCGTCCAGATCCACATAGGGAACGATGCTGCTGCGGCTCAGCTTCGACATCACTGAGACGCCCGCCATCGCTGTGACATCCACCTTCGGTGTGCTGACGATCGCATTCAGCCCGCTGCCGATATCTTTGGTCTTTATCGTCACATCCTTAAAGGTCTTCGTTTTTGTCAATTCACGGATCGCGATGTTCACCTGCGCCTTTTGCTGTGTCAGCACGGTGACGCCTTCGGGCGGTTGGTAATCGAGCGCGACGGATTCGCTCATGCTTTTGCCGCTGATGCTGTACGGCACGAGGCTGATGCTGCTGATACCCGCCAGCGTCTGTGCGTCTCCCGCGATGGCCACGCGCTGCGGCTCGCATGAGATTTCCGACACCTCATAGCCAGCGGCTACTTCGTCCTGACCTGTGATTGACCCCGCGGCGTCTATCGGCACCGTTTTCATCGACTGGACATTGAGCGTGACGATGACGGACGGCTGCTTGCTTGGGAACAGATTCTTATCGATGAGATTGCCTTCGTTATCGAGCAGATCAATCTCCATGTTCTTGCTGTAGCCTTTGGTGAGGCCTGTTAAATTCACATTGCAGACGGCGCTGGCCACCTTTTGCACATCGGTGCGCGCGCCTTCCACCTCCACCGTGGTGGGCGTGATTTCGGGCGTGCTCGCGTAGTAACCGGTTGGGACGCTGCCGGTGACGTTCACCGTCACAGGGACGAGTTTGACATCATGCCAATCCACATGCAGATTGACCAGTGACGGGCTGATGTCGGTGATTTGACCGCTGATGCCGGTGGGTTTTGCCTCGACCTTCAGCGGGTAATCGCCCGGACCGTTGATCGTGGACAAATCGACATAGGCGTCGATATTTTCTTTGCTCAAGAGCTTGATATCGCTCTGATTGACGAGGATTTTGACACTGACCTCATTGAGCGCATCCGACAGGCTTCCGGTGATCCAAAGATTTTTATCGTGCAGCTCATCGACATTCGCAAAATGCACGGGGACGTGCTCAACCGGACGCGTTCTGACCGGATTGATAATCGAGAGCACATAGCTCCAGAGAATGACGGCAAAAAGCACGGCCATGATCTTTAGGATAAGATTGCTTTTAATCACGCTCCATATGGCATTAAGCACGGTCTTCATCTTTATCACGTCCTTTTCGTATGATGCGAAGACCTCTGAATTTCTGCGGCTGTTTGTTGATCATATACATATCTTCAAGTAAATCGCGTATGGCTTTGGAATCGAGGTAGCGTATCAGCGTGCCGTCCTGCGCGACCGAAATAACGCCCGTTTCCTCCGAAACGACCAGCGTGACGCAGTCGGACACCTCCGAAACGCCGAGTGCGGCGCGGTGGCGTGTTCCGAGCTCCTGGCCGATTTGCTTGTTGTCGCTGAGCGGCAAAAAGCAGCCGGCCGCCTCGATCACATCCTCACGGATAATCACCGCGCCGTCGTGCAGCGGCGAATTCGTAAAGAACAGGTTCTCGAGCAGCTCGGGTGAAATGATGGCACCGATACGCGTACCGCTTTCGATTACGTCTTTAAGGCCGGTTTTGCGCTCAAACACGATCAATGCACCCACGCGTTTTTTAGAAAGGTTGAGCACGGCTTTGAGAATGCTTTCCACATTCTCCTGCGCGTTGGTGGACTGAGACGTTGATAAATCGATATGACCGCGGCCGATACGCGCCAATGCCCGACGGATTTCAGGATGGAATATGATCACGATGACGATAGCGCCCGCGTTTAGCACATAGTTTAATAGCCATGTGGTGCCCACGAAACCCAAAAAGTCCGTCACCCAGGTGGCAAGCAAAATAATGCCGAGGCCTTTGAGCACCTGCATGGCACGGGTTTTGGATGTCAGCTTTAAGAGCCAATAAATGATGACAGCCAAAAGGATAATATCAATGAGATCAACGATTTCGAAGTCGGTTAGGCTGTTGATAATGCCATTGATAATACTTTCCAATACGAAGTCACCTTTCGAAAATCATTCCACCACGAATAACACCAAAGGATGTAAAAATGTCAATGTCACTTTTATATATTATAAACGATTATCGATAAAAAGCATACCCGTATCAAAAAAATCCCAAAAAAATTACGTTTTTTGGATAGATTTAATTTCGAAACCACATGATGACAATTGGGCCGGCCATCCCTCGTCTTGAGATAGACGGGCCACTTTGATATAATCATACCATGTATACAAGCCTTATACAAATCATGAATGAAGTGGCGGCATGCCAAAAATGCGGCCTATGCAAAACCCGCACACACACGGTGTTCGGCGAGGGCAATTGTCACGCGCGCATCATGTTTATCGGCGAAGGACCGGGGCGCGATGAGAATGATCTTGGGCGTCCGTTTGTGGGGCGCGCGGGGCAACTGCTCGACAAAATGCTCGGCAGCATTGCGCTCACGCGCAACGATGTGTACATCGCGAATGTGCTAAAGTGTCGCCCGGGACCCCGAGCCGGAGGAAGCGGCCGCGTGCATCGGGTATCTGCGCGGGCAGGTGGCACTGATCAAGCCCAAGATCATCGTGTGCCTCGGGCGCATTTCGGCGAAATATATACTCAATCAGGACGTTCGCATTATGAGAGACCGCGGGGTGTGGCACGAGGTAAAGGGATTTTCAATCATGGCCACGTACCATCCGGCCGCGCTGCTTCGAAACGAGCAGCTGAAAAAGGACGCGTACAAAGACCTGCTGGCCATAAAGCAAAAATACAATGAGACAGGGGACAACAATGAAGCTTGACAGCATCTATGCCGACGTGCTGAAAGCCGCCCGCGCTTTTCACAGAACCGAAAAGGATCTTGTTTATGGGGAAGGCGACGAGAACGCCGCCGTGATGCTGATCGGCGAAGCGCCGGGTGCCGAGGAAACGCGGCTGCTGCGCCCGTTCGTGGGCAAAGCGGGCAAGAATCTCGATGAGTTTCTACTTGCGCTGAAGCTGCGCCGGGAGGACATCTATATATCGAACGTGGTTAAATTCAGGCCGTACAAGCAGAGCGAAAAAGGGACGCTCTCCAATCGTCCTCCTGAAAAGGATGAGCTTGCCGCGATGACGCCGCTGCTGCTGCGCGAGATTGAGGCGATCTCACCGCGCGTGGTGGTGACACTCGGAAACGTGCCGTTAAAGGCGCTGCATGGCAGCGGTGCGACAATCGGCGGCAGCCATGCCATGCCTGTGACTGCGCACGCGCTGTCGCACCGGTTTATGCTGTTTCCGCTCTACCATCCGGCGAGCATCATTTACAACAGGGCGCTCAAAGCCGTTTACGATGAGGACTTAAAAAAGCTCCGGAGCTTTTTGGATGCGCTTGGGATTAAGCCCACACTCAAATGAAATCGGTGACACTAATAAGTTAATAACCTTAAAAGCTTAAACGAGTCAATACGCAAAGGCGATATCTATCAAGAAGGATAGATCGCTTTAGTAAAGGAAACCGTTCATATTCCGGTTAATTGTACACAAAAGCAGATCTGAACAGCAAAAATGGGACATGTTACAAAAATATTAAAAAAGTCATAGAAGCGTAACAAATCCACGACGCTTCTTTTTTCTGTGGTTTCCTTTATTTTTTGTGCATGGACGGCGTTTGCGTTTTGCTCCGGGGTTATGGATAATAAAATCAATGGCAAACGGTGGAGCGGTGAAGAAAGGTCTCAGAGGAAACGCAGCTTATAAACGCCTGCAGCAATGGCGCTCAGATACCTACAAAGTTTAGACTGACCTCCTAACCACGCCCCGGATACGGGGAAGCTCGAAGCGGCGCAGCATGCGCCGTTTTTCTTTTTCAGTCAGTTCTGATTAAGTCGATTCGCTGTCTTGACGGCCGATTTTGCACGCTGCTGAGGCGCAAAAGCCTTATAACAGCGCGGCGATTCCTGCGGTGGCATCCCCTACGAACCCCGGTTCAATGAAATAAATCATCCCGCCTCATTCAATCAGCGCCATCCATATGAAAATGGAATAAAGCCCTCTTACAGCGGGCTTTTCTGACGACTGCCTTATTAGGGTGAATTGAGGGCTGTCACCGATTCGGAGTCTGTGGGAGAGAAAATCAAAAACGGTGGACTGAAAGAGCAATAGGCTCAACTATACGCTTGTACGATCAGTTAAGAGATAAATAAGTATTGAATGATCTAAATTCTTTTACGTCAATATCAGCTTATATAAACTCCCTTTCATTCTGTCGATGAAATAGGTTTTCACTTAGAAGATCTTTTCGATAATAAGCTTTCCCTATCCGATGCATAGGTGTATGATCACAGATGTAATTTGCATCACAGGAGAGACGTATTATGATTGATCTTTTGGAAGCTTTAATGATTATCTGTTTTGGTTTGTCGTGGCCGATTTCCATCTATCGGTCGTACAAATCGCGCACAGCAAAGGGCAAAAGCCTGCTTTTTGAAGTGTTTGTCTGGATCGGCTACATATTCGGCATCACACGCAAGTTTATGCAGTATGCATCGGGCACAGGCTTGAGTTTTCTGTTCTATATGGGCTGGGTTTTTTATATGTTGAACATCATAGAAATCACCATCGATATATGTCTTTACTTCCGCAACGCGAAATTGGACAAAGCAAGAGAACGCTGTCTGCAATAGGCATTTATGGACGTTGCGTCTTGACTTAAGCCAACACTGCCCGTATACTTTTTTTGAACCATACGACTGGCGGAAGTGGATTGACCACAGGGGAGTATGGGCGTTGTAGATTGTCGACCGCCTGGGCATAAGCTTGTCCGGCGGTTTTTATTTTTGAGTCAAAAACGGAGGTTGCGAATGAAAGAGCCCATCATCATGGACGGCAGGGTGCTTGCCAAAGAGATTGAAGAGGATTTGACTGTGCGCGCCCGGCGTGTCATCGAAAAAACGGGCAAGGTGCCCGTACTTGCGACGATACTCGTTGGGGATAACCCCGCGTCTGTCACGTATGTGCGCATGAAGGGCAACGCGTGCAAGCGCGTGGGCATAGATTCGCTGCGCGTGGAGCTGCCGGAGAGCACGACGACGGAGCAGCTGCTTAGCAAAATTGAGGAGCTCAACGCGGATGATAACGTCTGCGGCATCCTGCTGCAGCATCCCGTGCCGGCGCAGATCGATGAGCAGCGATGCTTTAACGCGATTGCGATGGATAAGGACGCGGACGGCGTGAACACGAGCAGCTTCGGCGCGATGACGATGGCACTTGGTGCGTTTAAGCCCGCCACGCCGCTCTCGGTGATGGCGCTGCTCAAACGGTATGGCATCGATGTGGCGGGGAAGGAGGCCGTGGTGGTGGGCCGCAGCCCGATTCTTGGCAAGCCCGCGGCGATGCTGCTGCTCAATGCAGACGCGACCGTGACGATTTGCCACAGCAAAACGAAAAATCTGCCCGAGATTGTCAGGCGCGCCGATATCGTCGTGGCGGCCGTGGGGCGCGCGAAGTTCATTCAGGCGGACTGGGTGAAGGACGGCGCGGTGCTGATTGACGCGGGGTACAACGTCGGCTACGTGGGCGATATCGATCTGGAGAACGCGGCGGCGAAATCGAGCGCGTACACGCCGGTGCCGGGCGGCGTGGGGCCGGTGACCATTGCGAAGCTGATTGAGCAGACGGTGGAAGCGGCGGAAAGAAAAGCAGGGCTGAGATAAGAAGACGCGCTGACAACATCGACTTTTAATATCGCAATCCTCCGTCGCACTGCGTGCGCCACCTCCTTTCAAAAGGAGGCTTTCTCTTAAAGCGTTTATGTTTTGAAGGCTCCTTTGGAAAGGAGCAGTCAGCGAAGCTGACTGAGGATTGAGGGTATAACCCAGCTATTGATATAGAACATGGGATTCTTCCTCCCTGCGGTCGTTAGAATGACAGTGATGGCAAACTGAGAAATCATAGATCAGACTGATTTAATTAGCTGTCAGCGAAGCTGACTGAGGATTGAAAGAAACCGCAAGAAAACAGCTATCGATATTAGACATGGGATTCTTCCTCCCTGCGGTCGTCAGAATGACATGATGGCAGAGCGGGCGTATGCCCCTTTTATCGAAACATCAAATCAAAAAAGCCTTCGGTGTTTGCCGAAGGCTTTCGTTGCTTATAAGGGGATTATTTCCCGAGCACTTCAATGGCTTTCTGCGCCACGTTGTCCGGCGTGAGGCCGAACTCTTCGTAGAGCTTGGGTGCGGGGCCGGACGCGCCAAAATGATCGAGCGCCACAATCGTGCCCTTGCCCGCGTACTTGTGCCAGCCGAACGAGGCCGCCGCTTCCACTATCACGCGCTTATCAAGCGCATCAGGCAGCACGCTCTGCTTGTAGTCGTCGCTCTGCTCTTCAAACACATCCACACACGGCATGGAAACCACACGCGCGCTAATGCCCTCGTCAAACAGCTTCTGGGCCGCCTTGTAGCAGATTTCCACTTCGCTGCCCGTACCGATGAGGATCACCGACGGGTCTGCGCCGAAGTCTTTTAACACATAGCCGCCGAGGAGCGCGGCTTCGCCGGATTCGTTATACAGCGGCAGTGTCTGGCGCGAGAGCGCAATCACAGACGGGCCGGTGGCGGTCAGCGCGGAGATGTAGGCCGCTGCCGTTTCCTTGGAATCGGCCGGACGCCACATATAGGTGTTGGGTGTGGCGCGCATGCAGGCCAGCTGCTCAATGGGCTGATGCGTCGGGCCGTCTTCACCCACGCCGATGCTGTCGTGCGTCATCACATAAATCACCGGCAGGCCCATCAGCGCGGACATACGCACTGCGTTCTTTAAATAATCGGTGAATACGAAGAACGTCGCCACATACGGAATCACGCCGCCGTGCAGCGCAAGGCCGTTCGCAATCGCCGCCATCGCGAATTCGCGGATGCCGTAATGGATGTTGCTCCCTTCAGGGCAGTCGGGCGCGAAATACGGTTTGTTTTTAATCACCGAGAGGTTCGAGGGGCCAAGGTCGGCGCTGCCGCCGAACAGGCCGGGCAGCTTCTCGGCAAGGCGGTTCAGCATAATGCCGGAGGACTGGCGCGTGGCCAGCGGCTTATCAAACTCGTAGAACGATTTGTCGTTGAGAACACTTAAATCAACCGGGTTGAAGCATTGCTTCCAAAGCTCCGCCATCTCGGGGAACTTTGCGCAGTAGTCCGCGAACATCTTGTTCCATTTTTCTTCCGCTTCGGTATAGGCCTTCTGGCGCTTTTCGGCTTCGGCCTTCACTTCATCCGGCACATAAAAGCTTTCCTTATATGTCCAGCCGAGCGTCTCTTTGAGTAAGCCGATGTTCTCGTCGCCGAGCGGTGACCCATGGCACGAGGCCTTGCCCTGCACAGCCGGGCAGCCGTAGCCGATGGCCGTATTGATGATGATGATGGAGGGCTTGCCCGTTTCCGCTTTCGCGGCGGCAATCGCTTTGTCGATGCTGTCCATGTCCTCGTTGCCGTTGTCCACGCTGAGCACCTGCCAGCCGTAAGCGTCAAAGCGCTTCGCGACATCTTCATCAAACGCGAAGTCCGTCTCACCTTCGATGGTGATCTTGTTCCGGTCGTAAAGCAGTATTAACTTGCCGAGTTTCAGTGTGCCCGCAAGAGAACAGGCCTCGGATGCCACGCCTTCCATCAGGCAGCCGTCGCCCGACAGCGTGTATGTGTAGTGATCAATCACGTTGTAGCCGTCTTTGTTGAACATTCCGGCGAGATGCGCTTCGGCCATCGCCATACCGACGGCGTTCGCAATGCCCTGCCCGAGCGGGCCGGTGGTCGTCTCGATGCCCGCGATGTGGCCGTATTCGGGGTGACCGGCGGTTTTTGAACCGTATTGACGGAAGTTCTTGAGCTCGTCGATGGTGGCGTCTTCATAACCGAAAGTGTGCAGCAATGCGTAAAGCAGCATCGAACCATGACCGGCCGAGAGCACGAAACGGTCTCTGTCCGCCCAGGACGGGTTTTTGGGGTTGTGTTTCAGATGTTTGGCCCAGAGCGTATATGCCATGGGGGCGGCACCGAGGGGCAGGCCGGGATGGCCGCTGTTTGCTTTTTGTACGCCCTCAACAGCCAGTATACGGATGGTGTTGACGAATAGGTTGTCCACGTTATTCATTGTGTCCTCCTCAAGAATATTATACGGATAAACCGTCTGTTTTCGTAAGGGTTTCGCAGGTTTTGAACATATCAGACCCATTATAGTGTTTATTCTTGTAAATCACAATAACGAAAAAGCTAATTTCTTATCTGCGGCGGGAAAGCATGGTAAAACGCAGCACATTGAGCAGCGCGACAAGCGTGGCGGCCACATAGGTGAGCGCCGCGGCTTCAAGCATTTTTTTTGCACCGTATTGCTCTTCGTCTGTGAGAACACCCTGCGACTGTATAGCGGCCATGGCACGCCTTGATGCGTTGAACTCCACGGGCAGCGTGATGAGCTGAAATATGAAGATGGCGAGAAAGATATACACGGCGATATTGATCGTATCCTTAAAGCCCATCATCAGCCCGAGTATCAGTATCGGCCAGAGCAGATATGACGCGGCACTGACCACGGGCGCGATCAGGCTGCGCAGGTTCAGCGCGAAATACCCCGTACTGTGCTGAATGGCGTGGCCCGATTCGTGCGCGGCTACCGCCACCGCGGCCACCGAACTGCCCGAATAGTTGGATTCGGAAAGATTCAGCGTTTTCTTGCGCGGGTTGTAATGGTCAGACAGCCTGCCGCCGGTGGGCACAATCTCGACGTGATGAATACCGTTTGCCGCGAGTATGCGCGAAGCGGCTTCGCGGCCCGTGATGCCGCTCATCACGGGTATTTTTAAATATGTCTGATAAGCGCGGTTGACCTTTGACTGGGCCCACATCGCCACGATGATGCCGGGTATGATCAAAAATATCGTCCAGTCCATATAATAGTAATTCGCAAATTGAAACATAGCAGCACCTCCGTATCACGTTTATTATTTGTATATTTTCAGCTTCAATGCACCGGCGGCTCTCGGAAACACGGCATGCGCCACCACGCCGGTGATCGTGCCGGACACAGCGCCGATGATGAGCAGTATAAACGCGTAATAAAACAGCCGCGTTTCTCCCGTCATCAGCACGGCCACACCCACCTGCATGAGGTTGTGCATGCACGCGCCGATCATGGATATGCCAACGATGGTCAGCGGCTTGATCATTTTCATCGCGGCAAACATCGCAAGAACGCTCAAAACAACGCCCGGCGCCGAATACAAGAACATACCGAACCCGCCCGAGAAAAACGACGCGAGCAGTGAGCGCAGCAAACCCACAGTGAGTGTGGCGGGCAGAGAAAAATAGCTCAGCAGAAACATGGACACAATGTTGGCAAGGCCGAGCTTCACGCCGGGAATGGGCAGCGGCACGAGTGCGCCCAGCATGTTTTCCACCACGGAAAGCACAAGCGAAATGGCCAGCAGCGCGCTGAGCAGCGCCATGCGGCGCGGCGTCATCTTATTCCGCAATCACGTCCACCCCGCTTTCTCCTGTGAGCGTGACGGAAGTCTTGTTCGGCAGGCAGGCCATGCTGCTGCCCGGGGAAGAAAGCCACCCCGCGTGGATGCACTCCTGCCCGGGGCAGTCGGACTCGACGAAAGCAATGGCGCCGTTTTTCACTTCAAAACGCACGTCGCCAACCTGAAACGATTGATCGACATCGAGCTTGACTTCCCTCACAATGCGGCCATCCACTCGAATAAGAGCCGTTTGCGCGCTGCCGCTGCCGGACAGCAAAAAGATGCCCCCCACGGCGACGGCGATAATGATCAAAAATAATAGGATATCAGCTTTTGAGAGTATATGCTTCATTGGTGATTTCTATTTTATCCTCCAGTCCGCTTGTGACATAAATGCCCTGATCGTCCGTAAAAAACACGGCTTCAACACCTTGAGCATTTTCCGCATAGGTGAGCCCGTCCTTAAGCCCCATCACGAAAAGCGCGGTTGACAGCGCATCCGCCTCGGTGCTGCGTTCACAAACCACGGTGACGGCAAGCAGCCCGTTATCGGCCGGATACCCCGTTTTGGGGTCGAGCAGGTGGTGGTACGTTTTGCCGTCGCTTTCAAAATAACGCTCGTAAACGCCCGAAGTGACCACCGACGTATTTTTTGCAGGGATGATGGCGGCATAATCGTTTTCGCTGCCGAGCGGGTCTCTCAGTCCGATACGATAATCACTTCCGTCCCCTTTATCGCCATACACATACACGTTGCCGCCGAGATTGAGGATGGCGTTGCTGATGCCGTATTTTTTATAAATCTGCACCGCGAGGTCGGCTGCGTACCCTTTGCCAATGCCGCCGAGATCCAGCTGTATACCGCTTTTATTAAGCGTGACGGTGCTGCCGTCCACCGTGACATCACGGAAATTGACGAGCGGCAGCGCGGCGGCGATTTCATCCTCAGACGGAACGCGCGGGTTTTCGGATATATTCCAAAGCGATGACAACGCGCCGATCGCCGGGTCGAAAGCGCCGTTTGTATCAGCGGCAAAACTCAACGCATCCGAAACGAGCTGCGCCGCTTCGTCGCTAACGGCCACGCCCTGCGGCGCGCCTTGGTTTACAGCATAGATATATGAGCCTTCGTTTGTTGACAATTCTTTTGAGATGCGCGTGAGCATCTGATTAACGTCGTTGATGGCAACGTCCGCATTCCGGCCTGTCACCTGCTGTGTGCATATCGTATCGAGCGCGAATGTTTCGCTCGCTTTTTCAGCGGGCGCACAAGCACCAATAAGCAGCGCTGTGGCTGCTGTCAGCAAAATACAGGCTGTGATCCTTTTTTTCATGCCTTTTATTATAGTGTTTTACGGTCTGCGCCGCAACCGGTCGTATGAGGGACTCTTACATTTATTAGGTAAATAAAATTTGAAATAACTGTGAACATTCATTTGTGCGGTTGATCATTAATACTTTTAAGCGTATAGTGAGACGAATGAAAGTAAGCACTTACTTAAAAAGTTTGCATTTTACATCAAAAAGGAGGGAAGCCGATGAAAGACACACGGAACAATATTTTAACAGCAGCGCGCGAGCTTTTCGAGAAACGCGGGTTTGCTGCCGCGACGACCAAGGATATAGCCGAACTGGCTGGTGTGAGCGAAGTCACATTGTTCCGGCATTTTCCGACCAAGCGGGCGTTGTTTAACGAGACGCTGCACAGCTGCCTGCATCCTTACACGCTGGAGGAATACCTCAAAAACGGGGTGACCTATGATCTGAAACATGATTTAAAACACATCGCCCGTGAAACGCGCGACAATTTCAGAAAAAACGCGCCCATGATCCGTATGATCATGCGTGACAAAATCAGAGATTCGGTACCTGAGAAGGACATGATGAACAAAGAACATCATATGCAAAGCAGCCTTCTCGCGTATTTCAACGCGATGAGTAGCTCAGGAGCGCTCAGTGTGCCGCCCGAGATGGCGATTAAGTTTTTTATGACAAACATCACAGGCAGCATCATGAAAGAAGTGATGACAAATGGAAAGCGTGATACCGACGACACGTATTTTGATTGGATGCTAAATCAGGTCATCGGGATTTTAAGTACAGAGACAGGGAAGGACAATCTATGAGAAAATTATTTACATACATCATGCCATACAAATGGCCGGCACTTTTGGTGGTGCTGCTGACGGCAGGGCAGTCGATCAGCCAGCTCTACCTGCCGGATTTGATGTCTGATATTGTCGATAAAGGCGTTATCGGCAAAGATATCGGGCTCATCATAGAAACAGGGCTCATCATGCTCGGTTTCTCGCTCGTGGTCACCGTATGCACTGTGCTGGCACGCCTATTCAGCTCGCAGGTGTCGGTGGGGTTCGCGCGCGACCTGCGCGCCGATATTTTTAAAACAGTCACCAATTATTCAATGAACCAGTTTGACAAAATTGGCACGGCGTCGCTGATTACGCGTTCCACCAACGATGTCACGCAGATTATGAACGCGATGGTGATGATACTTAGCATGCTGCTGATGGCCCCCATCATGTGTGTCGGCGGCATCATCATGGCGGTTAGAGAAGGCACCGGCCTTTCGTGGATTATCGTGGCCGCGATCGTGCTGATGACGGGTCTGATACTCATGGTGGCGCGCTATGCGCTGCCGCTGTTCAAGTCTCTGCAAAAGAAGATAGATAAGGTCAACCTTGTGATGCGTGAAGGCCTTACAGGCATCCGTGTGATTCGCGCGTTTAACAAAACAGGCCATGAGCAGGAGCGCTTTGATGAGGCAAACAAGGATCTGACAAACACCTCGGTCAAGGTATACCGCTGGATGGCAGCGATGTTCCCGGCGATCATGATGGTGCTGAATCTTGCGACCGTTGCGGTCATCTGGTTCGGCGGTATCCGCGTGAACAGCGGCGACGTGCAGGTGGGGCAGCTGATGGCGTTCCAGCAATACGTGATGCAGGTGATGTTCGCAGTGATCATGGCAACGATGATGTTTGTGATGCTGCCGCGCGCGTCCGCTTCGGCCGAACGTATCAACGAAGTGCTCAATATGAAAGCGACTGTCACCGATCAAGTGACCGCCGCGCCGCAGACGGCGCTGCGCGGCCAGGTGGAGTTTAAGAACGTGAGCTTCAGTTATGCGGGTTCTGAGGAGGGTGTTGAAGACCTCGTGCTTTGTGACATCAGCTTTGTGTCAAAGCCCGGCCAGATCACGGCGATTATCGGCGGCACGGGGTCGGGCAAATCGACGCTGATCAAGCTGATTCCCCGGTTTTACGATGTGACAAAAGGACAGGTGCTTATTGACGGTGTGGACGTGCGTGATTACCCGCAGGATGTGCTGCGCGGAAAGATCGGCTTTGTGCCGCAGAAGGCAAGCCTTGTGAGCGGCACGATTGCGGATAACTTGCGGTTCGGCCGCTCCGAAGCGACGCTGGAAGAAATGAATGAGGCGCTGTCCGTCGCGCAGGCGGAGGAATTTGTTTCCGCGCTTGAGGGCGGGGTGGAAGCCGCCGTATCGCAGGACGGCATGAATTTTTCGGGCGGACAGAAGCAGCGGCTTTCCATCGCCCGCGCGCTGATCAGAAAACCCGAGGTTTATATTTTTGACGACAGCTTTTCGGCGCTCGATTTTAAAACGGACGCAAAGCTGAGGCAGGCGCTTGCCTCACAAGTGAAGGAAGCCAGCGTGCTGATTGTGGCCCAGCGCGTGAGCACCGTGATGAATGCCGACAACATCCTTGTGCTCGACGAAGGCCGGCTGGTTGGTCAGGGCACGCACCGGGAACTGATGCAAAGCTGCAGAACGTACCGGGAGATTGTGGAATCGCAGCTTTCAGTGGAGGAACTCGCATGAGCAACGATAATCATAATACAGCCAAACAGGGAAAAGGCCGCGGCCGCGGCGCAATGGGCGGCGGCCCGATGGGGCACGGCATGCCCATGGAAAAGGCCAAAGATTTCAAGGCGGGCTTCAGCCGTCTGATGACATACCTGACGAAGCACAAAGCGGCGCTCGTCATCGTCATCGTGATGTCGGTACTTGCGACAGTGTTTGCGATATTCGGCCCCAAGGTGCTCGGTGAGGCGACCACGGAGATTTTTAAACCGGCTTCGGCCCAGGGAGAGGCCTTTGCGCATCTCAAAGAGGTGCTGCCGGACGACTTAAAAGCGCAGCTCGAAAACGGCTCGCTCACACCCGAACAGGTGATAGGCGCTGTGATGAGTTCGCCCGATAAGGATGTGGTGGCGAAAGCGATGCCGGCAGTGCAGGAACTGAAAGCGGCGAGGGAGCTCACGATTGACTTAAGGAAGGTCGGCGGCATCATTCTGACGGTGCTGGCGCTGTACCTTTTGAGCTCGCTGTTCACCTTTATCCTGCAGTTTGTGATGGCAAGAACCTCGCAGACGATTGTGTACGACATGCGTGCCGAGGTGGATAAAAAGCTTGCGAAGCTGCCGCTCAAATATTTTGACGGGCGCACGCATGGCGAGATTCTCTCGCGCGTGACGAATGATATCGATACCGTGTCCACATCGCTGCAGCAGGGGCTGACGCAGGTCATCTCCGCTGTGACCACGCTGCTCGGCATCATCGTGATGATGTTCACAATATCGTGGATCATCACGCTCGTGTCGCTCGTGGTGCTGCCGATGAGCTTTCTCGTCACGAGAGCGGTCATCAAAAAATCGCAAAAGTATTTCAAAAAGCAGCAGGCGGAGATTGGGCATATCAACGGCCATGTGGAGGAAATGTACGCAGCGCATACCGTTGTGAAGGCGTTCGGCAAGGAAGAGGATAGTGAAGGCAAATTCAACGAGATCAACGAGCGCCTGTATGGCGTGGGCTGGAAGGCGCAGTTTCTCTCGGGCATCATGATGCCGCTCATGAACTTCTTGAGCAACATCTCGTATGTGTTCGTCTGTGTGATCGGCGGTGTGCTCGTGATCAACGGCCAGATTACGATCGGCGATGTGCAGGCGTTCATACAGTATTCGCGCCAGTTTACGCAGCCGATTATGCAGGTGGCGCAGATCGCGAACGTGATGCAGTCCACCATCGCGGCGGCGGAGCGTGTGTTTGAGGTGCTTGACGAGCCCGAAATGACACCCGATGTGCAGCTGGCGGAGGTGCCCAAGGCGCACGGCGCAGTGGACTTCGAACACGTGAGCTTTGGTTATGAACCGGGCAAAACGGTGATTAAGGATATGAACCTGAAGGTGAAGCCGGGCGATGTGGTCGCGATTGTGGGCCCCACGGGCGCTGGCAAAACCACACTCGTGAACCTGCTCATGCGGTTTTACGAGGTGGATGAAGGGCGCATTCTCGTGGACGGCACCGACATCAGCACGATGCCGCGCGAAACCCTGAGGCAGCGGTTTGGCATGGTGCTGCAGGATACATGGCTGTTCGGCGGGACGATTCGCGACAACATCGCTTACGGCCGCGAGGGCGCGACGGAGGAGGAGATTATGAAAGCCGCCAAAATGGCGCACGCGGATCATTTCATCCGCACGCTGCCGGACGGCTACGACACGGTTCTAAACGAGGAAGCGTCCAACATATCCTCGGGCCAGAAGCAGCTGTTGACCATTGCGCGCGCATTGCTGGCCGACCCGGCTGTGCTGATACTCGACGAGGCGACGAGCAACGTGGACACACGCACCGAGGCGTATATACAAAACGCGATGATTGCGCTGATGAAGGGCCGCACGAACTTCGTGATCGCGCACCGGCTTTCCACAATACGCAACGCGTCGACGATACTCGTGATGAACGAGGGTAAGATTATCGAGCAGGGCACGCACAAGCAGCTGATGGACAAAAACGGCTTCTACGCCGATTTGTACAACAGCCAGTTCACGGGCGCAACCGCATAAAGTAAGGCGGAATACTTGTCTGGCAAATGGAAAAGGCTTAGCATGATAAGAAGCCTGCTGTCAGGATCAGCAGAGAAATCGTGACTATAGACTATAGCTGCGGTTTGCGGTCATCCTAGAGGAGCGAAGCGATGACTACGCAGTGAAATAGGATCTGGACAGATTCTCATCCACTTCGTAGTCACTCCGCTTCGCTCGTTCAGAATGACCAAATGAGTGGCTTGACATAGCAATAACCTGTGCCGTATTCGATTCTTTCGGATACGGCTTTTGTTATGTAAGAGAAAAGCCTTCTCCTGGAGGAGAAGGTGGTGCGCAGCACCGGATGAGGTGTTACCCATAAACGGTTTGCTAAGGCCCTCATCACGTGCTTGTCGGCGGCTTTACTCCCTTGTCCGTCGGTGTGACCCGGGCTTAATACTTATAGAGGAAGCTTAATGTGTTTTTATCTTGGTTGCTCCTGCATGAGCTTTTCCAAATGATCAAGGTAGTCCCACTCCATCAGCTGAAAGCCTTTGTTCGGGAAGTTATCGGCCTGAACCTTTGCTTTTGTTAAAGACTCCGCTGCTTTCTCGCGGTCGCCGCAGACAAAAAACTCATAGGCCGCGCGCACGCGGGTGATCATCGGCAGCGGCGCTTCGAGGTACTTTTTTATGCCGCGCTGGGCATAAATCTCTCTGGCTTTATCATAATCCGGTTTGTGGACGCAACAATGATAGAGAACATCGAGTTGGATTGATTTTTTAAAATAGGACGGCAGCTTGTTTAAATCGAGCGCGTTGTATTTTTCAATGCACGCCTCATACTGGCCAAGGTCGTAAAGACGGGCCGCGTCACAGAGCAGAATATACGCCGTAAAATGATTGCGCAGGTTCGCGTGCGGCGGCAGCGTGAAGCACCGCTCATCATAATCGCGGAACCGCTTGCCGTTCATCATCTGCTCGTTGACAAGCATCATCGTATAAAGCCCGTGCCGGGCTTCGGGCGACTGCAGTGCCTTCACCACGTTCATGCCGTCGTTGGGCACCTGAACGGTCATCGGAATCAGATTCATCAGCGCCGTGACCGCACTGGCCAACATGCCCGCAAACAAGGCGGCGGAGAGTCCGCCGGTCAGCGCGGCAATGCCGAAGAGGATCGCGACGGTCAGCAGGTTGAAGATGCCGCCGCCGAGATTGTACAGCACGAAACGAAAGTCTGCTTCGTTTGCCGGAGGGGCCATCAGGCATTGGCCGAGCATAAATCGGCTTCCCGAATTTTTAAAACGCAGCTTGCCGTTTTCTTTGAACCAAACGAAGGACAGCACGCGAAACGAGCTGAACCGAGAGCCCGTCAGAAGCCCGAAAACCAGATGCCCGAGCTCGTGGATCGGTATGCTGATGATATAAAACGTGATATAGAAAATCAAAAATACGAACAGGTTCATAACGCCGTCCTTCTTCATACGGATTTTGAGAGCGAAACCTATTTGCTATTTCTGTCATTATATCAGCCTTTATATCAATTGACAAAGCTGATAAGTCAAGAACAGCCCCCCGTTGACTTTGGTCAATGCGGCTTGCTATCATAGCAGTTGTAAACATTGTGTGAAAACGGCGTTTTGTTTATATTTTAGACGCAACTTTTTAGTATGATAGTACCGAGGAAAGACGATGAAGCTTTACCAGTTTGAAACGCATTGCCATACGGCGGAGACGAGTCCGTGCGGAATGATAAGCGCCGCCCAGGCGGTGGAAGGCATTAAAGCGGCCGGCTATACGGGCACGTTTATCACGGACCACTTTTATTCCCGCTTTTTTGAAAGACAGGACATGCAGGGTCTATCGTGGCGCGAAAAGGTGGATCGCTATCTAACGGGCTACCGGGCGGCAAGAAAGCGCGGCGGTCAGGTGGGGCTTAAGGTGTTTCTGGGGCTCGAGGTGCAGCCGGAAGGCTCGCCCTACGAATTTTTGATCTACGGGCCGGATGAAGCGTTTTTGATCGAAGCGGGGCCTTTTTACCAGCTGCCGATTGATGAGATTTACAGCCTCATGCACCAGCGCGGTTTCCTCGTGTTTCAGGCGCACCCGTTCCGGTTTGGGCTGTCGCCCGAGAACCTCGCGTATTATGACGGCATCGAGATTGTCAACACGCAGACAAGAAACAAAAGCCGCAACCAGCTCTCGCTTAAGTTTGCCTTTGAGCACGATGTGATGGTGATTGCGGGCGGGGATGTGCATATGAGTGAGGATATCGGCAAAAGCGGCATCATGCTGCCGGGCAGTGTGATAGACATATCGTCGTTTATCGATTTTTATAAGGACATCAGGACGCCGGAGCTCATCGTGACCTGCGATGCCTGAAGTGACGAAAATGAGGGTGGTGCATAATGTTTAACAAAATGTTTATCGGGCGCAACGGCCCCGATCAGCTGTCATTCGCGCTGATCATTCTCTCGCTGCTTTTGAGCTTTGTGCCATGGGTGTATATGTTTGTCATTACGCTTATCATCACAGGGCTTGCGATACTGCGCATGTTTTCACGTAATATTTCGCAGCGGCAAAAAGAGAATTTAATGTTCATGAATGTGGTTAATAAAATCAAATCGTGGTATTATAGGAATAAAGCAAAAGGCCAGCAGCGAAAGCTGTATAAAATTTTTAAATGCCCCAAATGCTCGCAAAAGCTCCGGGTGCCAAGAGGCAAAGGCAAGGTATCCATCAAGTGCTCCAAGTGCGGGCATAAAATGATCAGAAACACATAAGCAAAAATGAAGAGGTATGAAAATGGCACAGATTACAAAAGATATGACAATCGCACAGTTGCTCTCGCTCGATCCCGGATGCGCTAAGGTGCTGATGGAAGCCGGCATGCACTGCATCGGCTGCCCTGCGTCCGCCGGAGAAAGCCTTGAGGAAGCCGGCGCTGTCCACGGCCTTGATGTGGACGAACTTGTATCCAATCTCAATAATTATTTTCAAAATAAATAAAGTGAGGAGATGCCCATGAAAAAATACGAATGTACTGTTTGCGGCTATGTTTATGATCCCGAAGTCGGCGACCCGGATAACGGAATCGCACCCGGCACGGCGTTTGAAGACATCCCCGACGATTGGGTCTGCCCGCTCTGCGGCGCGTCCAAGGACATGTTTGAAGAATCTTAATTCCCGGAGAAAGGTATGCTGCCTGTAGAAATCACAAAGGGTGTGTACTGGGTGGGCGTTTTGAACCCGGGGCTGCGCGTGTTTGATGTGATCATGCAAACGCGGTGGGGCACATCCTATAACAGTTACCTTGTGAAGGGTAGCGAAAAAATTGCCGTCGTGGATACGGTTAAAGACGGTTTTTCAGACGAGCATATCGAAAAGATAGCCGGTGCGTGTGACGCAGCGTCTATCGATTATATCATCTGTAACCACACAGAGCCCGACCATTCCGGCGGGCTCTTAAAACTCCTTAAAATGGCGCCGAATGCGGTGGTGGTGTGCACAAAACCAGCCAGCGTTTTTCTCGGCAACATATTAAACGATAAATTTGAGTGCAAGGTTGTAGAGGACGGCGATACGCTCGAACTCGGCGGCAAGACGCTCAAATTTATTTCCGTACCGTTTCTTCACTGGCCGGACTCAATGTTTACCTATATCACCGAAGACGCGATATTGCTGACGGGCGATATGTTCGGCTTTCATTTTTCTGCGGAACACGTGTTTGACGATTTAACACCGGTCAACACCGAGATGACTGAGGCGCAGAAGTATTATTTTGATGTGATTATGGGGCCGTTTAAAACGTATGTGCTCGAGGCGGTGAAGAAAACGCGCGCGCTGCATATCGATGTGATCGGCCCGTCGCATGGGCCGGTGCTGCGCAAGGATCCGTGGGCTGCGGTGGACCGGTACGAGCAATGGGCGTCAGACGTGCTTGCCGTGAACGACCCCAAAAAAGTGTATATCGGCTATGTGTCGTGCTACGGGTTTACAGGCATGCTTGCGGAGCATATTGCAAAAGCGGTGAAGGACGCGGGCTACGATGTGGAACTCGAGGATATATCTGCCGCGGATGCCGCGCAGTGCGCGGCCAAAATTCATGCGGCGGATGCGTTTGCGATCGGCTCGCCGACGGTGAACCGCGACGCGATTAAGCCCGTGTGGGATGTGCTCACGTCGCTCTCGGTGCTGGTTGTGAAGGGAAAAACGGCGGCGGCATTCGGCTCGTTCGGATGGAGCGGCGAATCGATTAAATACATGAGCGAGCGGCTGCGCGCCTTGGGCGCGGACGTGGTGGGCACGTGCAGCGCGAAGCTGCGGCCCGACGACAAAGAGCTGGCCGAAGCGGACAAGCTCGGTGAGGCGATATGCGCGGCGCTGGATAAAATGAAATAGAAGGAATTTGAACGACCGCCGGAATCCCGACGGTTTTTTTGTTAGCCAAAAGTGAATCAGATGTTGGTATTTTCGCGAATCTTGTTTAGCGTGTTTTGAATCAGAAAATTTAGAAATTGTAAATGTTTATCGCATTTCTCGGTATGACTCATATTAAACTGAGCTTTATAAACACCATTGCCTGCAAATAAATAAACGAAAGCAAGATTGCCGTCTGGCAAGTTAAATTGCGTGGTGCTATTAAGAAATTTCAGCGTTTGGCCTGCACTGTAAAGGAATGATCCGCCTGCTTTGCGGATGGCTTCATGCTTTTGGCCGAGACCAAGCAACCCGCCGCCTGTATTGTAATATAAGCTGACAGTACCGTCTATGATACATACGAGAGTCACAATTTTTCCTTTGGGAAACGGCATATCAACTACAGCGGCATATACTTGTTCATTATTATCAAGGGCGATGCCTATATCTGCGGGTGTCAGATTGAAAGCCTGATTTCTTAAACCATAAAAAGGATTTTCGTCATTTGTGTTTTCTCTTTTGGATTTTCCAAACATAATTTTATTCCTCTATTCATGAATATATACCTAAATTATACAATATAAAGCCGGATGAATCAAACTCTAGCCTTCTCTGTATGATGTTGCGGCAAAGATTTTTTATTGACAAATGCATAAAAAGGTGCTCTACTGTATATAACGTATATATACAGTAGATTAAGCGCGGTCAGGGGGAATTGCCGGTTTGGACATCATCATCAGCAACGCGAGCGACAAGCCGATCTATGAGCAGATCACGTCGCAGATCAAGAATCTAATTGTCAGCGGCGCACTCAACGAAGGCGATTTGCTGCCGTCCATGCGGCTGCTTGCCAAGGAGCTGCGCATCAGCGTCATCACCACCAAGCGCGCCTATGAGGATCTCGAACGCGACGGGTTTATTGAAACCGTGATGGGCAAGGGCAGCTATGTGGCAGGCCGCAATATGGAATTAATCAGAGAAGAACAGCTTCGCATGGCGGAAACGCATCTGCAAAAAGCGGTGGAGATCGCCAAAAGCAGCGGCATTGCGCTCTCTGAGCTGTCGGAAATATTGACACTTTTGTACAAGGAGGATTAAAGCTTTGGAAAACGTGCTCGAAGTCAGCGGGCTGTGCAAGGATTACGGAAGCTTTTCACTCAAAGATGTGAGCTTTGCGCTTCCCCAAGGCAGCATAATGGGGTTTATCGGAGAGAACGGAGCGGGCAAAACCACCACGCTCAAGCTCATACTCAATATGATCAAAAAGGACAGCGGCAGCATTCGGGTGTTTGGGATGGACCATACCAAGCGCGAGAAGGACATCAAACAGCAGCTGGGCGTGGTGCTCGACAACTGCTATTTCCACGAGAGCCTGAAGCCAGACGATATCTCCTCGGTGATGCGGTCTATTTACGCGGGCTGGGACGATGCCCTCTACCAATCTTTGTTAAAGCGTTTCGGCGTCTCCGCAAAAAATACGGTGAAGCAGATGTCTAAAGGCATGAAAACAAAGCTATCACTCTCGGTGGCGCTTGCGCACAGGCCGCGCGTGCTGCTGCTTGATGAGGCCACGAGCGGGCTCGATCCCGTGGTGCGCAGCGAGATTCTCGATATATTTCTCGATATCATACAGGACGAGGAACGGTCGATATTCTTATCCACACACATCATCAGTGATCTTGAGAAGGTGGCCGATTATGTCACGCTGATCAAGGACGGGCAGCTCATCTTCTCGCAGGCCGCGGACGATTTGAAATACGGCTATGGCATTTTAAAGTGCGGTCAGAACGACTTTGCGCGTATCGACCGCACTGACATTGAGGGGCAGCGGCGGGGGCAGTTTGGTTATGAGGTGCTGATGAAGAACCCGGGTGCGGTGCGGCAAAAGTATCCGGGGCTCACGGTGGACCCTGCGCATATTGAGGATATCATGCTGTTTTATGTGAGGAGTGAGGCATCATGAAAGGGCTGATACTTAAGGACATTTACAACTTGAGAAAATACGGGAAAACACTGTTTTTGATTGCGGCGCTCTATTTTATGCTGTCGTTTATGAAGGATAACGCGGATGTATTCCTGGGTATGATCGTGATCATGTTTGCCATCACAACGGTCACCTCGTTTGCTTACGACAGCCAGTCCGGGTGGGATGTGTATGTGAACACATTGCCTGTGTCGAGAAACGATGCGGTGCTGAGCAAATATCTGCTGTCGCTAGTCCTTATCTTAGTTGGCGGGCTGCTGGCTGTGCTGCTGGGATGGGTGATCGGCCTCATCCGGAATATCGGCAACTTTTCGGAAACGCTGCTGACGGCTTACGCTTTGTGCGCCGTGGGTTTGCTGTTCATCAGCATACTGCTGCCGTTCGTCTATAAATTCGGCGTGGAACGCGCGCGCGTGATCATCATCGCGGTGGTGGCTGTTCCGGTGGCGGCAGGCTTTGCGCTGAGCCAAGCGGGAGCGCTGCCCCAAATCAGCGTGCAGACGGTGACGCAGATGCTCTGGTTCTCGCCGTTGATCGTGGTGGTCTTCGGCATCCTGTCATTTCGCATATCCAGCGCAGTTTACCGAAAAAAAGAAATGTGAGAATGCAAGTTTAAGCATTCATCTGCTGACTTTGCTCGCTATCTGCTAAAACGAGGCGCAAAACAGGCATGCAATCATGGTATCTGCTGTGGAGCGTTGACTGGTGGAAAAACCTCTTATCGTTCGCTGGCCGTGGGGAGATCGCAGAGGACTGTCTGCGATAGGCGGCGCGGAAAACGGCATACAAGTCGCTGCGTTTAACGGCACTGTCAGACAGCATACCTGCCTGAGAAAATGGCCCGATCGGCGGCTGATAGGGTGTTCGTTTTGACAGCATGTTTACTGACACCTCATCCGGTGCTTCGCACCACCTTCTCCTCTTTGAGAAGAGATTAATAAGCAACAAAAAAGAGCGGGATGAACCGCTCTTTTGTTAGGCTTGTCTTAGTCCTGCGAATACGGCAGCAGCGCCATCATACGCGCCCGTTTCACCGCCATCGCGAGATCTCTCTGATGCTTGGCGCAAACGCCGGATGTCCGTCTCGGCTGAATTTTGCCGCGTTCGGTCAGGAAGCGTTTTAATTTCATGACGTCTTTATAATCAATGCTTTTCGATTTATCCGCACAAAACGCACAAATTTTACGCCGGGGTTTTCCGCGCCGCATTTTCTTCTGCGACTTATCGTCGTTCATCATGGCTCCTCCTTATTTTGTCAAAAAGGCATCTGTTCATCATCCAGAGGCTCAAAATCGTCGGGTTCATCACCGAAAAGACCTGCGTCATCCGGCGGCGGGGGAACATCTTGGCTGCGGCTGTAGCTGCCGCCCCCTTCGCCCTTGGGTGTTAAGAACTCCACATCATCCGCCACGATCTCGGTGACATAGCGTCTCTCACCGTTGTTCGCGTCGTAGCTTCTCACCGATATACGCCCGGATACACCCACCTTGCGGCCCTTCGCTAAAAACTTGGCACAATTGTCCGCCAGTGCCCGCCATGTGACAATCGGGATATAGTCAACGTCTTTTTTGTCTCCAAACCCTCTGTTGACCGCAATCGTGAAACTGCATACCGAGATGCCCTGCGGTGTTGTTCTCAGCTCGGGGTCTTTGGTAAGATTCCCGATTAAAATAGCTCTGTTCATAATACAAACCTGCCTTTACAGTCTTATTACATTAAATCTTAGTACACTGTCGCTGATGTTGTAATTACGTTCAAGCTCTAAAGGTAACTCAGACGGTGCTTCAAAAGTCATGAGCACATAGTAACCTTCTTTGATGTAGTCGATTTCATAAGCCAGTTTTCTCTGGCCCCATTCGTCGACGTTTTCTATTTTGCCGCCGTTTTCAGTGACGATACCCGAGAACTTTTCAATCAGCGCTTTGCGCGCTTCCTCGGCTAAGTCGGGCTTCAAAATATACATGCTTTCGTACTTATTCATTTTCTACCTCCCTTATGGACTCTCCGGCCAAAACCGAACGTTTCACGCCGGATGTTGGCCCTGCATCAAACGTGCAGAGCAAGAAAGACGCTATATCGCTTGATTATAACATCGTTGCGGGGCGCTGACAACATAAAAATTACGGCAGACAAGAGGTGTTTTTTTCTTGCGGTGGTTCAAAGTATGAAAGAACGGGTTTTGCAGATACTATGAGCAGCACTAGGAAAGAAGGAAATGTGATGTCGAAAATGAACTGCTCGGGCTGTAAGAAAACGATGGAGTCGCGCTCAATGCAGCACTGCAAGGGCTGTAACACCTACATGTGCCAGGACTGCTACGACTTAAACAGCGGGTACTGCAGCGATTGCCAGAACAGCCTAGAAATGTACGAATAACGTTACGGTTTGTTTCTCAGGTATGCTTTCATGGCTTTGACCGTCTCAGGCGAGATCACATGCTCCATGCGGCAGGCGTCAGATTCAGCCACCGCCATATCGATACCGAGGGACTTAACCAGAAAATCCGTGATCACATGATGAAGCTCGTGGATGCGCAAGGCTTTGCCTCGCCCTTTTTCCGTAAAAGTCACATCGCCGTAGGGCTCCTGATGGATGTACCCTTCTTTTTTCAAATTGCTCATGGCTCTGTTCACGCTGGGTTTTGTGACGCCCAAAAAGCGCGCGATGTCCACCGAGCGTACCACGCTGTTTTGGGTTTCCAGCTCTAAGATCGCTTCCAGATACATTTCCAGGGATTCGCTGACATCCATGACCGCACCGCCATTTCATGCAATATGAACCATAATAACATAATTAACCATATAAACAAAGGGCAACTGCCATTTATTTTAAAGACAACAGAAGAACGATAAGCGCCGCAATCAGAAACGGGATAAAGAAGAACAGGCGTGTCAGATTCATACGCTGAACAAATTCCTGTTCGTGCTCATCGCGCTGCGGGTTGCGTATTTTCTCAAGAACCTCACGAAGCTTTTCCTTCATATTGTATATAACCGTTCCTTTTTATCGTAATGTAAAGGCGCTTCGGGCAGCGTCGTCCGATTCAGCGGACCGTCCAGCATTTTTTGTATCTGCCCGATGGGACACATGGCCCCGATGGCATCGTATGTGGTGCAGCAGAGCGCGCCCGACGCGCAGGCCATGCGCGCACAGTCATTGAGGCTCATGCCTTTTATCATGGCGGCAAGAAAGCCCGCAATGGCCGTGTCGCCGCTGCCAAGCGCCGATTTGAAATTCTTTGCGACGTACGACGGCTGGAAGATTTCCCTGCCCCGAAAACTGCCGTCCATCCCGAGCGAGGTTTTGATATAGATACCGTGCATACCGCACTTGATCAGCGCAAGCTTCGCGCCCATATCGAGGATTGTCGTGCCGAGTGCCCGAACAGCCGCAAAGCTTAGCGGGGCGCCCCGGGCAATTCTTTCATATTCAACACGGTTCAACATATAAAACGCTTCTTCCGCACTCGGCATAAACAGATCGACAAACGGCAATGTTTTGGCAAGCACTGACGACCAGTCCACGCAGCCCGATTCGCTTTCCGGATCCGGCAGTGACATATCAAGCGATGTCACTGCGCCTGTCTCCTTGGCAGCGGTGAACAGGCGAACGAGCTCGCGGCCGCCGTCCCGATAGATTTTCCTCATGACCGGCGGATAACCGTAATGAAAAAAACCGGCATCCTGCACCTGCGCAAAATCGATATCGTCCGCGCTGAATTCGTTGTTACCTGCGGGATCGTGCAGTATAATCCTGTCGACTCCGGGCGGCGTCAGCACGATGGAATAGGATGAGCGTGCGCCCGACCGCATCGCAATGCGGCTGCCTGTTTCTTTTTGCGCCATATCGGCAATCAGCGTGCCAAAGGGGTCGTCGCCGATTTTGGCGGCGGGCAGCACACGAAGCCCCATTCTTGATAGGGCAAAGCCGGTGTTGGCCACGGAGCCTCCGGTGGAGATCGTGATCCCATCCATATTGATGAGCCTGCCCGGACGGAAAAAGGCGCCGACATCCTGTGATTGATGTGTTTCGAAAGTGGGACACAAATCAAGACAAATATGCCCTGCCGCCACAATGTCGTACTTTTTTTTCATCTTTCACCAATTTAATTGAACAAGATTGAGATATTTCATTATACCATAATGTCATCGGATTTGGCGTCACGGTTTTATCAAAATTTTGGTTCAATATATTTTAATGAATAAATATAAGCCAATAAAGTGTCGACATATATCGACATTATTTTTTTTATTCATTTTTGAAAAAAAGCAGGAGATTTGTGATCTCGATAATGGTCCCAAATGCTCGTTTTTTCATATAATGTGGACAACCATGTGGATAAGTGGGATGGATTTATGCATTGTGAATGCTTCTGTTATACACCCTATATAGGATTCAATACGAATTAGCGTGCAAGCATTGCCCCGCGCTGCGAAAGATTATGCATCAAAAGATAAAATATATTCAAAATTGCGTTGATGCGATGTCCAAATGAAGGATAAGGTATGAAAAAATGGGAATCATAGCAACATCCTATAAAAAGGCGGTACGAATATGATGAACGACACGCTGGATTCAATCAAAAAGCAGATGCGCTCTAGCAAGGGTGTCCGTGTGACGCTGAAAACTCGCTACGGACGGCGGGGCGGCGTTGAACTTGGCGGCATTATTGAAGGGCTTTACCCTGAAGTTTTTACCGTCCTTGTTAAAGAGCATGGGTATAAACGGCGGTACTGCTTTTCATATTCCGAGGTGCTTACACACCATGTGGAGATAGACCCATGTCCAGAACCTCTCCTGTCTCTGCGTCCTGAAACATGAGCCAGTAACCGGACGCGTCCGGAATGGCGCTGCGCATGTAAGTGCCGAATCCCTCCAGCCAAATGGGCGGGGCCATGCCGTACTCACCCGGAACGCCGAGCACTTTAATGACAACGGTTTCACCGCTGCGGATTTTGCCGGAAATGTAATGCCACCAGCCTGTGGGCCCGGGATAGGAAATTTTAACCCATTCGCTGTTCGGAAAAGCCGACGGGAACGGATTGATTTTATCCTGCCGAATCACATGCGGGCAGGTGTCACAGATGCGCGGCTGGCTTTGTGTAGGCGGCTCCTTAGGAACCGCAACGGGTTCTTCCGGCTGAGGCGGCGCTATCGGCGCTGTTTCCGGCTTTTTTAAATCGGGCTTCGGCGCAGCATGTTTGAATTTGAATCGTGCGGCGATATCCGTCCAGTTTGGGCCTTGAGATTTGAGTATAAACGTGAAGGTATCCGGATTGATCACGGCAGCACCCGCAATGGAATCCAACGGCAATGCAACGAGCTCGGTGCGGAGACCTCCTTCCATTATATGACCCGCGAAATGGTCGCTTCCTTCATGATTAAACAGATAAAGCGCACAGGGCTGCGCAGGAAGGGATGGCGCGGACAGATCGATAATCAGGCTGCTTCCTGATGATTGCAGCTTCAGAACAGCCTTCATATCATGATCAAATTGTGGGATGGTGCTGTCGCTTTTCAGCACCATGACGCTGCGCTTGATGCTTTCCATGGCTTCCTCGCTTTCTTGCTCTATATATATGGCAAAAGGCGCAAGAACATGTGGGCAATGCAAAATGATATTTTCCGATAAAAAAGTCTACAGAAATCGACATATATTAACAATAATAGAAATTGACGACAACAACCCCGATGTTAGAATTATTTTGTATGGGCAAAAAGGATGCAAAAGTCTGCAAAAGACTTTGATGTTGGGGAAATTCTGCGAAGGAGTGTGTTGTGATGAGTAGGCCGCCATAAGACAAGCGGTAAAGGATGGCTGGTAATGGTTCTGTCAACTTCTGAGAAAGGCAAACCCGGCGAAAGCCGGGGACGCAAAGCTATGAAGTCTAAAGCGCACGCGCTATGACCGTTCGGCTGCCTCAATTCATGCGCGGCTTAATATTTGCCGCCATCTAGGAAAGGAATATAAGGATGAAAAAGAAAAGATTTGTTGTTGCCATTGCTGTGATGCTGATGCTCAGTTGCCTGTTTACGTCTCCGGCTTTGGCCAGCGACGATATGGCTGAAACGATGGGCGGACCGGGCATGCCCCCCCAAAAGATTGAGATATCGGGTTACAGCGGCGTCTATGACGGCGATTGGCATGGTGTTCAAGTATCGGGAACTAAGCCCGGAGACACGGTTTTATATTTGACGGACGGATGTCCAACTCCGGCTCCGCAGTTTAAAGACGTCTGTTTCCATAACGTCTTTGTGCAGGTTTGGAAAGGCAACAAGCTTCTCGCCGAAAAAATGGTTCAGATCTGTATAACACCTGCCAAAATTACGGTGACTGCCGATGACAAAACAGCCACATACGGAGAGGACGCGCCGTCGCTGACCTATTCGATCAGCGGATTTGTGGGCTCGGATGACGAAAGTGTGATTGGCGGCACGCCGAAACTCAGCTGCACCTATGAGAAAGGCAAAGGCCCGGGAAGCTATCCGATTGAGATCGATAAGTGTTCGGTTTTCCCCAAATGCTTCAACTATATGGTGTGTGTGAAAAACGGAACGCTGACTGTGGGTAAAAAAGCGCTGACGGTCACTGCCGATGACAAATCGGTTGTCTTTGGAGATGCCGCACCGACGTACACGGTACAATACAGCGGCTTTGTGGAAGGCGAGAGTGAATCCGTGCTCGGTGGCACGCTTGCCATTGACTGCACGTATGCAGCGATGTCGGCGGTTGGGACGTACCCGATTACGCCGAGCGGTCTTACATCGGACAATTATAACATTGCGTTTAATCCGGGCACATTGACGGTGGCTGAAAAAATCGTGAATGTCAAATTTGTCTCCAACGGAGGCAATGATGTGGCACCACAGACGATTCCTTATGCCGGAAAAGTTGTGAAACCGGCGGATCCGTCCAAAACGGGTTACAGCTTTAAGGGCTGGTATCTTGACAACGATACCTTCCTTCAGGACTGGGATTTCGATAATGATGCGGTGGGGCTGAGTGATGTGACGCTGTACGCAAAATGGGCGATCAACTCGTATACCGTCAAGTTTGTGGATTTCGACGGCAAAGTGCTGGGTGCGCAGTCGGTGAACTACGGCAGCGCAGCCACAGCTCCTGCGAATCCGGCGAGAGACGGCTATACGTTTACAGGCTGGGACAAAGACTATAGCAAAATCACGGGCGACCTGACCGTGACGGCGCTGTATAAGATCAACACGTACACCGTCAAGTTTGTGGATTTTGACGGCAAGGTGCTGAGCACTCAGTCGGTGAACCATGGCAGCGCTGCCGTTGCACCCGCGAATCCCGCGCGGAGCGGATACACATTCACAAGCTGGGATAAAGATTACAGCAAGATCGTCGGCGATATTACTGTGACAGCCCAGTACAAACAGAATGTCAGCAGCAACGATGAGGACATTCCGGGCACGTTCGACAGCGGGTCTCAGCCCTTCCCGTGGCTGTGGGTCGTTGTGGCGGCTGTGCTTGCCGGCGCGATTGTGACGATTCTGGTCACACAGGCGAAGCGGCATAAGAAAACAGGCGACGCGGTTTAACAGCTGACGCGCAGACAGGCCGGGATTCGTTCCGGCCTGTTTTTTTGTCTAGGATTACCCCATGGAAACAGTGGCGTGAAAGCCTTTTCCTCAAGGAGAAGCCTAAAAATGCGTCTTAGATAGCTTAAATGCATTTGAGGAGACTCGCCTCTTCGAGGGGAGCTGGATAAGGTGGTACGAAATACGATATCAAAAAAGCTCAAACAAACATCTTATCAGCCACGTATAGCAGCTTTCCCTCGAGGAAATATGTGTTTTAATAGCGACGCTTTTATAGTCAAATAAAAATGAAGAGTATTCGACGATAGCGACTGTCACGTGAATACCATTGACCTGACGACTAGCCTTTACGTTATAGAACAGAGTCTGCGCTATCAGCGGATAAGGCGGGGGTGGTTAAGCAACGATGAACAAATAAAAGCGGCAGGCGCGCCGCTGATTGGCTTTTTGGGATGATAAAGACACTTTGATTGACATATTGGCGGGTTAGCCCTAAAGCTTATGTGTGATGACGCGGTTGCGGCCTAGGTTTTTCGCTTCATACAGCGCGGTATCCGCAGCGGCCAGCAGCTCGTCGACGGTGGATTTGTACATGCTGCAGGCCACACCGATGCTGACTGAAATAGACAGCGCTCCTGACCGGGTCATCAGCCGGGTTTCGGCAATCTGGCGGCGGTATCTTTCAAACCGCGCACTCATCTCTTCTTCGGAGGCGGCCGTGGTGATGATCAGGTACTCCTCTCCGCCGATGCGGCCGATAGAATCCGATTCTCCTATGATCTCCTCGAGAATGCTCGTCAATTTACATAATATATCGTCACCGGTCTGATGGCCGTAAGTATCGTTGATACGCTTAAAATGGTCGATATCCAAAATGCCCGCACACAACACCGTGTCACCGATACCCGTCTGCGAAAACAAATCGCCGAGCTTATCAAATATGGCTCTGCGGTTAAGCAGCCCAGTAAGCGGATCGTGGGTGGCCTGATAATTGAGCTTCTCGTTTGTTTTCATCAGCGCATCCTGCAATTCTATCATGCGCCGGCCCACCTGAACCCGCGCACGCAGCTCGTTCGGATCAAACGGCTTAATCAAATAATCGTTGGCACCCGCATCGAGCCCCAAAATGATATCTTTTGTTTCGCTTTTGCCGGTGAGCATGATGATATAGGGCGGCCGCTCAGAATTTGCCTCACGGACTTTTTGAATCAGTTCCAAGCCGTCGAGCTTGGGCATCACCCAGTCGAGTATCGCAATAGACGGTGCGTTGGGTTTAATGAGTTCCCCCCAAGCCTGCATGCCATCAACTGTTTCGAGCACGTCGTAACCGTATTCCTTTAATGCTCCGGAGAGAATCATGCGGCATGTTTGGCTGTCATCGGCAATAAGAATTCGCATTTGTTGAACTCCCGACTGTTATACTTTTATAAATTCCGTGATGAGTGAATGTCCGCTGAGGTTTTCGATGCTCTGATACTATTGATGTATATTATAACAATTTCATGAAAATAAATCACCACTTTTTTTCATATTTATATTAAAACGCTAACTTCCAAGGAATCCGCAGCTGGCAGCAACGAGAGTTGATCTATTGACATTGCGCTGACTTGGCAATAATATAACCATTGTCGGGACCGGAAACGTTTCCGATAACGTTACCGGAAATAATTTAGGCCACATGTCCCGCGAAAGGATGAGTGTCACATTGAAGCAGCAAACGATTAAAGACATCGCCAGACTATGCAATGTCAGCGTCAGCACCGTCTCGCGCGTGCTCAACGATCATCAGGACGTCAGCGATGACATGCGCAAGCGCGTGATGAGTGTGATTCAGGCAAACGGCTATATTCCCAACAACAGCGCGAGAAATCTTGTGCGCACGAGCTCGGATACCATTGCGCTGATTGTCCGCGGCGTTTCCAACCCATTTTTTACGCGCATCATCAAAGGTGTGGAGCACGAGATATACCAAAGAGGTTATTCGATGGTGCTGCACCAAATTGGCAGCGGCGACGATGAAATCAAAACAGCGGCGATGATTACCAAGGAAAAACGTCTTCGCGGAATTCTTTTCCTCGGAGGGCGCTTTAATTATTCGCCCGAAGAAACGGATCTCTTGAGCATCCCTTATGTGTGCTGCACATATACCAATACTTTTGGAAGTCTTGACCCAAAATCGTATTCGTCTGTGGCCATTGATGATAAGAAGGAAGCCTACGACGCGGTGACACGGCTATATAACAGCGGGCACAGGCGTATTGCGGCGCTCGTGGCGAGCACGGATGATAAGTCCATCAGTGAGCTAAGATTTTCCGGCTATAAACAGGCGCTTGAGGATTGCGGATGTCCGCTGGATATGTCGTTGGTGATATTGGCCGACAGCTTTAATATGCCGGATGCATACGAAGGGACAAAACGGCTGATCGAAAGCGGGCAGCCCTTTTCGGCGGTGTTCACCATAGCGGATGTGATGGCGATGGCCGCTATCAAGGCTTTAAACGATCATAACATCCGTGTCCCGGAAGACTGCTCGGTGATTTCCATCGATGGGCTCGAGCTTTCAAACTATACCATCCCCACGCTCACAACGCTCGAACAGCCGGCAGACGTGATGGCCAAGGAAAGTACGGATATATTGATCAATCTGATTGAAGGCAGCGGTGAAAACCGCCACGTGGTGCCCGGCACAAAGTTCCGGCAGGGAAACTCCGTTTGTGAGAACCATTCTTAAAATGAGTTTGTACGGAGCCACTCCGTGCAATGAGAACAAATCTTTGAAAGAGGTGGAATCAATGAAGAAAACCCTATCGCTCCTTCTTGTCATTCTCATGTGTATCGCAGCTTTTGCAGCATGTTAATGATCGTGCCGTTCCAAATGGTGATGTTCACGATGTCCAAGTTTGCCAACATGCTGCATCTTGACAATCCTTTTGGTATCATTGTGATTTATCTGGGGTTTGGTGCGGGCCTTTCCACGTTTATGTTCAGCGGTTTTGTCAAATCCATACCCGTAGATATTGAGCGATCACAGAACGATACCAATTGTGATACAATATCTCAAAGGCGGGTATGGGTCGATCGATATGGGCGCGATGATGGCCATGCTGACACTCGCGATTATTCCGATTATCGTGGTTTACCTGTCGTGTCAGAAGTATATTATCAAAGGTGTCGTCGCCGGTGCGGTGAAAGGATAGACCAGCAAACAGGAGGTTATGTATGCAGCGCAGCAGCGGCATATTGATGCACATATCGTCCCTGCCCTCTCCGTATGGAATAGGGACTATGGGGTGGGAGGCTTACAAATTCGTTGATTTTTTGCGGGAGTCCGGGACGAAAATCTGGCAGGTGCTGCCGATCGGCCCGACAAGCTATGGGGATTCGCCCTACCAGAGCTTTTCCACATTTGGAGGCAACCCGTATTTTATAGACCTCGATATGCTCAAAGAAGAAGGCATACTCAAGGAATCCGATTACGCTCATCTCGATCCCGATAAAGACGCGGACGCTGTGGATTACGAATATCTCTATTTAACGCGGTATGCGGTGCTTCGCGCTGCGTTTAAGAATGCCTATCCGATGCTTAAGGCGCGTGTGGATGCGTTTTCGGCACAAAGGCCGTGGCTTTTCGATTACGCGTTTTTCTCCGCGCTCAAAGACCGATTCGGCGGCAAGGCCTGGAGCGAATGGCCTGACGAAGAGATCCGTTTCCGCGAGCCCGACGCAATGACGAAATATGCTCGCGCGCTCAGTGAGGATATCGCGTTTCATTCGTTTGTGCAGTATCTTTTTTTCGGGCAGTGGGCGAAGCTCAAAGCTTATGCGAATCAAAACGGTGTGCTGATTTTTGGCGATATGCCGATATACGTCGCGATGGATTCCGCCGACACGTGGGCAGAGCCGCATCTGTTTTTGCTTGATGAACAAAGGCGGCCGCTCTGCGTGGCGGGGGTACCGCCCGATTATTTCACCGAGGATGGCCAGCTGTGGGGCAACCCCATTTACAACTGGCCGCTGCATAAGAAAACCGGGTACGAATGGTGGGTACGCCGTATGCGCGCGATGTTCGACTATTGCGATATCATGCGTGTGGACCATTTTATCGGATTCGCGAATTACTATGAGATTCCCGCGGATGCCCCCACAGCGAAGATCGGCACATGGAGAAACGGGCCGGGCAGCTATTTCTTTCAGGTGCTGAGCCGCGAAATCCCGTCACTGCGTATTGTCGCCGAGGATCTGGGTGTGGTCACGCCCAAGGTGAAGCGGCTGCTCAAAGTCTGCGGCTATCCGGGTATGAAGGTGCTGTTGTTCGGCTTTGATTCCGATGAGAAGAATATGCATTTGCCGGCCAATATCAGCTCCAATACCGTGCTTTACACGGGGACGCATGATAACGATACTGTAGCGGGCTGGTGGCAGAAGGCCGGGGAAGCCGAAAAAAGCTTTGCGCGCGCGTATCTCAATATGGATGACGACGCGGACGTCTGCAAAGCGCTGATCAGCGCGGCTTACGCGAGCTGCGCCGATACCGTTGTGATCCCCATGCAGGATCATTTACGGCTGGGCAGCGAAGCGCGGATGAACACGCCGGGCACGGTGGGGCTCAACTGGAAGTGGCGCATAAGGCCTGAACAGTTGACAGATACTCTCAAGGACGATATTTTAAGTATAAATAAAGCGTATCATAGAACAGGAGACACAACTGAATGACCGACAGCAACCAGATATTGCGCATGACGGAACAAAACCTAAAAAGCAGTTACCAGAAGGATATGAAAAGCGCAAGTGCGGCTCAGCTGCACGACGCGCTCTCGAAGGCCGTGATGGCATTGATATCAGACGACTGGATCATCAGCAAAAATAAACATAGCACGGCGCGGCGCGCCTATTATTTTTCTATTGAGTTCTTAATCGGACGGATGGTGTTTAACAACCTCTATTGCCTCGGTGTGCTGGGTGAGGTGCGCGAAAAGCTGCGGGAGCGCGGCGCGGATTTAGCCGCACTGGAAGACATTGAGGACGCGGCGCTCGGCAACGGCGGGCTGGGCCGTCTCGCGGCGTGTTTCTTAGACAGTGCGGCGACGATGGCGCTGCCGCTCGACGGTTACGGCATCCGCTACAAGTTCGGGCTTTTTAAACAGCTGTTTGTCGACGGCATGCAGTGCGAAACCGCCGACGATTGGCAGACGGACGGCGACCCGTGGAGCTGCCGCCGCGACGACAGGGCGGTGACGGTGACATTCGCGGATCAGACCGTTCGCGCGGTGCCGTACGACATGCCCGTGATCGGTTACCAAAGCGGCCATGTGGGCACGCTGCGGCTGTGGCAGAGCGAGGCGGTGCAGGAACTCGATTTTACCGCTTTCAACAATCAGGATTACGCCCAGGCCGTGCGGGAGAAGAACGACGCGGAGGATATCTCGCGCGTGCTGTACCCGAACGACTGTGACGACGCGGGCAAAAAGCTGCGCCTCAAGCAGCAGTATTTTCTCGCGAGTGCGTCGCTGCAGGATATCATCGCGCGGTACAAGCGCACACACGGCAGCGATCTTTCGGGATTCGCGGCGCACTGCGCGATTCAGCTTAATGATACGCACCCGGTGATCTGCGTGCCCGAGCTGATGCGGCTGCTGATGGCTGAGGGATTCAGTTTTGACGACGCATTTGCAATGGCGCAGCGGACGTTTTCGTATACGAACCATACCGTGATGGGCGAGGCGCTCGAAACATGGCACGTGGCGCTGATGGACGCCGTGATCCCGGAGATCAGAGCGATCATCACGCGGATTGACGAAAAGCTTTGCGCGGTGCTCGGTGAGGCGGGGGTTCCTGCGGAAAAGACGGGAAGCATGCGCATAATCGACTGCGACACGGTGCATATGGCGCGGCTCGCGGTGTTTATGTCAACGTATGTGAACGGCGTGGCCCGGCTGCATACCGAGATTTTGAAGCACGATGTGTTTAAAAACTGGTATGAGCTGTATCCGGATAAATTTCAGAACAAGACCAACGGCGTGACGCAGCGGCGCTGGCTCGGGCTCTGCAACCCGGAGCTCACGGCGTTGATCGAAAGCCGTATTGGCAGCGGTTTTCTGACTGACTTAAGTCAGCTTGGGAAGCTCAAAGACAGCATAGACGATGATTTTGTGCATCGCTTTAACGCCGTGAAGCAGCAAAAAAAGCGGCAGCTCGCCGCGCTGATTGCCGAGCGTGAGGACACGGAAATCCCGCCCGAATTCATATTCGATGTGCAGGTGAAGCGGCTGCACGAATACAAACGCCAGCTGCTCAACGCGCTGTCGATACTCGATATCTATTACGGCCTCAAAGATGGCAGCCTTCAAGATTTTCATCCGACGGTGTTTATTTTCGGCGCGAAGGCGGCCCCGGGATATTTTCGGGCCAAGGCGATTATCAAGCTGATCAATGAGATTGCGCGGCTCGTCAACACAGACCCGCAAACGAACGATAAGCTGCGTGTCGTGTTTGTGCAGAACTACAACTGCTCGTATGCCGAGGCGATTATTCCGGCGGCGGATGTTTCCGAGCAGATATCGACCGCGGGCACCGAGGCGAGCGGCACAGGCAACATGAAGCTGATGCTGAGCGGCGCGGTCACGCTTGGCACGTACGACGGCGCGAACGTGGAGATTGTGGAAGAGGCCGGTGAGGACAACAACTACATATTCGGGGCGCGCGTGGAAGACATCCGGCGCGAAAGCGCAAGCTACAACCCCAAAGCGATTTATGAGAGCAACCCGAGGGTGAAGCGCGTGCTCGATACGCTGATAGACGGCACACTCAGCGACGACGGTTTCGGTTACTTCAAGGAGCTGTATGATGCGTTACTCGAGGGGGCCTGCTGGCACCGGGCGGATCATTACTTCCTGCTGCTCGATTTGATGCCGTATGTGGAAGCCAAGCTGCGTGTGAACTGCGATTATGCGGACAGGCTCAGCTTCGGGCGCAAGGGCCTTGCCAATGTGGCGTCGGCCGGAAAGTTCTCGTCTGACAGGACGGTGAGGCAGTATGCGCAGGAGATATGGCATCTGTAGGATAACAAGAGAATGATTATGTGAACTGAAAATCTGAACAAATACGTCGACAGGAAGTATAATGGGCTTGCCGCTTGGTGAACAACGCGCGCAAGCCTTTTAGATTGGCAAAAGTCATCATGACTGTCTTAAGCCAGACACTAAAAGACTCCATCGTATTTCTGCAATAAAGGACTCCTATTTGAGTATACACAAGTATACTTCAGAGTGCCGATAACCCCCTCCTCATGTCATGCTGAGGAGCAAGCGGGCGAATGCATCCCATGGCAAAACGATTTTAACACGGGATTGCAATCCACTGCGCAGTGGATGGCTTACGCCCCAACGTAAGCCAAAGAATAATGCTGTCATTTTCATTATATTCTCACGGTCTTCTCACAGTTTTCTCACAATTCTCAATTAGCCTTCAAATATAAGCCATTATACAAGTCAATTTTGGAGGTGTCATGTGAAACGTTTTTTATCACTCCTTTTCGCTATTGTCATGACGATGAGCTTGCTGGCCGGATGCAGCGAGGTTGCCGGTCAAACCGGTGACGCAACCGCCAGCCCGGCTGCAAGCCCTTCGCCAAGCCCTTTGGCCGCACCGGAATCCTCGGAAAGCGCAGACAGCAGCACCAGCCCGCAGGCATCGGGCATGCTCGAACATCAAACAGACTCGGAAGACGCGCCCATTGTGTATATGACCACCGATTTAAGCCCGGAGGGCTTGATGGCCATCTATAATGCCTTGGGCCGCACCGCTGAGGGCAAAGTGGCGGTGAAGCTGAATACCGGTGAAGGAGAGGGTAGCTATAATCTCGAGCCCGATTTAATTAAAGACCTTGTTCAGTCAGTCGACGGGACAATTGTTGAGTGCAACACGGCTTATGGTGGCTCACGCGCCAGCACGGCGATGCATATGCAAGTGGCGGAGGACCGCGGCTATACGGCCATTGCACCTGTTGATATCATGGATGCCGACGGCGGCACTGAAATCCCCGTCAACGGCGGCACACGACTGACCACAAACCAGGTTGGTTCTCATTTTATGGATTACGACTTCTGCATTGTTCTTTCGCATTTTAAAGGCCATATGATGGGCGGGTTCGGCGGTGCTCTCAAAAATATGTCGATCGGTATTGCCTCAAAAGAAGGAAAATCACTCATTCACAGTGCCGGAGCCAATAAAACAGGCTATAGCCCGAGTACGCCCGCGGATACCTTTACCGAGAGTATGGCAGAGGCCGCGAAATCGGTATATGACTACCTTGATAACGGTAACAAGATGCTCTGTATCAACGTGATGAATAATATCTCGGTGGACTGTGACTGCGATGCATTCCCCAACAAACCGGATATGCACGACATCGGCATTCTCGCCTCGCTGGATCCGGTGGCTCTCGATCAGGCCTGTGTCGATTTGATTTATGCCGCCCCGGACAGCAAATCTGTGATTAAACGCATTGAATCGAGAAACGGGACGCACATTTTGGAGCATGCCGAAGAAATTGGTTTTGGCAGCCGCGCCTATCGATTGGTGAGTATAGATGATTGAGATCCTGCGGCGGGAAGGTATTTACCTTTGGTATTATTTTTCCGTTCAGTTCGAGCAGATTTTTCTGTACTGGGTGATAGGCATCGTCATCGGGTCTGTCATTTCGGTATTCGGAAAGCAAAAAATACATCGTTTGTTTTCAAAACTGCAAGACAAGAAGCTGGGGGTGCTGGGGGCGATTCCGGCAAGTATCATCGGAATCGCCTCTCCGCTTTGTATGTATGGCACCATACCGATTGCCGCTTCATTTTCTGAAAAGGGCATGAGAGACGATTGGCTCGCCGCTTTTATGATGAGCTCAGTTTTGTTAAACCCCCAGCTCATTATATACAGCGCGGCGCTGGGCACGCAGGCGCTGGTGATTCGCGTGGCTTCCTGCCTGCTATGCGGAATGACCGCCGGTTTATGTGTCTGGTTTTTTTACAGCCGTCAAGGAAAGCGCTTTTTTAATTTCTCGGGTATCGGCAAATTGGCAAACCGCGATTCCGACCCGAATCTTATGATACGCCTGCTCAAAAACATGTGGCGGAACGTTAAAACCACAGGGCCTTATTTTTTGCTGGGAATCGCGCTTTCCGCCATCTTTCAGCGGTATGTTCCCGCCGAAGGGTTTGCCGATCTATTCGGAAACCAGCGGGGGTTTGGGGTGTTGATGGCGGCCACGATCGGTGTTCCGTTATATATGTGCGGCGGCGGGACAATTCCGTTGCTGCAGGAATGGCTGTGGAGCGGCATGAGCTTGGGGTCGGCCACGGCTTTTATGATTACCGGCCCTGCCACCAAAATTACCAATCTGGGCGCAATGAAGATTGTGCTTGGGGGTAAGCGGTTTGTCCTGTATATTCTGTTCAGTGTGATGTTCGCCTTTTTGTCCGGTATGCTGGTTGACCTTGTGACATGATGCACTGGATTGAGAGCCATGGAAGATGTATACTGTTTATGGAAGGAGGGGTGCATGATGCCTAAGCTGCTGATTGTTGACGATGATACACATCTTCGCAAGCTGGTTCTTACATACGGTGAGCTGGAAGGATTCCAGTGTGAGGAGGCGGAAAACGGACGGATAGCTATCGAAAAAGCACATGAGACGCAGTTTGATATGATCGTGCTGGATGTGATGATGCCGGGGCTCGATGGTTTTGAAACGCTTTCGGAAATTCGCAGGGACAGTGAAGTGCCGGTGATTATGCTGACTTCACGCAGCGAGGAGTACGATAAAATTCTGGGCTTTAATCTCGGCGCGGACGATTATGTGCCAAAACCGTTTAGTCCAAAGGAATTGATGGCTCGCATCCGCGCCGTTCTCAAACGCAGCGGAAAGACGGGTGATCATCTCCTGTTTGGCGATCTATGCATATCTCCCGGGTCGCGGAGGGTCTCTGCGGGTGAAAAGGTGTTTAGTTTGCCGCCCAAAGAGTTTGATTTGTTATTATATCTTGCACAAAACGAACGGCTTGTGCTGAGCCGTGAGCAGCTGCTGAACAGGGTTTGGGGATATGATTACTATGGTGACGCCCGCACGGTTGATACACATATAAAATCCCTGCGGGAGCATCTGGGTGGTTACCGCAAGACCATTCAAACCGTATGGGGAGTTGGGTATAAGTTTGAATATGAAGAAACAGTGTAAAAAATCGCCCTTTCGCTCCAAGATTGTTGTCCGCTTATGGCTGATTATGATGCTGTTGGTGGTTTTGGGTATCGTGTTCATGTTGGTGGCTCAAATTTTTCTGTTCGAGCAGAATTATGTGAATGCCTCAGTTGCCGACATGCAGGAGCAGCTGGAACCGATCATGGAACGTTTGAAAACCAAAGACCTATCCGGCAACGAACAGCTGATTCTTTCATTAAGCAAACTCACCAACGGAAAAATGATGGTGATCAACAGCGACGGGAAGCTTGTGGCTCTTTACAGCACGGGGCATCAACTCGATTCGCAGTCATACGGATCGGCATCCTTGTACATACAGCGCAATTTGAAATACAGCAAAGAATTTAAAGGGCTGTCTCAAGGGAAGTCATACACCAAAATCATACGCAACGGCACCGATCCGATTACAATGGAAATCGGAATACCGGCGCAGTTTAATAACCGGCAGGCGTCGGTCATTCTGTATCAGAGATTGGATCAGCTGCAGACGGTGCTCCATATGAACCGAAATCAGCTTGTCATTCTCACCGTCAGCCTTACCCTTGTTACAGCCGTTGCGGCGGCTTTGTTATCCAGACATTTTGTGAAGCCGATCCGCGTGATTAAAAGAACCGTGGACAGCCTCGCCCAAGGCGAGCTGACGGCGAAACCGGGGCTGCACTTGAAGGATGAACTCGGTCAGTTGTCGGGTTCGGTGGAGGCGCTGGGGCTGGCCCTGCAGCGCGTGGATGTTCTGCGCAAAGAGGTGATTGCCAATGTGTCACATGAATTGCGCTCGCCTCTCGCGCTTATCGCAGGTTACGCCGAAATGGTTCGGGATATCAACTGGAAAGATGATGAGAAGCGTTATGAGAATTTGACGCTGATCATACAGGAGGCCGGGCGCATGAGTGAGATGGTCAGTGATATTATGGATTATTCTCAGCTGCAGGCCGGGTACATCCAGCTCAAAAAAGATTGGTATAATCTTTGTGAAATCATAGAATCAGAAATGGCCCTCTGTGAGAAAAATGCGGCGGAATACGGAATAGCGTTGGCGTTTAAAAGGACGCGCAGCGATATCCCCGTTTACGCAGATGGGATGAAAATCTGTCAGGTGATGCGCAATTTATTGAATAATGCCGTTAACCATACAGTGAACGGGGGAACAATTACAGTCGAAGCCGCAGAAAAGGACAACAAAATACGGGTGGCTGTGATCAACCCGGGTGAACCCATTCCGGAAGAGGACAGGGATATCATCTGGGAAAGATATCAGCGAAGCCAGCATCATGGCGGACGACAGCAGGGAACCGGCATCGGGCTGTCGATAGTCAGCACATTTTTAAAGGCGCATGATATGAATTATGGCGTTGATTGCGAGGACGGCTTCACAATATTCTGGTTTGAATACACGGCTGACTTTTCTGAGAGAGATTAAGCTATTTACATTCACATTTTAGAGATAAATAATATGTATGAAAACACAGCCGCACTCACGCCATTTCATGTGGCACGATGTTCGGCTTAATTTGTTATGCCGGTCACATCAGTTTGCTGAGCCTTTCCACACCGATGCCAAAAGCCCCGAGATGATTCATAGACCTCTCGGATAATAAAAATGAATCCCCATCAATTGCACCGTTTTGCTTGATATACGCGAGCAGCGCGGCCTGCTCGAAGTTAAGCACCTGAACATCACGATGACGCGTTTTAATATAATCGAGCAAGGTACATAAATCACTGAGCAAAATGGGATTATAGCCGGTTTCGTTCCTGAGCCGCTCGTCGTTGGCTTCTTCGGGCGTGAGGATCACCGAGTGGCCCGAGAAAACGAGCGGACGGTTTTCTTCAATGGCCGAGTCGACCGCGGTCAGCATATCGCCGAGCGGGATGGCCGTTTTGATGGGAACCCAGATGGAATGCGCAAGCGTGTTGCGCGTTTCGATATGAAAGGTCCTTGCCATGGCAAGTGTCTTTTCTGTGTAATCGTGATACGGAAACGCAAATGTCGCGGGGTAAATGTGAAAAAGCTCCTGAATTCTATTCGCTGAATCCCGCAGGTTTTTTTCGGCGACGGCGTGAGAAAGCTTGCTGAGATTGTCGTGCACGTACCCATGGCTGCCAATTTCGAAGCCCTGTTTAAGGAGCGTTTTGTATCTTTCCAGATGTGGCGGAAAATCTTCGGCTCCGGGATTCAAATAGAACGTGCACCGGAAGCCGCGCTGCAAAAACGCGGGCGCAATCAGTTCACCGTGCCGTAAAAAATTATCGTCAAAGGTAAAGCAAACGGCTGTTTTTTTGGGATTCACATGATAAAAATACAGCTGAATCTGGTTCATAAATCCTCTTAAAAATATACTCATCATTGATTATAGTCTCTTTACAAAGCAGTGTAAACACGGCTGCGGCATGGAGCGATCATAAGCTGATGAGCCGTCATGCGCGGTTGATGCCCCTAAGGATATTCTCTCTCTTGCAGGAATTTCATATATTATATATAATTTTGTTGATAATCCGCCAATTTCAATTCAAAAACCAGAAGCTATGCACCAACGTGCAAAATGTGAATCCAATAAAGCATGATCTATTACAGTAAAAGTCCAGTAGTGCAGACTTTTCTTATCGGGAGCGGGAATGGATATTGACAGACCGCTTCAGGCACAGCCTGAGAAAAAAACGTGTAAAAGACTGCTGAAGAGCGCCGTTGTGGCTCTGTTTTTGGTTGTGTTGGTTTTGCTGCCCGGCGCAGCCGTTTTGCATAGCTCATCTGCAATCAATGTCGGGTCAGATGAACAGGCGCACGAGAGCCCGGTTGTCAGCGTGTTTTATGATAAACCGGATGTTATACCGGAGCAGATGAATGCTTCAGATGATGCGGCGCTCGAAAGCCATGAGCCGCCACAAATTGAGCCGCTTGATTACCGGCTGCTGTGTTTTGATACGGACAGCCTTTATACCTATGACCAGCTTGTGACGGACATCACAGAGACGATGCAGGCATATGAAGGCATGGTAAGCAGCGATGTGATCGGCAGGAGCGTGCAGGGAAAAGATATTTATGCGCTGACGGTAGGCCGCGGGCCGGTGTATGTGCTGCTCACGGCGGGCGTGCATGCGAGGGAAAACGCGAACACGCCGCTGATCATGCAGTGCCTGTTTGATTATTTGCATGCCGCCGCGGCGGGTGATGAAGAAAAAGCGCAGATGCTAGATAAGGTGACGCTTGTGGTGGTGCCGCTTGTGAATCCGGATGGGTATCAGTATTGCTTAAAAAAACACAACGGCAAGAAAAAAACGAACGCCAATAACGTGGATATCAACAGAAATTTCCCCTGTAAGTACTGGGGCAGTAAAGTAAAGAAGCCCGGGAACTTCTATCCGGGGCCGTTCCCCGGGTCTGAACCCGAAACGCAGGCGATTATGGCGCTTTTCGATCAATATTCATTTGCCCTCGCGATTGACATCCACTCGCGGGCGCGCGAGATTATCTGCCAAAAGGGCGGCTATACGGTTGATGATATAAGCACGAGTGAGAACCCTGAGACGCTGAATGAGATCAGCCTTTCTCTTGCCCGGTATTTGCGTGAGGACATCAAATACAAATTGGTCAAAGAGCTCAAAGTCAAAAAGGGGGAAGAGGGGACATTGACCGATTACGCGTTTTCGCGCGGCGTGCCGACAATCACGTTTGAAACGCTCAAATACCGCAAAAACCGCCTCGCCAGCCCGGCTGAGATTCAAAAAGAGTATGCGTTTTTCGACTGGCCAGGCGCGCTATATAAAATCGCCGCTTTTGCGGCAGATACAGTCCAATAGCTAATAGGCGATTTTAGATAATAAGATGTAAAACATTGATTACCAATTTCATAGCGATTAAACGATAATATATTTAATAATGGCGTTAAGCCAATTTTTTGTTTGTGTAAAATTTCTTCTATATAAATTGACATTTTTTAAATCATGCGCATATAATGATATAGATAAATGTCTATGAGATAGATAAATATCTATATACAAGGAGTGATCGTATATATGTCATTTGAATACGCGGAATATGTGCCGGTGATCAAGGCCCTTTCGGATGAAACACGGCTGAAGATCGTGGATATGCTCTCTTGCGGTGAGATGTGCGGCTGCAAAATACTTGAATCGTTTAATATCACACAGCCGACGCTCTCGTATCACATGAAAATACTCACCGAATGTGGCATCGTAAACGGACGGCGCGATGGTGCGTGGATGCATTACAGCCTGAATAAAGAACGTGAAGACGCACTGCTGTGCTTTTTAACGCGGTTGCTCAATGATAAGGACGACTGTATCTGCAAGCGCTGCGGCAATAAAGAGTTAGAAAAGGAGTCAAAGCCATGAATGAAAACAAAGGTATCGGTTTTTTTGAAAAGTATTTAAGCCTGTGGGTGATCCTCTGTATGGGTCTCGGCGTCGCCATCGGATTGTGGCTGCCCGGTGTTCCGAGCTTCCTCGGTCAGTTTGAGTATTACAATGTGTCCATCCCCGTCGCCATATTGATCTGGCTGATGATTTACCCGATGATGCTCAAGGTGGACTTTGCGAGCATCAAAAACGTGGGGCGCAACCCCAAAGGCTTGGTGGTGACGTGGATCACAAACTGGGCCATCAAGCCGTTTACGATGTTTGGCTTTGCCTATTTGTTTTTCTTTGTTATATATAAGGCGATAATGCCGGTCGAAATCGCTAAGGATTATTTGGCAGGAGCCATTCTTTTGGGCGCGGCTCCTTGTACTGCAATGGTTTTTGTGTGGAGCTATTTGTGCAAAGGAAATGCAGCGCATACATTAGTACAGGTTGCTACGAACGACCTCATGATACTTCCTGCCTTTGCTCCGATCGTAGGTTTACTCTTTATGTTTGGAGGAATCAGCGTAGAAGGAGTTGGTGTTCCCTGGGCGACGTTGTTCCTATCGGTAGGTCTCTTCGTCGTCATACCTCTCGCCGCAGGCTGGCTGACGCGCAGCTTACTGACAAAAAAGAAAGGCAAGGAGTATCTCGAAAAAGTATTCATACCGAAGTTCAACAATGTGACGGTGATCGGGCTGCTGCTCACGCTCGTCATCATCTTTTCTTTTCAGGGCCGGACGATTGTGGAACAGCCTGTGGATATCATATTGATCGCGATACCGCTGACGGTGCAGACGTTCCTGATATTTTTCATCGCCTATTTTTGGTCGAAGGCATGGAAACTGCCGCATAACGTGGCTTCTCCCGCAGCCATGATCGGCGCGAGCAATTTCTTTGAGCTGGCTGTGGCCGTAGCGATTTCGGTGTTCGGGCTGCAGTCTCCCGCGGCGCTGGCGACAATTGTGGGCGTACTCGTGGAGGTGCCGGTGATGCTGACACTGGTTAGAATTGCGAACAAAACGCGTCATTGGTTTCCCGACGCGGAAAATAATATTTTAAATGATTGATAGGGGGTAAAAGCGTGCTTGAATGGCTTAATAACCAGCTGTTGAAAATGCAATGGCTCAGCGATTTGATCAAGTGGATCGTTCAGGATGTGTTCGGGCTCGATGTTAATGAGCGCGTGGGCGGCAGCGTTCACTTCTTCCTTTACGATACGATTAAGATATTCATCCTGCTGTCCGTGCTGATATTCGTGATCTCGTATATACAAAGCCATTTCCCGCCCGAACGCACACGCAAAATACTTGGGCGCTTTCATGGCATTGGCGCCAATACGCTGGGTGCATTGCTTGGCACCGTGACGCCGTTTTGCTCGTGCTCGTCGATTCCGCTGTTCATCGGTTTCACAAGCGCAGGCTTGCCGATCGGTGTCACGTTTTCATTCCTCATTTCATCGCCGCTTGTGGACCTTGCGTCGGTGCTGCTGCTCGCGAGCATATTCAACTGGAAAATCGCAATCGCGTATGTGGCGGTCGGGCTCATATTAGCCGTGGTCGGCGGTACGCTGATCAGCAAAATGAAGCTCGAAAAGTATGTGGAATCGTTTGTTTATCAAAATCAGGCAGGTCAGATCGACGCGCCGGAGATGACACGTCGAGACAGGGTTCGGTTTGCCAAAGATCAGGTGGTCTTCATTATCAAAAAGGTCTGGCTGTATATCCTGATCGGCGTGGGAATCGGCGCAGCGATTCATAACTGGATACCGCAGGATATCATTCTGGCTGTGCTCGGCGCAAACAATCCGTTTTCGGTGCTGATTGCGACTGTTGTGGGCGCGCCGATGTATGCGGATATTTTCGGCACACTGCCCATCGCCGAAGCGCTCGTGACGAAAGGGGTGGGTATCGGTACGGTGCTTTCGTTCATGATGGCTGTCACCGCGCTCTCACTGCCCTCAATGATCCTGCTGAAAAAGGTTGTGAAGACCAAGCTGCTGCTGATTTTTGCGGGCATTGTGGTGATCGGTATTGTCATTATCGGCTATGTGTTTAACGCGATCAGCTTTTTGCTGATATAAATATAATGTGACTGTGTAAGGAGAAAATCAATATGGAAATCAAAGTGCTGGGCGGCGGATGTGCAGCGTGTGAAAAGCTGCATGAAACGGTTCAGGATGCCGTGAAAGAGCTCAAAATCGAGGCGCAGATCCACTACATCACCGATATGTCAGAGATTATGAAGGCGGGCATTATGAGTACGCCCGCATTGATTGTGAACGGCAAAGTGAAGGTGATGGGACGTGTGCCCAAACTCAAGGAAGTCAAACAGATCGTTTCGGACGAAGCTTGAAACGGTGAAAGGAGCATACTATGCGGCTCTTGATTATCGGCGCTGTGGCGGCGGGCACGTCTGCGGCGGCCAAAGCGCGCAGAAACAGCGAAGAAGCCGAAATTGTGATTTATGAGAAGGACAGCTTTATCTCATACTCAGGCTGCGGCATGCCCTATTATCTTGGCGGCGAAGTGGCGGACGCCGACGAGCTGACACCGCGAAACCCCGCTTTTTTTAAGGCGAAGTACAATGTGGATGTGAAGACCCGGCACGAGGTGCTCGCCATTCATCCAAACGATAAAACGATGGCTGTCAAGAACCTTGAAACCGGCGAAACTTTTTTTGACCGTTACGACAAACTCGTTATCGCGACCGGGGCGACGGCGGCTGTGCCCCCGATTGAAGGCACGCAAATGCCGCACGTGTTCACGCTGCGCAGCATCGGCGATATGAACCGGATTAAAGCGTTTATTGATGAGCGGCACCCCGAAACCGCCGCGATTATCGGCACGGGTTTTATCGGGCTCGAGATGTGCGAAAATCTCAGAAAACTCGGAATCAGAGTGACGCTGCTGGAAAAGCTGCCGCAGGTGACGCCCGGGCTCGACAGCGATATGGCCGTTTATGTGAGAGCGTATATTGAAGAGCACGCGGTGCGTGTGCTGACCGGAGTCGGGGTGGCTGAAATCACGCGTGACAGCGTCCGGCTGTCGGACGGGCGGATGGTTGATGCGGGTATGGTGCTGCTGGCTGCGGGTGTGCGGCCGGATACCAAGCTCGCGGCACAGGCGGGTATTGAGCTTGGGGTGACGGGTGCAATCCGTGTGGATACGAAAATGCGCACGAGCCAGCCGGATATCTACGCCTGCGGCGACTGTGTTGAGCAATTCGACGTGGTGACAGGCCGCCCGGTTTACCGGCCTCTAGGTTCCACGGCGAATAAAACAGGCCGGATCGCGGGAGACAGCGTGACGGGCGGCGATCTTGAGTTCAGAGGGATTCTCGGCACCGGCATATTCAGAATCTTCGATTTGACGGTTGCGCAGACCGGGCTTACCGAGCGTGAAGCGAGCGAGCTCGGGTTTGACACGGTGGTTTGCCACAACATCAAGCCGAGCCGTCCCGAATACATGCACGGCAAAGAGATGGTGATCAAGGGCGTTGCCGACAGAGCCACGGGCAGGTTGCTCGGCGTTCAAATTGTGGGTTATGACGGTGTGGACAAGAGGATCGACGTGTTTGTGACGGCAATCTCTTTCAAAGCTAACGTCGAAGATCTGTTTCATCTGGATCTCGCGTATGCGCCGCCGTTTTCGACGACCAAAGACCCGGTGATGTATACCGGTATGATTCTCGACAACGCGATACACAGGGGCAGGCCGCTTATGACGGCGCAGGAACTCCAGCACAGGTTGCAATCGGGCGAAAAGGTGACGCTGATAGACGCGCGGGCAGCACAGCAGTATGAGCAAAGCCATATCGAAAACGCGCAAAGCATTCCGCACGCGCAGCTGAGAGACAACATCGATGCACTGAATAAAGACGCGGTGGCCGTGACCTACTGCAACAAGGGTGTGACGGGAAACGCGGCGCAGAACATACTGATTAACAATGGGTTTAAAAAGGTATATAACCTGTCGGGCGGCCATAAGCATTTTAGCAAGATTGACAGTTGAAATCTGCCTTCGGAAATTTATGGAATACCCGGTCTCGAGCCTGCCGATGAGCTCCCGATCTGTTCTATAGGCAATGATCAAATGGGGGTGCAAGAGTGACGCTCTATGACGGCTTTATTGGGATCCCGTTTTGCTTTTGACTGCGTTGGTTATGGCCGATATCAATTTCACAGAAATAACACGAAGAAATTGATCGACAGATTGCGGGACAGTGAAATTGCTGTCCCTTTTTTTGTACGCATTTTCTGGCATAGTGAGGATGAAGGGTGGTGGTCATATGTCCGATTTCTTTGGCGGGGGCGGGTCATGGAAAAGCAGCGTTGACAGCTACTATACCTTTACGCAGACAAGCGGCGGCGGGTCATCGGGCGGCGGGAAAGGCTGCGGAACCGCAATCGTTATTGTCATCATCATTGCCGCAGTTTTATTGAAAAGTCTCGTGGCGGTTATCATTGCTCTTGGTTCAATAGGGCTGATCATCGGCATAGTTTATTTGATTTTGAAGCGGAGTATATCGCGCCGCGACAAGACGAATCAATCAGCGTCTGCCGCACAGACAGATAAAAGCCAAGCCGGCAAGCATGATGACGCCAAAACGCAAAATGATAATGAACTGAAACCAGTTCCCAAAACAAGGGCTTATGAGCCTTTCGGTCAAGCCGCGCAGAAGTACAGAGAAGACACTCCTGACTGGGAGGGCGGTCGGTTTATCGGATTCATTTCTATTGCGGGAACAGGCTTCATAGAAAACAAAAAGGCAGCGGATGAAAGCACGGCTATCGGCGATAAACTGACTCTTTTAAGGGAGCCCGACAACCCGCATGATTCAAATGCCATTATTATATCAAACAAGACGGGCATGAAGCTTGGTTATGTGCCAAAAAACCTGAATGCCTATCCCGCTGAATGTATGGACCACGGAACGGAATTGTTTGCGCGCTTGCATTCCAAAAGCTTTACAGGCAATCGCCTCGCAATGACAGCGCAGATATTCATGAGAGACCACCAGATTTCCACATGATCTCTCGGCTGTATCTTGACAGGCCGCAATATGGTAAAATGAGATAAACAATAAATGAGGCGGTGAAAAAGGTGGACATTCTGGATGGACTCAATGAACAGCAGCGGCAGGCCGTGACGGCAACCGAAGGCTTTATCCGTGTGATTGCGGGTGCGGGCTCCGGCAAAACGCGCGCGCTGTCTCATCGGTTTGCCTATCTTGTGAACGAAATCGGCATCATGCCGTCTCACATCCTCTGCGTGACATTCACGAACAAATCCGCGGGCGAGATGCGCCAGCGTATCCGCCGGCTAACCGGAGACAACGACACGGGCTACATCAGCACGTTTCACAGCTTTTGCGTGTCCGTATTGCAGGAAGACAGCTACGCCGTGCAGTACCCCAAGAGCTTTCTCGTGCTCGACAACGCCGATATCGATTCGATGCTCAAAATCATCTATGAGGAGCGCGGTCTTACGCTGCGCCATATGACGTTTTCGGATGCGCGTGACATGATCGAAATACGCAAGCTCGACAAGGACCCGCAATACTATGAGCATATGATCGCGATGTCGCTCGATGATCTGCATCAAAAATACTTGGACGCCGTGCAAACGGACGACATCATATTCTGGGGATACCTTTACCAACAGAAAAAATGCTTCGGGCTCGATTATAACGACCTGATTAAATACACGCTGCACATCTTCAACATCAATGAGGATATCCGTCTCAAATGGCAGCAGCGGCTTGAATACATCATGATCGATGAGTTTCAGGATATCGACGAGCTGCAGTATACGCTGATGAAGGTGCTCTGCGATTACCATAAGAACCTCTTTATCGTGGGTGACCCGGATCAGACGATCTACACGTGGCGAGGTGCGAGCGTGAAATACATACTCGATTTTGACAAGGCGTTCCCGGATGTGCGCACCATCATGATGATGCAAAACTACCGCTCCACGCCGCAGATCATCGCGGCGTCGAATTCTCTAATCGATAAGAACAAGGTTCGGGTCAAAAAGGAACTGATGGCGTGCCTGCCTGACGGCGGCTCGGTGGTTTATCATCACGCGAAGACGGCCGAGGCCGAAGCCGGCTGGATTGCGGAGAAGATCAAGGCCCTGGCTGACGGCGGCGTGACGCTCAGCGATATCACGATACTGTACCGCGCGCATTACGTATCACGATCGCTCGAAGAGGTGTTTTTAAAGCAGGAGATTCCATATACGATATACAGCGGCGTGCAGTTCTTTTCGCGCATGGAGATTAAGGACGCGCTCTCGTATTTGCGGCTCATCGCTTACCGAGACGATTTATCGTTCATCCGCATTGTCAACGCGCCCAAACGCAACATTGGTGAGCGGCGTATGCGCTTTTTACAGGATTATGCGGCGCAGCACCGGTGCTCGCTTTTCAGCGCGCTCGAGCGCACGGCGGATGACGAGATATTCAAAAACACCAAAGCCAAGAAGTTCCTGGCGTTGATCGAGCGGTTCTCGGCCGCCTATCAGGACAGCCCCGTTTCCGAGCTGCTAAGCGCCGTGCTCGACCAAAGCGGGTACGAGGAGATGATGCGCACCGAGGGCAGCCAGGAGCGTCTTGATAACCTCGCGGAGCTCAAACAGTCGATCTATGAATACGAAACCTCGTGCGGCGAGGAAGTGACGCTCGAGCACTACTTAAAGCACGTGGCGATGCTGACCAATACGGACGCGGCTTCGGTGAAAAACGCGGTGAAGCTGATGACCGTGCACACGGCCAAGGGCCTTGAGTTCCCGCATGTGTTTATCTGCGGCCTCTCGGAGGGTATTTTCCCGTCTAAGAAAACCGCGACGCTCGAAGGCATGGAGGAGGAACGGCGGCTTGCGTTCGTCGCGTTCACGCGCGCACAGAATTCACTTTTTCTCACGGACGCGGAAGGACGAAACCTTGACGGGTCTTTTCGCTATCCCTCGCGCTTCATATTCAATGTGGACAAAGAGCTGCTCGAATACACGCAGGAACTCAGCGAGAGCCTCGTGTCGGAATCCGGCTGGCATATCGGCAGCAGCGAAAGAGGCCTCGAAGCGGCGGCGGTAAGAGAAACCTTTGCCATCGGCGACCGCGTGGTGCACAGCGTGATGGGCGCGGGCGAAATCGCAGAGATTGACGAAGTGAAGCGGGCGTATATTATCCGGTTTGACGAGCTTGGTACGCAAAGGAGCATCAGCTTTAAGGCAAAGCTGACAAGGGAATGATCCGGTATTTGATATGTTTGCCTTAGGCTTATGTGATCATCAATACTCAAATCTCTCATGTTCTTTGACTATTGCGTTTATCCATAATGGACGATAATAATTCTGTTCGATATCAATATGCTGTTGCTATCGCTTTGACTCCGGCCGTTAATCTGCCACTCCCAAAATGAGTTGGCAACGCGCGGGGCCCGTTGCCGGGCTTTGCGCTTTTCCTCTTCATATTTCATTTTTTCTCGAATAGGCAGCTAATAATGTATGTCAATTGAGCCGCAATGGTCTGTGCAGATTAAGGCTATGTTTCGGTCACGACGTACCTGAGGAAGTGACCGATGCTAAGCTGCTTTCTTCCTCACAGTCACCTGACGGTGACAGCCCTTGTTTGACAGGAGCAGATAACGGGTTGTATCATCCCATTGAAACGTCCGTTGCCTTGCTGTTATCACTCTGCGTGTTTTGTACAAAAAAGGAGCCGATGGGCTCCTTTTGTTTCCGTATTCCATGACACTTTGCAAAAAGCTGCTTATGCGGCAGGATCCAGCGCCGCGATAAAATTGAGGTTTGCATACGTCATTCTGTGCTTGTAGGAGACCCATGTATCGCCAAAGGCCAGCAATGTGTTGCTCGTACGGCCCGCATCGCTGAAATAGATGGTATCACCTTCATATTTGCAGGCCACAATCGCGTGAGCCTTGCTGCCCTTTTTGAAATAGCAGATCACGCCCTCCGGATTGCGGTCAATGGCTTCTTTTATGGCAGCCAAACCGTTTGTTTTAGGATCAACAACGTAGGTCTTCTCGCCGTCAAAGCCTTTCAAGTAAGGTGAATCGCCGCTCAGCGCGCTGACGCTTATCACGCCGAAATTCGCAGTCAGACATGAAGTTTTCATTGAAGTGTTTCTGCGGTTGGATTCGTAGATAAGCCGCGGATTAGCCGGAATACCCATATTGTTGATGAGTATGGCGTACGACGACATAATGCAGGCCTTTTTCTTGACAGAGCGTGAAAACTTCCATTGTGAATCGCCCTGATAATACATCGTATAGCTTCTGTCTGCGCCTTCGGAAGTCAGGCTGACCTGCGGATTTGCCGCAAAGTTCAAAGATGAACTGTCTCCCCATGCCATAACGCCGTTGTATTGCACTTGATACCATTTGCCGTTCTGCGCGTAGACCTTCACAAAGGTGCGGGCAGGAAGCTTGACAAGAACACTCGCTTTGGCCGAGGGTTCGCTGCGCAGGCAGGCGCTTTTTTTCGCAATGCAGACCGCGGTACCGATGGGAGCGCCGTCATCTGCCTTGGCTGAAAGAGGAGCAATCAGCAACAGCGCCGCTGTGATAAGCGCCGTGAGTATACCGGTAATACGGATAAAAGGTTTCGTTGTGCTCATGGATAGTGTCCGCCTTTCCGTCTGTTACTGTATATATATGCGGGTTGACGATTAATGGTAATAGTACTATAACAGAAATGCAAAAAAAAATAAACCATTATGTAATAATATTTACCGAAAAACGTGGAACAAATCAGGAAATTAAACGTTACGGCCGCTCCAATTGTGCCTGAAATATTGATTGCGGTACTCGCGCGGGGTCATTCCGACTTCTTTTTTAAACGTGCTGATGAAATGGCTATGGGATGAGAAGGCCAGAACATGACAAATCTCGAGACAAGATTGATCCGAATATTTCAGCAGGTTTTTGGCAGTGCTGATGCGCTGAAGCCTGATAAAATGAGCAAGTGTGATGCCGGTTTCTTTTTTGAACGACGAACAAAGATAATTCGGATGCAGGTTCACGGTTCCGGCAAGATCATGAATTGAAAAACGTTCATGCAAATGACTGTTAATATAATCGATGCAGACAACGATGTGCTTCGGGAGCCTGTTTTTATACTGCAGATCATGCATTCTTTTGGTTAAATCAAATATCATTTCTTTATGAAGAGCGGCGACATCCTCGCATGTTTTGCAGTGATCCGCCTTTTGGATGTATAAATCGCTTAACGTATAGGCAAATTCCGAATCGACGCCGCCCTCAATACAGAATCTCGTTATGAAAGCGGCCGTGATAATAAAATGGTACTGTAAATTTCGCAAAGGGTCGTCGGATAGATGTCCGAGTGTTTCGTTGGTGAGAGGGAGCATCAGTTTTTGGACAGAATCGATGTCTCCCTTCCTGACGGCATCATAGAAGGATAACTCGTGATCGTATGCAAGATGATACCGATTCGACTCCCGTTGATGAAATAGTGTTTGGGCCAGTTTGTGATCCATGTTCATTGAAACGGTATTGCCTCCTGAATGAATAAATATTATATGAGAATTATGACACAAAGATGAGAAAAATGGTATATTGTTTGCCAATCGCGTGATAAATTGAAAAAAAGAAACGGAGGTTATCGCTTATGAATTATGTTCAAGGGTTGAAAAAAGGCATTAATCTTGGCGGCTGGCTTTCTCAATGTGTACATACGAAAGAACATTACGACAGCTTTATTTCACAAGACGATATAATAAGGATCAGCGCGTGGGGGCTCGATCATGTTCGGCTTCCGATTGACTGTGAGGCCATAGAAACAGAAGATGGGCATATCAAGGAAGAAGGATTTCAATATATCGATTCGTGCATTGAATGGTGCAAAAAAAGCGGATTGAGGATGGTTCTGGATATCCATAAAACCGCGGGATACACATTTAACAATGCTTTTTGCGATGAAAATGATTTATTTAAGAATGCCACGCTTCAGGACAGGTTTGTGGATATTTGGTGTGAATTGGCGCGCAGATACGGAAAAGAAACGGACACGGTGGTATTTGAACTGTTAAACGAAGTTGTGGAAAATGAAAACAGCGACCCATGGAACAAGCTGGCGAAAAGGACCATCAGCGCGATTCGCGAATACGCGCCCGTCACTCAGATTATCATTGGCGGCATTGAGTGGAACAGTGTGCGCGCTGTGGCACTGCTGGATAAGCCGTTTGATGAAAATATCATCTACACGTTTCACTTTTATGAACCGTTCGTGTTCACACATCAAAACGCGAGCTGGGTGCCCGAAACGAAAGATTTGAAAATGGAATACCCGTCAGCTTTTGAAAATTATCTGGCCGCAGCGAACACCGTGGGAGAAAAGGCGGCGTTCATTCTTAACAGTGACATCAAAGAGATCGGCATGCCCATGCTGGAACAGTTGATTCTTAAGGCTGTCGCTGTTGCGGAGGAACGCGGTGCGGCGCTTTATTGCGGCGAATACGGTGTGATTGATCAGGCCCCGCCGGAAAGCACACTCAGTTGGTATCGGGATATGCATCAGATATTTGAGAAATACCATATCGGGCGCGCGGCATGGTCTTATAAAGAAATGGATTTTGGTATCGAGGGGCCGCATTATGCGGCGGTGCTGGAGGGCATTATAGATTCGCTGTGACATAGGAGGGGTTGTGTGTCAGGCGCTCTGTGTTGCTTGGTTATCTAAATGGTAAATCTCAAAGACTATCACAGTATGGTTGCGTGCGCGTATGCTGAAAACAAAAAGCAGTATGGTCGGGTGCCTTGTCTTGCTTTTCGGTATTCGTCCGGCATGACGGCGGATTTAATACAGCGGCATGAAACTGCTTCCGAGTGAGACGACTCAAGGTAACGCTGATTCATTGGAAACGCAGTTTTAACGGCTGCTTCCGTCTCTGCGGTGTCGCTGAAATCTCAAAATAGCGCTGCGATTCCTTCGACTTCGTTCCTTGCATAACACGGAATTCGCTCGTTCATTCACTATTCTTCATTTAATCATTGTATATTCAAGGGGTACAGCAGACGTCTGCACCCTTTTGTTTTTCTTACGAGGATTTTTGGCACAACCCCATACGATGATAGACCGCCGGATGAATAGCTCATTCGGACCGTTTTTTGTATTGGTAAGGCGTGAGGCCTTCATGCTCCTTAAAAATACGAATGAAATGATTGACGTTATTAAAACCGGATCGAAAGCAGACCTCCGTCACAGAATGGTTGGTATGCAGCAAAAGGTCTTTGGCGTTTAGCAACCTGTTCAATATTAAATAGTTTTTGAACGTGTACCCGGTCACCGATTTGAAGATATGCGACAAATAATACTTGCTGATAAAATGCTTCTGCGCCATTAATTCAAGCGATATGTCTTTGTGACTGTTGTGAATGATATATTGCTGGACATCTGAAACAATTTTTTCAGCGCTGCTGGCTTCACTCACCGGGAAAGCGTCGCTGGAAAACCTGTAAAGATGAATCAGCAGCTGAATAATGTTTATCATAAAATAGTCAGACCAAAAGGGGCGTTTCTCCTGATATTCCCCGAGCAAAATTTTGATAATTCTTTGTACCTCATCAGCTGTTTGTGCGTTTAACTTAATCACATGAGAAAAATTCGCAGGACGCTGAATCAATATGGAAAGCAGCGGAGAATAATCCGGCAGTATGCTGCCAAAACCCTGAGGCAGAGAGATGACGTACCGTTGATACGGGGATTGTGATATTTTGACCGCATGCTTTTCAAGATTGCTGATAAACACGAGCGTATTTTGGGATGCCGTATAGCTTTTTTCTCCGATTTCAATGGTGATCACCCCATCGGTCACAAAGATGATTTTATGCGAATTGTGAAAATGCGTATTGGAAAACGCACTGCTCAGATGGTCAAAATAGCTGATATCGAGTATTTCGTTGTTTTGATTGTTCATGCGAAACCTCCTGCCCGTATTTGAGAAACCTCAGCGTTTTATTGATCCGGCAAAGACAAGAACAGCACAAAATGTGAGCCATATACTTTTGGTATTTTGATTATACAGCAAATGACGCTAATTTTCTCGCAATACTATTATAGTCCATAATGTCTGTTTGTTTTACAATAATATAAAACAATTTATAATCCAACCGAAAAAGGAGTGAGAATGTGCGTAAAACTGCCATTGTAACCGGGGGAAGCCGCGGCATCGGCTATGCGATTGTTCAGCAGTTATTGAAAGAGGACATGAATGTTGTGATCATGCATGCGCATCAAAATGCAAAAATCACGGAAAATCTGAGTCAACTCAAAGGGCGGTTTGCACCTATTCAAGGGGACATTGCAGACGCGCAGGACCGGGAAAGATGTCTGCAAACGGCCTTGCAGACATTCGGCCGGGTTGATATTCTGGTGAATAACGCCGGTGTCGCGCCGCTGGAACGGGTTGACATACTTGAGATGACGGAAGAGAGCTTCGAGCGCGTTATGACCATTAACTTAAAAGCGACGATGTTTTTTACGCAGTTGGTGGCCAAACAAATGATGCGGCAGACAGGGCAGACGCCGAACAAGGGTGTCATCATCAACATCGGCTCGGTGTCATCCGATACCGTCTCGTTAAACCGGGGGGAATATTGTGTATCGAAAGCCGGGGTATCGATGCTGACCAAGCTATTTGCCACGAGGCTGGCCGAAGAAGGCATCTGTGTGCACGAGATCAGGCCGGGAATCATTGAGACGGATTTGACGGCCGGGGTTAAAGAAAAGTATGATGCCATGCTGGATCACGGTATCTTCCCAATCAAACGCTGGGGGCAGCCGGAGGATGTGGCCAAAGCCGTCTTGATGCTGTGTTCGGGATATCTGCCTTACTCGACGGGCAATGTGATTCATGTGGATGGCGGGTTTCATATACGCAGGTTGTAGGGATGAAAGGACAGATGATGAGTTATATTGAAATAGCGGGGCACCGCATAGACGTCATCACAAGAAATACAATTATCGTCGGCGCTGGCGCGGCTGCATTCAATGCCGCGGACAGGCTATTTTCGTTTGGCAACCGCGATATTGCGGTTGTCTGTGAGGATGCGGCGCTCAGCACGTCGAGAAATTCGGGCTCGGATAAGCAGACATATTATAAGCTGACGCTTTCGGGCAAGGATGATGATTCGGTAGCGGCGCTGGCTCAAACCTTGATAAACGGCCAATGTGTGGACGGTGACATGGCACTGGCGGAGGCGGCGAATTCCCCTGCCTGCTTTTATCGTCTCTGTGAGCTGGGGGTGCCGTTTCCTGTGAACCGCTATGGCGAGTATGTCGGGTACAGAACCGACCATGACCCCAAATGCAGGGCGACATCGGCCGGGCCGCTGACCTCGAAGATCATGACGGAAAAGCTTGAGGCGTCGGTCCGTCAAAAGAATATCCCCGTGTATTCGGGCATGCAGGTGATATCGGTTCTGACCGCAGACAACACAGCGATTGGGCTGCTTTGTTTAAATCTCAACGAAACGGACAGCCGCCGGGCCGTTTTCACCGCCTATAACTGTGAGAATATCATCTATGCCACAGGCGGGCCGGCAGGCATTTACGCCGATTCGGTATATCCCGCCGGCCATTTCGGGGCATCGGGCATGGCTTTTGAGGCGGGCGTGAGAGGAAAAAATCTGACCGAGTGGCAGTACGGCCTTGCATCGCTTCATCCCCGGTGGAACGTTTCGGGCACGTATATGCAGGTACTGCCGAGGTTTGTTTCAACGGATGCGGCGGGAAACGATGAAAAGGAATTTCTGCCCGATTCCTTTGCCAGCCCGGGCGAAATGATGAGCATGGTATTCAAGAAGGGGTACGAATGGCCTTTTGATGTGCGGCGGGTGATCGGCGGTTCCTCAATTATCGATATCCTTGTCTATATCGAGCGATATATCAAAAACCGGAGAGTCTATCTTGATTACCGAGAAAATCCATTGCGCGGCGAGCTTGACCATAAAGCGCTGAGCGAGGAGGCCGGGCAATACCTGCAAAGAGCGGGCGCGCTGTTTGGAAAGCCGGTGGACAGGCTCATTGCGATGAACAAACCCGCTTATGATCTGTATCTCAATAGTGGGCTGGACCTTAAAAAAGACCCATTGGAAATCGCTCTTTGTGCGCAGCATAACAACGGCGGGCTGGCAACCGACTGCTGGTGGCAGACGAATATCACCGGCTTTTTTGCCGTGGGAGAGGTGTGCGGCAGCCATGGCGTCTATAGACCGGGCGGCAGCGCGCTCAATGCGGGCCAGGTTGGGTCTATGCGGGCGGCACAATTTATTGCGATGAACATGAGCGGCCGGGTACGCAGCCTCGAGAACTTTTGCAGCAGCGCTCAGAGCAAAATCAGCCGTGTGATCGACTTGTACAGCAAAACGCTTTCTTCTGAGAGCAATATAGACACGCTGATGAGTCAAGCGCGACGCACAATGAGTCAGGCGGGGGCTATTGCACGGCGCTATGAAGAAATTAAAAAATTGGCCGAGGAAACAAAGGCGCTGCTTGCGGACTTTGAGAAGGTTGTTTCGATAAGGGACTGCAGTGCGCTGAGCAAGCTTTACAAATTCTATGATTTGCTGATCAGTCAATACGTGTATCTTAGCGCGATGCAGAATTATTGCGAAAACGGAGGGAAAAGCCGCGGCTCCGCGTTATATCTCGATGGGGCGGGGAGCAAGCCGCATATCTCAATGGAGGAAAGCTTCCGGTTTGAGCCAGATGACGGCAAAAAAAGCGATAGCGTTCAAGAGGTTGCCTTGACAGAGGGATGGTGTGTATTTGAGTGGCGCAAAACGAGGCCCATTCCCGAAACGGATGATTTTTTCGAGAATGTGTGGAAAGCGTACAGGGAAAACAAAAACATCTTTTAATACGCAAGAGATTTTTAGCTACAGAACGATTTTGTATTGTTGATAACGGGGGAGAATCTATGGGGAACCAATTTAAAACGCTGGATGAATTGAAAACGCACTGTGCAGAGGAAAATGCCGCAATCGGTTTTTCTGATCATACCGATGTCTATAAAAACGCTCATGTGATTAACGGATTTGCTGTCAATAACGCGATTGCGATTCTGCCGATGGAGGGATGCGACGCTATGGCGGACGGTTCGCCGGGGGAACTGACAAAAAGAAGGTATCTGGGTTTTGCGGAAGGCGGTGCAGGGCTCATATGGCTGGAGGCCTGCGCGGTTGCGGAGCAGGGGCGCGCATCCAAACAGCAGTTGTTTATTCACCGCGGCAATGTGGATCAATATAAGCAAATGACAGAGGAAATCAAGGAATCCGCGGTCAAAAAAAACGGATACGCGCCGCTCTTGATGCTGCAGCTGACGCATTCGGGACGGTATTCCAAACCGGACGGCGTCCCATCTCCGGTGATGGCTGCGCATAATCCCATACTGGATGCGAAATACCATATCAGCCCTGACGACAGGCTGATCAGCGACGCGGAACTCAAGGAACTTGAGGACCGGTTTGCGGATGCGGCGGCCCTCGCCGAGCGCGCGGGGTTCGACGGTATCGACATAAAGGCCAGCCATGGCTACCTGTTGGCCGAGCTGTTGTCATCCTTCACGAGAGACGGTGAATATGGGGGCGATTATGCCGGCCGGACACGTTTTATAAAAAACACAGTGTCGAAAATCAAGCAGTCAGTGGGGAGCCGGATGGTTTTGGGATCGCGTTTCGGAATCTATGATGCGATGGATTACCCGTATGGTTTCGGGGTCAATCCGGATTCGGGTCAGCCCGATCTCAAAGAGCCAGCGAAGCTGCTCAATGAGCTGGTTGACATGGGCGTTCACGTATGCGCGGTGACAATGGGAAACCCGTACTATAATCCTCATATCGGCAGGCCGTTTAACAGCGGCGCCTATGCTCCTCCGGAGCCGCCTGTCAAAGGGGTGGAACGGATGATCTCCCTCACAGGATCCATCAAACAAATGGTGCCCGGCATGCTGTTTGTCGGCGCAGGGTACAGCTGGCTCAGAGAGTTTGCCGTTGAGGCCGGCGCTTACACATTGGAAAATAGGATGGCGGATTTCATCGGGTTTGGCAGACAGGCCTTTGCTTATCCCGGGCTGGCAAACGAGATACTATCGGAGGGACGTCTTACGCGTCAGAAAACCTGCTTGACGTGCTCAAAATGCACGGAGCTCATGCGTGCCATGATGCCGGCAGGATGTGTGATAAGAGACAAAGCGGTCTATGCGCCGTTGTATCAAAAGCAAATATTATCAGGGAGGAAATGATATGAAGGGTATCAAATTAGAAAAGACAGCATTGGTGATCGTCGATCTTCAAAACGATTTTGTCCGTGTCGGTGCCGCAATGGAGGTTAAGAGCGCCAGAGACACCATAAAGACAAATCAGAAATTGATCGCCTTTGCGCGGCAGCACAAAATACCTGTGATTTACACGAAATTTATAACCGGGCCGGAAAAGACGCTCATTTGGAATTGGAGCCCTGAAATTGCCGAAGCGAATGCGTGCAGACGGCACCATAAACGGTACTATCCCGATGTGGACAAGACGCTTGACTGCACCGATATTGTGGATGAATTATATCCGGCTCAAGAGGATTATATCGTCGAAAAATACGGTTATTCAGCATTCAGGAACACCAACCTGATTGATGTGCTTTATAGCCTTGGTAAGGATACCATCATCGTGACGGGGACTGTCACACAAATCTGTGTGGAAGATACCGTTCACGAAGCGTTTCATCACAACCTCAATGTGATTGTGGCCAGTGATGCTGTGTCATCCTTTTCCGACGAGCTGCAGGAAGCCGCTTTAAAAAACATCGATATGAAGTACGGCTCTGTGATGAATTCGGAAGAAATCATGGAGAAACTTAAATGAGTACGGAAAAGACAAAATCCCGTAAAGTTGTGAGCTTCGGAGAGATTATGCTTCGGCTTAAAACGCAAGGCCCTGAGCGTTTCTTTCAAGGGAATCTATTTGAAGCATCGTTTGGCGGCGGAGAAGCCAATGTGGCAGTTTCGCTGGCCCATTTTGGCATGGCGTGCGCGTTTGTCACGAGCCTGCCGGATAATGAGATCGGCAAAGCTTGCGTGATGGAGCTAAAAAAATACGGTGTGGATACATCGGGGATCGCTTTTGGCCCCGGCCGCATGGGCATTTATTTTCTGGAAGCGGGAACGAACCAGAGACCGTCTCAAGTGATTTATGACCGCGAGGGTTCGTCTATAGCGCAGCTCATGCCGCGGCGCATCGATTGGGTATCTGTTTTTCGCGATGCCGGATGGTTTCATATCACAGGCATCACCCCGGCACTCAGCCAATCGGCCGCGGATGTATCGCTGGAAGCCGTAAAAAACGCCAAACAAAGCGGCCTGTCCGTCTCGATAGATCTCAATTACCGGGCAAAATTATGGCGCTACGGCAAAGATGCCGCCGACGTGATGTCTGAGCTCGTGAAATACGCCGACGTATTGATCGCCAATGAGGAAGACTGCCAAAAAGCGCTTGGTATAAAAGCGGATTCAGATATCGGCGAAGGCGTTTTGACGGCACAGGTCTATCAGAATCTGACGGATAAGGTTTTAGCCGCATACCCCAATGTGAAGATGGTTGCCGTTACGCTGAGAGAAAGCATCAGCGCAAACCATAATAACTGGTCAGCATGCATGAACAACCGTTCAGATTTTATGACCAGCAAAAAGTACAGCATCACGGACATTGTGGATCGGGTCGGCGGTGGCGATTCCTTTGCGGCCGGCTTGATTTACGGGCTCAATATGTACGAGAGCCCGCAGGAAGCGCTGGATTTCGCGGTGGGAGCCAGTTGCCTCAAGCATTCGATTCTGGGTGATTTTAACCGCGTCCGTGTGGAAGAAGTGATAAGGCTTATTTCGGGAGACGGTTCGGGGAGAATACAAAGATAGGTTTGATTATTTTATAAGGCTGCTGTTTTTTATACAGCAGCCCTTTTTTTTTAATCCAGTTGTGCTATAATCAGAATTATGTGATAAAATAATCCAATTGAAATGAAACGTTTTATATAAAAACAACACCCCGTCGATTAGCGCCGAGGGGTGTTGTCTTCATGGTTTTCCTCCGGATTAATTCCGGAGTTTTTTTATCGCGATTTAACTGTCACTGTTACTTATTGATAAGCCCATTCCATGAAGTCATCAACATTATCTTTTGTAATCAGTGTGGACTCTTTCAAATTGTCCTTTTCGATGTTGCCGGTCGTCAAGTATTCTCTGATGACGTCAATCGCCTGAACACCGATTTTGGTGGGGAAGTAAGATGACGTCGCTTTGTGGATGGTGTTGTCCGCTTTGATTTCGTTCAAAGCTGTGACTGTGCCGCCCATACCTGTGATCAGCTTGATGTCTGTACGGCCCTGCTGCTCAATCGCCGTCATTGCACCCGTTACAGCTTCATCGTCGTGAGTGAAAACAACGTCGATTTTGTCGTGTGCTGCCAGCAGGTCAGACATCGCATTGAAGCCAGCTGTGCTGTTGAACTCGCCGTCAGCTTCGCCGATGATCTCGATGTTGGAGTAGTTCTTGATGGTATCAACAAAACCATTGTATCTTTCGAGGTCAATCGGGATACCGGTGTAGCTTCTCAGGTTAACAAGCTTGATATCCTCCTGTCCTTCGAAGAACTTACCGATGAAGTTCGCCGCCATCACGCCGCAGGAATAGTTGTCTTCCGCAACGAACGAGGTGTATTTATCCGATGCGATGTTTCTGTCGATGATCACTGTCGGGATACCCGCATCAAAGATCTCTTCCATGATGGCCGTCTGCAGTGTGCCGTCGCCGGGCAGGCAGGCAATCAGGTCATATCCGCCGTCTTTGAATGTCGTCAGAATGTTTGTCTGATCGGCATCATCCGTGGCGTTCTTTACTGTCCATTCAATCTGCGTGTCGCCTTCAATCGCTTTCTCGATTGACTGCAGCAGAGAGGCCTGCCATGCGTTGTTGGCCGGCGGCAGCGAGATGGCTACCTTAAATGTCTGTGCAGGTTCTTCGGAAACCGGTGCGGATTCCTCAGCCGAAGCCGACGGGGATTCCTCAGCCGAAGCCGACGGAGATGCCTGCGGGCTCGAGCATGCGACCATGGCAATGCACATCAGAACCACGAGAAGTAAAACAGATAACTTTTTCATTCTAGTTCCTCCATATGTTATTATTTCATAAACTTAAGCCGTTTATGAAGCTTTATAAACTTAGTTGTTGTTACGCGCCTGTAAAAGCACAGCGATCATAATCACGGCCCCTTTAAGTGCGCCTGTTAAGTAGGTGGATATATCCAGCTGTATCATCATGTTGTTCACGAAATACAGGAGAATCGCACCGATCACCGTTCCGTATATGGTTCCGCGTCCGCCGGCTAATGATGTGCCGCCCACAAGCACTGCTGTAATGGCATCAAATTCATAGTTGCTGCCCGAAGAGGTGGAAGATACCGCAACCATTCTGGAGATCTCAATCGTACCGGCGATACCCACACAGATACCCGCGATCACATATGTCCAGATCTTTGTTCTGTCAACCTTGATACCGGAATACCTGGCAGCAACTTCATTGCAGCCTACCGCGCTTGTGAAGGTACCAAACTTCGTTTTTATCAGAAGTATGGTAAGGATGACAGCCACCACCAGCATAATGAGGAAAGGTGTCGGTATGGAAAGAATTGAACCGTTGCCGAGCGATTTAAAGAATGTGTCTGTATTGTCGCCCGTTACAGTGGCACCTTTACAAATATACATCGTGATTGACCGAGCAATAATGCCTGTTGCCAATGTGACGATGAAGGGCGGCACCTTGATTTTTGTGATGATGATGCCGTTTATCAAACCAAACAGCGCAGCCACGGCAATACACGCCAGTATCGAGACAAACAGCGGAAACTGACCGCTGCCCTGCATAAACACCAGTACGGTGCCTGCTGTGGCCATCACAGGGCCGCTAGATAAATCAATGCCGCCTGAGATGATCACAAATGTCATTCCAAGAGCGATGATACCAACCGTGGAAGCGTTTCTAAGAATCGTTGTAACGTTATTCCATTCTGAAAACTTGCCGCCCGTAATGATCGCGCAGAATGCGAACAATACGATGAACACAACCACAATGCTGTATTTCGACCAAAGCCGCCTTGAAACATCATTGAAACTGTTTCTCTCTTTTAAAGAACTGTTCATTATTTTTTCCTCCGCAAATTATGACGCATTTGTTGCATAAGACATAATCATTTCTTCTGTTCGGTCTTCCTTGGTTAACTCGCCCTTTATCGCGCCTTCGTGCATAACGATCACACGCTGACAAATGCACAGAACCTCGGTCAGGTCGGAAGACACGATAATGATAGTTTTGCCGGAAGCCGCAAGTTCATTGATAATCTGATAGATTTCCTCGCGGGCGCCGACATCAATACCACGTGTGGGTTCGTCGAGAATGAGGATATCAGAACCGACGAGCAGCCATTTCGCAATCACGATCTTTTGCTGATTTCCGCCCGAAAGATTGCTGACGAGCTGATTTTGAGACGCACACTTGATGTTCAGCTTTTTAATCATGTTCGCTGTGTTGTTTTTTTGCTTGGCAGCATTAATAAAAAACCCTTTGTTCTTAACCTGATCGATCAGGTTGATGTTTTCTTTAATGCTTCTTTTAATGACGACGCCGGTTTTCTGCCGATCTTCTGTGACAAAACCGATGTTTTTCTTAATCGCTTCTGCCGGAAACTTATTGGTGACCGGCTTGCCGTTTAAGTAAATTTCTCCGCTCGTCACCTTACGGATGCCAAAGATATACTCCATCAGCTCGCTTCGGCCTGAACCCACGAGCCCTGAAAAACCGACGATTTCGCCGCGGGCCACCTTGAAGCTGACGTTTTTCAGCAAGGAGTCCGATACATTTTTGACTTCCAAAACGATGTCGCTTTCATCTCCGGTAAAGTTGCTGGCTTTAGATACACAGACTTCGCGGCCAACCATGTAATTGGCAATTTCGTGCTCGGTTACCTCAGAAACCTGTTTCGTAACCACAAAAGTGCCGTCGCGAAGTATTGTGACCCTGTCGCATACGTCTTTGATCTCTTTAAGACGGTGGGAGATATAGATAATCCCGATGCCTTTTTTGGCCAGTTGTCTGATCAGCTCAAAAAGAATATCCGTTTCGCGCGATGTCAGCATAGCTGTGGGCTCGTCCATAATCATCACCTTCACATTGAAGGAGATCGCCTTCGCTATTTCCACCATCTGCTTTTGTGCGGTTTTCAAGTTGCAGACCAGTGTGGTAGGGCTTATGGATTGTCCTAAAGATTCAAGCAGCGCTTTTGCATCGTTGTTCATCTTTTTGTGATCGATAAGGCCGTTTTTCTTTAGTGGTTCACGTGTTAAAAAGATGTTCTGGGCCACAGTTAACTGATCCATCAGATTGAGTTCCTGATGAATCATTGAAACGCCTCTGTGCTGCAGATCCAGCGTCATAAGGTTAGAAGGCAAATGCTCACCGTCCAAATAGATATCGCCTTCATCCTGTTTGTAAACCGCCGCCAATATTTTCATTAACGTCGATTTTCCTGCGCCGTTTTCGCCGCAAAGAGCAACCACCTCACCGCGCTCGATGAAAAAATCTACTTTTGACAGCACTTCAACGCCGTAAAAGCTTTTTGAGATTTGTTTCATCTCTACTAATTTTGACATTGCTCTTTTCGTTCCTCTCTTAAGATTTGAACGGGCTGCTTTGAAATAAGCTGCAGCCGTTTAATTTATTATCTAAAGATCTTCACTGAGTTCAATAACCACACCGTTCGGATCTTTAAATAGCAGTACTTTTTTGCCTAAGTGGCTCAAATCACACAACGGCAGCGTGAATTCAACATTGTGATGCTGAAGGTGCTCATACCACTCTGTGATGCCGCTGACGCTCAGCGCAATATGCAGTGTTCCCGATCCGTTTTCCGGATGTTCAAAATACTTGATTTCCTTTTCGCAATTAAACAGTTCGATCGTGCTGTTGTCATTAACTCTTAAATATACGAGTTCGCTGTCGCCGTTTGGAACCCGTTTCAAGATGGTGAAGCCCATAACGTCTGAATAGAACCTCACCGACTGATTAATATCCACCGTATTTATGGCGATATGGTCGATTGCTTTAATTTCCATGATTTATTCTCCGTGTGCGATTTTGTCGCCGGTATCGGCAAGCCAGCCTGCGATATACCGGGAAAGCTCGTAATGATACCGGTAAGAGGCTGTCTTTTCGGTATCCGGATGAGCAATACTCTCCAGTTTGTGCACTTTATCGATGGGCGAATAATCCTTCCAAAGACCGAGCCCGTACGCTGCCAAAGCCGCGGCGCCAAGAGAGGCCGCGTTCTGATCAACGCTTGTTTTGATCGTGTTCATATCAAAGATGTCAGCAAACATCTGACGCCAGAATGGGCTTTTCGCACCGCCGCCAACCATCAGCAGCTCAGAGATCGACACACCGCAGCTTTTTAAAACCGTCATTGCATACCATAAGTTATATGTGATGCCCTCAAGCGCCGCCCTGATCATATCATTCCTGGTGTGCGAGAGTTGTAAACCAATAAAACCGCCCACAATGTTCTTGCTCCGCTCAATCATGGCACCGCCTGCAAGGCTCGGATTGAACAGCAGATTGTTTGCGCCGACAGGGGAGAGAGCGGCGAGCCGGTTCATCTCCGTGTACGCATCTTTTATCTCGCCGGACATTTCTTTTTGGACAAGGTCCGGGCAGAGCACATCACGTACCCAGCGGAAGCTTGAACCGGCGGCAAAAATGCTTGTGGCTGATGCATACATGCCATCAATCACATGCGCAAACACAAAAGGCTTCTTTTCAGCATCCACAAGCGGTGTGTCGCTGACAACAGCAATCCAGGAGGACGAGCCGAGCGAGATATAGGCACGGCCGTTTTCAATGCCTCTCGCTCCGAGCGCCATACAGGAGTTGTCCACCCCGCCCGCGACAACCTTGACATCTGTCGTTAAACCGAGTTCCTCTGCCGCTTGAGGCGTTAATTGTCCTATGACCTCATGAGAATGAACCAAATCCGCAAGCAGGTCTCTGCGTATGCCGGATACACGGATATAGTCTTCGTCATAACAACGCTTGGCTAGATCATAAACACCGCTGCCCGATGCATAAGAATGGTCTGTCACCATTGCGCCCGTCAGCTTCAGATTGCAATAGTCTTTTGAACCTAAAATCTTGTATGTTTTGGCATACATGTCTGGTTCATTATCCCGATACCACATGATCTTAAAAATCGAGTAGCATTCGGCGGGAAATCCATTCCCCGTTTTTTTGTACCATTCGGTATAAGGAGTCTTGGAGAAGAAATCCTTAGCCTGCTGCTTGGCACGCGTATCGCTCCATATCGGCGTCATGCCTCTCAGCAGCTGTCCGTCATGGCTGACGGGAACCACACCAAGTGAATGCCCGGAGATTGACAAAGCCACGATGCAGGAAGGATGAATGCCGCTTTTTTGAAGCAGTTGTTTTGTTGTGCTGCATATTCCCTGATACCATGCATCGGGCGCTTGTTCGTGATAATCACTGCCCGTATAAACAACATCGTATTGGCTGAATATATCGCAGTGTGAAGTTCCGCTTAAATCGAACAACGACGCTTTGATACCTCCGGTACCAAGGTCATAAGCAATGATCATTTCTTTGCCGTGCATTTTTATCTCCTAATTGAAGCTTTCTACAATCTGCAGTGCTGATGCGATGTTGATGCCAAAGCGTTCGACGCCGAGTGCTAAAAGCGCATCGAAATCATCTCTCGTACGAATGCCTCCCGCTGCCTTGACTTGTATTCTGCTGCGGGTCAAATCTTTTATTTTCGCAATTCTCGAAATGTTGGCGTCCCCGGGAACCCATCCCGTCCCAGTCTTTAGAAAATCCGCCCCGCTGTCCATCACAATGCGGCAAACATCTTCGAGTTCGCTGTCGTCAAGACAGTTTAATTCAATGATGACCTTGGTCAGGACTTCTTTCGGAGCGATCTTGATAATTTGCTGAAGCTCGTCCGATACATATTTAAATTCCTTGTTTTTAAACTTTCCGACATTCATCACAATATCCATTTCCTGAACGCCGTCTTCAATAAGCTGCTCTGCTTCCAAAAGCTTGACTTTGGGCTTGTGCCCGCCGCCCGGAAATCCGACGGGTGCGCCCACACGGACATCGGAATGGCCTTTGAGCATGTCGCTGACGGTTCGTGTCCAGCAAGGCAGGGTATGAACATTAATAAAACGATAACGCAGCGCGACATCAATCATCTCTTTGATATCTGTGATCGTATGATGTGTTCTCACTGCACTTATATCAATTAATCTGGCAGCATCTTTTGCAGTCATATACGGCTCCTTAAAAATGATACGTTCCAAAAATTATTTTATACGGAGACTATCACAAATGCAAGTGTTTTTTATTGTAATGCGAGTGGATATAAGTGGATTTCGGGTTCATCCCACTGTTGTGGTATACTTATTTAGCACATAATGGCTTCTCAATCGCATGTCTTTTTGGCATATTATTTATTATTATTGAATGTTATCAAATGTTGTTATTTTATATTATAAATCGATACGTGTCAATATTATTCATCGTATATGACATGAAACAAGACAAACCGCCAAGCTTTTGAGGCAGAAGTCTCCATATATGATTTTATATTCGGCTGTGTAAAATTAGAACTTGATTGAAAAGGGGCAAATGGTTATGATTAAATCGATAGTCTAGTATTTGTTAATACCACTTTGATAGATAGGGGTAAAGAATAATGGCCACAATGAAGGATGTCGCGAGACTGGCGGGCGTCTCTCACGGTACAGTCTCAAATGTATTGAACGGTTCAAAATCGGTAAGCAGTGACAAAATAAGAAAAGTTGAGCAAGCTGTTGCCGAGCTTGGTTATAAGCAAAACGTACTTGCGAAGAATTTAAAAACAAAGCGGACGGAACGTATTGTGGTTGTGCTCCCGGCTCTGACGAATATGGCGTATGCAAATTTATTTAATGAAATCAGCATACACGCTTCTGAAAAAGGATATTCGGCTTATTTGAGGGTTTGCTCTGATATACCGGACCAGGAATGCGCCATTCTTGAGAGTGCGCTGATGACGGGAACTGACGGCGTTATATTGTTAACATGCCAGCCTGGAAATACAGAGTTTTTTAACAGTGTGATCGACGAAGGGCTTCGCATTGTTTTTATGCATCACAAAGTGTCCGGTTATAAAATGAATAATGTGGATATGGATATTCGGTCGGCTGTCATGGAAAATGTACTGAATCAAATTGCGGCGGGCTACGATAGGATTGCGATGATTGCAGGGCCTCAGGAATACTCGTATGAAACGGAATGTATTGACGCTTATTTTAACGCCATGCATAAAGCCAGAAAAGACATTGAGGCCAAGTACGTTGAAACGGTCAACAACAACAAAGAGAGTGCGATGCGTGCGGCTATTCGGCTGATGGAGCTGGAGAACCCGCCGCAGATGATATATACAACCAACAGAATACTGCGGGAAGGTGTGGCACTGGCCCTTACAATCGGCGCGGAGCCGCGCGTGCCGATTCCGAAACTTGTCACGCTTGACGCTGAGGATTGGACAAAGGTAAAAACAGAAAAAGGCAGCTTGTTATCCCTGCCTTATGCAAAGATGGCCAGAGCAGCTTTTAATATGCTTGAAGAAATGGTTGAAGAGGATGATACAAGAGGCGGCAGAAGCATCTCTATACCGTGCAGCCAAGGACGGGGCCTTGCAGCGGCGCGGTGTCATGATATTGGTGTGCAAAGAAAAATTAAGATACTGATACAGGAGTCGCCGTCGAGTCATACGATCAAATCTCTTGTGGCTGATTTTAAACGAACCACTGGCATTGGGCTCGAGATCAATCAAGTGCCGTATAATCAAATGCTCAAAGAGATTTTAACGGGTGTTCCCGCAGGCGAATACGATGCGTTTACCTTTGACCTTGCCTGGATGAAGGAGCTGATACTCGGAGGATACGTTCAGGATTTGTCCGAATATTATACTGATAATAAGGAACTGAGCCATATGTTCTCTGCAGACGTGCTTCGGGAACACTGCTTTTTCGGAAATCGTCTGTTTGCATTGCCCTTCAGCCATACGGTTCAGCTTTTATTTTACCGAAAAGACCTGTTCACGCAAATAAAGAATAAACGCTTGTTCTATGAGCATTATAAGAAAGAACTTCGTGTACCGACCACATGGGAAGAATATAACACAGTGGCGAGGTTTTTCACCAAAAAATACAATCCTGAATCAGAGACCCTGTACGGAACAACGCTGGGGGCGATGAATGCGTCCGGGGCGGTATGTGAATTTTTGCCGCGTATTTGGGGTGCGGGAGGCAAACTTTTTGAAAACGGCAAAGCCGCTATTGCAAGCGAAAGCTGCATTGCGGCACTGAACGGCTACGTGGAAAGCTTCCAGTATGCCCATCCTGATTCTCCTGTATTCTGGTGGGATGAGCAGGTGGAGGTTTTTGGACGCGGCGATGCGGCGATGATGGTTTTGTTCTCAGATCATGCCACACCGCTCGAGGACAGGAGCATTTCCTCGGTTGTCGGAAAGGTGGATTTTACGCTCATACCCGGGAAGGCCAGCGTCCTCGGCGGATGGTCTATCGGTGTTAATCCGTTTACTGAGAAGAAAAAGGATGCGTTTGAGTTTGCAAAGTGGACGGCGTCTGAATCGTTGACGATGCCCAACGCGATGCTGGGGCGCATTGTGCCCTATCGTTTTGTTTTTGAAAGCGCAGAGCTTCACAATTTGTATCCGTGGTACCGTATTCTTCCGAGCGCGTTTGCATGCACACAAAGGCGGACATTGCCCAAAAACTCCAAGGGTGAAGGTGTCTCTGAATCGGTACTGGAACAAATTATCGGTGATGCCGTGCATAAAACCATTAATAAGCAGTTGTCCGCGAAAGAGGCTTTGCAGGAAGCGGCGGAGCATCTGAACAAAGCAATATACTGACAAAAAGCGGATATTGACACGTTCAAAAAATTGATTTATCATAAGGCATGATCCAATTAAACGGTATCATGTCTTTTTTTATTAATAGAATTTATCGTTTAACGGTATTTAGCGATATTAAACATGAAAAATTAAGTAAAACTAACAACATAGACTCAATTCAACATGGGGAGGAAACAAAATGGATCGTTACAAGAACACACTGTTAAGCCCAATCAACATTGGCAAGAGGGAATGTAAAAACAGGTTTTTCATTCAGGCCATGGAGTGCACGGATGCCGATGAAAATGGCAACCCGTCCGAATTAACCATCGAGCGTTATTCAAAACTCTTTGAAGGCGAAGCCGGCATGGTGACGCTCGAAGCGATTACGGTGACGGATGAATGCCGCAGCCGGTTAAACCAGCTTTCAATCATGCCGAAGAACGCAAAACCGCTGGAGAAGTTCGTCGGAGACTTGAAAAAACTCAATCCGGAGACGCTGCTTGTCTTTCAGCTGACCCATTCCGGGGAATTAAGCCATCCTGATTTTTCACGCAGAGTCACGGTTAAGCCGCTTCCCGGCTACGGCGGAGAGGTGCTGACAGAAGCGGAAGTTGACCACATAATGGATCAGTTTGTTCTTGCGGCGCGCATTGCTTACGATGCAGGCGCGGATGGTATTGATCTGAAGCTTTGCCACGGCTATCTGGGGTCTCAGATCCTTCGGCCGTATAACGACCGTAATTGGAAATACGGCGGCTCATGGGAAAACAGAAGACGCTTTGCATTTGATCTCTACGAGAGAATCAGCAAGGAAATCAACGATCCGAACTTTTTGATCGGTTCAAAGATCTCCGCATGGGAAGGCTTCCCGGGCGGCTTCGGGACAGAAGGCCCGGATTCTCCGATTATTGATTTAACAGAACCATTGGATTTAATTCGCGGCCTTGAGGAGCGCGGCGCGCAGTATTTTGTACAGTCCGGCGGCAGCCCCTCCATCACAGTCGCCATCACACAGGCCGATAAGCACGCGCCGTATTTCGCGTATCTGCACCCCACATGGGCCAAAGAGTTTAAAAACGCTGTGAAGAATGCCGCCATTATCGGTTCAAACTACTCGGTGTTCAGAAACGGCAAAAACGGCTGTCTGGCCGCTGAACCGGAAAAGAATTCGATGTTCTTCTTCGGATCGAAGTTTATTGAAGAAGGCAAGGTCGATATGCTTGCGCTCGGTCGGCAGTCCTTTGCTGATCCTTACCTGCCCAAAAAGCTCCGTGAGGGACGTGAGAGCGAGATTAAATGGTGCACATTATGCGATAACTGCCTTGAGCTGCTGATCCGTCAAAAAGAAATCGGATGCTGCACTTACAATAAACATTATACAGAGGTCCTGGTTAAAACCAGAAAAGAATTCGGGCCGCTGCGCAAAATGCATACATGATTTGCGCTTGCAGCCGGAAAATTAATAAAAAAAGGAGATCATTGCTTTGAAATTAGGTTTTTTTGCAGCCAACTACGCACATCTGACACTGGAAGAAGTCGCCAAGATCATGGTAGAACACGGCTATGAAATGATGGAAGTTCCCGCCTACAGCGGATGTGAACAGTTTAACTGTGACGAGATTTTAAAACCGGGCAAGGCCGCAGAACTGAAAAAAATGCTTTCGGGCTATGGGGTTGAGATATCCGGTCTGTCCAACCATGCCGATTCGCTGCTTATTCTTGGGCCGCACACGGAAGATACCGACAAGCTGTTCGCCGGCACAAAAGAAGAAAAGGTGAAATACGGCATTGAGAACCTGCTGAAAACCGCGCAGGCAGCAAACGCGCTTGAGGTGCCTGTTGTCAACGGGTTTACCGGCGTGACCAATTGGGGCCGCTATTTTCCGTTCCCGTGCGCAGATGGCTGGGACAAGATGGAGAGAGAGTTTGCCGACGTGTTTGGGCCCATTATGGACCGATTCAAGGAATACGGCGTGAAGTTTGCCGTTGAGCCGCATCCAAACAACATGATTTATGATATTCATACCGCAAAGCGCGCCATTGAGCTTTTGGGCGGACACCCCAACTTCGGCTTCAATCTGGATCCCGCGAACCTGGTTTATTTGGGTTTGCGTGTTGAAAACTTCATTGACGAGCTGGGCAGCCGCATTTTCCACGTGCACGCCAAAGACGGCGAAATTGTGGAGCATAACATTCAGCGCGGCGGTATTTTGATGCAGGGAGACTGGCAGCGTATTGACCGTGCGTTCCGCTTCCGCATTCCCGGCTGGGGCAGCGTGCCGTGGAAGAAGGTCATCACCGAACTGGCGATGGTCGGCTACGACTATGTGCTGAGCTATGAGCACGAAGATGTGACGATGAGCGTCAATGACGGTGTTGAAAAAGTCGCTCCGTTCTTGAAGCCGCTTATCATCAAAGCGCCGTACGAAGGCCGCCGCGATAAGATTTTCAACAATCCCAGAGATTAACGAGGTGAAATTATGTCTAAAACGATGAAAGCGCAAATAGTAAAGGCTCCCTACCAGATGGAATATGTTGATGTCGCGATTCCCGAGATCAACGACGATGAAGTCCTCATCAAGGTGAAGGTCTGCGGCATCTGCGGATCAGACTGGAGCATTTATACCGGGAAATACGCGGCGGACAAGCTTCCGATGATAACCGGGCATGAGTTCTGGGGCGAAGTTGCCGAAGTCGGCAAAAACGCAAAAGGCTTAAAAGTGGGCGACCGTGTGGCGGTGGATATCTGCCTGACCTGCGGAACCTGCTATTTCTGCCGCAGAAACGACGGCCTGCTCTGCGAAACCTTTACGCAGCTTGGTATTCACACGGACGGCGGTTTTGCCGAATATGTGAAAGCGCCCTGGAAAAACTGCTATCACCTGCCCGATGAGATGGATGACTATACAGCTGCCTTTGTGGAACCGCTGACGGCGGTTGTTCACGCCGCTCAGCGTATGGACGCGGCAATCGGCTCGTCCGTCGCCATTATCGGCTGCGGCCTTGGCATACTGCACGCGGCGCTGGCAAAGGCAAGAGCGTGCGCACCCGTTATCGTGATCGGTGACGACGAAGCGAGACTGGCCACGGCGAAAAAGATGGGCGCGGATATCACGATCAATGTGAATGAGGTTTCCGACCCGGTCGCGGAGGTCAAGCGGCTCACGGGCGGCGTCGGTGTGGATTACGTGCTTGAAGCCGTCGGCACCACCGGCACATATGAGCAGGCATTCAAGATGCTGCGCCGCGGCGGCAAAGTGGAGGCGTTTGGTATTGCGGCTCAGGGCCAAACCGCAGCGCTCGAGCCCTATGAATTCGTGTTGGGCGAGAAAAAAGTCAGCGGTTCTTGTGCGGGCATCGGCAACAACTGGGGAGAAGCCATTACACTACTCAAATACGGCATCATCGATCCGAAGCCGATGTTTTCCATGGCGGTTCCTCTCTCTGAGCTTGAGAGCGCGCTTAAGGAAATCAGAGAACAAAAAAATCTTGTGAAAGTATTTGTCTGCCCGGAACTGACCGAGCGCGTTTATTTCTAATCGAAAGGATAAAGGGCTGTTCCGTAGGGTGGAACAGCCCTTGATTTTGTTATGGTACTGACTGTCACGCTGAACCCCGCAATGGACAGGCTTCTGTTTGTCCACGGGTTTGCTTTTAATGTAACCAACAGAATATACCGACGTGAAGATTGCGTTGGCGGAAAAGGCACGCATGTGTCCGTCAATCTCGTCTGCCTCGGAGAACCGAGTACCGCAACGGGGATTGCGATGGGCCCGACCGGAAGACAGATCATCAGCAGTCTTCAGGCGAGCGGGGTGACCTGTGATTTTATCTATTCGGAGCAGGGCGAGTCGCGTACGAACTATCTGTTGGTCGATGAAAAATCGAGCACGCTGATCTGTGAAAAAGGCCCCAAAGTGACAGAAGAGCTGCTGAATGACTTTTTTGAGCGGTACGATGCGCTCACAGACCAGACGGAATGGGTCGTTATTTCGGGTGATGCATCGAACTTTACAGACAGCGCGGGATTTTCGCTGCAGGATAAGCTTATGGCGTCGGCACGGCAAAAGGGGATCCGTATTGCGCTTGACAGCGCGGGTGTCTCGCTGAAATCGGGCATTGCTCACAGCCCGTTTCTGATTAAGCCCAATGCGGAAGAGCTTTGCGAGCTGACCGGCATGCCCACGGATACGGATAAAAACGTCGTATCTGCCATCAAAAGCTTGTCGGCCAGCGGAATTGAAATTATTGCTGTTTCCATGGGCAGCAGCGGCAGCATCGTCAAATTCGGCAAAGACATTTACCGCGCGGGTGTGGCTGATATCAAAGCTGTCAACACGGTGGGTTGCGGAGACGCGTATTTAAGCGGGCTTGTCTACGCGATAAAGAACAATTTTGAACCGGAGCGTGCGTTGAGGTTTGCGGCCGCATGCGGCGCGGCAGAAGCGCTCAATCCATTATCCGTTGGGTTCGATAGAAGCAAGGCTGACGAGCTTTGTGAATATATAAAAGTAAAAAAGCTGGAGGTACTGAAATGAAATACATGAGCGAACGCAAAAAGCTCCTGCAAATGGCTGCGGATCTGTGGGAACGCAGACTGACCAACGCGGCAGGCGGAAACCTTGCCATGCGTGTGGATGATAACCGGTTACTGGTGACTCCTTCGATGATGAGCGAACATAAACACTGCCGCATAGACATAGAGGAACCGCTGCTGATCGATTTTGACTGCAATATAATTGAAGGAACAGGGGCGTTTTCCCGCGAAGGCCGGATGCACGCTCTGATTATGAAGAACATTCCGGAGGTTAACGGGATTATCCATGCCCATCCGTTTTACACAATGGTTTATGTGGCGGCATGCAAGCCCATTCCGCAGGTGACGGAAGCAACATTAAAAATGGGAGAGACAGGCCTCATTCATCAGGCAAAAGCCTTTAGCTTAGAGCTTGCCGAAAACGCATATGAGTATTTTCTGCCCAAGCGCGAGCAGCTGAAAATAACCGGGCTTTGCGCACTGCTGCCCTATCACGGCACCGTAGCGGTGGGAAAACATATTGAGCAGGCTTTTTCTGTTGTCGAGCGCGTTGAAGCGGATGCGGTTTGTAATCTGATGGGGAAGCTTATTTAGTATGAAGCTGATTGTTTGTGATATCGGTGCATCGAGCGGGAGGGTATTTGCTGCCGAATATGACGGCAGCAAACTCTCTCTCGACATACGGCACAGATTTTTAAATAAACCAATCATAGTGAAAGACAGCCTTTATTGGGACGTATTCGCGCTCTATGAAGGGATTAAACGCGGGATTGCGGAGACTGGCAAGGGAGCCGCTTCCATCGGCATCGATTCGTTCAGCAACGATTATCTTCTTTTTGACCGCACAGGCGCCATAATGGAGCCACCGCATACCTATCGTGACGCGCGCACGGTGGGTATGGTGGAGGAAATGGATAAGGTTATTTCAAGAAAAGATCTTTACTACCGTACGGGGCTTCAGTTTAACCGTATGAATTCGCTTTACCAATGGCTGTCGCTTTCCAAGCAGCGCCCATGGATGCTTGAAACGGCGGAGACACTGCTGTTCGTTCCCGACGCGCTGATCTATTTCTTAACCGGAGAGAAGGTAACCGAATATACCTTGGCCAGCGTTTCGCAGGGGTATAACCCGAACGAAGCAGGCTGGGATCATTCGCTTTTGAAAAGCATAGGTTTTCCGGCTCGGCTGCTGCAGCCAATTGTTTCGCCCGGAGAGACGGCTGGCAGGCTGTCGGAGCCGGTCAGCCGGGAGCTGTCTGTGGAGCCGCTGCCTGTGGTTGCGGTCGGCGAGCATGATACGGCGTCGGCCATAGCGGCTGTGCCAAGTCTGGCACCGAGATTTGCTTATATCAGCAGCGGCACATGGTCGATCGTTGGCACTGAGATAGATAAACCATTGATTAATGAGAGAAGCTACCGGCACGGCCTAGCAAATGAAGGCGGCGTCGGGGGGCGTATACGGCTGCTTAAAAATGTGATGGGGCTTTGGATTCTGCAGGAATGCAAACGATACTGGCAGGAGCGCGGCAGCGATGATACCTTTTCAACGCTGGCTCAGCACGCGGCTCTGTCCACATGGGATCGGCATTTGTTCGATCCGGACGACGAATTGTTTTATCAGCCGGGGCCCATGCCCGAACTGATTGCACGTTACTTTGAGCTGCGAGGCTTGGAAGCACCGCATGAAACGGGTGATGTGGTACGATGTGTGCTGCTGAGCCTTGCGTGCAAATACCGCTATGTTCTCGAATGCCTTGAATACGCCTGCGGCTATACATTGCCCGCTTTGCATATCATTGGCGGCGGTGCGCAGAATGCTCTGCTAAACCAGCTCACTGCGAACATCACAAATAAGCCTGTATATGCGGGCCCCTATGAGGCGACAGCGCTCGGCAACGCCGTAGTCCAGCTGATCGCAGCCGGTGAGTTCCGGTCGCTCGCGGAAGCGAGGGGCGCAGTGATCAGATCTGTGAAAACGCAGGAATATCTTGCTGACGGCAATGGCGTATGGCAGGACATATATGAAAAATTCAGGGCGGAGACAAATCTTTTTCCTGTGGAGGACAAACCGACCATATAAGATGAAAGCCTTTGTTTTGTAATCACGATTGAATATCAACACACAGCCCCCCTGGGTGTTTTTTCAGACTGTTGTTTAGAGATTATCTATTGACAACGCGATGAAAACGCAATAAAATAATAACAAACGACAATATATAAAAATAAACGATTACAAAATGAGAGTGAAAACTATGAAAAAGACAATCAACGTATGTTTAATTGGTGCCGGGCGTGCGGGAATGATCCATGCGATTAATTTTAAATCCAAAGTACCCAACGCACGGATAGTAGCTGTGGTAGATCCTGTTGAGCAAGCATGCCTTAACGCATGTGAAGAGCTGGAAATTGACCGGTATTATCTTGATTATCGGGACGCCTTAAAGCAGGATGATATTCATGCCGTGGTTGTGGTTTCGCCCACGAAATATCATAGAGATATCGTTGTGGATGCCGCTAATGCCGGAAAACACATTTTATGCGAGAAACCGATGGCAATGTCGGTTCAGGAATGTGAAGAAATGAATGATGCGGCGGCGAAGAACAACGTCAAACTGCAGATCGGCTTTATGCGGCGTTTCGATGAAAGCTTCCAAAAAGCCAAGGAAGCCATTGACAGCGGTGCCATTGGCGATATCGTGCATGTCCGGTCTTTAACAAGGGGACCAAGCAAACCCAGAGAGTGGATGTATGATATTGAAATCAGCAACGGTCCGCTCGCAGAGGTGAACAGCCATGATATCGATTGCGTGAGGTGGTTGGCCGATAGCGATATCGATTCGCTTTATGCGATTGCCGGCAACTATCGGAACAGAGAAATTGCCGATGAATATCCGGACTTTTATGATAACGTGGTCATGTCGGGAACATTTAAAAACGGCATTCAGTTCACAATAGAGGGCGCGCAGTACGCGAGATACGGCTATGACGCGAGGGTTGAGGTGCTCGGAACCAAAGGGGTTGTTTTCATCGGCAGAACGGATGCACAGCACCTGAAGGTTGTCAGTGAGGAAAACGGAACGAGCACACCGTTCATCACAAGCTGGACGGCGTTGTTTAAGGATGCGTATCTCGAAGAGGATATTCAGTTCGTTCAAGCCATCCTCAACGACACAACGCCAAAAGTCACCGGGGAAGACGGTAAAAAAGCGGTGGCGGTTGTGAAGGCAGGCAACCGGTCAATCAAAGAAAAAACAATCATCAAATTATAGGGGGGACATCATGTTAGCAGCAAGATTATACGGACCCAGAAAACTCGTTGTTGAAGATATCGCGATACCTGAAATCAATCAAAACGAGATGCTGATTAAAATTAAAAGCGCGGCCATATGCGGTACGGATATCAGAATGTATCAAAACGGCTCCGGCGATATCAGCGAAACCAATCCGAGGGTGCTTGGCCATGAATTCGGCGGTGTGATTGATAAAGTCGGCAGCAATGTTGAATATTATAAGGAAGGCATGGAAGTGGCCGTTGCGCCGAATATCGGCTGCGGCATTTGCAACAAATGTATCCGCGGAGACGGGCATTTGTGCGAACAATACGTGGCTTTCGGTATCAATATGGACGGCGCATTTGCGGAATATGTGAAGGTACCTGAAAAGGCGATCAGACAGGGAAATGTGATGGAGATACCCAAAGGCCTCAAGGCCGAGGATGTGGCGCTCAATGAGCCGCTCTCATGCGCCTACAATGGATCTCTGCATTGCATGATCAGACCTGGTGATTATGTGCTGATTGTGGGTGCGGGTACGATCGGACTGTTCCACGCAAAATTGGCGAAGATATTCGGGGCAGCCAAGGTCTTCATGAATGATTTATCTGCGGATCGGCTGGCACTGTGCAAAACGATTGAAAACAACATCATCACATATCATGGCGATGATATTGACGGATTCATTAAAGAGCATACAGACGGCAGAGGCGTTGATGTGTGCATCACTGCCTGTCCTTCTCCGCAAGTGCAGCAGAAATCGCTCGAACTGATGGCAGAGGGCGGAAGGATCAACTTCTTTGGCGGGCTTCCGAAAACCAAAGAGAATGTGATGATCAATACAAATCTGATTCATTATAAGCAGTTGATTGTGACAGGGACGACGCGGGCCAGCATCGGTCATTTCAGAAAAACGCTTGGGTTCATCGCGGACGGTCTGATTGATTTGAGCGGTATTGTCACGGGAAGATACGATATTAAAGACATCGGAGTGGCTTTTGAGAATGCCGAAAAAGCGGTGGGTCTCAAGCACGTTATAGAATTTTAAAAAGATAGGTTGATGAATGATGAATTATTTAATCGGCGTTGATATCGGTACTCAAGGAACAAAAGCAAACCTTTACGATCTGGAAGGACGCGTGCTCAGCAGCAGCTTTGAAGCGTCTAACCTCATCAGCCCAAAAACCGGCGAAGTTTATCAGGAAGCTGATGAAATTTTTACATCTGTCATCAATACAATCAGAGAAGTTGTGGCCCGCAGCGGCGTCAGCGCTGCTGATATTGCCGCTGTGGGAATGGATTCGCAAATGGCGGGTATCATGGGTATCGGCAAGGATTTTGAGGCTGTGACGTATTATGACAGCTGGCTTGATACCAAGTGCGGCAAATACATCACAGAGATCAAAAACCGCGCCAATACCAGGTCTGTTGAATTAAACGGAGCGCCTGTGACATACACCCATGGCCCCAAAATTTTGTGGTGGAAAAACGAGCGCCCTGAGGTTTATAACAAAATACACAAATTTGTGCTCCCGCATGTTTTTGTGGCGGGCAAGCTTTGCGGGCTTAAGGCACAGGACGCTGTGATTGATTATACCTGCATTCATTTCAGCGGTTTTGCGGATAACCTTAAAAAGCAATGGTCCGGCGAGCTTCTTGAAACATTTGATGTTACTGCTGATAAGCTTCCCGAGATTGTTGAACCATGGAAGATCATCGGAAAACTCAAAAAAGAGTATGCCGCCGCATGCGGGCTGATGGAAGGCGTTCCGTTTGTGGCGGGGTGCGGCGATTCTGCCGCGACATGCCTTGGCGCAGGCATTGTGAAACCCGGCGAAGTATTTGATGTGGCGGGAACGGCATCAATTCTTTCATGCTGTGTGGATACATACAAACCGGATACCAAGCATGAGGCGCTGATGCTGATGCGGTCTGTTGTCGACGGTCTTTGGATGCCGCTCGCTTATATAAACGGCGGCGGGATGTGCCTTAAATGGTATAAAGACAGCATCGTCGGCGCTGATTGCGAAGTGGATTATCAAACATTGGAACGCGAGGCGGTCGGCATTGCGCCGGGCAGCGCAGGGCTGATCTTCCTGCCTCATTTTGCCGGCAGGGTCTGCCCGAACAACCCGGATGTGAGGGGAAGCTTTATCGGTCTTAACTGGGCTCATAAGAGAGGCCATCTGTACCGCGCGATAATGGAAGGGATTGCATACGAATATAAATACTATTTGGACGTACTCAAAGACATCGGCATCGACACGCAAATAAGCCGCGTATTCGGCATGGGCGGCGGTGCAAAGAGCTCACTTTTCAATCAAATTAAGGCGGATGTGCTCGGCCTTAAATATGTTCCGATAAAGAATGTGGATACAGCGCCGCTTGGAAGCGCCATTGTTGCCGGTTACGGTATTGGCGTGTATGATAATATTGTTAAAACAGCTGAAAGCTTCAAAATTACGGGTGCCGAAATCACGGAAAACCGTGATGCACACCAAAGCTACATTCCGTACTCTCAAGCTTATTTGGAGTCGTTTTCAGCGTTGAAAACAATATTTCATGCGCTTGGAGGAAAAGAAGAATGAGTGAGCACACCGAGCAAAAATCGATGTTTGCTGAGGAGAGAAAAACGGCGATAGCGGAGTACATTCATAAGAACAGAAAATCAACCGTGGGTGAGCTGTGTGAAATTTTTAAAGTTTCGCCGGCGACAATCAGAAATGATCTGAATGAGCTTGAGCTTGCGGGATTGCTCAAAAGAACACATGGCGGGGCTATTCCCAATATCAAGGCAAACTATGAGCTGAATTCAAGCCAAAAAAAAGTTGAACACATGAAGGACAAGGAAACCATCGCAAAAAGAGCGCTGGCCTATGTGGAAGACGGGGATACGATTGCGCTTGATACAGGAACGACAACGCTGTGTTTTGCAAAGCAGCTCATATTAAAAAGGAATCTCACGATTGTGACCAACGACATTGAAATCGCGGGATTTCTCGAAGAAAATTCGGATTTCAACATTGTGCTCATCGGGGGCAAACTGCGAACCGGGTTCCATTGCTGCGTGGGCCCGATTGCGCTTAAATGCCTTGAAGGCTTGCGTGTTGACAAAGCCTTTGTGGCGAGCAACTCCGTCAGCATAAAAAATGGGCTGACGACACCAAGTATTGAGCTCGCGCAGATGAAAACCATACTCATAGATTTTGCTGATCAGACCATTTTGCTCAGTGACAGCAGCAAGTTCGGCCGCGCTTCATTCGTAAAATTTGCAGACATCCATAATGTTGACATCGTTATCACAGATACCGGGTTGCTTGAAAGCCAAATTAAAGAGTTAGAACAGGTGGATATCACATTAGACATCGCATAATCAACAAAGACAGGCTAATAATAACTGCAAAAGGAAGATTATTTTATGTTGACGCATCTCGTTCCGATGTATTTTTCTGCAGCCAATGAAAGAGAGCTTAAGGAGTTTAGCGATCAGCTGATACGGCTTAAAGAGATGTATGCTGATGTTGCAGAACTTCTGGATCCCATTATGGTGGGAGAAGAGCTGCCGGATTCGGCGGATGCTGTGGTATTTCCGCAGTTGATCGGTGCGGCATTCCGGGAGATTGAAGGATTGAAAAAGATCAAGCTGCCCGTAATCGTGCTCACGTCAAAATTCGGTACGGTTGAGATGTGGGATTGGGAAATTGTAACCTATCTGCGCCAAAGCGGTCTCAATGTATTCTCGCCCTATAATACTGAGCTGGCTAAAGTCATATTGCGGGCGATCGGTGCCAAGAAAACATTGTCGCTCGGCGGCAAATTTCTGATGCTTCAGGACAGCCCCGGTGAAGGCATGCAAGCCTACATTTTCAAGCGGTTTTACTGGTGGGAAGAGGAATGCACGCGCATTATGCAGGAAACCTTCGGCATGCAGCTTATTTACCGCAGTTGGAAAGAGGTGGCCGATAACGCCAAGAACATCAGCGATGAACAGGCACGAGAAACGGCAAAAGACTGGGACATCTGCATGCAGGATGTTCCGGAAGAAAACTATCTGCGTGCCGTGAAGATCTATATCGCCGTGAAAGGCGTCATCAACGAGATAGGCGGCGTGGAAGGTGTGGGCAGCAACTGTCTCAATGAATCATTCAATGCAGACACAACGCCATGCCTTGCGTGGACGATGATGTTTGAGAAAGACGATATCATATGGGCCTGCGAGGGTGATACGCTAACGCTTCTCAGCACATTTATATTATACCGCTCTTTGAAAGCGCCGATCATGATGACGAATATCTATCCGTTCCTTGTGGGGATGGCGGCACTGGCGCATGAAAAGATCGATAAGTTCCCGGATATTGATGATCCGGATAACCACGCGCTGGGTGTGCACTGCGGCTACTTTGGTTTGGTGCCCCGTCCGTTCTGCACGAAGTGGTGCATGCGCCCCAAGGTGCTTGAGATTGTGGATGACAACGCCATTATGATCGATTGCGAGTTCCCCAAAGGGCCCGTTACGCTGACGAAGATCGATTCGAGCTTCAAGAAGCTCACTGTGATACAAGCCGAAATTGAAGATTATGTGCAATACCCCGGTTCAGACTGCAGAAACGGTGCGTTGATTCGATACCAAAACGGACACAGGGTGATGGAATCGCTTTCGTCGCATCATCAGTTGATCATTGTGGGAAACCGGATTCCCGAACTGACGCAGCTTGCTAAAGTTTTCGGTTGGGAAACTGAAATACTGTAATAAAAAAAGAAAGGATTAGCTCAAATATGAAAATTGGCATTGACAGTTACTGCTACCACAGATTTTTCGGCGAAGTTTATCCTGATCAGGAACCGGCACCAAAGAAAATGACAATGGGAGATTTTTTGACCAGAGCGCAGGAATTGGGTGTGGACGGCGTTTCGCTGGAATCATGTTTTTTTGAAACGCTCGAGGATTCATACATTAAAGAATTAAAGGCTCAGCTTGATGAGTATGGCTTTGACCGTGTTTTCGCATGGGGACATCCGGACGGGCTCGAAAGAGGCAAAAACGAAGAAGCGTTTGCGGAAATGAAAGCCTGCATTCCCAAAGCCAAACTGATGGGTGCGGATGTGATGCGCGTAACGGGCTCTTCGCTGATGTTCCGTCATGAGCCTCATGGCCCGCAGATTGAAGCGCTCTCAAAGCAGTTCAAAGAAGCGATCAAAATTGCGGAAGACAACGATATAAAACTCGCGGTGGAGAATCATATCGATTACACAGGCGAAGAAATTCTTCAGCTGCTTGAAAATGTTAACTCGAAGAATTTCGGTGTCAATTTCGATACGGGTAACTTTTTAAGGCTTCTCGATGATCCGATCAAGGCGATGGAGATTCTTGCGCCGCACGTATTTGCCGTTCATCTTAAGGATCTTCAGATCAATCCGCGTATGGCGCGTCCGAACGACTGGTTCTTCTTCTCGGGGGTTCCGGTGGGTGAAGGGCTTATTGATAACCAGGTGCTCGCGAACATTCTCAACAAAACGGACTTTAATGGCTTCCTCGCCGTTGAAATCGACCATCCGCATTACGACTGGATGAACCGTGAAGACGAATGTGTAGAGAAAAGCGTCAAAGGACTCAAGGCGATTGTCAATTCACTTGAATAACGGAGTGTGCTGATCATGAAAAAGAAACTAAACGTTGCGATTATCGGAAAAGGCTTCATGGGCAAAGTGCACAGCCATATGTGGCGCACCGTGGACAAGATTTTCGACGTCGAATTCGAGCCTGTGCTGAAGGTGGCTGTGGGAACGGATGAAGCTTCCACAAAAGAGTTCGCGCAAAAATGGGGCTTTGAAGATTACACGACGGATTGGAAGCAAGCGATTGAACGGGACGATGTGGACATTGTCGATATCGTTTCGCCCACATATCTGCACAAAGACATGGTGATTCACGCGGCAAAGAACAAAAAGCACATATTCTGCGAGAAACCTTTCGCGTTGAGTGCGAAGGATGCGCAAGAGATGGCTGACGCGTGTGACAAAGCGGGTGTTTTGCACTATCTGAACCATAATTATCGCAGGGTTCCCGCCGTCAGCTACGCGAAGCAGCTGATTGAAGAAGGGAAGATCGGTGAGATCTATCACTTCAGGGGTGCCTATCTTCAGGATTGGATCATGGATGAAAACTTTCCGCTGACATGGCATCTCAAAGAGGAAACAGCCGGGGGCGGCCCGCTTTTCGACCTTGCTTCCCATTCCATCGACCTTGCGCGCTACCTCGTCGGAGAAGTGGAAAGCGTCTATGCCGATATGAGAACTTTTATTGAAGAAAGACCGCTGCCCGGTGCGGGTGCGGCCACGTTTGCGAAGGGCTCCGCAGAGGCGGCGGCTAAAGGCAAAGTGACCGTGGACGATGCATGCTTCATCGTGATGGATTTTGCGGGCAAGAGGACTCTCGGTTCGTGCGATGTGTCTCGCTTTGCGGGCGGCAGACGCAATTACAATTATTTCGAAATCTATGGATCAAAAGGCAGCCTGACCTGGAATTTAGAGCGCATGGACGAGCTCAATTACCTGAGCATCGGCGATGCTGAGCCCGAACAGGGATTCAGAAACATCATGGCTACTGATGCGTCGCACCCGTACATGGCAAACTGGTGGGCACCCGGTCATCTGGTCGGTTATGAAACAACCTTTGTCAACGCAGCTTACGACTTTTTGACAGCGCTGGCCAAGGATGAGCCGGTATCGCCGAACTTCCATGATGGCGTTAACATTATTAAGATTATTGAAGCGGCTAAAAAGTCTGCCGCCAGCGGAACCAAAGTGAAGGTTTGATCAACTGGCTTATGGAGCAGCGGAGAGTGCCCTGCTCCATAAGCAGCTATACTGATTAACAAAAAGTTTAAAATATTTATTTAAAGGAGAATGATTCGGATGAAGCTCGAAGCAGCAGTACAACCAACTATGTATTTCATCGGGGTTACAACAACAAAATCGTCCATCATGAAAGTATTTCCTGAATGGGCAAAGGCGCTTGGCATTGATGCCGTGATGAAGGGGATTGACATTGCAATCCACGAAAAACCCGAGGTTTACCGTGAAGTGGTGGAGTTTATCAAGAATGACCCGTACTCGATGGGCGCGCTTGTCACCACGCACAAGCTAGACCTCTATGATGCCGCGAAAGATTTGTTTGACTATCTTGATCCGCTGGCTCAGGCGTTCGGCGAACTGTCGTCGATCTCCAAGCTGGATGGCAAGCTCTGTGGTCACGCGAAAGATCCGATTACGTCCGGACTGTCGCTTGACGAATTTATACCGAAAGACCACTTCAAAAATACCGGAGCCGACGTGTTTATCATGGGAGCCGGCGGAAGCGCGATTTCGATGGGGTATCATCTGATGCAGGAACGGTTTAAAGGCAATTATCCGAGCAAGATCGTGATTGCAAACAGAAGCCAGCCGAGACTCTCTGAGATCGAAAAGATATTTAAGCAGCTTGATCCGGGCGGAATCAAATTTGAGTACTATTTAACGCCTGAGCCGGGTCAGAACGACGAAGTGCTTTCACGCATGAAAGAAGGCTCCGTGATTATTAACGCCACGGGACTGGGAAAAGACAGACCGGGCAGCCCGCTCACGGATGAAGCGGTTTTCCCCAAAAAGTCGCTCGTATGGGAAATCAATTACCGCGGAGATTTAAAGTTTATGCATCAGGCGCTCGCGCAGCAGGAAAAGCAGGAACTAACGGTGGTTGACGGCTGGAAGTATTTTATATACGGATGGACTGCCGTGATATCGGAGGTGTTCCATATTCCTATTGAAGGCGAGATTTTGGACAAATGTGACGAAATCGCAAGCGGTTTCAGAAATTGAGTAACGGAGAAATCATATGAGCAGCAACAGCAATGCAGGTAAATTCAATTGGACACAAGGGTTTACGGTCGATTTCGATCTGAAAACAGGGCTTTCCAAAAGCAACGCGGAATCGAGCAAACGCCACCTGTCGCAAATGCGCGGTATGTATGCCGATGAAGTCGCGACGGAGGCACTCATTAAAAACGGTGATCCGCTTGTGTATGAGTTTTACGAAATGGGAGCCCCCGAAACCGCGGGAGACCTTGCTTTCGGCACGAGCATCACGTATCCCGGTAAGGTGGGCAACGAGTATTTCATGACCAAAGGCCATTTTCACACCATACTGGAAACAGGTGAGGTTTATTACTGCTTAAGCGGCGAAGGGTATATGCTTTTGGAAAATCCGGAAGGTGACTGGAGCGCACAGAAGCTCTCGGCCGGCATGACGGTTTATGTTCCGCAAAGATATGCACACCGCAGTATCAACACCGGTAATGTCCCTTTGGTGACGGTATTTTGTTTCCGCGGCGACGCAGGACACGATTACGGCACCATTGAAACGAAGGGATACAGAAAACTGATTGTCGAGAAAGACGGTAAGCCGGAGGTCATCGACAATCCGAAATGGAAGTAAGCGTATGAAAATATTAATCACGCCGACTTCGTTTCAGAAACCCCAGAACGCGCAGGCCAAAGCGATGATTGATGCCTTCGCGGACGAGATTGTATACAATCCGCAAAGCCGGCCGCTGGAAGCGAATGAGATTCTTCCATTGCTGGACGGCGTTGACGGGTATATCGCAGGCCTCGATTACATCACGGCCGATGTGATTAACCAAGCGCCAAAAAGCCTCAAGGTGATATCGAGGTACGGCGCAGGCGTCGACAGGGTGGATATGGAGGCTGCAAAAGCCAAAGGAATCACCGTTACCAACACGCCGGGGACAAACGCGGTAGCGGTATGTGAACTCGCTTTCGGGCTCATGCTTAGCTTGGCACGGGCAATTCCGAGGCTTGATGCCGCTGTAAAAAGCAGCGGATGGCCGAGAAACAGCGGCACAGAACTGTTGGGCAAAACGCTTGGCATTGTGGGTTTTGGTGCGATAGGCAGAAACCTCGCGACGAGAGCCAAGGCGTTTGGCATGAACGTGATGGCGTACGACCCGTATTTTAACGCGGCGTTTGCCGAGCAGCACGGCATTGTACAAAAAAGCCTTGACGAGGTGATTACAGGGTCAGATTTCATCTCGCTGCATGTGCCGCTCATGAAAGAGACCAAGCACATGATTGACGCGAAAGCCATCGCAGGCATGAAGAACGGCGCGTTCATCATCAACACGGCCAGAGGCGGGTTGATTGACGAAGCGGCAGCTGCCGAAGCGATCAAAAACGGGAAACTGGGGGGTGTCGGTCTCGACGCTTACGAGGTGGAGCCGGTGACGGATTCGCCGCTGCTGGGCCTTGATAATGTGGTGATGACGCCGCATACGGGGGCGCACACCAACGAAGCCGTGGCTGCCATGGGTAATTTGGCGGTGAAAAACCTGATTGACGTGCTCGAAGGAAGAGACTGCGCGCACATCATTAAATGACGCGTTTTAACATTCTGTTTGATTTTGACGGAACGTTATTCCGTACGGAAACGGTGGATGTGGACGCGTTCAACCTGACACTCAGAGAGATGGGCAGGGATGAGCTCTGTGCGGATCAAATACTGGCGCAGATCGGTAAGCCTCTAAGACAGCTTGCAAAGCAGTATTTGAAGACATCCAACAAAGAGGCTATTGATCAATTCTGCAGGCTCTCGGTGGGCTATGAGCTTGCCGTGATTCCTCATAGCGCTGAGCTATATCCTTGCTGCGCAGAGGTGCTTTCGGCGCTCAAGGCAGACGGTCACAGGCTTGCGATCTGCTCGAACGGGACGCGAGAATACATAGAGGCGATATTAAAAAAGTTCAATATTGAGAGCCTTTTTGATATTGTGACCAGCAAGCGGCACGGTGTTTCAAAAAGCAGAGCCGCGAAAATAACCATGGAAGTGCTTGGCGCGCAGCGCCCCTCAATTTTTGTGGGTGACAGGGAAGCGGATATTCGCGCGGCTAAGAGCAATCACATGTTGAGTGTCGGCGTTCTACATGGTTTCGGCCTTGAGAAAGAGCTCGCGAATGCGGATTTTATCGTAAAAGATTTGAACGAATTCTATTCAGTTATGGAGGTAATAGGTAATGGGTAAAACTGAAATTATTAAAAAGATAACGGATTGCGGCGTTGTGGCCGTGGTTCGTGCGGAAAGTGAAGAACAGGCGAAGAAAATTGCGGCCGCTTGTATTGAGGCGGGGATCGTGGGTATTGAAATCACGTTTACGGTTCCGGGCGCTTTAAAAATTATCGAAAGCCTGAGCAAAGAATATTCTGATGATCAGATCATCATCGGCGCGGGAACGGTTTTGGATAAGGAGACGGCGCGCGCAGCGATACTCGCGGGTGCCAAATACGTCGTCAGCCCGTGCCTCGATGCGGACACGGTCAAGCTGTGCAATACGTACGATATTGCGTGCATGCCCGGCGCGATGACGGTGAAAGAGGCTGTGGACGGCATGAAGGCCGGTGCTGATATCATTAAGATTTTCCCGGGAGAGCTTTTTGGGCCGAAGATCATCAAAGCATTTAAAGGTCCTCTGCCGCAGATGAAAATGATGCCGACGGGCGGCGTCACCGTGGATAACATCGGCGAATGGATTGCAGCCGGTGCTGTGGCTGTGGGTGCGGGCGGCAGCCTGACGGCAGGTGCTAAGAAGGGTGATTACAATTCAATCGTCACGATCGGACGGCAGATGGTTGAAGAGGTTAAAAAGGCCAGAAGCAAGTAAGTCCTTTTGCGGTTTGCCGCAATGTTATAAATAGGGAGAGACTATGGGGGGCGCTGATAAAGCTGCCCCCTGTGGTTTTATGTCCAAACAAAAAATCGGAGCATGAAGTATGAAAATGATCAGAACGGTGACGGGCGATATAAAGCCGGAACAGCTTGGCTGGTGCCAGTGTCATGAGCATGTGTTTATCGCAGACGGCCCTTCAAAAAGAATCAATGATGCGCTGTGTATGGACGATTATGATAAATCGCTGGCGGAAGTTTTGTTGTATAAAAATGCGGGCGGCAGCAGCTTTGTGGATGCGCAGCCGTACGGATGCGGCAGAATGGAAGAGAATCTTGCGCGTGTGAGCAGACAAACGGGTATTCATATCGTTGCCTGTACAGGATTCCACAAAACAGAGTTTTTTGAAGATGCGGATTGGCTTGAACGGCAAAGCGAAGAATCGCTGACGCAGCTTTATATTCGGGAAGTGGAAGAGAGCATGGAAGGAGCTGTAACCGGTGCCAAAGCGGGAATCATCAAGCTCGCAGCGGTTAAGGGAACATACAAAGCCAGCGCCACATATGCCAAGCTTTTTTCGGCAGCGGCCAATGCCGCACAAGCTACGGGCGCGCCTGTGATGGTTCATTTTGACCCGGAGGCCGACGCGATTGATCTTATAGGCTATTTGGAAAAGAAGAAAATCACACCGGATCGCCTCATCTTTTGCCATCTTGACAGAGCACGGTATGATATGGCGTATCACAAGGAGCTTGCACAGGCGGGCGTGTATTTGGAATACGATACGATTCACAGGGAGAAGTATCACAGCGATGAAGACGAGGTGCGGCTTATCGAGTACATGGTTAACGAAGGCTATATCTCTCATTTGCTGCTCGGGCTTGATACAACCAATCAAAGGTTGAAAAGCTACGGAGCCGCATTTGGATTGGACGATATACTGACCCGGTTCAGTAAAAGACTTGCTGAACGCATTGGCCAGCAGGGTGTGAATACAATCATGGTTAACAATCCGGCTTGTGCGCTTCTCTGTGAGGCTCGCTGACACAGCCTCAGCCATGAATATTTTTTACATGGCGTTAAGCGAGGGCTTACAAAGCCAAAGATGACGTTGACCAATAATATAAACACATCACGAATCATGTCAGCGTGTCGAAATTTTACTATATAGCCACCTCTGACGACTACCCTAAAGGGTTGAATAGGTGTTTGGGTCTGAGAAAATGGCTTAATATCGGCCATTCCGTCTCGCATGTGTCCAACTCCCTGATTCATCCCTTTGGGATCGTCATTTAAAACCACTTCATTCAAAGATATCTCTTGACATTTTTCTGTCGATTTTCTGATAAACGCTTAGATTGTTTTCGTTATCGCAGGTGGCTAAAAAGACGTCAGAAACTTGATGAATGCCCTGAGCTTGCAGTTGCTTGTAGAGCCAGTTCTCATTATTGCCGGTATATTTTAAATTATTGATCAATATTTGTCCGTCAATAATGATATCGATCACCGGTTTATCTTCGGGTGGGGTGAGGCTCAAGTCTTGAGGCGTGGCGGGCCGCTGCGTTGAAAGCGGCAATACACTGATATGGCCATTCGGCTCAAGAATGACGGATTGCAAATGCGCAATATTAAAATACCCCTTGCTTCTGCACAGCGTTAAAAACTCGTTCACATCTATTCTTGCTTTTTTCAAATTGGCTTTATACAACTTCCCATCTTCAAAAAGAATCAATGATGTGCCGGTGAGAATTCGCCGCAGCTTGATAGATTTATAATTGGCTAAGGAAATAAGCACCGCCAACAGCGCGTAGACGATCATCGCAATAAGAGGTTTATAAAACTCTTCGAGCTCTGTCGCCATTTCCGCGGCAATAGATCCTATTGAGATGCCGACGATATAATCAAACATGCTGAGCTGCGACATCTGCTTGTTGCCCATCAGTTTTGTCAGTATGAACAGCGCAATCACTGAGCCGACAGAGGTTAATACAACCTGAAGCATATCCATAATCATTCCTTTCTATGAGAATATGATTTCCATTAACGGATGAAATATCATTTAAAACTGGTTGAACAGTTAATGAACGAGGCATAGCTTTCGGTTTTTGCAATAAGCAACTCTATGGGATGTGCGAGATAGGATCAATGATGAACATTTTTAGCCAAAATGTATGAATATACAAGCAATAAAGACAGGCTCGCTGTCTTTATTGGTGTTTTAGTAGCTGTTGTGTTCTTCTGCAGCCAAAGCATCTGCCTTAGTGACATGAACGGTGCCGGGCGGATGTTGCGGCGGTGCATATATAGAGTATAGTTTAAGCGGTACCCTGCCTGTATTCATCAGGTTATGCCATTTGCCTGCTGGTATGATAAAAGCAAAATCGGGAGATAAATTCCTTTGAAAATCAAGGTAATCTCTCTGATTCCCCATTTTAACAATACCGCTGCCTTCTTCAATACGTACGAATTGATCGAGATTTGGGTGGATTTCTAAACCTATGTCTTCGCCGGGATTGATACTCATCAATGTGAGCTGCAGATGTTGTCCCGTCCATATGGCTGTACGAAAAGTATTGTTTTGCTTTGTAACCTCTTCAATATTTACTACAAACGGTTCCGCCCCGTAATCGGAAAATCTTGTATAAGGTGAACCGGTATTATACATAGGTCTGTCATTATGAGGAGTATTTATCCTGCTATTGTACATATAACTGGAGTTGCCTTGTGATACTTCGCCATATGAAGGATATCTCCCATAACTATTGTTCATGATCGTCATTCCTTTCAGAATTATTTACAGATTATCATATGCGCCATATGTATAGGATGTTTTCTATTCATGCCATACATGAGTGAACATAAACTTAACCGTTAGAAAATATAATGAAACAGTATTTTCTATGTGCGGGGGAGCTTATGAATCACAATAGTAAAGGTCATTATAACTCGATAATGAGTGAGATTTACCACACTGTCGATCTTCTGAATCACTCGATCAACATTGAGACAAAGAATTTATTGCTGAAGCGGCTGGAAGAACAGCTGGGCCGATTGTCACAGCTTTTTAGCATGACGTTAAACGAAACTTATCCCGTTGACGACACTGCGATACCTGTTCAGGGTGGGCTGCAAGTATTGACAAGAAACGAGCTGTTAAAATATAACGGGAAAAACGGCAGTCCCGCTTATGTGGCCGTTAACGGGATGATCTATGATGTGACAAACAGTGCGGCATGGGCGGCCGCCTCTCACTTCGGGTTGAGCGCCGGATCCGACCTGACAGGCGCGTATGCGTCCTGTCATGCGAATCAAGACGTGCTGAGTCATTTAAAAGTGGTGGGGAGGCTTTATGATGAGCTTGCCCAATTGTAACGATTGCACCTCCACATTTGCATCCGGCCTTGTGGCCGGTGTAAAACAAAGAATAAACGCAGGCCAGCTGCAAAAACGCAATTTCGTTTGGCTTGAGCTCACGGGATGCTCAGGAAACATCATATCACTGCTGGATGGCAACAATCCGGATTTCAAATACCTCGCCTCACAAATGGTTCAATTCGTTTATGATAACAGTCTGATCGTTAAGCAAGGGCAAAAGGCGATGGAACAGCTTTTCAGCGTCCTCGGCTCAAACTTTATTCTAGCCGTTGAGGGTGCTGTTGCCACAAAGGACAATGGGATATACAACATCATCGGCAAATATAAAGGGCAGCCGGTGACGGCCTACGACGCGATTAGCAGGCTTGGTGAAAGGGCGTCGCATGTGATCGCTGTGGGAACGTGTGCGTCAGCCGGCGGCGTATCAGCTGCCAGACCCAATCCGGCCGATTGCGTCAGCGTACAGTCTGTACTTGCGCGAAAGGTGATTAAACTGCCCGGATGTCCGTGCAATCCAGATTGGTTTTTGGGTACACTCGCCCATATTTTGCTGTTCGGTGAACCGGAGTTGGACGCAACAGGCCGCCCGACCCTGTTCTATGGCATCACCATTCACGACAGGTGCCCGAGGCGTTCGTATTTTGATAAAGGCATTTTCGCGAAAAAGCTTGGTGAGCATACGTGTTTATTTAAGCTCGGCTGCCGCGGACCGGTCACACGCACAGACTGCCCGATCCGGAGATGGAACGAACGCGTCAACTGGCCAATCGGAGACAACGCACCGTGCATTGGCTGTGCGCAATTTGGTTTTCCGGATCAAATGGAGCCATTTATCAGTTTTAATACGTCAAGGGAAGAAACACTGCCATGAAAAAAGTCATCATCAATCCGGTCACGCGTATCAGCGGATTCATGGAAATCGACACATTCATAGAAAGCAGTATTGTGGTTGATGCCAGAACGGAAGGCCTGCTTTTTCGCGGGTTCGAGTTGATGCTCAAAGGCAGGCCGCCCATGGATGCGGTGTATTTTACAGAGCGGATATGCGGCATTTGCTCAACGGCGCATTCGATAGCGTCTTCACTTGCTTTGGAACAGGCCTTCGGCGTTGTCCCTTCCGAGCAGGGCCGATATCTGCGGGATATTATGCACGGCTGCGAGTTTTTGCAAAATCATATTCGGCATTTTTACCAATATACCGTTCCCGACTTTATCCGTCTTCCGGGCTTCTCGCCGCTGTTTGAAGCGAACGGCAGAGATTTCAGACTCCCGAAGGAGAAGAACGACTTGGTCGCGCAGCACTATTTTGATTCACTTGAGATCAGCCGGAACGCGCATAAGATGCTCGCTGTGCTGGGCGGAAAGGCACCGCATAATCACGGCGTTTTTATCGGGGGTGCCGCGGCGCAGGCCACTGTCGATAAAATCGTGGCCATGAAATCCATACTGCACGATATCAGCGAGTTTATTGATGCCTGCATGGTTGAGGATGCTTACCTGATCGCGCAGTATTACAGCGACTACTATCACATTGGCGGCGGGTACGGAAATCTGTTATCTTTTGGATGTTTTAACGGCTATCAGCAGCTGGGCACGCTGTATGTCGATCCGCTTGTGTATATCAACGGGAGGATAAGCCCGTTTTATCCCGATGGCATTACGGAGAACACACAATACGCCTACTACGCGGATACACCCAAGGCTTATGGCCCATTTGATACGGTGACGCCCGAAGAACCTTTAAAGAGTAAAGCCTATTCTTGGGTTAAAGCCCCCAGATACTTTGGCTGTCCCTGTGAAGTGGGGCCGCTGGCCCGGCTCTGGCTGTCCGGGGAATACCGCCATGGTATCTCGACGATGGACAGGACGGTGGCAAGAGTGCTCGAGGCGAAGAAAATCGCAGGGATTATTGAAACGCTTTTAAACGAGCTCACACCCGGGGTTTCCACTCAGGCCACGTATGAGGTGCCGCAAAACGCGCGCGGCGCGGGCCTGATTGATACCACGCGGGGAGCTCTCGGGCACTGGCTTGAAATAGACAATCAGGTTATTTCGCTGTATCAGCTCATCACGCCGTCGGCATGGAACCTCTCCACCCAAACGGAAAACGTGAAAGGAACAGGCGAAAAGGCGCTGATGGGCACCTGTGTTGAAGATGAAGAAAACCCCGTTGAGCTGGGACGGATCATCCGGTCTTTTGATCCGTGCGTGTCGTGCGCTACGCATGTGTATACGCCGGGCAAAGACACAAAAACGTTCAAGGTGGTGCCATGAAAAGCATGGCGGTCATCGCCATCGGCAGCCGTATCATGAAGGATGACGGCATCGGGGTGTGGGTGGCCGAAGCGATCAAAAACCATCTGAACAGAATAAGTGTTGATGTGGTGATTGCGGAAACAGACTTCGATTACGGCCTTGATATCGCCAGAGCTTATGACTATGTGATTATACTGGATGCGATGATAAGCGGCGGCGAACCCGGCAGCATTACGGTATGCCCGCAACCCCGTGCCAAGGCTCACAAAAGATACGCATCCCAGCACGATATGAGTATGATCGAGATGATGGATATTGAAGGAAAATCCTGTTTGATCGGGATTGAGGCGACGGACGTTGATTTCGGATTTGGGCCCGGCCATACGCTGCGTGAGAGATTTGATGAGATTTGCGGCGATGTACTGACAGAAATACTAAAAATCAGGGAGGGACTGACCCATGCATGACAGCTTGCTCGTTGAAAAAACATATCGAGCGGTGCGTGATCTGTGTGAGAGCCATGCCATAAAAAAGGTGATTCAGATCAAGTTGATCGTCAGCATGGACAGCCATGTGAATGGCCCGCATATGCTGGGGCATTTCATGGACCGTGACGATGCGCTTTTCGGCGATTGGACAAACATCATCATTGAAAAGCGCGATACAAAAAAACTGACCATGGTCATAGAGAGCATAGACGGGGAAAGGGATGAATGAATTTCGTTCCGCTGTGACTGAAATAAAACACAAACGGTTGGCGCCTATGCTTTTCTTCTTTTATATTACGAACATTGCGTGTTCTGCTGATTGTATCATACACATATGAGAAGATGATTAGAATAGGACAAGCTAGCAAGATGAAAACAAGGGTATGCCCGAAAAGTCCAGGTGTTATGTCTTCAACGTTGGCAGTCAGCACATACACCATAGACGTTGTTCGTGTGGACGCATTCATGCTGGTTGGCGGCGTTTTAGCATGACGGGTATCTGATGCATTGCCGCGTCGTGCTTGCTGCCGGCGGTATATTGGCGCTGGTCAAGCAGAACGCCACGCAGACGCCTCCGTCGTACATACCCGCCGGCGCAGGTCACGGTAAATCAGGCTAGATGGGCAGATAGAAACTCTCCCGCCCTGTTCTTTTATCCGCGCCGGGTACGCAAGCGCAAGTGACCATCCCGTCCGGCTGCGGCGCATTTTATTCAATTATGAATGATTTCCTGCATATAATGATTGCAATATGATGACCGATATTGTAAACTTTCTGTGAAGTATTAATGTTCATGCTCTGCATGACTTTTTTCATGTCACGCCCGCAATAATACTCGACAGGAGGAAACACATTTTGGATTCCAATACAATACAAATTCTCATCGCCATGTGTATTTACATGGCCACTGTCATCGCAATCGGCCTGTTCTTCGCAAAACGCGCCAACAAAAACTCCGAAGCCTACTTTTTAGGCGGACGCTCGCTCGGCCCGTGGGTTGCGGCCTTGAGCGCAGAAGCGTCGGATATGAGCGGCTGGCTGCTGATGGGCCTGCCCGGTGTGGCCTACTGGTGCGGCTTGGCTGATGCGATGTGGACAGCCATCGGCCTCGCGATCGGCACGTATATCAACTGGCTCATCGTTGCCAAAAGGCTTCGCCGCTACAGCGTAAAGAGCGGCAACGCCATTACCATTCCGGACTTTTTCTCAAACCGTTTCAAAGAAAACAAAAAAATCATCATGACCATATGCGCCATTTTTATATTGGTCTTCTTCTGCGTGTACGCTGCCAGCTGCCTTGTGACCTGCGGTAAGCTGTTCTCCACGCTCTTCGGCGCCCCCTACATCACCATGATGATTGTCGGGGCAGTCTTCGTCCTCATCTATACCATCGTCGGCGGCTTTCTTGCAGAGAGCGCGTCCGACTTTATGCAGGCGGTCATCATGATCTGCGCGCTTGTGCTCGTACTCGTGCTGGGCACCAATGCCGCGGGCGGCGTCAATGCTGTGATCAGCAACGTTCAGAACATGCCCGGGTTCTTCGACATGTTCGGCATCGCCACGCCCACTGTGGTGGACGGCGTTCAGCAGGTCGCCAACGGTACGCCTGTTTTCGGCGATGCAGCGCCTTACGGTTTTCTGACCATCATCTCCACATTGTCATGGGGCCTTGGTTACTTTGGCATGCCGCAGGTGCTTCTGCGTTTTATGGCGATCCGCAAAGAAAAAGAGCTGAGAAAATCACGCCGCATCGCCACGGTATGGTGCGTGATCTCATTGTTTGCTGCAGTTTTTATCGGGCTGATTGGGCGCATCCTTTTCCCTACTGCTCTGGCCACCGCCAGTCAGGCGGAAAGCGTGTTTATACTGTTGTCCACCAATTTGCTTCCTGCGCTTTTGGCGGGCTTCACCATGGCGGGCATACTCGCCGCCACCATCAGCTCGTCGGACTCTTATATGCTGATCGCGGCTTCGGCTTTTGCCAAGAACATTTATCAGGGCTTGTTCCATAAAAAAGCCTCCGAGAAAAACGTCATGCTTGTCTCGCGTATTACGCTCGTTGTCATCGCGCTCATCGCCATCGTCATTGCGCTGGACGAGCACAGCGTGATATTTACACTGGTGTCCTTCGCATGGGCAGGCTTTGGTGCTACTTTCGGCCCACTGATGCTGTTCTGCTTGTTCTGGAAGCGCATCAACCGCGCTGGTGCCATCGCGGGCATGATCGGCGGCGGCGGTATGGTTTTTGTCTGGAAACTGCTGCTCAATCCGCTCGGCGGCGTTTTCGGTATCTACTGTCTGTTCCCCGCATTTGTGTTCTCTTGCATCTGCATCATTGTGGTTTCGCTTCTGACCAAAAAACCCTCCGAAGAAATGCAGAGAGATTTCGAAGAGGTCAAGGCGGGCATATAGTTCCCAATACAATAGCCTATCATCGGCGGCACAGCAGCAAGCTGTGCCGTCTTTCTTTTCTTAGTCCTTCTAAAGAGCGGCATATTCATGCATCCTGCCAAGTTTCGCGCCTTGAACTCGCTCGTCTATAAATATCAACTGTTTATTATGCTCGCCGAAATTCCAAGTCACTGCCGGCTTTTCTTTTCAGCGTTTTCTGCGTTAGGTGTACGGGTATCATCCTTGTTGCGCATATATTGCTGACGTTTGGGCGACATGCGCTTGCTGAACAGAAACGAACGCACGAAATCATAAGCGTTGAAAGGTGACCATGGAGCCATATATGGAACACCAAAGGAATCGATGGATACAACGATCGATATGATGAGTGTGATTGCCAACGCAAAGCCGAAAAACCCAAGGAACCCTGTCATGAGGATGACGAGAAATTTGAGTATCCGGAGCGGCTGCGCCAGTGTGATATCGGGTATGGCAAATGTAGATAAAAAAGCGATGGAGACCAGTATCAGCAACAGCGGTGTATAAATACCCGAGGTGGAGGCGGCCTGTCCGATGATGATGGCTCCCACGATAGCGATAGCGGAACCTATTTTGACAGGCACGCGCAGCAGCGCTTCACGCACCAGTTCCACGATGAACTCGAGGGACAGAACGGCAATAAACGCAGAAAACGGGGCACTCGCGCGCATCTCGGCGAACGTGACGATATACGTTGCGGGCATCACATCGTAATGATATTCAGCCAGCGCGATGTAATAGGAGGTCAGCGAAATACTCATAAATACCGCGATATACCGGAGTATTCGCATAAACATGCCGAAGAACTTGTTGCTGTACCGATCGTCACAGGCATATAGGAATTCCGCGAATACCTTGGGAGCATTCAGAGCGGTGTTGCTGCCGTCTACCAGCACCAGTATCTTACCTTCCAGCAGCGCTTCCACTGCCATATCAGATCTCTCGATAATGCCCATATGGGGGAACAGGCTGTTGGGCGACTGTTTTAAGTAAGTCTGTAGCTCACCAGTTTCATATATACCGTCTAGCTAATACCTTCTATTCTTTTGTTGATTTCCATGACCACCTTAGGGTTGGCAATATCCTCAATATAGACCACGGCAACAGCTGATTTGGTGCGCGCACCCACTTGCTTTCTCTCAATACGAATGTTGCCGTCCTTCAGCCGGTAACGCAGAAGCGACAGGTTAGTATCAAGGTCTTCGACAAATGCGTCGCGCGGGCCGCGTTCGGAGTACATCAATTCCGGTTCCTTCACTGCCCGCTTTTCCACTTTTTTTAGATTTATAGTCACGTATTGTTCGTCCGTGGTAAAGAGAACAACTGTCTGGCCGTTCAAAACATACAGCTCAACCTGATACAGGTCGTCATCTAACTGGCATTGATCCGCGTAAAACAGGTTATCCACCGCATACGCTGCAGTGACGGGCTTTTTGTTTTCCGCGCAGTGGCCTTGCAGTGGTTTGATTATCATTTCTGAGATGGCCTGCCGGTCTGCCAGCTGACCAATATAGCAGATATGCGCCGCGCCGCCATTATATGGTATTGTACGGACCTGCATATCAATTTTTTTAGATGTCAGGTCTTGGATCAGATTGTTTACGTCTTGATTGCTTTTCATAACTCTATTTCTCCTGTTATTGCGGGTTATAATCATAAGCACTGTGTTCTTTAATAGGAACTGTCAGATTCACGGAAAAATGCGCATTTGCGAACGTGCTCTGCCAGTCCAAATTGTCATAAACCTCTGGATAAGCCACTCTGAACGGCTCGCTGTAGGATAAATAATCGCACCCAAACTCCATAGAAGTGCGGATGGCCTGCGTGATGTCCGCCATCAGTTGGTTTGAAATGTCCGTTTCAATCTGCTTTTTTACTTCAGCTGTCACTGGGTTGTTTGTGGACTGGTAAATCAGCTGAGCTTCGAAATCAAAATCCAGGATAAACGATGCCTGTACTCCGTCCCATTTTACTTTCACAAAGCTGCTTTTAAGCTTCGTCTCCAGCGTATACGTGCCCTGTTCCAGATTAGCCACATACAGAAATGTCGGAGTCTTCTTTTCTCCGCCTAAAATTACATATATAATACCCCGAGCCTGCTCGTATGGAATATAGCCAACGCGATGTCCGCCGTCAAACACCGAATAGCCCAGTAATGTAATCTGATTTTTTTTAATACCCATGGTGGACAAAAGATAGCATTTGTTATTTGCGCACAATTTCTGCAGCACATCTGCCAACGACATGTGGAACGTGACTCCCTGTTCCAGCAGATTCTGCAGGGTGTCCTGTATCGCGAAGCCCACAGTGGCTGAGTTTTCAGGTATGACGTTTAAAATATCCTCCGGGTTATCCGGCGTGATGATCATATCCATTGTCTTTCGATATTCGTGAAACTCTCGCACGCGATAGGCATATTCCTCAATTCCATTGTCCGCCATTTCTTCCGTCATGATCAGTGATTGCACGGCACCAAGATATAAAGGTTTATTCAGCGTCTTGTCAAGGTCATGGCGCGCATGTGCGAAGCTCTCTCCCGCTCCCGGCACCACCATTGTCTTCAGTTGTTGGCCGCCGCCTTCTTCCGCTTTTTTGGCTGCAATGTTCACGACCTCGCAATAGAACGCGTATTCGCCGTCTTTTAGGTCAACCACCACCGCGGTGCAGATATCAAGGGCATCAATATCCCGCGAATCCCAGCAGCCGCCCATCGCCACCACAGCCAGTATCATCAATAAACTAACGGCCTTTTTTAGCATTTTTCTTCACCTTCGCAATCACAAGCAGTATCAGCGGTATCACAAAAGCAGCCGCAATACCGCCGATGCTGAGTATTGAAGCTAACAACGCAAGTATATCGGGTATGCCGATAGTGGTCAGACTGGCGAGCGTGACCGCCACACCCACAACAATGACCAAGACAATCCTTTCGGCTTTGGGCAGCATTTTGCACAACAGTTCGACAATGACCAAATATATTACGGATTTGCCCACAAATACCCGCATAAATCCAATTGTTTCGTAAATCACATCTATACGCTGCAGGAACTCGATATTTGGGTATTCGACGAGCCGGATTGCGTCTACCAGTGGGAAACGATGGTAAACAATTTCATCCTTGCCAATCATCGCGAAACAGCCATAGACATCGAGTATATAAAACAGCCCAATTCCCAAGATAGTAAAAACGGCTGTTTTCGCTGCTTTCTTGTTTTTATTTGTAAACGGTATTACAAGCAACAGCTCAATGCCTAGGAACGGTTCAATAGTATCTTTAAGCGAAAGCAGGTATTTACCGGTTTCCGCCGGATTATACAACGGCAGTATGAAGCTGAATGTACCCTGAAGCAACATAGATACAAACAGTATAACCGTGACCAGAAGAAACAAGATGCCGAAGATTTCTGCCAAGCGCCCGATATTTCTTATCCCCTTGTACGCAATGAAACCGTAAATCGGCATTCCTGCGAGCAGCATCGCCCACACCGGCGTCTTAATCAGAAAGCTGGATTTTATCAGCAGATCAAAGGTATTGCAGAGATACAATGAGAAAACAAAAAAATAAACCAAGTAGAACAATCCGATAATGACAGCAATAAATTTTCCGGTGAGTTTTTGGCTGTACTCATACAGCATTTTGCCTTCGTTCATTTGGTTCAGTTTGACAATTAAGCCCGCCATTACACTGAAAAGAATTGAAGCCAGCAGCAGTGTTAGCCAAGCGCCATGTCCCGCGCTCATCGCCATAGTTTTGGCGATAGTCACAACAGAGGCAGTTGATATTGTGGTAAACAAAATAAAAACCATTTGACGGTTTGTTATGGTTCTCTGCATAAATATCCTTTCGCAGCAATAATAGTTTTTATTATATCCAATATAAGACAACCTATAACCATGCGTGTGCAGCAAATAATTGTGGCATTATTGTAACAAAAAATAATAAAAATACCATAAAACAACAATATAATTTAGGCACAATATCAAGTAAATGCCATTTTCCGGCACGTCTATCAAGAAAATGAATGAAGATAATGAACGTATGCAGCGGCAAATAACATTAGCCTATATTGGATTAATGATACTACAGTGCCTTTGATTAAATCGACAAGTAGTAAAAAGGATATAAAAGGAATTATGTCTGCAAATAGTAAGATGCCGAAATAAAAATCCGAACCCTTGCCGAATAGGACAAGGTTCGGATTACCATGGTTTGGTCTATCGAGGCCATCCAAATCTGAATTCTTCATATCATGAAGGTGCTATGCTTTATTCCGTTTTTGTAGTTAAATGTAAGAACCATCTTATCGTCATATAGACAGACCGAATTTGCATAGCAGCCTTTCAATCTCTGTCGCATCTTTATCAGAAACATCAATGTGCACTTTTCTTGGCAAGTCCAATTCAGATTTAAAACAGAATAGCCAAACCTCGTTCTGTTAATACTGGAAATTATCAATGGGAGTTGATGGCTGCTTTGCACTTCTCGCATGGCGCCCTCCAGTCCTTTTATTCAATTTCGCCGCAATAAAAACCACTGCCGATCTTTGGAGCAGTCTGAACGGTTTGAAGACTGCTTTTTTGTATAGACGTTGAGAAGGCAAGGGCGGACAATTAATTCATTGACAATTCTAATATACTCGAATAGAATAGTTTCCACGGCAACTAAATATATTGGATCAGTTAGTATAAGGGGTACATAAAATGATTATGAAGGACGTCTGGGCCATGCAGCGTTATGGCTTTATCTACATATCGGATAGGCTTAGGAGCATATCAGTACACGGAGGCGATTTTATGGTACTGGACTATCTTGATACACATACCGATGTTTCCCAAGACATGATTGCGAACTACATGATGCTGGATAAGGCTACCATTACAAAATCATTAGTTCGCTTAGAACAGTTCGGATATTTGAATAGAACAACGAATCCGGATGACCGGCGTAAGAATATTATCTGTTTGACAGATGACGGCCGGCGCGTCCACAGCGAAATCAAATGCGTTGCCAAGGAGTGGAAAGAGGTTTTGCTCGACGGATTTTCCTCAGAAGAGATCGAACAATTTGCACACTTTTGCGGCAAGGCTGCGAAAAATGCACAGGCAAAATACAAAGAAACAAAAAAATAATCCAAAAATTCGGGATAAGCTTTTTTTAGTGTTCCCTTATTATTCAAAAATGATTGAAAGGTAATTTTATGACTGTTGCACCTAAAAACGAAAATGTCCTTGTGAACGAGAAAGCAAACAAACGTATTCTGTATGTTCTTGTGCTGACTCTTATCATCACCGTGATGAACGGTACTGTCTTCAATGTTGCACTACCCACCATTATTTCGGACCTGGGGCTATCGATGCTTCAAGGCAGCTGGATTGGCACTGCCTACTTAACTATTTTTGCAGTTGGCACACTGACATACGGCAAACTTACCGAAAAATTTAAGTTATCCACGCTGATCACATTTGGCCTTGTGACGCTATGCATCGGATCGATTATTGGTCTTGTTACTCGAAACTTCACTTTGCTGATCGTGAGCCGGCTCATTCAGGCGGCAGGTTCCTCTGTTATGCCTACAATGGGTCAGCTAATACCCTATCGTTTGTTCCCTGCTAAAAAACGTGGTCAGGCGTTAGGTCTCGTTGCTGCAGGTATGGCGTTAGGCGGTTTATTGGGTGCGCTTGTTTCCGGCGTCATCACGACGTTTTTAGGATGGCGGTGGCTGTTCGTGCTGCCGCTTATCGTGCTCTTTGTATTGCCCGTGTTTCGTCATAACCTTCGCGGTGAGGCCTTACCGCTCCACCCAGAAACGCGCATAGATTGGTTCGGGGGGGTTCTGCTGCTGCTCGCTGTGGCTTCACTGATGCTTATGTTTACGCTGTTTAACATATGGATGGTCTTGGTAACGGCCTTGCTGATCGTTGCAATGATATTCTGGATGCGTCGCTCAAAGCAGCCTTTCCTGCAGTTATCCGTATTTGCAAACAAACAGTTTTCCATTCTTTTGGTTAATACGGTCATGTTCGGCATACTCTGTTTTGGCATACCGTTCATACTGCCGCTTATGTTAGCCGATATACAAGCGGCGGACGCGGCGGCGATCAGCCTTGTGATTTTTCCCGGAACGGTCATCGCGGCTCTGATGGCACGTGCCGGGGGTCGGCTGATAGACAAAAAAGGCAATGCCTTTATGGTTAAGATATCGGTAATACCCATCCTTATTTTGCTTATTATTATGTCCGTGAGCTGCGGCTGGTCTATGATCTTTACAGCTTTAGTAATGGTATTTTTCTGTGTGGCTCAGGTGTTCCTGCAGACTGCTCTGAATAATAGTGTATCCCATACACTTTCTGCAAAGGAAAGTGGCGTAGGATTTGGTATGTTCACCATGACTACCTATATATCCGGTGCGCTGGCTAACGTGTTAATCGGCCTGCTGGTAAATTTCTTTACAATAACACCGGTGCAGTTAAGCCCTGTGCTTATAAACAGCGACGCGTATGCATACAGCAATGCACTACTAGCCATGATAGTGCCTGCAATATTGATTGGGCTCGTGTTTATCGTATTTTTCAGAAAACAAAAAGCCGATGAAGTCGTAACGGAAGAGATCATAGACGCCGAGTTATAAAAAATATTGACCATATGAAAAAAGCTGCTTTTACGCCTCGAAGCATGATAACAAAAGAACCTTTAGTGTAAATGAGGGGTTCGGATTGATGACGAGCACCCCGTTTTGAATGAAGACGGGGTGCTATCAATTCAGCATAAACAAGGACCAACGCTTTACAGCAGTAAACAAGCATTCAAAATTGGCTTAGAAAGTGCTTGTAATGAAACAGTGTAATCTTTCTCATGTTCTGTACTGCCGATGCTCTTTGATCTCTTACCTTCCACGGTGACAACAATGCTTGATTCAAATATTTGACCATGCAGAGCTGCTCAAGGCTGCGCAACACCTACGTCGCTATGTTTTTCAATGTGGTTACTAATTCGGTCAAGTCAGGAAAGAACCTGCCGCCTATGCTTCATAAATCCAAGCCTCATTCGTCTATATCGACAGATTGTAGATGTATATCCTTTGCTTTGTTCATTTCTTTGTTGGTTTATAGAAGGTGCCGAATCCGAACCCTTCCCCGCTCAGGAAAAGGTTCGGATTATTATGGTTTGGTCTGGGTGAGAAGATTCGAACTTCCCTGACGCGTCGGCCTTCTGGCCGCCGCCGCTCCGCTAAAAACGTGCCACTGGCACGTTTTCTTCACGCTTCGCGCTCTCTCACCCTGCGGGTTCAA
>JAEXTV010000005.1 GCA_023406895.1 Bacillota bacterium | reverse complement strand
GATGAGCCTAATGGAAAGGGCCGTGTGCCGGTATGTGGAGGAGAAGGGGGAGGCGGCACTGCACCAGATCAAGGCCGCCGTGGGAGAAAAGGGGCTGGAGGCGGCGCTGGCACGTCTGCAGACAGGCATGTTTCTCACCATTTCCGGGCAGACCATGAGGCTTTCCAAGGAAAACGTGCCATACGGCTGGCCTGTGACCACCTTCCGCCTGACGGATGATTTCTGGGGGCCGGATGTCATGGACAAAGCGAACGCCATGCCTTTTGAGGAGGCTTCAATGAGCATCGCGCAGCGTGTATACGAGCTGAATCCGGGCGTTTCGAAGAAGGCGCTGGAACGGTTTTTGCGCTGACAATACCGCTTGTTTTTATGGATTTGGATGGGATTTGAGAGCCTTTCAGAAGGGAAAAAAGATGTTGACAGCATGGGGCGCATGTGGTAAGATTTTATCCTGTCAGCAAGGGCGGGGAACCCTGCTGTGTGGGTCGCCGGACTGCGGTATGCGCCTGTAGCTCAGTTGGATAGAGCAACGGCCTTCTAAGCCGTGGGTCAGGGGTTCGAATCCCTTCAGGCGCGCCAGTTTTTTATGGTGGGTATAGTTCAGCGGTAGAGCGCCAGATTGTGGCTCTGGATGTCGTGGGTTCGAACCCCACTACTCACCCCATTTTCCCTTTCCCTGGCGGCTGCTGGGCAGCGGTGGGGTGTCGCCAAGCGGTAAGGCACGGGACTTTGACTCCCGCATTCGTAGGTTCAAATCCTGCCACCCCAGCCAATTCATCTGAATGAAGCTGCAACAGAAAAGCCTGAATGGCTTTTTTTATTTTTTGCACTGATTATGAATGGCTTAACCAATGAGTCCATCGCCATATGGTCGGCAGCTTGCCATTATTCTCAAAGCCCAAGGTCAATGCTTGAGGATATTCAGCTCCTATGAAGCAATCTTTCATAGAAAAGAGCGACAGTATGCTGACGAAGTCTAAGGGATTAAGTTGTGCCATGTCCATTAAGAAAGATGACCGCGGCTAATGGTTCTTTCTCAATGGTGCAAATGCAAGCACGCTATGCGATCGGCTCAAAATCCTTACCGTCAAATGGTGTATGTGGCCGGGTATATTCATTCTCTGGTTCAAGGCTCTTTATATCCATGATGTTCGGCTGCTTGTATTTGAATTGACTTCAATCAGCTTGAATAGCTAACGATAGATATTTGATTTAAATATAACAGCGGCACAATGGTTTGTTAACATGTGCCATATAAACCAGACTAAACAAACCAGACTAAAGGCGTGTTATAGTAAGGAGAAAAGTAAATTAGAAATAATCTATTTTGAGGGTTTACAAATCAAAAACGCTTATGCTATAATCGTTCGGCAGGGTTGGAGACGGCGAATTCCTGAAACAGGGCAACGGCGGTATAAAAAAAGCTCTCTGCCACACAACATGATAGATATGACCCACTAGCTCAGGCGGTAGAGCACTTGACTTTTAATCAAGGTGTCCGGAGTTCGAATCTCCGGTGGGTCACCAGGCGTAAAGCCCTTAGGCACATTGCTTAAGGGTTTTTTTAATGTATATTGCTCTGTGCTCGAACGTCTAAATCTTAAATAGAGAGCAACCGCCACCTGATACGTTATTCATAAGAAGTCGATGATATATAAACACGTGTATCGTCCAAACCGTTCGCTATAAGTATTTTGTATAGAACCCGCTCAAGACCTCAACATGCTTCTCCTCATCCAGTATAATGCGCGAAAACAGCGCCTGAAAGCCTTTATTATCAATCTGGCTGATCAATCGCCTGTAATGGGCTATGGCGGCATGCTCACCCTCAATGTCTGCTTCGAGAATCTCTTTCAGACCGTATTGATACGACGGGAAGCTGCCGTTCCAGTACAGACCCGATTCGTAAGACCCTATCAACGGTGCATACCCCAGACGCATAATCAGGCTGCCCAGCAGCTGAAAATGAACCATCTTCACAAAGGCAATGTATTTATAAGCTGTAAAAACATCCGGGTAATCGGTCGTGAAATACCGATGTGACGCATACTGCGCGATTGCGGTTGTTTCTGAGCCTTCACCGGCATAGGCACCGGAAATAAGCGCTGCGTATCGCTCATTGGGCTCGCAGACAGGTACCGGCGGGTAGGACAGGTCAACTGAATACTGGCTGAATGCATCACAATCAAAAAAGCAGGGCATACAGTCCTCCGTCAAAATCCATATGGTACACTCATATTACGGATTGCCGTGTAACAGAAGGAAAAAAATTTTATTCGGCGTGCGATTGAATATAAAAACTATCCAATGGCATAATAACCGGAAGAGGTGACACGTATGACAAAGAAAAAACGAATCATTAATCCGAATATTATAGCCAACCCGGTCATTTTGCCGGATGCAAAAGATACGGTGGTTTCCACGATTAAAGACATTAAGGATGACAGCCATAAAGTGTCGCTCGGGCCGCATTCAAAGAGATAGGATGGTTTCAGTATGGCGAAGAATAAAAACGAAAAGAAAAAGAAGAACGAAAACAAACCTGTGAAATGATTCCTCCGGCACCTGCGAAAAACAGGTGCTTTTTTTGTCTGGCGAATACCCCGGTTATATGAGGGGGTGATTCATGCGCATGCGATCAAGATAAGCAATTGGCAACTCAGAATTGGGGCAATAAAAAAGCTGCCTTCTAAAGACAGCTTTCATGCATCCTGCTTACACGGCTTGTTCTTCTGTGATTGTCACGCGGAAATGCCGCTCGATCTCTGTGATGCGTCCGGTATCCATCGGGGAGACAAGTGTGCATGCACGCCCCGCATCACCCGCGCGGCCCGTACGGCCGATCCGGTGCACGTAATATTCCATTTTGTCGGGAATGTCATAATTAATCACGAGGTCAATTTCCCTCACGTCTATCCCGCGTGCCGCGACATCCGTTGCCACCATCACATGGGTTTTTCCGTTACGGAACGCGTTCATTTCGTTGTCGCGCTGATTCTGGCTTAAATCGCCGTGCAGACAGCCTGCGGGCAGCCCTTGCTCATTCAGCATCCGCTGTACCGTTTTCACCTGCCGTTTGGTATTGCAGAATACGAGCGCAAGGCGCGGGTGCTGCTTGTCTATCAGATGCTGCACCGCCTTGCATTTGTTGCGGGATCCGACAGACAGGTACGACTGCCTGACGGTCGCTGCGGGTTCATTGCGTTCGCCAATCTCAATGCGCACGGCATCGGTCTGAAACTCCTTGACGATGGCGGAGACGGCCTTGTTCATCGTTGCGGAGAACAGCAGCGTCTGGTGTTCGTTTCTCACATTCGAGAGTATCGCCCGGATGTCCGGCAGGAACCCGAAGCTCAGCATCTCATCGGCTTCATCAAGAACCACAGTGCGTATGTTTTGCAGCTTCAATACGTTGCGGCCGATCAGGTCTTTCACACGGCCCGGCGTACCCACAACGATCTGAGCGCCAGCGCGCAGCGCGCGAATTTGCACGCTCGCGGCTTGTCCGCCGTAAACGCTGACGATGCGCAGCTTCTTGTGCGCCGAGAGCGAACGGAACACGTCCGTAATCTGCAAGGCCAGCTCGCGCGTGGGGCAGAGCACAAGCGTCTGCGTCTTCGCGTTGTTCAAAAGCGTCTTTTCAATAATCGGCACGGCAAACGCAGCCGTCTTGCCCGTTCCTGTTTGGGCAATACCCATGATGTCCCATCCGTTCACAATCAGCTCAAGCGTCTTTTGCTGAATGGGTGTGGGCTCAGTAAAGCCCGCTTTACTCAGTGTGGCTTTCATTTCTTCCGAAAGCAGTTCATAGTATTTCAAATTGTTCCTCATTTCTTTTCCGGTGTTCACATAAAAAACAAAGACCATGCCGATATAGCAAAGTCTTTCGAATTTGTTATCACGCCACAAGTTCGTATCTTTCACGCCGGAGCCGGAAAGCCCCGTTACGCGCACGGGTCTCAATTCCCATGCTCGATGTATTAAAATACGACTTGTTCAGTGCAATTCTTAAAAGTGAATGCTTCGCGCGATTGCGCAAACGATACTTATAATACAACAAAACTGATTATATACGATATTTCAGATTTTGTAAAGTCTGCACGAAAATCAGCAAATGAGTTGCCATCCACAAGAAATAAATGGTATGATAATCAAACGTTAAAAAGAGCCCGAAATCATGGCTGCTGTTTATTCCTTCAAAGGGGATGGATCATGACGGCCCAAAATATATTTGAAGGCTTCGGATATAAAATGATGAAGAGAATGAGAACCCTATGTCTGGCAGGTTTGCTGGCGATTGTGATACTGTTTGCGGGATGCATACCGAGCGGCGTGGCGGTCAGCCAAACGGTGCCCGAGGAGACGCCCGCCGCCATAGCCACACCTGCACCCACGCTTGTACCCACACCGGAACCGCCCCCTGCGCCCACACCCGACCCAACGCCGGAACCGACGCCCGACCCGATTGAGAGTCTCATTGCGTCTATGAGCGATCAGGAGCTGGTCGGCCAGATGGTGATGATCGGTTTCACGGGCACGAAGGATATGGATGATGAATACGCGCAGCTGATGCGCGATAACGGCATTGGCTGTGTGATGCTGTTCGGATGGAATACCGAGACATTCGAGCAGACAAAAGCGTTGACGGATAAGATTCAAGCGTACAGCATCAAGGGGATTCCGGTGATGATCGGCCTTGATGTAGAAGGCGGCCGGGTGGAAAGGTTTAAAGGCCAGTGGGATCCGAAAACGCAGACAGCACGTACATTAGGAAAGAAGAACGACGCGCAGCGCGTTTACGACCAGTATAAACAGATTGGACAAAAGCTGCGTGAGACCGGCATTATGATCGACTTTGCGCCTGTGCTGGATATTGCTCATCATCCGTCTGAGACATTTCTCGCAAGCCGCATGTTCGGCAGTGACGCCCAGCAGGTCTCCGTGCTGATCCGGGAGGCTGTGAAAGGCCTTCACGACGGGGGGACGGCCTCGCTCGGCAAGCATTTTCCGGGGCATGGCTATACCAATGAGGATTCTCATCAAACATTGCCCGTCAGCGATGTATCCCTAGAGGAGATGACAGGCTATTCACTCATCCCGTTTGCGGCCGCCATTGACGAAGGCATCGACGCGATGCTTGTGGCCCATCTGTCTTACCCGCAGCTCGACAGCGAATCGATCACATCTCTGTCCCCGACGGTGATTACGGGGCTGCTGCGCGACACTATGGGCTTTAAGGGCGTCGTCATTTCGGACGATATGCGTATGCAGGGGTTGCGGTGTCAGTGCACGGTGGGAGAAGGGGCCGTTCGGTACATCTTGGCCGGCGGCGATATCGTACTGATCGGCAAGCATGTAAGCTTACAAAAGGATATTATTGACTCATTGAATAAGGCGGTGCTGGACGGCCGTATCACGCGGGAACGGCTGGAAGAAAGCGTACGCCGCATATTGGCGCTGAAACAAAAATACACGGGGTTTGTTTGATCCGCTAAGCCCCGGCTGTGTCTTCCTCACCTTTTGATTTGAAACGGTTTTTAAGCGACATTTTTGCGTATTCAGTCATCGTCTGGAAAACGAATCGGCGTGTCTCAGGGTCTATGCTCTTGATCGCGTACAATATGGCCGTGGCGCTTTTGTGCCATTCCTGAGAAAGCTCGAGTAGCGTGTCGGCTTCCGTGGCATCCAGCACATCAAATAAAGTATTGATAAAAAGCTTGCGTTTTTCGTCTGTCAGCGTTTCAAGCCATTCGTCCAGTGTCTTGTTGCGCATTTTTGCGCCGTTTTTGAGCTCGTCGGAATAAACAAAATCACACCCTTCAATGATCCATGAAAACGGGTCGTGCTGTTTGATGCCGCGCCGGGTGCTTTTCACCACCTTATAGTCGTCATATTGGCGCAGCAGCAGGCCCACGAGCGATGATTCCGGCAGCGTGGTGTGTATGCGGCTGCGAATACGCAAGAACTCAGGTGTTTCGAAAAGGCTGTCTTTAAACCCCGGGCCGTCGTGATTGTAAACCCCGATGATACGCTTTTGAACGGAGAGACCGCATTTGATCGCGGCGTATACGGCGAGGTTGCCGCCCTTCGAATGTCCGCCGATTCGGATGGGGACCGACTTGCCGATACGTTTTGCGACAGCGCATACATAACGGGCGGCGTCCTGCTGCGACGGAACCGGGCTTATATAGGCCATGTTAAAATCCTCTTTCCACCCGATGAATGTGGCGTCGGTGCCGCGAAAAGCCGCGTAGGCCGTGCCGTCGTCCAGCAAGAATGTGACGGCGGAAAACTGCTTTTCCGTCACGGGGTCCGAGTGGTTCGCGTAGTTATTCAGCTGAATGCGGCGAAAACGCGGGCTGGCCGCAAGCGCATAGAGAAATTTTAAATGGATTTCCCTGTCGGATAAATTTAAAAACATAGAATGATACGCTTCGGCTTTGAGCAGTTCCGTGATGCAAACACTTTTTTTTCTTTCCGCTAGCAGGGGGACAATGCCCTCAAAACGGATATAAGACAGCTTGGAAAGGATCAGACTGTCGACGTCATTGAACGCGGTTTCCGAAAACGGAGCAAACTGTGTTTCTAAATACCGGATGATATCCATTCAGGCAACTCCTTGAGATTTATCCCTTCAATTATGCCACAAACTGGATGGCGTGTATAGCCGCTGATGAAAATCTGTTCCGCGAATTAGCGAATCATTGATAAAACTTACCGGCGTCGCCTTTGCGGTATACTTTGGAGGCTGGTAGCCGCATTTTCTAAGAGGCACATTGTTGCTTGCAGCGTTTCAAAAGTTGTTCTCGAATTTATGTCAATGATCAGAATTCTGACCGGAAGCCGCTATTTCTCATGTGAATATCAAAGCCGCAGTGAGTCACCTTTTCGGTGACTCACTCTCATCAATGCTGTCAAAACCAACACCTCATCAGTCGTCCCCGGCGACAGCTTCTTCTCAAGGAGAAGCCTTAAAAGTACGTATTGGTTAACTCAAGGATCACGCGGCGGAGTGGCTCGAAAGATCTTAAGGCCACAGCGGTGCAATGCAGCGATTTGATTGTTATTATTCTCAAACTAAATAAAAAAGCGCCGCTTAATGCGGCGCTGATAAAGACTTTCGATTAGAATCTTTCGGGGAAGACCTTGAGCACACCCGCTGTTTTTGCTTCGTCCATCCAGCCTTGAGTCACGGTATCCCATTCTGTTGCCTTTTTGCCGGAGAGCATCGTGGCTGTCATCTCTTCTTTTACGTCATCATACGGCACAACGCCTGCCAGCATCTTGACGCACTGAATTAAGTAAACGCCGTTATATGTCACAAGCGGTTCGCTGACCTGCCCTTGCTTCGTGAGCTTGGCCACAGCGTCGAGATAGCCGGGAATGTCCTCGGTCGCGTAGGGCCCGATTTCCGTACCTTCGGTGTTGTATGGCTCCATGGAATACAGGGAGTCATCGTTGTATTCCTCCATCAAAGTGCCGAAGTCCTCACCGGCGCTGAGGCGCGACTGAATATCGTCTATCTTGGTTTGCAGCGCGGCTTTCCCTTCAGTGGTCAACCTTTCGTATTCGCTCTTATTGTCTTCACCGTATGCCGTCGTGGCTGCGCTCTTTGTTTCGTCGTCAAAGCTCAGCAGAATGTGGCGCACATTCATGTATCCTTCGGGATAAACGAGCACCTTGCTGCCGATCTGCTTCTGCATCTCCACGAAAGACGGCTGATTTTTTAGGTTGCCTTCCTGAATGGTGACCTGACTGTCGTAGGTTTCTTTCACCTCTTCGTCGGTAACGGTCACATTCTTGATGACATCATCATACACCCTTTTAAGTATGAAATTTTTCTTGACTTCGTCCCGGTACGATTCTTGTGTAAATCCCAGAGAATCAAAATAGGTGGTCATGACGTTTTTATACTCTTCGTCATAGTTTTTTGTCGGGTCGTCTTCAACCGCGGCCTTGGCGATATATTCCGCGTACGCCTCGATTGAATTAACGGTACTGTTGAACTCTTCATCAATCTTTTTGTTATCGTCCTCGGTCAGCTGGTCAAAACCCAGCTCAATGGCCTTTTCCATCGCGATCTGATCGATGACGAGCTGATTGAGCGAGCTGTTAAGATACGTTTTCCAGTAAGACTCGTCCGCTTGAACGTCTTCCAGAGTGGTACCCTGCTGAGCAAGGGTTTGCCTCATATATTGCACCAACTGGCCCTTGGTGATGTCAACATCTTTGTATTCTGCGAGCACCTTTGCATTTTCAACGGCATCGGCTTTTTCCTGATCAACTGTAATCAGGCCGCAGCCGCCGGAGAGAATAAGGGGAATGCACAGCAGCAGGGCAGCAATTCTTCTTTTGTTCATGAAAGTCTCCTTCACGTTATAGTTCTGTCCAGCAAATATTAAAATTTTAGCACTTAGATGGTCAAACGTCAACGTTTAAGCCCCTGTCGCGTGTTCACAAGAAATTCACTGACAAAAAATCAGTTTCATGATAAAATGTTATTGAAAAACAGAAAATAATTAGCGATAATATGTTTAATTGCATTGATACATGTGTATGGAAGGATATTTATGGACATAGCGACCGAAGTAATGGGGCAGATTTATAAGAAGATGCTGCTCATCAGATACTTCGAAGAAGAGGTGGCCCGCCTTTTTTTCGAGGGCGTGATGCACGGCACCACGCATCTCTACGTGGGAGAAGAAGCTGTGGCGGCGGGTGTGATTGCTGCAATGAAAGAAACGGATGTGATGCTGAGCACGCACCGCGGTCATGGCCATTGCATTGCCAAGGGGATTGACCTTGACAAAATGATGGCTGAGATGATGGGAAGACAAACCGGGAGCTGCGGCGGCCGGGGCGGCTCGATGCATATCGCCGATCCCGAAAACGGCAATCTTGGCTCTAACGGCGTGGTTGCAGGGGGCATACCGCTTGCTGTGGGAGCGGCGCTGGCCATGAAACAGAAAAAGACGGGGCAGGTGACCGTTTGCTTTTTTGGAGACGGCGCGACCAATCAAGGCTCGTTTCACGAAGCACTCAACCTCGCTTCGGTCTGGAAGCTGCCTGTGCTGTTTGTCTGCGAAGACAACCAATACGGTCTCTCGATGAACCGGCACCAAGCGATGAACATCAGCGATATTGCGCTGCGCGCGCAGAGCTACGGGATAGAAGGCAAAACCATTGACGGCAACGATGCCGAGGGGGTTTACCGCGAGTCTGTCAAGGCGATCGATTATGTGAGAGAAAACGGGCCGATGCTGCTGGTATGCGAAACATACCGGATTTACGGACATTCCAAGAGTGATAAGAACCAGTACCGGACGGCAGACGAAATTGCACAGTGGAAGCAGAAAGACCCGGTTGTGCGGCTGAAGGATAAGCTGCTGGCAGACGGGCGTTTTTCTGCTGAAAAACTTAAGAGCATTGATGACAATGCCAGACTGGAGATTGAGGCTGCGGTGAAATTTGCGCAGAACAGCCCGTATCCGCCGGCTGACAGCGTTTTTGATTACGTGTACGCATGAAGGAGAAGCGGATGAGAGAACTGACATATGCGCAGGCGATACGCGAGGCGATGACGATTGAGATGCGCCGCGATGAGAATGTGTTTTTGATAGGAGAGGATATCGGCGTTTACGGCGGCTCGTTCGGCGTAACTGCCGGCATGATAAACGAGTTTGGGAGTGAGCGCGTGAAGGACACGCCGATTTCCGAAGCGGTGGTTGTGGGAGCGGCGGCAGGTGCGGCCATGATGGGCATGAGGCCTGTGGCGGAAATCATGTTCAGCGACTTTATCAGCATCGCCATGGATCAGCTTGTGAATCAGGCGGCAAAAATTCACTATATGTTTGGCGGAAAGTCACGCGTGCCGATGGTGGTTCGTGCGGCGGCAGGCTCCGGAACGGGCGCAGCGGCCCAGCACAGCCAATGCCCCGAATCGTGGGTATGCAACGTGCCGGGGCTCAAAGTGGTGATACCGGCCACACCGGCAGATGCAAAGGGATTAATGATCTCGGCCATACGCGATGACAATCCCGTGGTCTTTCTCGAACAGAAAACGCTCTACTCATCCAAAGGCCCCGTACCCGACGGCGAATACACCGTGCCGATCGGCAAAGCCGATGTCAAACGGACAGGCCGAGATTTAACGATTGTTTCATACGGCCGCATGCTGCCGGCGTGCCTTGAAGCGGCCAGCCTGATGGAAGAGGAGGAAGGCGTGAGCGCCGAGGTGGTCGATTTAAGAACGCTGGTGCCGCTCGACAGGGACACGATTATCTCTTCTGTGAAAAAGACGGGCCGTTTGCTCATCGTGCATGAGGCCAGCCGCACGGGCGGCTTTGGCGGCGAGATCGCGGCGTCGGTGGCCGAGAGCGAGGCGTTTTCAGCGCTGATGACACCCATACGCCGCTGCTGCGGGCTTGATGTGCCGGTGCCTTTCAGCCCCGAACTGGAAGCGATCGCGGTGCCTTCGGTGCAGCGCATTGCGGATGAAATCAAAAGCATGACGGTCTGCGGCCGCCGCGCTAAGGCTCGCATCATATAGCCGTTCAGGAGAACGAGCGCCTGACAGGGTAAGACCTGCCGGGCTTTTTTAATGCAAAAATACCGGGGAGTCTTATTATGTCGGCAAAGTGACTTTGAAAAACGATGCGGCTTCATGGAACGGTAAATAAATGGCTATATCACAGAGCAAAGGCAGCGCGGCATGCCGGACGGAGGATTTTTGTTAATAATAAAAGCCCCTCGTCTGTGACAGATTTGGGAGAAAACCCGGTGTTTACCCCCAACGCTATTACCTTTTACCGTCATGACGTTGACAACTCTACCTGCAGCCTAAGTCCTGCAAAACAACAAAGCTTGATTGTTATGAAGTCCGCTTGGTGATGGGGAGCGAAGCGACGTAACGACTTAGCCGATAGTATTCCGTGTTTAAAAGCGCCATATTTTAGCAAAAAACATTTGGGGCTCTGTCTGCTATCTGAAGCCGTTTGCAAGCGGCTGCTTTACTCCAAGAGGACACATGTCAGCATAAATAAAAACGCCCCCGCGGCGCTTGGCTTTGGGAGCGTTCTATCCGGCTGTTTAACGGTTTATTTTGCCGGAAACCTTATTCACTGATTTTCGAAATACGAATCCCGCCGGATGTGGTGTTCAGATCGAGCAGGCTGCCGCCGCCATTGACCTTGCCGGACAAATTGTCGCCGACAAAGCTGTTAGACGCGCTGCCGCTCACTGTCACATCAAAATCGGTGCTGACCCCGCCGGATGTTGAATTGGCCCTGAGCTCGAACGCAGCTTTCGGATTAAGCTTCACATCAATGCCGCCGCTGGTGACACCGATATGCATGCCTTTTAAGCTTTCCTGCTCCTGTGTGACGTATACGCTGCCGGAGGTGCTGTTGACCGACACTTCGCCCAAAACATTGCTCACGCGGACTGTGCCCGATGTGCTTGTGACATTGGCACTGCCCGAGATGCCGCTCAGATTGATATCGCCCGACACACAGCCTGTATCGACACTGCCAAAATCGATGCCGTTGACATCAACGAGACCCGACGTCAGGTTGATGAATAGTTGATCGCCCTTGCAATCCTTCACATGGGCGGCTCCGCTGGCGCTGTCGATGCGCACGTCCTTAAGGCTGTTGAAACCGTTCAAATCGGTATTCGCGGACGCACCCGATATATTGAGATTGACAGCCGCATCGGCAGGCAACCCGACGCTGAGCGTCACATCGGCGCTGATGGTCTGCGGAAAAATCACATCCGCATCGAATTTCACCGTGAGCGTATCACCGTCTTTTTTGACGGAGAGATATTTTTCCTTCGGGTTGCTCGTAAAAATGCTGCCCGTCAGGTTCGCACCCGGTTCACCCGGAGCCATCACGATCTTGCCGCTGACGCACTCCACATTGACGGTATCGATGCCGCTCAAATCGAGCTCGGCGCTTTCTTCAATATTGCTCGATTGGCTTGAGAAAATACCAAACCAGCCGTTGCTGCCGATTTTGCTGTAGCTTGTTCCGATAATGATACCTGCCGCGATGAGGCACACCAGCATCACGGACCCGACGATAATTAAAACTTTGTTTGTGGTACTCATTTTCTAACTCCTGCTTCTTTAATCTTATCTGATATTCTGTTGAGAAACGCCATGTTTCCCTTGTGAAAAACTTTTGACATAGCCATAATACCGATGAAAAACATGATGCCGAGACAGATGAGGACAATGCCGATGAGTATGCCGACCAGTACGATGATGCCCATGCCCGCAAAAGACAGGGCAGATGCCGCGATGGCCGCGAGACCCGCCAGACCGATGGATACGGCGGTAATGTAGAGCGCGCTGATCACGATATAGCCCACGCCCACCACAAAGATGGCGTAGAGCGCATTGACGGTGCCGAGCCCCGCCGCGTAAAGAAACGCGAGGAACATATTCTTAGGGGTCCGCTTTACATTTGCGTTTGCGATATGGCTCTGTGCGAGATATTCCTTGGCGAGCTTCTTTGGGTCTCCGAGCCGCGAGGCCGTCTCCGCTTCGGTGGCGCCGTCCTTGGCGGCGTAGACAAAGAATTCTTCAATGTCACTCAAGATTTCGTTTCGCTCGGCTGTTGTCAGCTGTTTAAGGTGCGCGCCGAGCTGTTTTAAAAATTGCTCCTTATTCACTATGCCCTCCTAATATGCGGTTCACACCGCCTGTAAACGCGTACCAGTCTGCCACCAGCGCTGCACGCATCTCTTCGCCCGTCTGGGTCAGCCGATAATACTTCCTCGGCGGGCCTTCGCTCGATTCCTCAAGATACGTGCTTACCAGTCCGTCGGTCTTGAGCCGCCGAAGCAGCGGGTAAATCGTTCCTTCAGAAATTTCCACATTCGTTGATATCTCAGCTACCAGCTCGTAACCGTAGCGGTCCTTATCCAGCAGCAGTTGGAGTACGCAAAGCTCCAAAACTCCTTTTTTTAGTTGCGTGTTCAAAACGCACCTCCCTTTCCGTTGAATACACTATACCACACGGTATTGTATAATGCAAGGTACTGTAGAAAATTTTTTTAAGAAATTTTAGGAGATGCCAAAGACTAATGTGGATAGCTTTTCTACCTCTTGCGGCAGGCTTCAACAACCGCTGTTTTGTTGTCATCAGAAATGCCCGAGAAATTGAAGATCTTGCTGTTAAGAACCGGGTTCTCGTTCAGTCCCGCAAGCTTATCATAGTCCATCGTGCTGAACATTAACGCGAGGGAGGGCGTAAGATGATATTCCAAGACTGTCGTGATGTCATCGCAGTGCGTTTGAGCGCCTATTTTTCCTTCACACCAAATCTCAGTATCGTCTTGCACTTCTCGGGCACAACTTTGCGGAAATCCGACATGTAAATCTCATGGTGCCTGTAAGATGTCCGCGAATAATTTTGCGTCTCAATAAACTTGTGCATCGCTTCGAACGTGGCGGGTTCGGTGTCAAACGGGCCGATATGCAGCGCCTGACAGCACAGCCCTTCGTCCAGCGTTTCAAGGCGCACGTTTTTGAGCGCGTCGTCGCCTTTCTTTTTGAGCTGCATCTCACGCACGCTCTCAAACAGCGCGGGCGTGACGAACGGCGGCTGCTGTATCATCAGCGTCCAGATCAGTTCATTCTTATTCTTGCCGGTGAAAGCTGTGCCTTCAGGCATATCCCATAGACCCTCCAGCGCATTGACCTTGTATTCAAAATAGCCGTCCGGCACGATGCCCTTTTTGGGCAGCATTTTAATGCCCCAGGAAACCGCGTACAGTGCGCCCACGGCACTCTGAAAGCTCTCGCTCGTGTTCGGGTCTCCCTGTCCACTAATCATCGCGTATGGCAGCGGCGGGATGGTGAGTATCTCCGGCTTTTTGGGGAAATAGAGCTTTTTGATCAGCGCCTGATATTCGTCGGCAGTCATGGCATTCTCCTTAGTATTTATTATATGACGATGATAACACAGAGAATATGACAGCAGTATGTCATGTTAAGTATAGGATTGACGGTTTGTTGTTTGAATCCTCAAGCGGCGACGAAAAAGCCAGCAAAGGCATTTCACTTTTTTGCATGACTGGATTAATTTAACGAGCTGTTGAAATGAAATTGCTTACGCTTATTTTTTCGCTCCGCAATGCGGGCAGTACGCAAAGCTTGCGTCGAATTCCGCGCCGCAGCGGGTGCAGTGCGCGAACAGATCACCAAAGCCCCCAAAGCCGCCGGATATTTTCTTAAGCCGGTTAAAATCGATAGGGGCAGCGGTCTTAAGCTCCTGCGCATAGGAGGCGTCCGCTTCATAGAGCGCGCCGCAGCAGCGCAGTTTCACGAAAAACTGTTTGTTCCACCGGAAGGTGGGGATAAAGAACACATGAAAGTATGTGTACCGCTCATAAAAATGGGCGGATGTGAGCCGCCCGCAGACCGGGCAGATGACACTCGCGAAATCTTTAAGAGGTTTTTCCCTGTCTTCAATGCCGAATATGCCGATAAAAAACACGCTTCACGCCTCCTGTCTTCGGTATCCATTATACAGCGATGAAATGCCTTTTGTAACGGCGCAATAAAAAATCCCGGCGCGTTGCCGGGATATGATATTGCCTAGAATTCGTCCTTCATGGTTTTGTAAGTGCTTTTCACCTTCAAAACCTCCTGGTCGCTCGCGTCGCTGCCCTGATAATAGCCTTTGTCGCGCAGCTGTTCAAAAATCTGAAACTGGTCATGGCTCGTCTGGCTCAGGTTTCCGGAGAGCACTTTGCGCAAATTGTGGCAGGACGCTTCGGTTAAAAACGTCGCGTAGGATGTGACCATCTGCTTTTCCTGATTCAAAAGGTCGTTGAGCAGTTCCTGTTCCGAAAGATTTGGCTGTTGATTCATCATTGTTATCTCCTTACCTGTGCGTGTCCAAGTATCCGAGCAGATTGTTGTAGTTATCGCGGTGATGCCGCGAAATTTGCTGAACGAGGCTTTTCAGTTCCGGGTCGGCAAAATAATCGGCATATACCTCGCTTTTCTTGGCGGCCAGTGCCTCGTGCTTGAGCTGGTCTTCTATGATCATCAGGTTCTTAGACTCGATTTCGGGCATAAGCCCCATGTTTTTAAAAACGCCCATCTGTTCCCTCCGTAATAGTTTGCTGTTAGTTTGCGCTTTCGTGGGAAAAATATGCGCGCAGCCTGCAATCGAAGATTTTGCTCGATCTAAAAAAGCAGGATCGCCTGGCAAGCCGTTTGGATTTGATACTGGATTATCAACCGATTGCGGCTGCAATGCCCACTTACGCACGCTGCTTCCAAGGCTTTTGTCTGTCAAGGTGCGATAGCCTGTTGACTTAAAGTGATACGATAACAATATACGGTCCCTTGACTGAGCGGCGCATGGGATATCTTCCGTTCACAGCCACTCTTTCGTTCGGTTGATGGCACGCTTTTCAAGCAGAGACGGGCAAAATATGCGCTTTATGTTTCAGATGAATTCATTTATAATCGAAAATATGGAAGACAGAAGTGTGGTCAGTGCGGTGGAACCGCAGAAAAAGAACAAGAACCGTTACAATGTGTTTGTGGACGGTGAATACACGGCCTCGCTCGGCGCGGAGGCGCTCGTGACGTTCGGCATACGCGAGGGAGCGGCGGTGAACACGGATACGCTCAAAGAGGCGGTCAGCCGCGACAACGCGCAGTACGCGTTTGACAGTGCCGTTAAGCTGATTGCGCACAAAATGCGCACGCGCGCGGAACTGAAGGACAGGCTCGCGGAGCGCGGCATCGACGAAGCGGCTGTGGAAGACGCGATGGACAAGCTCGCATCTTACGGCTACGTGGACGATGCGGCGTTCGCGGGTGAATACGTGCGCAGCGCGATGCAGACGGGGCGCTGGGGCAGGAAAGCTGTTGAATACCGTCTTAAGGATAAGGGCATTGAGCCAAACGTGATTGACGAAGCGCTAAAGGAATATACCGAGGAAGACGAAAAACGGATTGCGCGCAAACAACTGCAAGCCGCGGCCGGGCGTCTGAAGGGTGTGGAAGCGCGCAAGGCCAGACAGAAGGAATATGCGGCGCTTGCGCGGCACGGCTTTGATTACAGCGTGATCAGCGAACTGCTGGAGGCTGAGGCGTCCGGCGCAACGGAGGACGAAACGTGAGAGACGACATATACAGACATCTGATCGGAACAGACGGCTTTGTGTCGGGCGGGGCGCTCGCTGAAGCGTTTGGTGTGACGCGGGCGGCGCTTTGGAAGCATATCAAAGCGATGCAGGAGGACGGCGCGGAGATCGAAAGCGTAACAGGCAGGGGCTACCGACTTATATCACCACCCAAAATACCGCGCGCTCAGTACGTGCGCGCGCACATGTGGCGTTATATTCCTGTGTTTTACGAGGATTCCGTAACCTCCACCAACGACGTGGCCAAGGCTGCCGCGCGGGATACGAAACTGCAGGCAGCAGTGTTCATTGCGGGGGAGCAGACGGCGGGAAAAGGAAGAAAAGGCCGCGTCTGGGCGTCAAAGCCCGGACAAGGCGTGTATATGACGTTCCTTGTGCGCCCCAAGACGGACCCCGAAAAAATATCGGGGCTCACACTGGCGGCGGCTGTGGCGGTTTGTGCCGCGGTCGAATCGGTTTCTGATGCGAGGCCGCTGATCAAATGGCCCAACGATGTGATTGTGGACGGCAGGAAAGCGGCGGGCATACTCACCGAGAGCATGGTGAACATGGACGGTGTCGAGTTTGTGGTGTGCGGTATCGGCATCAACACGGACGCGTCGCTTTTTGAGAACGACATACGCGGCACGGCGTTTGCGCTGAACGCCAACAACACGCAGCTCGCAGCCGCGGTGATCGACAGATTTCTGGACGCATTCGATACATTCACTGAAAACGGGCTTGCGCCGTTTATGGACGTGTTTCGCAGACGCAGCGCCATAGCAGGTGTAGTAACGGTAACGGGCATGGGCGGCAGCGAGACGGGAACGCTGGCCGGTTACGACGACGACGGCGCGATACTCTTGAACGTCGGCGGGCGGACAAAACGCTTTGTCGCAGGAGAGGTGTCTTTAAGAGGGGAGAAAGGCTATGTATAGCGGAAGCCTGACAGATATCAAAGGCGTGCGCGCCGGTCATTATACGGATGAAGAAGCGCAGACGGGCTGCACCGTCGTGTTGCTCGGCAGCGGCGCGGTAACGGGCGTGGATGTGCGCGGCAGCGCACCTGGCACACGTGAGACTGATCTGCTTCGCCCCACGAACGCGGTGCAGGCGGCGCATGCTTTGCTGCTCTCGGGCGGCAGCGCTTTCGGGCTGGCCGCGGCGGACGGCGTGATGCGATGGCTCGAGGAGCAGAATATCGGCTTTGATACGGGTGTGGCCCGCGTGCCCATCGTGCCGGCTGCGGTGCTTTTTGATCTCGCGGTGGGCAGTGCGGCGGTGAGGCCGGACGCGGCGGCGGGATATAAGGCGTGCCAAAACGCTTCGGATAAACTGATGCAGGGGCGTGTGGGCGCGGGCACGGGCGCGACGGTGGGCAAGGCGGCGGGTATGCCGCTGGCTGCGCGCGGCGGCTTCGGCAGTGCGGCTGTGACTCTGCCGGGCGGCGTGATCGTCGCGGCGGCGTTTGCGGTGAACGCGCTGGGCGATATTTACGACCACACGACGGGTAAAAAGATAGCGGGGATGCAGAGCGGCACCGTCAGCGAGGTGCTGATGGGATGCAGGGGCTTGGACTTTTCGGGCCAGAACACCACGATTGGCATTGTGGGCACCAACGCAGCGCTCACAAAAGAACAGGCGAACAAGCTCGCCGCGGTGGGGCAGGATGGCATTGCGATGGTCATCCGTCCCGCGCACACGATGTTCGACGGCGATACGGTGTTCGCGTTCGGCACGGCAGAAAAAACAGGCGATTTTAATGCCCTGCTCGCGGCGGGTGCGGAAGCGGCGGCGCGCGCGGTGATCAACGCGGTGACGGAGGCGGGCGCATGATCATCGGCACGGGTGTGGACATCGTCGAAATTGAGCGCATTGCCAAAGCCGCAAAAAACGAGCGGTTTTTCGAGAAGATTTTTACGGACGCGGAAATTGCGCTGTTTGAAGCGTGTAAATACAGAATGGAAACGGTGGCGGGGCGGTTCGCGGCCAAAGAGGCGGTATTAAAATCGCTCGGATGCGGGCTTGGCGACCTTCCGATGAAGGATATCGAGACGCTGCGCGCGCCGTCGGGGCAGCCTGTGATTGCGCTTAGGGGCGCAGCGCAGCAAAAGGCCGAAGCGCTTGGCGTTAAACACATGCACATTTCCATTTCGCATTCGGAGCGTTATGCGGTGGCACAGGCCGTCGCGGAAGGAGACGCACAATGATACCTGTTCTGCGCAAAAACGATATGCAGGCTCTTGATAAGTTCATGATCGAACAGCGCAACATTCCGTCTCTCGTGCTGATGGAGAACGCGGCGTTCGGCATCACATCGGTGATATCCGAGCGCTTCGGCACGCAAACCAAAATTGTGGCGGTTTGCGGCGTGGGCAATAACGGCGGCGACGGTTTTGCGGCGGCACGGCAGCTTGAGGCCAAGGGCTATGCGGTGACGGTCTGCCTCATCGGCAAAGCCGAAGCGCTCAAAGGTGACGCGGCGGTGAACGCGGCCTTTTTTGGCCGGCGTATCATCGAGATAGAGGATGAGGACACAGCCGGAGCATTTCTTTTGGGGCTGTGCGGCGGCGTGATTATTGACGCGGCTTTCGGCGTGGGGCTCTCGCGCGATGTCACGGGCATCAACGCGGCAGTGATTCATCTGATCAATCAAAGCGGCGCGTATGTGGTTGCGTGTGATATCGCGTCGGGCATCGACGCGGACACGGGCGCGGTACGCGGTATCGCTGTGAACGCGGACGAGACGGTGACGTTCCAGTGTGCGAAGCCGGGGCATTTGCTGTTTCCGGGGCGCGCTCATACAGGCAAGCTCACCGTTAAAGAGATCGGCGTAACAGCCGGCTTTACACAAAGCTTTATGGGCTGGGCGGACCGGGTTTCGCTGCAGCCGCGTCAGGCGGATACGAACAAAGGCAGCTACGGGCGGCTTGCGTGCATCGTGGGCAGCCGGGGCATGGCGGGTGCGGGGCTCATGTGTGTGGGCGCGGCGCTGCACGCGGGCGCGGGGCTGGTGACGGCGGGCGTGCCGGCCTGTCTGCAAAGCGTGTTTGAAACCGAAAATCCCGAGAGTATGACGTTTGCGCTCGATGATTTTTCGGGATGTCTCTCGGAGCAGTGCCTTGACGGCCTCGATAAACTGATGGAAGGCAAAACGGCGCTGGCCGCAGGCCCCGGGCTATCCACGGGCGGCGGGACAATGGCGGCGGTGCGCCATCTGCTCACGCATTATGATATCCGCAAGGTATTCGACGCGGACGCGCTCAACCTGATTGCGCAGGATGTGAAGCTGTTGAAAGAGAAAGTTGGCGATGTTGTGCTGACACCGCATGTGAAGGAGTTTTCACGGCTGTGCGGTGCTTCGGTGGAACAGATATTAAGCGACCCGCTGACATATGCGCAAAGCTTTGCGAATGAATATGGTATTGTGCTGCTGCTCAAAGGCGCCACGACAATCATTACAGACGGGCAGCGTACAGTGTTTGTGACAGCAGGGTCTCCGGGTATGGCACGCGGCGGCAGCGGCGATATACTGACGGGCGTGATAAGCGGTTTGATGTGCGGCGGGCGCGAAGGCGGTAAAACGGCATTTGAGGCGGCTGTGACAGGTTCTTACATATGCGGCAAGGCGGGAGAAGCTGCGGCGGCGCAGCTCGGAGAGCTTTCTATGACAGCGACGGATACGCTTGCGCATCTTTCCTGTGTCTCAATGGATATGACGGGTCACAAAAATTAAGCGGCATATTGATATGCGGCGTCTATTTGCGGTTTCCCGCGTCGGGGGAATTTGTGAGGGCGTTCGCCTTCTCAATAAGCTGTTCCAAAAACCTTCCCTGTTGTTGTATATCTGAATTCTTTGAAAGAGGGATGCGATTTTTTATGGTGTCGTCGATCATCTGATTGAGCTTTTCCCGTTCGGCTTGGATCTTGTTGTGCGGATTTATTTCCATACTGACTCCATTGTTTGTGATTACATACTTTCACCAATATATAGTTAAATATACAAAATGTCAACCGTGAAGGGGTAATAAGCAGGCGCCGGTTTTGTTATGATATGAATAATAAAAGACTACCGGCGATTTATTCGAGGTGACATCTATGACATATGCAGAAGCGGTTGCCGAGCGCATTATCGATATATGCAGTGAGAGAAAACTGACGCTGAACCGGCTGGCCTCTCTTTCGGGGCTGAGACAATCGACGCTTGAAAACATTGCAAAAGGACATACCCAGAACCCCACATTGCGCACGCTTCACCGTATTGCGGTGGGGCTCGATATGACCGTGTCTGAACTGCTGGACTACGATGTGATGAACGAGTCCGTATTTGAAGACGAATAACCAAATAAAAAACATCTGCCCCTCAACGTTCACGCTGTTTCGATCTATGTGGATTGGCCGGGCAGGCGATATAGTTGAAAACAGCCTCCGCAGATAAAAATCTTGAAAGCGATGAACCGCGAGATGGTCACGATATGCCGTAAGGCATGACCGATTTTGAGCATTTTCCCTTCCCCGCAGCCACGTATCGGTGACTGCCCTTTATCCACCCCATCGTGCAGCCGTTAGAGGGACCGCGAAAATCAATTCTTTGACACGCTTTCAATCAAATATTGGATTGGTTTATTTGATTCATCATATTTTTGAGCATTTTGTGAACACTCATTGGTAAAGAAGGGTTACGGGCAACAAACGTTGAATTCAACACTTATCAAAAGAATCAGGAGGATGGTTTTATGAGCGACAACAAGACAAGTAGCAATTTGATGGAGGCCTTTGCGGGAGAATCGCAAGCAAACAGAAAATATACGGCCTATGCGAAACAAGCCGAGAAGGAAGGCAAGCTGAACGCCGCGAAGCTTTTCCGCGCGGCATCGGATGCCGAGACGCTTCACGCGCTTAAGCATTTCGAGGTGGCAGGGAAAATAGGCGATACGGCGGCGAACCTGAAAGACGCGGTGGCCGGAGAGACGCATGAATATAAAGATATGTACCCCGGATTTGTGGCAACCGCCGAGGAAGAGGGAAACAGCGCGGCAGTACGTACCTTTACATTTGCGATGAAGGCCGAAGAGGTGCACGCAAGGCTGTATGCGCAGGCGCTGCAGAATATGGACGACACGCAGGAAGTTTTCTATTATCTGTGCCCCGTTTGCGGCAATATAGAATTGGCGCGGCCAAACAGCTGCCCGATCTGCGGCGTACCGGGTGCCAAGTTCATCGAATACTAAAACGAATGATGATGATCTAGGCAGCCCCCTATGACAGCGCCCATTCCACATTGTGGGGTCGTTGGGACAATGATATAGCGGATCAAAAAAGGACGCCAAACGCGTCCTTTCAGGCTGTCGATAAAGTGTATTTAAGCCTCCCTCAGACGACTATCCCAAAGGGATGGACCGGGAGGTGGCACGTAGTGCCGGAGGGAGTGACCGTTTTCAAGCCATTTTCTCTCCCCCAGTCACCTATCGGTGACAGCCCCCTCGTCAGAGGGGGCCATGATAAGAGGCTTTTTTGACACTCTGAAAGGACGCCAAACGCGTCCTTTTTTTGATGCGATTTTTCACACCTTGCGTGCAATGAAAAAAATACGCACAAACGGAAACAGCACCTTGCCGTCGCTCTGAGACGGATACGCATTGCTAAGCGTGTTCTCAAAATCCGCGAGAAACGCGTCTTTATCGTTCTCATTTTCCAGAGCATTGAGGTAAGGGCGCAGCCCCGTGCTGGTGTACCACTGCAAAAGCGCGTTGTGGCTGTCCATTACATGATGGTAGTGCGTTTCCCAAAGATCGATATCGGGTGTCAGTGTGCTTAAAATATCATAATAGGTTGGCGCGGCACAGGTGGCGTGCGTGGTGATGTGACCAAGCTTATCATGCCATTCTCCGCTCTTAACAAGGGCTTGCAGCGCGATATGAATCGGCATATGTGTGGTGTTGGGCACCTGAACGGCGAGCACGCCGCCGTCTGCGAGCAGCGAGAACAGATTCGGCAGCAGCGTCTCATGATCGGGCATCCACTGAATCGCCGCGTTGGAGAACACGATATCGAACCGCCCCAAGGCACTGAGGTCGTTTGAAGCGTCGGCGCATACCCATGTGATATCTTGATTCGTTTGACCCGCCTGCGCGATCATGGCGGGGGAGCTGTCGAGCCCCGTGATATTGGCATTCGGCCAGCGGTTTTTGAGCACGGCAGTGCTGTTGCCGGGGCCGCACCCGATATCGATAATGCGCTTCGGGGCGGCAAGGTCGATCCGCGCTGTGAGATCGATTGACGGCTGCGTGCGCTGCCTTTCAAATTTTAAGTACAATTCAGGTTTCCAGTCGCTCATGATTTCGTCCTTTATTTATATTTTCCATAGGCATTTGTCCATGTGTCCGCGATATCAAAAAACTTGTCGTATCCGTGCTCTCTGATGAACGCCACAGCCTGTTTGTATTTGCCGTATTTGTATCCGCTGCGGTTATGAAAGCTTTGTATGGATTCGCAGGTATCATAATCCCCGCATTCGGCGCAGGAACCAAGGCCCTTTTTGATGCAGCAGACCTTGTAAGAACATTTGGCTTTTGTGATGTCGCGCTCGAGGGTATCGTAGCCAAGCTTGCAGCCCTTGCAAGGCCCTGCGGCAAACACCTTGCATGCGGCGCAATATGCGCCGCAGCATCCGAGATGAGAGAGCGGCATATCCATTCTCCTTTTTCGCACACATCAAAGCAAAAAGGCGGTTAAGATTTGCCCTCATATTACCATACAAAAAATGGGTCTGCAAAACAATTATTTTTCGCCAAAATATTTTATATTTTGTGCAAAATCGCTGGACATCCACAATGGCTTGTGATATTTTTAAACAAACGGACAATCCTTTAATCCGGTCCAGAGAGCCCGGCAAGGTATACTTTTTTGTGTGCGATCAAAGCCTTGCCAAACGACAAGGCTTTTTTTATGCCTTGAGCAAAGCGCTGCCGATGGCGGCACATATGAAGAAGGGGTATCCCGGCCGGAATCTTTAGGAAATACTAATCAAAGCATCATATTAAAGGAGGATATATATGAACAAAGCCCCGCAAACAATTGGCTACTTGCCAGACGAGAGACCGCCGGTATGGAAGCTATTGCTCTATGCTTTGCAGCAGATTGTTGTGATGTTCCCCGCTACGATTCTTGTGGCTCTCATAACAGGGTTCCATCTTTCCACCACTATCTTCGCGAGCGGTCTTGCCACACTCTGCTTCATTCTCATCACAGGCAGAAAAATTCCGCTCTACTTCGGCTCCAGCTTTTCTTATCTTTCCGCTATCATAGGTTTAACAGGCGGCGTCGAATTCGGGCAGCTTCTGCCTGACGCCACCATCTCGGCTGTGCAGTTCGGCATTATGGCCTCGGGCCTTGTGTCTATCGCAGTCGGCTTCATCGTGAAACTGTTTGGCAGAAAGTCGATTGAAAAAGTGCTGCCGCCCACGATTACAGGCCCGATCGCAATGGTCATCGGCCTGACGCTGGCTGCCAATGCACTTGGTGATGCGGCTCCGGCTCAGGGCGTTGCCGGTGTGACGGGCTCTGACTGGGTATGGCTGATTTCGCTTGTGACGCTGGTGGCCACAATACTGTTCTCCGTTTACTTGAAAGGTGTTTGGGGACAGCTTCCTCTGCTGTTTGGACCGCTTGTGGGTTGCGCGACGGCGGCCATCGTGATGGTTGTGACCAAGGATGCATCGATTTTCAGAACGCTTCCCGACGCGGCGGCGTCAGGCGCGGCTGTGATTCCCGGCGTGCTCACAGTGCCGCACTTCACACTGCCGACCATATCGTGGGAGGCTGTCGCGGCGATTATGCCGATCGCGATTGCGACAATTCCCGAATCGACCGCGCATGTGTTCCAGCTTGATATTTATGTGAATAACCTTGCCCGCAAGAAAGGCAAAGCGGATTATGACATCGGAAACAGGCTCGGTCAGAACCTCATCGGCGACGGTGTCGGCGATATCGTGGCGAGCGCATTCGGCGGCCCGGCCGGCACGAACTACGGCGAAAACATCAGCGCGATGGCCATCACGAAGGTGTTCTCGGTGCCCGTGCTGATTGCGGCGGCGATTATCGCGATGGCTCTGTCGTTCGTCACACCGCTGGTTAACGTGATTTACGGAATTCCGCAGGCGGTTATCGGCGGTATCGAAATCTTCCTGTTCGGCGCGATTGCCGCTCAGGGTATTGCGATTATGATTGACCGCAAGGTGGATATGTTCAGCGCGAAGAACATTGCAGTCATCGCCGTGATTATGATCATCGGCGTTGGCGGACAGTTCAAGTTCGGCGGCATGATTCCGTTCCTCGGCATCCAGGTGCCCTGCATTGCGGGTGCGGCGATTGTCGGTATACTTCTCAATCTGCTGCTCAGCATTGGCGGCAAGAAGAAGGAAGAAGCGGAAGCTGAAAAGGCTGAATAACGCGACAATTTCACTTGATAAACAGCAAGGCCGGAGAAATCCGGCCTTGTTTTCGTCTTAAAATAAACGTTGTTCGGATGACAAGATAATAAAAATTCTTGCGTAGACGATATTACATTTATTTTATTATTGAAATAGCGCCATTGTCGACCAACTGATTAAAATCATTGGCAATGAATCCTAAACGAGATTTATCATAATCTGTTATATAAAAGCCCATTTTTCGAAGCGTGTCTCGAAAGGGTTTTTGCTCTTTTGTTCCAACGCCTTTCCTGCATTTTGTGAGCAATTCTCTAATACTATCTGCTTCCAGTGAAGTATATTGGGTTCTATGATTCATGATTAGTAACCTCCATATCCAAACAGTATTTTTACAGCCCTCTCAACCTTTCCGCTCTCTCATAAACGCCCGCCTCATGCTCGGCTTCACTCATACTCGGGTCGCGCGTTTCAAAGTAAATCCGGCAGGGGAGTGCCTCGCACGCACCGCAGTGCGCATAGCCCTTGCCCGCGCAGCACCCGTATATCGGGCACACCTCGCCGCCCACATACGGCGCCCAATACACTCTTTTATCTCGGCGCAGCCGCCGCACGATTCTTTGTATTGCGGGCAGCCGCCGCAATCGCATCCGCACGGATTGATCATATCAGCCATATGTAATTACCTGATTGAGCATTTCGCTCGTGCTGTCGAATTCATTTTTCTTTTCGCTCTCTATCCAATCAAGCGTGATAAGCGCCTGCTTCACTTTCTCCAAGGCTTCACCAACGGTGTCCTTCGTTTTACTGATTCGGGATTGTATGATCAAATCGGTGATCACGTTATCGAAAAACACATCTGTCAGATAAAGGCCATCGTTCGTATCGATACTTAGGTCAACATCGCCCAGTTCCTCTTTAAAGCGTTCAAGGCAAACTTGAGCCTCGGCCATATACTGTGACGCGCCGTCGATATACTCATGCTTCATTGCGCTGGCGAGCATACCGCCTCCGCCTATATCCCAAGCACTGTAATCTTCAGCGGTGTTCAGTTCCTGGAGTGCTTGGGCCAGTGCCTCGCGGGCAGCGTTTCCTTCGGTTTTGGCTTCGCCGATTTCTTTGAGGCTGATGGTTGCCTCGCCGATTCTCCTCTCAAGCTCAAGAACGCGTTCGGCCTCGTCGTTCCTTTGTTCCAGCAGCATCTGTCTCTTCGCCGCGAAAAGCGAATCGTACTTTTGCTGGCAGCCGGATAACGATTCGCGTTCGGCAGTGAGCTTGGCAATGCGGCCGCTGATATACTGCAATTCATTCTGAGCCTGATCGTATTTCATCTTGACGGCCAGCACGTCGCCCTTCTCTTTGTCTATATGCTTATCGAGCGTGCCGAGCACAGAATAGGCCAACGTGGAAAAGCTTTTGCCTTCCAGCTTTAATAAGTCGGCGTTCTCCTTCTCGAGCGCCGCTTTCAAGCTTTCACACTTGCCGATAAGCATATTTCTGTAGTTTTCCGCGTGGGCCAGCATGCCATATAGCTTTTTCAGGCGCGCGATATTCTGCTGCTCATTAAAAAGCTGGCTGATCATATCCTGTTTTTCTGTGCTTTGCATAAACGTTTTGCTCCCTTTACTGCCCAATTTCCGCCACAACGATGGTCATGACGTGCTGCGCATCCGCCTGCACCGCCATCGCAGTCTCCATGGGGCTTAATCTCGGCATGATCTTTTGAAACAGCGGATATGTTTCCCGTATATCAAGACGCGGGAGCAGCGCGCGAACGTCATCGATCGATTCCTCATGCCATATCATCTTCGCGCCCGGCATGTTTTTCAGCACGATCAGGTTGCTGATATCAATGCCCTTTTGGCTGTAATAATCAAAAAGCACAGCGGCTTTCCCGAACCGTGCCATATGAGCAAACACGCGCTTCACATCATCTTTATCAAGATAGCACAGCACGCTTTGTATCATAAAAACGAGGCGGCCTTTCACCTCAATACTTTGAAATGTGGATTCATCGAGTATCGAGCCCGCGATGGCCCGGCAGCGCGGATGCGGCGGTATCAGCTGCTCACGTAGCGCGATCACATTCGGCAGGTCGATATCGTACCAGAAAAGGTTGTTATGCCCGCAGCGGTAAAACCCGGTATCGAGCCCGCAGCCAAGGCATACGACAGTGGCCTCGGATTCGTTTTCAACCAAGCGCTTTAATTCATAATCGGTGGTCCATGCGCGCGCAATCCACGCAAGACGGCTGATTTGGTGCTGCTGCCTGGTAATATCCGAAAAGTCGAATTGGTTTTCTTCAACAATTTTAATGCACATTTCATCCTTCATCAAGCCGTTTGGCTTGACGCTTTCCGAGTAGCGCCCCCAGAATGGCAATAACATTGTCCGCTCAACACCGTTTAAACCGTCTTGATGCACGTGAACACCTCGATTCTTGTCGATACCAATTGTAGCACGAATACCCAATTTATACAATCATACGCGCGCCAAGCGCATCATATACGACGCGATGTCAGATACTATAGATAGGCTTCAGGCTTGACAAATTTCGCGCATGTGCTTAATGTGATTGTTTGGAAAAAGAACGTGAAGGGAAAATATCCATGAAGAAAAAAACAGGGCTCATGCTCTTTTTTGTGGCACTCGGGACGTTCATGTCGGCGCTCGATGCGAGCGTCGTCAATGTTGCGAACCCTGTGATACAGGCTCATTTTAACGTGCCGCTTGCGACGGAAGAGTGGGTCGTCACCGCTTACCTGATTGTGGTGAGCAGTGTGCTGCTGTTCTTTGGCCGCTTGAGCGACCTTTACGGCCAGAAACGGCTTTACATCATGGGCTTTGCGGTGTTTACAATTGGCTCGGCGCTTTGCTCACTCTCGGGCAGCATCGGCATGCTGATCGGTTTTCGCGTGGTGCAGGCACTCGGCGCGGGCATGATGTTTTCCACAAACTCGGCGATTATCACGCACAATGTGCCGCCCGAGCGCCGCGGACGCGCTTTCAGCGTGAACGCGATGGCCGTGGCCATAGCGCTGTCCACAGGGCCCGTTGTGGGCGGTGCGCTGACCGGCGTGCTGGGGTGGCAGAGCATATTCTATATCAATGTGCCCGTCGGCATCATCGGCATCGCGCTCGCCGTCCGTTTTATCCCGGCGGACAAGCATAAACCCGCCGTGATGATGGACATCCCGGGCAGTGTGATGATCTTCGCGTCACTTTTTATGCTGCTGCTCGCGCTGGACCAGCTCAGTGCGAATATTGATACCATCACGTTTGCGCTGCTGATGGCAGGCGGTCTGTTCACGGCTGCCGTGTTCATCCGGTTCGAAAAACGCGCAAAACACCCGATACTCAATCTGAAGATGTTTCGCATTCGCGTGTTTTCGGCGAGCCTGACCGCCGCTGTGCTCAATTATATGGCGCAGTATGTGATGGTGTTTCTTGTCCCGTTTTATCTGCAGACCGTGCGCCTTTTCAGCCCCGCGATGTCGGGTTTGCTCTATATGCCGATGCCGCTGGCAGCGCTCGTCATCGCGCCGGTTTCGGGCATTTTTGCAGACCGTACCGATACGCGTTTATTAAGCTCCTTTGGCATGGGTTTAATGGCGGTCGGGCTGTTTTTACTCAGCCGCATCGAGGCGGATACGGCGAACGGTTACATCATCATGGCCATGGCTGTCACGGGCTTTGGTTCGGGGCTGTTTCAAACACCCAACAACAGCGCGGTGATGAGCAGTGTGCCTGCGGACAGCCGCGGCGTGGCATCTGGCATGCTCGCGACCGCGCGCAATGTCGGCATGGTGATCGGCGTCGGGCTCTCGAGTGCGCTGTTTACGCTGTTTGCGGGACGTGCGCCCGGTCAGGCCGGCGAAGGGGTTGGCGCGATGATTGCGCAGAAGGAAGCCTTTATTTACGCGCTGCAACTGACATTTTTGATTTCGAGCGGCCTTGCCGTCGCCGCAATGGCGGCATCCCTTACAAAAGGAAAGGCCAGCCTGCCGGATATGCTCAAAAAAGCGGAATGACGCAACACGGTTATGGTAAGTGTCATTCCGATGGAGCGCAAGCGCAAGAGGAATCCCATGGCTAAGAGCATAAGAAGAATGGAGGCAACCTCGTCGCTTTGATCTTTTTGATCAACGGTATGAGCAACAGATAGCGTTTTTATTATCTTTATCGTAGCAATTGATGGATTGAGTATTTAAGAACCTCTTGCCGTGGCCCCTCCGACAACATCTCGAAGTGAACCGGGAGCTGTCACCAACAGGTGACCGGGTGAGAAAATGTATTGACTTCGATCACGACCCACAGGCGCTTTGTGCCCCATCTTACTCATCTGACGACACTGAAAGGGTGGTCGCCGGAAGTCCGCGAAAAAAGTTTTTTCTCATTTTTGATCACATCACGATGCGATTTTTATTTTTTTCCTTCAGCATAGCAAAACGCACGCCGCCGAATACTAAGAGTTGTGAATACTATGAAAGGAGTCCTTCTATGTCACAACTCAACAAATTGGAACTGCAGAACTTAAGGCATCTCATCGGCGCGCATGAAACCGCATTTCAAAAAATGCAGACGTATGCTCAGCAGTCTACAGATCCGCAGGTAAAATCGTATTTTCAAAAGTCTGCCCAGGATGCGCAGAAAACCAAACAGCAGCTGCTGTCATTTTTAAGTTAGGAGGGTGATCGGATTATGCAGGGAAGCAACACAACGATGGGCGGCGGTTTGCCCGAGAAAGCAATGGTTAATGATGCACTCGCATCGGTAAAGGGAAGCTTGACCACTTATGCCACGGTGATTTCGGAATGCTCAAACCCGAATTTAAGACAGGCTATTCAGCAGATCAGAAACAGCTGCGAGACGTCGCAGTATGAGCTGTATCAGATCGCCCAGTCAAAAGGTTTTTACCAGCCGGCGACGATGGCAGACGACAGCGAAGTGAATCAGGTTAAGTCGCAGTTCAACGGCTGACCGCCATTCACGGAAGAAAGCTGACGGAATTTTCCGCCGGCTTTTTCTTTTTTCCAAGATAGCTATTCCCAAAAATCGATCGAAACGTTTCAATTCGCTTTAGAACCTCGGGTCAAAGGCCGCGGCCTTACCGCCACCCGGTCAGCTTCTCATATTTGTGCTTGGATTGACTAATCCGTTAGAATAATTATCGGTATTCTCAATGAGATAGATATATGCTATATTTTGAATATTATTGTATATATTTATGAGGTAAAAATGACAAAACCCAAAAAGCTTTTAAAGATCATCGGCATTGTTGTGCTTGGCCTTATCTTTTTGCTGTATTTGCTTATGCCCTTTGGCATGGGCATCGTCACAACATTTCGACAGACTTCTAAAGCTCCGTCACCGCCCGAAGGATTTGAAAATGTGACGCTAAGGGCATCAGACGACGTGGCGCTTTCCGCGTGGTATGCGCCCTCTCAAAACGGCGCGGCCATTATCCTCGTGCACGGCAGCAACGGCAGCCTCGATTCGCTGCGCGGCTACGCGGATATGCTCGCAAGCCATGGCTATGGCGTATTGGCGCTATGCCTGCGCGGGCACGGCTCGAGCGGCGGCGGCGGCAACGCGCTCGGATGGGAATGCGGCAAGGATGTGGCGGCGGCGGTCGATTATCTGGACGGCAGCGGTGTCAGCACCATCGGCGCGCTCGGCCTCTCGCTCGGCGGTGAGGTGCTGTTAAGCGCGTGCGGCGAGCTGCCGCAGATTAAGGCTGTGGCTGCCGAGGGAGCCACACACCACACACTCGACGATTACCTGACGCTGCCGTTAAATCAGAGCATCATAAGAAACTGGACAACGCGCGTGATGTATTTCTCGGCCGGCATCTTTACTGGCCAGCAGCCGCCCGAGGCCACAATCGCCGAATCTATCAAAAAAGCGGGGGATACACACTTCCTCTTTATCGCGGCGGAGAATGTGGACGACGAGGTGAATTTTAATACAATGTTCAGCGAGAAAACAAAGGGACGGAGCACGCTGTGGGTCGTTCCCGGTGCGGGGCATACGCAGGGGCTTTCATTGTATCCGGACGAATATGAGCAGCGCGTCACGGCGTTCTTTGATGATGCGCTGACAGCGAACTAAGGCTTATACAAATGAGGTGTGGCGTGCCATATCGCGGATGCGGCGCTGTTTTTCCGCATCCAGTGAATCAATGAAGGCTTTTATGGCTGAGCGCCAGGCAAGCTCGGCATCGCTCGTGTGCAGCGCATCGGAGGCGGTTTCGCGGCAGATGCAAAGCAACGCCGCGAGCGGTTCGTCGCCGAGCGCACCCAGCACATTTTTGATATCCGCGCCGGTGAGACAGCCTGCCTCAAATAGATCGGCAAGGTCCGCGACGGAAGCGGCGTGCATTCTGACGAGTTCGGCACGAGACTTTGGATCGTCACATTCGATGATTTCATTCACGAGCGCGCGAAACGTCTGATCATCCATGCGCGGTGCATCATGAAAATAGACGGTTTTGGGTGCGGCTTTGATCGTCAAAAACACGCGCGGCAGCGTATGGGTGGCCAGCGCGTTTTTGATTGCGGGCGCAAGCGAAGCGGCTGAGTCCGACATGTAGTGGCAAAGCTGCGTGTTTTTTATATTCATCATTTGGCAGAGCGTATCGGCTACATGGCGCAGCACACGGCGCAAAGGCACTGAAGCCAGCTTTTCCCGCAATTGTTCTCTGTCTTCTTGCGAAAGTGACAGCGTAACGGGACGACGGCCGCAAAGCACCGCCCCCAACGCGTTGGTGAGTACGAGTGTGAACACGTTGACGGGGGCTTCATCCGCACCGCCCGCGCGAATCAGGCCGTTCACGTCGTCAAGCGGCCAGCGGCGGATAAGGGCGTCCTCCAGCCTCAGCCGCTGCAAATACCGTGTGATGTATTCTATGCCGCCCGCCCCTTCGAGCGGCAGCGCGGTGGGGTAGTCGATGAGCCCGGGTGAGTCGTGCGGGGCATCGTAAACGTGATACGCGGCAAAGAATTCGGCGAGCCCTGTATGCAGCGTGCTCTGCCATGTGACACTGCCGAGCGGCAAGCCGTTTTTAAGCAGCGCGGCATATTGCGCTTTGGCGGCGGCAAGCAGGGCACGCAGCTCCGCCTGCCCGCGCTCATACAGCGTTTTCAGCGGAAGATTTCGCAGCTCATCCAGCGCCGCGTCCGCCGTCTTTTTTTTGAGTGTGTGGCCTATGCTGTAAACCGCACCGGCCATCAGGCTCTGCGCGGTCTCCTCCCGGATTGAGGTGCTCGCGCCCGCGGTATACCGCGTGGCAAGGAATACCATCAGCTGCACCAGCTGTTCCTGCACCGAACGCAATTCATCGTCGCTCAAAAGGCTCTGGCATGCGGCTTCGCGAAGAAACGATTGGAACCAATGCGCGCTGCTGAGCCTTTTTTTGTTGATCGCACCGTATGTCCGGAGCTTATTCATCGCCCAAATCCTCACCGAAACGCACGCGTCGCGATATGGCGCTCAAGATATCCTCGCGAAGCCACTCGGCTGAGCCTTGGCAGGTGGTGTCGAAGTGATGCCGCATCAGCGCGATCAGGTCATCATCGTCTATCGTGTCGAGGGTTTCGGTTTTGTATTCGTAGAATGTCTCTACGAGCGTATGCAGCGTATCCATGTACGTATCGTCCGCAAGGTAAGGTGAATCCGCAAACACGTTGATAATGGCCGGCAGCGCGCCGCCCGCGAATTCCACACGGCCCGCGTTTTTAAGCGCGGCAGAGCGCGTTTGCACAAGCGCTTTTGCGTCCTGTTCGGTGAGTGTGATACCGAAACGAGCCGTGAGTTCGTTGCAAGCAAGAATTTCAGTGACAGCTGTTTGATTTGCACCCGACAGTATGAGATTGTCCATGCTTCGCTCTCCTATATTTTTAATAAAACTATTGACAAACGGCTGATTTTATGCTACAGTATATGTGTAATAAGGTAAATATTAACTTAAAGCCGCAAATTATAATATAACATTTTCCGTGTCTGCGGTCAATGTTTTTTTATTTTATGTCCTTTTTTCATTCCCCAGCAATATTCGTTCGCTGATGGCTGACTGATTCCATCCGTGTTCAACTTTGTGTATTTTGTTTTCTGTCTCTACGAAACAAATCGGTGGATCTATTGATCTCAGGGATTACAACTATAATGCTCTTTTGCAATAATAAGAATCATGGGGATTAAGGTTTTACTGGCAAAGTACCTTTCATAACGAAACGGCCTGCCTATCACAACTGTTTTGGATATAATAGATGGTTATGTATGCATTAACACAATTTTGTTGATTTTAGGTTATTAAGCAAAGTATAATCAGATATATCCATGAAAGGAAAAACGGTATTATGAGCGATTTTTTAAGCGGTCTTGGCGGATTCATAAAAGGCATGCAGCCATTAATGGGTGAAGAGATGAAAAAAGATGCCTCAGTCAACGCCCTGTTTTTACAGAACGATGTGACAGAACTGAAAAACAATAAAAAAGACGTGTTGGCCAAGATCGGTCAGGCGATTTATGATGCTCACCAAAAATCGGGGGGTTATTCTGAATATGCGGCTCTTTTTGATGAATTGGCAATGATCGATAAGCAGCTTGGCGTGAAACAGGCAGAGATGGACGAGGCGAAAAAAGCGGCAGAAGAAAAGCAAAGGCAGGACGAGCGCGATCGCTTGGCGAGAACATGCTCAAGCTGCGGCTGTGAGAATGAACCCGGCGTGAAGTTTTGCAGCGAATGCGGCACAAAGCTCGAACAAGCCGCGCACTGCAGCCAGTGCGGCGCGGAATTGAAACCCGGCGTGAAGTTCTGCGGCGAGTGCGGAGCAAGATTATAAGAGATTTTGCGTGAAGAACAGTTTACTTGAAAATCATCGATAAAATACCAAAGTCTCCTAGCTATCTAAGCGCAGAAACCTCATATCATCATCCTCTCTGATCTGATCACCTTTCCGGGTGACAGAGGGCGTTATTGATACGTGACCGGATAGAAAACGGCTGAGAGCCTGCAATGCTCTCCGGAGTGACGCTGCCCGAACCCTTGGTTCGATAATGAGCTTATGGCTGACAGTCTGGAAATCCCGGCATGTTCCGGGGTTTTTATTTCAACAAAATCAGACAAAATAATCGAATTATCGTAGCACTTTCGCGGTTTCAAAACGTCTTATAAGAAAAACCAAGGAGGACATGCCATGAAAAAGAGAATAGCTGCCATTGTTCTATCGGCTCTGCTCATAATGGCGTTTGGGAGCACCGCTTATGCAGCCGATAAGCCTGAAGAAACGGAGACGCAAGCGCCGGTCTCCGAGGTCAAAGAGACCATCGAAAAGGACCCCGACGTGTTGAAGCAGATTGCGGCAGCGGAAGGCTTGGAAGCGCCGGATGGGCAGGAACTTATTGCGGTGAAAACCACAGTAATCAAGCTGGCCTCTGAAGATGAGTTTTTTACAGCGAGCGCCGCTCCGATGTCTGTTGCCAGCATAACCATCTCCAACGTGAGAACGACGGGCTATCGGTATTATTCGGACGATTATGATTCGTATTGGTATTATGGGCCTTACAGTCTTTCGGCATCATATGGACAAACACGCTCAGCCGGATATTCATCCACCTATTCGGTCACCAGCAGCATGGTCTCCTCTGCCGTCGGTTTCTCGGTAACGTCATCATATTACAAATCGGGGTCTCATTCGGCGGAGGTGCCTGCCGGGCAGTCGCTCAACTTGCGTGTGCATACGAATTACCTTGTCAAGGCTTTTGACGTCTACAATTCGGGCACAAAGGTGGGAACCGGCTCAGCATGGAGACCCGACAGCCTGATTTTCAAAGAGTATTGGTACGCATAAGGCTCTGGTTAAAAAGGCCGGTTTGCCGGTTGCTCAAGTGTCTGAAGCATCTTCAATCAACTACCGGAGATCAGCCGGCCACGATAGCGGAAAGGAGCCGTTGCCCACGATTTTAATAAAGAAATATCCAATATGTCCCGATCCTCTGTCCGCGATGTGCTATATTCCTTTGCGGCAGCTTCGAGACAGGCAGGATTGAACACAAACAGGCTGTATCAACACGCGAGAGACCGGCATAGCCGGTCTCTTTCTTTTCATGTCTGAAGATATCAATGATTATTGCGCTTTGTCATAAAGCTCTTCCGTGAGCTCATCCTTGATTTCCTGAAGCCATTTGCGCGCTGTTGAGTAGCCGATATCAAGCACGCCGGCAATCTCTTTGAGATTCAGCGTTTTTTGCATATACAGATAAAATAGGTTTTGCTTTTCAGCCGGCAGCTTTTCCAAATAGGTACGCAGCGTGAACTTTAAATCGCTGAAGCTGCTGACGTTTTCGGCCGAGATCACTTCGGGTAGCTGCTCGATGGATATCTTTGCGCTGTTTCTTCTGAAATGGTCGTTCATTGCGTTTGTGGCAATGGAAAAAAGCCATTGTTTGGCATCCTTTGTGTTTTTGAGTTTATGAAAATTCCTCGCCGCTTTGAGCGCCGTGGTTTGTAAAACATCTTCCGCGTCATACTGATTCATCATGCGCGAATACAGATACTTATACAATGGGATATGGTGCTGTTCCCATATGGACGCAAATAAGTCGTAGCTGCTTTTCATACGCTGAACCCGGCGGCTAACGATACAGAATGAGAGACCGGACGATTTTCTCCAGCAGCTCGGCCGATGCGTTTTCCGGCACTCTGATAATGAGATTGGTATCGCTTGTCATGATGCCGCCGAATAGAGTGCTTCCGGAGAGATCGTAGTAGAGTGTGCCGAGTGAAGCCACATCCGTTTTCTCAAAGCTGCCGTTGTTGAAGTAATAACCTATGCTGCCGCTGCCGCCAATGGGCGTGGCGATGATTTGCACGCTTGTTCCGTCCGCATCAAAGTTCATGCAGATGGTATCGTCTTGAATATATCCGTCAGTCAGTGCGAAAGTAGAGCTGTCAAGGGCATATATGCTGTGGCTGTAGAGCTTGGCAGCTTCGTTTAAAGCTTCAAAGCTCACTTTTTCACCGGGTTTTAAAGCGCTGGCGCCGGGCGCTCCGGAGTGGGCGTTGCCTTCTATATCAAAAGATACGCCGGATTCGTTATTCTCAGGAGAGAACCATTCGATGACGGAATAGATCACCTCGCGCGCAAATGCCCTGACTTCCTTTGAGAATGTCAGCAGCATGGCAATGGCTGTGAATACGCCAAAAGCCGCGGCATAGCGCGTCATGGCAATACGCCGCTGTTCACGCCGTGATTCATTGAGGCCACGCATAATCGCGTCCTGATTCACATTCAGAAAATACGCCGGATCTGTCATCGGCGAGGACGGGAGGGGCTCTTCCAGCACATGAAAGAGCGAATCGAATGCGGCATCGGGCTCATAGTAAGCATTTCTCATTATTTTGGCTCCTTTTCCTTTACTTGCATATAAGACGTTTTAGAATAAATAGAGTGCTAAGTGATACATAAATATTTTACATTTTTTCTACTAAAAAGTGAAGCGGCAGAGATGACCCCCGTGACGGGGAATTGAAATATGAGGTTGAGTGAAGCCTCACTTTGTTGATGCTTGCTGCTGCATCGCTGGCGGTGACGCTCCATCGATATCATGATTCATCGCATTTAAAAAGAAGCGCTGTGCGCTTCTTTTCATGCTTATTCTATGGGGCGAGTGAAGGACTGGTTTCCGCAGAGGGGGTGGCATCGGGCGGCACAGCGTCATCCGGTAAATCTGCCTCTCCCTCAATGACATCACCGCCTTCGGGCGTTTCGCCGGTGGTTTCTTCGCCCTCAATCACATCGCCTTCATCCGGCAGTTCCTTCGCCTCACGCTTCATCACGGTGATGCTCGTGTCCGGCTCGGTGATACGCAGTGTATCCGCATCGGCGATTTCGTAAACCGTGGATAAGCTCTGCGCCGTTAATGTAAGCTGATTCATCACCACGCTGTATGCTCCTTGTCCCCACACCTTGCCGTCGGCACCATACACAAAGTATGTACCGTTGGCGAGCAGCTCCAGTATGAATCCCGCACCGAGGGTCTGCTTTTCCGCGTCACTCACAGGCAGACCGTTGGAATCGATAATTTCGGACACATACCAGCGGCCTGAAAAATCCGTACCCGCAAAATCGGGCGTCGGTGTGGCTGTGGGGGATGGGCTTTCGCTTGGCGCCGTTTCCGATTCACCGGGCGGCGGCGACTGATTGCCGTTTCCGCAGGCGCTCAGCAGTAAAACCAAAACCGTGAGAAACAGCATAAAACATCTTTTCATGAATCAAAATATCCCTTCATGATGGTTTAGAACACGCGGAACGCACAGATGAAGCTGCGCTGGCACCAGGAACCCGTGCTCGAGCGCTTAACGACCTTGCCGTTGCTTGACGATGCATCGATCATCACACCGCCGCCCGCGTAAATGGCCACATGGCCTTTAAATACAATGATATCGCCGCGCTGCATGTCGCCCATGCTGCCGATCTTGGTGTATTTTGAGCTGTTCTTCCATCCTGCGGATGTCATATAGCCTTGCTTGACACCCACCTGATTGAGACACCAGTATACAAAACCCGAGCAGTCGAACGAATTGGGGCCTTTGGCACCGCGCACGTATTTTTTACCGATTTTGGACTCGGCTACGGAGATGAACGAATCCACATTGGCACCCGTGACGTTCGCCGACGAACCACCCTCGTTACTTGAGCCGCCGCTGTTCGACGAGCCGCCGTTATTAGATGAACCACCGTTATTGGACGAACTGGCAGGCTTTTTATACTTTTTGGCGCTGTCAGAGAACAGCGTGTTCATACTATGCCGGCCGATCTTGCCATCCACGGTTAAGCCGTTGGTTTTTTGGAAGCTGCGCACGGCCGTTTCCGTGTCTTCGCCGTAATAACCGGTGGCCTTCTTCATATAGCCGAGATCTTTAAGCCTATTCTGAACGCGCGTCACGTCATCACCCTTCGCGCCGATGGTCAGCGCGTTGCCCTGCGCCTCGGCGGACATCAGCGCGTCCCTGGTGGAAGGCCCGATATAGCCGTCTGCGATGAGGCCGTTGCTTTCCTGAAAACGGCGCACCGCGACTTTGGTATCTTCGCCGAACGTACCGTCCGGCTCGGTTGTGAGATACCCGAGCGCTTTCAAACGCTGCTGATAGTTGAGTATCTCGGGGCTCTGCTCGCCGTAGGAATACATATTGGGCTTGGCATCTTCCGAGTAGAGCATTTCCCGCGAGTTCTTGCCTACCTTGCCGTCTTCGGAGAGGCCGTTGAGCTTCTGGAATTTCTTCACCGCGCTTTCCGTATCTGTGCCGAAATAGTTGGTGACTTTGTCAATATAACCAAGCTCGTAAAGACGCTGCTGCAGTTCGCCCACATCCGTGTCTTCCGCACCGATCGTGATCGTGTAATATTGGGCTTGATCCGACATCAGCAGGTCATAGGTAGCCTGATCCACAGTGCCTGTGACGGGCAGCGCGTGCTGCGTCTGAAAATGCTGAATCGCTGTTTTGGTTGTTTCTTCATACACAGTGCCCGGCTCGTCCTCGTCGAGATAATCAAGCTCCATGAGGCGCGTCTGAATATCGGTCACCACGGTGGCTTCTACGCCTTCCGTAATGTTGACGGCTTCAAACACCGGCATGGCCAGCGTCACCTTGGATTCGGGCAATGTGGTGGGGATGGGTTCAACATTGGCGGCAGCCAGTTCGTTGACAGCTGGGAGATCATCAGCGGCGGCCAAAAGGTCATCGCCGGATATGGCGGGCTTCGGAGCACCCAATGATGTGACGAGCACCAGCGTGACCGCAACCACCGCAACAGCCCCGGCGGCGGCGATGAGTTTGCGCATGTTTTTCACCCGAACAAAACGCCTGCGCGATGATCTATGCAATTCGGCAGGTGCCCCGGTTTGACGGACCACGCGGCTGACCGGCATGTTTTGAGACACTTGTGCGGTTCTGCGGCGCAGCCTTAACAGCAGCCGTTTTGCCATCCGGGTTAAATTGAATGTCGTCTTTTTTCTGTGCTTTTTCATTCGTTCGCCCCTTAATCTTCATTTTATTGATCTTAGGTAACGGACAAATCCGCCTCTTTATCAATACGTTATCATTATTTTATCAGAAAAGGCAGCTCTTCGCAATACTTTTGTAACAATATCGTAAAGATTACGTCGCATTCTATGGTATATCTGGCGTGTTTTTCCTATTGACAGCCATTATAACCGGTTTTCAGCGATAATCCGTGATTATTTCACCTCGGTGAGTTGATAATCCTGTGTTCCAAGGCCCAATCTTTCCAGCTCGTCGAGCTGTATATACGGGTTTTTACCGTGCAGACGCTCAAAGAGGTGCCCGTGGTCTCCCAACGTGATTCCCTGCGGCATACCGTCAGGGTTAAACTTGTCCATGGTGATCGCGTCAAGACAGGCCCGCTCGATGGCGACGATGTCTGTACTCGCCATCACACCGATATCGGGAACGAGCGCGGGGGTAGAGATGCCCCAGCAGTCGCAGATAGCCGTGATATTTGTTAAAAAGTTGATGTAAAACACATGGCCGGGCTCAAACGTATCCAGCACGGCTTTGGTGCAGAGCGCCATGCCCGTTTGGAAATCGGTATAGTTGTGCGCGTCAAGCGAGATGGCACCGGTCGGGCACACCTTCACACAGTGCTGGCAGGTGGTGCAGTTGTGATAGAAGACGGTGTATTTGCCCTCTTCGCTGAAGCTGTTTGCGCTGTGGTTGCAGCTCGTGATACAGGCTTCGCAATGCGTGCAAAGCGGCTGATCCCACACAAGCCCGCCTTCAAGCGCATGGATTTGATGCCGCGTTCTGTCGGTGACGCAGCCCATGGCTATGTTCTTGCACGCGCCGCCGTATCCGCAGGCCCCATGTCCCTTCACATGGCTAAGGTCAATCATCACATCGGCGTCATGAATATTTCCGCCGATATCCACATTCTTAAACGTGCGAAAATCGACCTCTTTTTCATAAACATAACGGCCCATCGTGCCGCACACGGGAACGATCGGCGCGCCGAGCAGGTCTTCCGTATAGCCTCTCAAACGGGCTCCATCCACAATCTGGTCGGTGATAAAAGGACGCGCTCCGTAAGATTTGAGCTTTTCAATCAGCATGCGGACAAACAGCGGATGAATCGTTGTGTAGCCAATCTCACGGCCGAGGTGCATTTTAACAGCCGTCCACTTGCCAGCCACAGTGTCTTTCAAATCGAGACGATCGATCAGCCGCCCGAAGCGAACCGGAAGCGTCTCGTCCGGATCGTATTTGCTGAACTTAACGGATGAAAAAAGTACGCATGAACTCATGTGTGCCTCCAAAGCAAAAGCATGCTTTATGAACTCATTATACTATGAGATGCCGCAAATAAACAGGAAATTTTGCTTATTGCCTCGTCGCGAGAAGCGGCCCATCGGGCTGCTCGTACGATAAAGACTCTCAGTCCACCCTCTTCGGGGTGATCATATGAGCAAGGCGGCACAATATGCCGGTGTGTGTGATTGATTTTAAGTCATGTTCCATCCCCCAATCACCTATCGGTGACTGCTCCAGTGGCTCATCGGCTGCTGTCTTAATGAAATGGTATGCACATGCAAATTAAATAAATCGGCAATAAATAGTTGATAATAAACCGCTATCAATTGACGATTTGGTTAGATATTTCATGAAATGGTTTATCTATATGGCTGACATACAAAATATGTGATAGATTTTTAGTTGCGGCTGAAAACAAATGATTATTGATGCGCAGTGTATGCAAAATGGATAGGCAGGCCTTGGCCTCAACGCCGCTCTCGATAAAATCATCAGCAATCGCAACGTGCTATGCCATCGCATGCCGTCGGCTGGTCACGATAGTATAATAGATCAGCGGCGCGTGGGTGCAAAGCGGGGCCGCTTTTTAAATGAAGGGGAAATCACATGGGACAGATATGGATAGACCCGCGCATGTATGAGACACCGCCCTCGGGTGAAGGACGGCTGCAAAATGAGATGAGGACGTATGCGCTGCTGGAAAGCCTCGGTATTTCGTATGTGCGGCTTGACCATGGCGCGACGGCGACGGTGGACGACTGCGCGGCAGTAGAGGCACTGCTGGATATTCATATATGCAAGAATCTCTTTTTGAACAACGTGAGAAAAACACGGTTTTATATGCTGATGATGCCGGGTGAGAAGCGCTACCGCGCCGGGGAGGTTTCCGCGCAGGTGCAGTCCACGCGACTCTCGTTTGCGGGCGCAGCGGATATGGAGCGGCTGCTTGACATTACGCCGGGATCGGTAAGCGTGATGGGGCTTATGAATGATACCAACCATGAGGTGTCGCTGCTGATTGACCGTGATTTGCTTGCCGAAGAGTATGTCGGCTGCCATCCGTGCGTGAATACAGCGAGCCTGAGGCTTCGTATGGATGCCCTGCTGAGTAAGTTTCTGCCGTATACGGGACATGAGCCAACGTTTGTGACGCTGTAAAAGAGAATGAAGACTCCCTCCGTCAATTGTCGAAATACTTTCGCCAACTGCCACCTCCCTCTGCAAAGAAAGTTGGACAAATTAACGATCACACTTACGTCAGATACTCGTTCGTTGACGCGTTTCGTAGGGGCGATCAGTGATCGCCCGTGTGTTTTATAAAAATGAAACAGAGCGAAACGGCCGAACCCCATATTGATACATTTGAATCGTAGTGTGGATTGGAACGCTGTAATTGAGAATGAAGACTCCCTCCGTCAATTTGCCGGATTTCATCCGCCAATTGCCACCTCCCTCACTGAGGGAGGCAAGGGTGCCTGCTTTACAATATCTCTGCAAAGGAATTGGACAAATTAACATGCTTAGTAAGACAGAACGGAACGCCCGGGAGGTCGTTCCCTACATCATCGTATCAAATTGTCGTGGGCTGAATGCACAAATGAGTTTGATCAAAATGGCACGAATCGTATGGAACGATCTCTGCATCGCCCGTGTGTTTCATATGAACGAAGCAGGATGGAACGACATACCCCTACGGGGCACAGGCGGAGGTCGTTCCCTACAAAAGCGTATACAAAAGGTGTGGTCTCTAAAAAGAAACGCTCGGAAGACACTTATGCCACGTATCGTAGGGGCGATCATTGATAGCCCGTGTGTTTTGAGCGACATAAATCAGATCGGAACACCCCGGAGGTCGCTCCCTGCAAAACATAACAAGACAATCAAAAAAGGACGGAGAGCCGTCCTTTTGCGTTTATCGTTAAAATTATGCGTCGCCGTCTTCCGCGCCAGCTGCGCTGTCTGCCTCAGGCGGTTGCAGCGATGCAAGATAGGCTTCATACTGCGCGCGCGCATTGCCCTGCCAGCCTGCCCATGCTTCGGTAACGGCATAGCTGCCCGGCGTTAAGTTCGGGCGCTTCGACGGCTTTGGGGCACGGATCAGCTGCGCTTTGATCGCGGCAGCTTCGGCATCGTTCTTATCGCCCTGTATAATCTCGCAGACGGTGCCGGGGCCGAGGTTATAATAAATCCAGCGCGCATCCGGCACGAGCATGCGCACGCATCCGTGAGAGGCACGCTTGCCGAGCTCGTTGTACGATTGGGTATAGCTGCGCGGATTTCTCGATTCGTATATCAGCGAATGGCAGAATATACTGCGAACAATCTGCCGCCAGTACTGGCCGTATACACCGTAGGTCTGAAATTTGCCAAAGCGCACCGAGCTGGTGCCCATCTCGAATGTGCCTATGGGCGTGGGCGTTTTGCGCGCGCCCGAGCTCACAACGATATAACGCACGGGAACGGTGTATTCCCCGTTTGCGTCTTTTTTATAGACCGTGGCGAACTGATGATAAATGTTGATGACGAGTTTATAGGTATCTCCTGAAGGGAACGGCGGCAGCTCATTTTCGTCGTACACGTCGTTATCGCCGACAAGCTCCTCAAACGCCATTGTGGTGGTGGGCGCAAGCTGCGCGAAGGTGAGCGGCTGCTTTATAAGCGCGAGCGGCTCAGGCTCGGGAACCTGCGTGGGTTCGGGCGTGGGAGACGGTGTTGCCGATGGCACCGAATCGGTGCTTTCGGCGGCTGCTGCGGAGGCGCTTGCAGACGGATCTTCCCCCGCCTGTTTCTGATTGGCGGGGTTTGCTGCCACGTAGATGACAACGGCAGCCGTGATGCAAAGAACTATAATCAATATGATGCGAACGGGTTTGCTCACCGATTACCTCCAAAATGCCATGTGATACCAATATCTAGATTTTATAATAGATCCGTAGTCAAGTCAAAGCAAATCGCACAGGAAATAAAAAAACACCGGGCTGCACCAAACAGCAAAAATTTGAAAAAAGTCCGTTATGCACGTCTCGACATCGTGAAGAGTAGCGCACCGGAGGAATGCCGATGTTTATCATGTTGGCGATGGAATTCTTGTTCCGACCGTGCTTCTTCGGGATCATCTTGCGGTTTAGCAACAGCTCAAAGTGACGGCTGCGGTTGTTTTTTCACTGGCGCAGTGACCACGAAGTGAAATTGAATTTGTTAAAGATTACAGTCCACTACGTAGTGGACTGGATGACTGAAAAAGTTGCTTTCCATAACAATATTACCGGCTGCTTTGTCAGCAGCTTTCCCCGGGCTGTGGCCGCCCGGGGAAGTGCATGGGTATCGCTTAATGCTTGTTTTTTTCTTTGGCAAACTTTCGCGCGTTCTTGATGCCGCCGAAATCCGAAAACATCTCGGTGATTTTTTCCTTTTCGATCTGCCGCGAATTGAGACCGTCGTACCGGGCTTCTTTTTTGAGCTTGAGATAGCTTTCCAGCCGGTTATCGCCGAGCGCACCGCTCTCCACTGCCGCGCGCACCGCGCACCCCGGCTCGGCCTTGTGCGTGCAGTCCCGAAAACGGCATTGCGCCGCGAGCGCATCGATATCCGAAAAGGCTTTGGCCAAGTCCGCCGAATCGAGGCCGATCTCCCGCATACCCGGGGTGTCGATCACGACGCCGCCCTGAGGCAGCGCAATCAGTTCGCGCCTTGTGGTGGTATGCCGCCCCTTGTCATCGTCCTCCCGGATGGCCGCGGTTTTGAGCAGACTATCTCCGGCAAGCGCATTGATCAGCGTGGATTTGCCGACGCCCGAGGACCCGATAAAGGCGGCGGTTACATCCTCCTTCAGGTACGCCCGCAGCTTTACCAGCGTGTCATCAATAAAGCTGGACGTCACAAGCACATCCGCGCCGATGGCAACGTCAGAAGCCTCTGCCAGTTTTTCGTCCGTATCGTCACAGATGTCTGACTTGGTGAGCACCACCACGGGCAGTGCGCCGCTGTTCCACGCGATGGAAAGATAACGTTCCAGCCGACGCAGATTGAAATCGTTGTTAAGCGACGAACAGATGAAAACGATGTCGATATTCGCCGCGACAACCTGCGTGCCGCTCTTCTGGCCGGCCGCTTTGCGTTCAAATACGCTTTTTCGCGCCAACACATGCTGAATCTGGCCGTGCCCGTTTTCGCCGCTGGCTCGATCCAGCATCACAAAATCGCCGACGGCAGGGAAAGTGCCAAGACTGCGGCATTTACCTGATACCTCTGCAAAAAATTCAGCATCTTCGGTGATCACCTTGAAGATATCTCTGCCCTGCGAAATCACACGTCCGATTGTTTCATCCGGGTATAAAGCTGCCTGCGCCGAAAAAAACGGTGTCAGGCCGTAATGTTTAAGTGTTTGCATTTCATATTCCTCCAATATTGTTTGAATACGCTTTGGAGGCATGACAAATCAGTTTATTGACCACATACCTCCGTATGTGCCACACTCTCCGACTTGACTGTTTTTATCATAACTGATCTCCTTTCATTGGTTAATCATCTTTATTATATCAAAGATTTTGGAAGAAAGCGCAATACTTTTGATAAACCCGCACAGGTTATTGGCAAAACGTGCCTCGCACAGTATACTTAACAGCAAGGGGCAAAAAGGGAGGCACATATGAAAAACATCTGCAATATTGTTGAAGATGAAAAACGAAGAGAAACGCCTTTTAAAGAAGGCGCACGTCTGTGGCAGCTTGCGGCGGATTTGGGATTCGGCGGCGCTGTCTGCGCGCTGATGAACGGGCGTATTGTGTCTCTTGCGGACGCGGTTGAGCAGGAAGCGGAGGTCAGGTTTTTATCGCCGTACGAAAGCGAGCAGGCCTCGCGTGTGTTTCTGCGGGGCGCGACATTTGTTCTGTACCGCGCGGTGCGGGACCTGTTTGCTGACCGAAAATTTAAAGTGGAATACATGCTGTGCGGTGGTATTTACTGCGAGATGGAGCCGCTTAACGGGCAGGATATCGATGCGTTGAGCCAGCGTATGGATGAGCTGATCGCGGCGGATGAAGAATTTGTGCTGCACCTGATGCGCGTGGACGAAGCGAAGAAGATTATGCTTGATGAAGGGCTTGATGATAAAGCGGAGCTGTTGAGTTACCGGCCGTTTGACTATTACCGGCTCTACGAGTACGGCGGGCTGCATAACTATTTTCACGGCGTTATGCCCAAGAGCGCGGGATGTTTGAAGGACGCCAGGCTTTTCTCATATGGAGATGGCATGATTTTAAAAATACCGACGCCGTATCATGAGGCGGAGGTATCGATTATCGACCAGCCCAAGTACGCGGATGTCTTTAAACAGTCTGAGCGTTGGAGCCGGGAACTCTCGGTATCGAACGTGGCCGATATCAATAATATATTCCGCGAAGGCGGCATGGCCGAGTTTATCCGCGTGAACGAAGCGATGCACGTGAGCGCGATTAATGACATCGCGCGGCAGATCATCGGCAGAGAGAGTGTGCGCATAGTGCTGGTTGCCGGGCCGTCTTCCTCCGGCAAAACCACGTTCGCATCGCGGCTATCCGTGCAGCTCAAAGCGCTCGGCAGGCGCTGCCGCCCCATATCGGTGGACGATTATTATAAAAGCAGGGAAGACATTCCGCTTGATGAGAAGGGCAAGCCCGATTTCGAATGCATTGAGGCGCTTGATACGCAGAAACTCGGCGAAGATCTAGAACTGCTGCTGGCAGGAAAAGAAGCGCAGATGCCGCGTTTTGATTTTGTCGCGGGCGCGCGGTCCCGGGAGTCGGTCCCGATGCGCATTGACGATGATATTTTGGTGATTGAAGGGATTCATGGGCTTAACAATGCGCTCACACAAACGATTTCCGCGGATAAAAAGTTCAAGATTTTCATTTCGCCGCTGACGACGCTCAATATCGACAGCCACAACGTTGTAATGCCCGAAGACCTGCGGTTGCTGCGGCGGCTCGTGCGAGACAAACGCACGCGTGCGTATTCATTCGCGCAGACGTTTGCCATTTGGGACAGTGTGCGGCGCGGCGAGTTTAAATATATACTTCCATACCAGCATACGGCGGATGTGATGTTCAATTCGGCTTTGTTTTATGAGCCGTTGATGCTTAAAAAACATGCCTACAGTGACCTGCGGCAGTTCACACCGGATATGCCGCATTACCCCGAAGCGCTCGACTTGCTTAAATTTCTCAATTATTTCTTAAGCTTCAGCGACCAAGGTATAGTGCCGCAAACGAGCATACTGCGCGAATTTATTGGATAAAGTTACCACTTTATTTATTGATAATGTCGCCTCCGCTTGCAGAAAATAAATGCAAAAGGAGGCGTATTTAATGAAAAAACTGTTGATTGCAATCATCGTTGTGGTTCTGTTTAGTTCGGTGCTCGTGGGATGCACAAACAGAAACAACAACACGACAACATCCCCGGGTAATACGGTTAAACCGGTAGCGACAGCGACAGTGAAGCCATCCGCAACAGTAAAGCCGGCGGCATCGGCAACACCTATTCTGACCCCGAACGTGACCGGTACACCGGGTGTATCCGTATCGCCCGGCGGTACTGTCAGTCCCTTGGCAACGGTTAGTCCGTGAGAGTGAGCTTAAAAAGAAAGGTGCCCAACAGCACCTTTTTTTATATGTGATTTTGCGTATATAAATCCGCCAGGGTGACGTAATCAGCTTAAGACGCAGCTAGTGTGTGACTGGGCGCTTGATAAGCCCAGAGCAAAAAGCATTCCTCTGTCAGCTGAAAAATTCTGACCTGCTTGGGTGCTTCAAATGTTCAAACAAAAAACGACTGACATAATAATAGGTATTATAGAATAATCCACCGAAAAATAGTAAAATATGTAGTATTAAAGCTCGTTTTGTGGTAGCATCACACTGTGAAACCGTAATTAAACAGTTTGTTCCCTTTGCAATATTTACAGCACACGCTGTTATTATTAAGACAATAGGAGGACTCATATGTTTTGTCGTCGATGCGGACAGCAATTAACTGAGAACATGAGCTTTTGCCTGAATTGCGGTATGCCCGTTTCAGTTCAGGAAAATCCGGCGAAAACAGATGTGATGAATGGGACGGGGCAGGAGGAGCCAGGGGCATTTCGGCACAAGGCGCAGATGGTGCCGAAGAAAAAACATACGCTGAGAACCGTGCTGATTATTGCAGGATGCGTTCTGGCGGTGTGCGGGGCGCTGGTACCGGTGCTGATTAATGCAGATTTAAACAGCCGCTATGAGAAAGCCAGTGATTTGCTCGATTCAGGTGAAGCCGAGGAGGCCAAGACGGTATTTGCGGATCTCGGCGGTTATAAAGATGCCAAGGATATGATTCAGGCGTGCGATTATTATAATGCAAATCAGTTGATGGACAGCGGCAGTTATGAAGAAGCCAAGGCGGCGTTCTCGGCGCTTGGAAATTATGAAGACGCGGACAAGCAGGCACAGAAGTGCCAGAATAAGCTTGATTATAACAATGCCATATCGCTTAAAGACAGCGGAGAATCCGAACAGGCGAGAGACATTTTTCTGTCACTCGGCAGCTTCGAAGATGCCGAGGCACTGGCGCAGGAATGCCAGAACCAAATGGATTACGATTACGCGACGAGCTATATGAATTCGGCAGATTACGAAGAAGCCAAAGTGGTATTTGAAAGTCTGGGGTCATACTTGGATTCGGAGCAGCTGGCGGCCGAATGCGGGAATCATGTTGATTATAACACGGCGGATTGGTGGGCCACCACGGGCGATTTTTACGGTGCCTATCTGCAGTTTATGGCTCTCGGTGATTTCTCGGATGCGGCGGAGCGTGCGCTGGCTTGTATTCAGCCGAATCCGGAGAACGGAGAATTGTACCGCAATCCCGATTACGCAAAAAAATCATGCGCGATCAATATAAAAAACGGGAGTGCAGACAGTTCGGTCTATTTGAAAATATACACATCCGATGATGTGCTGGTGTCCACAGTGTTTATTGGCGCGGGCCAAAAGGCTAAGGTGAAACTGCCGTCGGGGTCATACCGTTTCAAAAGGGCGGTTGGGAATAATTGGTTTGGAGAAACGGATATGTTCGGTAACGAGGGTTATTATGAAGTTCTGCTTTTTGACAACGGCAGTGACGTGACGAAACTATCTTCAAGTTATATCTACACGCTGTCGTTTGCGGTTGAAGATGGCGGCAATATCAGCGGAGAACAGGTAGGAGCCGAGGGCTTCTAGAACGGCCGCTGTGTTATGCGAAAATAAAGGCTCTATGTCAATGGTTGGAATAGAGTAGACTAAAGTAATCATTGCAGGGTTCTAATCACCAAAAAGTGATTGGAACCCTGTTTGCATGAAAGGTAGTTAGAATTCGTTTTCGAACGTTTCCAAAATTGCGGTAACCATAGGCGACTCTCTTTAAACTTTGATAGTGTTGACATTTTTAAACGCGGCAGGGCGGCAAAGGGCGACTTTTGAGCGGCCTTGAGAGATATCCGGCGGTAGCCTTTTTTGGGGCGTGATACTGCCCGGAAAGGAGAACAGATATGGATTGGACACAAATTGTGATTGCGGCGGCGGGTCTTTTGTTTTCGGTGGTGATTATACCGCTTGTGAAGGCGGCATTTGCATGGCTGATGAGCAAAACCGAAAATGAAGCAATTTTGACGGCTCTGAACGAGGCGAGAACGGTGGCAGATAACGTGGTCGCCAGCCTGAAAGCCACATTGGTTGACGGGCTGAAAGCCAAGAGCATGGATGGGAAACTGAGCGCGGATGAAGCGCGGGAGGTGGCCGAAAAAGCGATGAATATGTTCATAAGTGATTTGTCCGCAAGATCGGCCGAGGTATTAAGCAGCAATGCGGATGACCTGACAGCCTATGTGAGCAATTTGCTGGAAGCGCGGCTGCTGGCTTTAAGGGAGGGGAAGTAGGTGGACCTCACAAAGCAGATTGAGGAACAGTATGCCAAGGACCTCGCCGCACAGAAAGCCCAGCTGAAAGCCGGGTACGACCAGAATTCTGCAGCATATGAAAAGCAAATGACCGAAGCTGCGGCGCAGTACCAGCAGCTTAAAAACGAAGCCTATGTGAACAACGCGCTCGCGGAGCGCACACGGCGCGAGAATGTGGCCAACATGGGGTTGTCAGGAGAGGGCGGCGCATCGCAGACCTTGCAGCAGCGCAACGCGGCGGCATTGCTGGAGACACTCGGTGACGCGTCGCGGCAGCAGCAGGATTATACGGATCACGTGAATCTGGCGCTCGCGAATCTCGCCACAAAGTACGATGCGGACATGGCAGGCATTGAGGCTAAGAACGCGGCGTCGCTCAGCGATGCGCTGATCAGGCAGAACCAATGGCAGGCCGATTATGATCTGAAAGCGCAGAAGATGCACGACGATGAGCAGCAGGACATTTTTAAGCAGGCATATAACCTTTATTTAAAAAGGCTGATCACAGCGGCGCAATTTAAAGCCATGACGGGCGTCAGCCTGAAAAGATCATAATGCCGGAAACGAATTGCATCGGTGCAGCCTCCCGCGGAAACGAAAGCGAAGCCGCTGGGCGGATGGCTTGTATCGGCGGATGACTTCTTTTTGGTGTTCATTGACTACATCGTTTCTTGTCATGGCAAAAGACAGAGCGGCGTGACATCGAAGCTGAAAGCATCTCTTGCCAATTGTTTTTAGACTGTGAGTATTCTGAGTTCGAAGCTGCTTGCAGACACGGCTTGATGGCAGCGTTTGCAACATGCGAAAAGCCGGAAGAGATCTTCCGGCTTTTACTTGCATATGGGATGTTTTTCGGGCCAATATTGTCCCTGATTCTGTTTTAAGCCAGCTCTTCCGGTTTAATGATGCCGCTGCTTAAGGCCTTCGCTTTGAGATCGACGTAAAGGCCGGCGAAGCTTGTGCTGATATATGGCCCAACGTAAACAATCTGCAGTATGCCGGCTGTGAGCGCTGAGAGAATGGCCCACCCGAGGAAGCTGAGCAGCATGACGAAAATGCCGCCTTTGTGCCCGAGCGTCATGCGCATGGAGAGCTTAATCGCGTCTGTGGGGCGCACATTCGGGCAATCGGCAAGGATGTAGGGCGTCATCGAATAAGCCAGCGCCTTCACTATGCCGGGAATCACAAACAGCAGCGACCACAGAAAGACAAAAAGCTCCATCCAAAGCATGCCGCCAAGGTTGCGCCCGTAATCTGTAAACCCGTCTGTAAACATATCACCGACATCGGCGGTTTCCCGCTTGTAAATACGCATGGCAAAAGAACTGTAACCCACCATCAGCGGCGGCATTATCAACAAGGCCCCGAGCCCTGCGGTGATGCCCGACGCGACGGCGGAGACAATCGCGAAAAGCACATAAACGCCGACGGACAGACCGTATTGGGCTTGGAAAGCGGCTTTGGCGTTTTGTTTAATCTCGGCACGGTTAAACATGGCGTAGTCACCTCAAATTTCTAAAATTGATTGATAGCTCATTATACCATTCGCAGAATATGGCGGCAAGTTAAGTGCCTGTCACACGAACTCTATTTCAAATTTTATGCGCAGTTATACATGATCTATGATAAGCGAGCAGAGATCCGTTGATAACTCAAAACACTGTATCGACGTTTTTGTTTCGCGTTTTGCTGTTTTGCTGACATCTCAAGACAGCGCCGCAATTCGTCAATTACTCCCATCTCAAAATACGAAATCTGCTCACCCATTCATCTTTCTTTATTTAATCATTATTTACATGAGCGTTTAATGCGGTTACGGCCAGCTGATGTCAACTGTTTGATAGCGGGCCAATGTGAGATGGTGTCCAGTGCATGTTTGCAAGGGTAAATGTGGGGTGATCTTTGCGTTTGCCTTTTCATTTTTAGATTTTAAGCTCCCTTTAACTATCCTAAAAAATGGACACATATATGCTAAAATGAGAACAAACGTTCGATTGATTAGAGAAATAAGGAGCCGTGGTGAGGTCAAAGATGATAACATGATGCGGTTTATGATTTGCCGTCCTCTTTCATGGTTTGTGCCAGCTTGATTGCCAGCCTGAACTCGTCGGGGCTGATATTGCGGGCAGCGATTTCGTCAAGCATTTCCGTTGTGATTCCCCGGCTTAACAGAGTCGGCTCAGGCTCACATTCCTGCAGGACCATGGATTGACGGTTTGGCGTAATACCAAGCAGATAGTCGGCAGAGCACCGAAGCGCATCGCACAGTTTTTCCAGAACCTCAAGTGAGGGTCGCTTGCGGCCCTTTTCAATCTCGGCAAGAAAGGCCTGGGTAATGCCGACGCGTTTGGCAAGCTGAGACTGTGTGAAACCCTGTGTCTTACGCTTTTGACTGATTCTTTCGGGAAGGTCATTCATCTGCGTTATCTCCTTTGGATATAATAGCTCACTGTTATTGCAATTATAGCTCTAAGCGATAGATTTGTATAGTATAGCTTAAAGCTATTGACATTATCCCTAATTTTGGCTAAATTATAGCTAAAAGCTATTTTGGAGGTCAAGTTATGCGAATTGGGCTGGCGATGCTTCGTGAAGAAGCGAACTTTACACAAACCAAGATATCACGGTGTGCCGGCATATCTCAAGGGTATTATTCGGATATTGAAAGCGGCGTGCGATGCCCGTCGCCTGAGGTCGCGCTGCGCATTGCCAAGATTCTCAATATTTCCGAGAATGACATGTTCCGTCTGTTTTATGCGGAAAAAAAGGTGAGGAGCGGGCGATATGAGCGATATTGATAAAACGTCTGCATTTAAACTGTATGCGCTGGCAGAAGCGATCAAACTGACAAAAGAAGCGTACCTCAAAACCAAAGACAGGAGAATTGCGACTGCCGCATTGGTTCTGACGGAGCTTGCGATGGGCGAGGCGGATGAGATGAATCAAGGCCGGAGGACAGCGACAGATGACTGACGACAGATTTGCGGGAGAAACGGCAGAACCGCCTGTGGTGCTGAGATGTGATTATTGCGGCGGTGATATCCGGCATGGATATTTGTATTACGTTTACGAAGAAAAAGATATCTGTTTGGAATGTTCGGGCAGGTTTGCGTGGCGCGAGTTTGAAACGCTTTCTAAAAAGCGCTTAGCCGGGCCTGGACAATGGCTTTAGAAAGGGGAAGCGGCAAATGATAGACGCTGAAAGGTTTTTAAAAGATTATTGGTATGCCACACGCAGCATCGGACGGCTGATGATGGATTTAACGGCGGCGCGCCAAGCCTATGAGCATAGTCTTGACAGCCTGCCTGTGACGGATGGCTATGTGAAGACACAGATAAAACATCGCAGCATCAGCAGCCCCGTGGAACGCGCCGCTGTGATCGCTGTGGATCAGTTTTATGCCGAGATGCTCAGCATTGAAAAACGGCTCAAAGATGAACGACGCAGGCTGGCGGATATCGAGCGGGCAGTGGAGGAAGCAGGGCTTTCCGCGCCCGAAGCAGGCTATATCAGGCTGCGGTATTTCGAGGCGCGCAGTGTGGAAGCCGCGTCTCAGCGGCTTTACTGCTCGGTGGCCACATGTGGGAGGCTCAGGGTGTCGGCGCTTAAAAAGATTGAGCGTGTGATTAACGAAGGCGGTGCGCGGGTGGCTGTTTATTCGGCAAGCAGCCGATGACTCACCGATGCATGAAAGGATGCAGGCCGGGGCACAATAGCTGAAAAAAGGAAAAGGACAAGAGCAATGACGGTTTATTATAAGCTTCACGATTTGGATACGGTGGCAAAGGATGACGGCAAGACCACATACATCTTTAACAGCGCGACGGGGAAGTGGGAGGTTGACAGAAACCAGATCCTGGCTGACCGTATTCACGAGACGGACGGCGAGACAACCGGCCAATGTGAACAGATTTCGCAGGCGGAAGCACAAATGCTGATGGGATATGACGAAGACCGTACGGAGTAATGAAAAGTCAGCCTCTTTTTGCAGGCGCTGAAGGAGCAAAAACGCCGTCATTGTACAGATTGAGGCGATGTTTTCTTACTGAATCTTATAATAGCGGTACGATTTCAAATCTTCTCACTGCAGAATACGAAAACACCGGCACTCCTTGTTATTTCACAGTTTGCATTCTGGAGAAAAGCGGATGGATATGGTATAATCCATTAATCAATGGAGTCATTCCGTTTTTCGGAGGTTGAAGGTGGGGGACGATACATTCTTTGTTTCGCTGGATGTACAGAATACAATCAATGTGATCAACGAGGCAGTGGTAAAAGGAAGCATTACCGGAGAGTGCATCGACCACTATGGTGTGTCTGCGCCGCAGGGCGGCGGTTTTGTGGTGCTCGTTTATGAAAAACATTATTACCGCGCGGGCAACCGTTTGACGCTGACCGTCGTCATAGATGATTTGACGGGACGGACACGTGTCCACTCAATCAGCGGGGGCGGCGGAGAAGGTATCTTCCGTTTTGACTGGGGTGCTTCCAAAAACTTTTCGAATGTGGTGGCTAACGCACTTTCACGCTACCGTATTTAATAACAAGGAGGTTACCATGAAAATTTCTTACAGCACTACAGCCCTGGCCACTGGCGGCCGTGACGGGCAGGTGAAGGTACAAGGCAGTCCTTTAAGCTTTGAAATGGCAACGCCGCGGGAAATGGGTGGAACCAAGCCGCAGGGTGTGAACCCCGAGCAGCTGTTTGCAGCAGGGTATTCAGCCTGCTTTGGCAGCGCGGTGCAGCATGTGCTGCGTGTGCGCAAGCTCACGCTTGATCCGCCGGATGTGGAGGTGACGGTGGGGATCGGCCGCAATGATGCGGGCGGTTATTCACTTGCCGCCGATATCGTGGTGACATTGGCCGGTACGGACCTAGAGACGGCCGCCGATATCGTGAAAGAAGCGCACACAGTGTGCCCGTATTCCAATGCGACGCGCGGGAATATTGAGGTAAGTGTCACAGCAAAGGTAAAATAGAGGAAAACACAACGCTGGCAGTATGGGTTTAGCGCCGTGCTGCCAGCTTTTTTTGTCTTTTCGTTTTAATTTCAGCGAACAGCCAGACCGCTAAAGGAATAAACACCTGAAAGGGCATCGCATAATACGTGTAAACGCTGAGGAAACCGAACATCTGCATGGCACTGTTATACAGCGTGGAGCTCAGCGCAAGAGCGAAAACCGATAACGGGATGAGGACCTGTCTGTAGTTGGAGACGCCAAGCAGATGGGCAATGCCTTTGGAGGCAACAAGCAGACAAAGCGTGATTTTGGTGATGCCGGTCAGTATGAAATTCATCGATATGGTGCCTTCAATACGCGTCAGCACATCCCCGATATCGATGATGCGCGCAGCAATATAGGACGGAAAATATTCGATCTGAGACAATGGGCCAAGCAGTTCAATGTTGCGCAGCATCACAATGAGAAGGATGAGTGCTCCGAAAGCGGAGGCATAGATATAAAGCTTATACGGGCTGGTCTGCCTTTTTACAACATCCGCGACGCCTAAAAAAAGCACCGTCTCCGCAAAAGGAAAGGAAAAAACTTTGCGCGCCCCATTCGTAATTGTTGAGAAATCATGCGACATGACGGGCAATATATTGGAGAAATCCATATGATGCAGCGCTGTGATGACGGTAAATAGAGCAACGCCGGCGACGATGGGCATGATGATGATTGACCACTTTCCTAACGTCTCCACGCCGCTCATCGCGAGGTAAGTCGTTACCGCCAGCATCAAGATCAACAGCGGCAGCTGCGGTGTTTCCGGCATTGCAACGATCTCAATAAACTGTGTGAAGTTGCACAGAACAATGGAACAAAGGTGCAGCGCATACCAACTCATAAGCAGAATCATGATGCCGCCCGCTATTTTTCCGAAAACAATTTGAAGAATGGCAAATATATTCTTTTCCGGATAGAGCCGCATTACACGGCTGTATATCAAAAAGATGGGGATGGCAAGCATAAAGCCAATCAACAGGGAAAACCAAGAATCCTGGCCGGCTTCCGAACTGATGCCCATGACAATGCTGCTGCCCCAGATGAAGACGACGATGATACAAAATGCCTGACGCATAGATATCATTTCTTTTGGCATAGGGTACTCCTCTTTTTATTTAACCGGAACAATAGCCTTGACGGCGTCTTCTATCGCTGTTGTGGGGCTGGGAAGAACAAGCCCCATCCCGTAAAGCATCAGGATGCAGAAACTGACAGCCAACACGACGCCATAGAAAATATTTTCCTTCCGTTTTCGCCGTTTCCTGTTAGGTATATAATCGATGAACACGACTCCTGCAAAAAGGGCTAGGATCATACCGACCAGCATGGAAGGACTCCTCTCATTCCTTTATTAAGGAGGAACTGATAATGTTCACCTTGGCATTCACCTGAACCTCCAGCGTTTTGAAAATTGTACCCCAGTCCTTGCTGATCTTTTGCCATAGCGCATAGTCCGATTTGTAAACCAAACTGCCAAAGCCGAATATGTCGGCTTCGAATTCTGATTGCACTTTTTGAATGGTTTGGACCATTCGCTGCGCAAGCACCAAAGCCGCGTTTTTTTCAAGTTCTTTTATCGTCTGCTTGTCCATAACGTCAACAGGAATTTCACATTCAGCCAAAAAGACATCCGTTTGGGGTTCAAGCTTTATTACAAGTTTGCCGTCTTTGTATGTATACGAACTGTCTGTTTTACTCTCATTGATTTCGAGCGTGATATTGTCACTGCCCTCACCGCTGGCAGGGAAAGTCAACAGACCGCCTTTCACATGATCAACAGCAAAAAGAAAATATTTCGATTCATCAACGCTTAAATAGCCCGCCAGTCTTTCTCCTTTAAAAACCGCCGTGCCGCATAATTTCGGAATTGTTCTGCCGCCGGTTTCTGTCGTGCATATCGCCGGGAGCGTCAAGTCAATCCCTTTGGTTTCAAGCGTGTTGTATATTTCATAAAGCTGTTTGTACGATGTCGATAGAGTCACCTTGTTGTCGTCTTGAATATATTTGCTGATGTCAAATGCGGTGATTGGCCCAACAAGGGTTTCGTTTTCCAAAACATCACTCGCCGTTTGTTCAGTGGAGACCACAACCTTTAATGTCTCGCGCATTTCGGAATCGTGCAGCATCCAGTCGAGAAGAACTCTTAAGTCTTTTTCACGTGCAATTTCGTCGCTGATGATCACAACCTGCGCATGTCCAAAGTAGAGCTTGCCCAAAATAGCTGTCTTCGCATTTCTGCAGGCATCGAAAAGCGACTTTCCTTCGGATTCCAGTATTTTCGCATTAATGCCTTCCACATTCACGTTCCCCGATAAATCAACGATTTGGAATGAGACCTTATAAAGCCCCGTCTCTTTGTCTATGTCGATAGAGAATCCCGAAACAATAGACATTTGGTCGAGCCCTTGGTAGTTCCAGCAGCCGCCGCAAATCAGGATTGCGATGATAAAAAAAAGACAAAGAGATTTTCTGATCATGAATCATTTCCACCCGTTTTCAAACGTGTTTTGTCACGAGCCAGTCCCTTGGGACGCAGCCGCATTTTCCACCATGGAGCGCGGAAAGCGGTATCCTTAACCTCCTGGAAGCGTACATTTCCTGCGGCAGTAATTTGCGGTATGCCAAAAGAACGCAAATTGAGTATATGGATAATTCCAGCGGCAATTCCCAGCGCAAATCCATAAAAACCAAACAGCGACGCACCGAGAAGCAGAAAGTATCGGATGAGAATCACGGGACCGCTTAAACGCGGCACAAGCAGATTCGTAATGCCGGTGAGTGCCACGATAATGATCATCGGCGCGGCGACCATTCTGGCTTCAACAGCGGACTGCCCGATGACAAGAGCGCCCACAATGCTGAGCGCTTGGCCGATATTGGACGGCATGCGGACACCCGTTTCACGCAAAATATCAAACACGATCAGCATCACAAAAGCTTCAACGGATGCGGGCAGCGGAACTCCGGAGCGTTCGGCGGCAATGTTGAGCAGCAGCTGTGTGGGCAGCATCTCATGATGATAGGCGACGACCGCTATATACAGACCCGGGACGATCAGCGTAAGCAGAAAGCCGAACATACGCAGCATGCGGGAAAACGATGCGTAGTAATAATTCATGTAATAATCTTCGCTGCTTTGAAAATTTTCAACAAAAAGAAACGGCACTGTCAGCGCTGTGGGGCTTCCGTCCACGATCAGTGCGATGCGCCCTTCGAGCAGCCGTGCGATGACCGTATCCGGCCTTTCGGTTTTGCCGGTGGTGCGGAAAGGTGAAATCCGGCTATCCTTGATCAATTCGGATATATAGTTGGTATCAAGCACCGCGTCGATGTCTATTTTTTCAAGGCGTTTATTCAATTCGGATAGAATCTTATTATGCACCAGGCCATCAATATAGCAGATACAGACCTTTGTTTTTGATCTTTTGCCAAGCGATATCAGTTTTATCTTCAATTTATTGGTGTGAACTCTGCGCCTCAGCATAGCGATATTCGTCAGAATAGATTCGGTAAAACCTTCGCGCGGGCCGCTCAGTGATCGTTCGTTTTCGGGCTCGGTTATGGAACGCGTGGGAAAACTCTTGGTGCTGACGATTAAAGCCTCGGCTTCACCATCCGCAAAAACAATTGTATCTCCGCTGCAAATCGCTTCAACGATATCGGCCACACGGCTTGATTTTTCAATGTCACCGACCTGAATCACCTGTTTCATAAGGGCTGACAGGATGTCGTTGTCGTGGTATTCCGAATACGTTGTGAGCGGTTCAATAATATTCTCACTCAACAGTGCAATGTCGGTAACGCTGGAGCAATAAGCAAGCCCAAATCTAACTTGTTCGTTGTGGGCAATGGCAATCAGCTTTGTTTTAAAGATGTCGACGTCTTTAAAAAACTCATTGAGCATGGCCATGTTTTTATCAAGGGAACGTGAAAGCACAGCACCTTCCAGATCCTTATCTATTTCCTGAATGGCGCGATCTACTGCGTCCTGCTTTTTTTTCGAAGATATGTGAAACATGGCATTCTCCCCAATATATCTTTTCTTATTTTTCTATGAATGATCAAAAATATGCGCGGCAGTGTCTATTTCTGCGATTTATCGTGAGACTGTGACAACATTCAGGTTATCGAATATATATAGGTTAGGGGGGTGAGAAAGATGTGTAATCGGTGTAATTGGGGCTGCTGCGGTGGGAACCGTTGGGGCGGCTGTTGCGGTGGCTGGGGCGGCGGCTGCGGTGGCTGGGGCGGTGGCTGCGGCTGGCGCGGTGGCTGCGGCTGTCGTTGGTAACAACGCTAAGGCGGCTCATTTCGTTAAGGCTAGCGGTTTTTAAGGCACCCACAAGGCTCGCCATCAACGGCGGGCCGATACATTCCTGCATACGAAGGGTTCTCACCCTTCTTTTTTTTACAACGAGCCGGCTAAGTCTGAGAGGGCGTGCCTTGCTCGTTGCTGTCCTTCTCCATGCGGGATATGGCAAAAGCCACACAAAAGAGCCGCAGACTGATTTGAAAGGAAATGGAAATATTAGGTTCTGCGCCGAGCGGCTCATTCTGCAGGCCAATATAAGCCGTGATCGTTTGTTTGGGTTGTTCTTTTTTTATTTCGGTCGTTCGTTCTCTTTGTTTCTTCTCTTCATCCCGCCCCATAACAATACCTTTATCGCCGCTCTGCTTTGATATTATTTTATGCAGACGCAATTATCAAATATCACGATGTCAACAGTGAAAAGCATAACCAATTCTCACAGCGTCAAACCGATGCCATCGTGCTGCCCATTTTGCCCGGCGGACGCCTTGATCATGCTGCTTTCAACATGGCATGGATGGGCCTTTCTTTGTGCTGCATTCAAAAGAAGAAAGACCTTTCCGCAAAATTGTTTGACTTTTCCCTCTGGCACAGAGCAAAGGGCGTATTCATATAGTATAAGAAGACCGTTATGGTTTTATCGATAGAAGAAGGTGAGGAGTCATGAATCAATACGACCCGTCTATGTCACATATGAGTTTGTACCCAAGTGCCGCCCGAAGGCTTTCAAATACAACCAAAACGCCGCCGATGATGGACAGCATCACACCCCGCTGGTTTTTGGATTTTCTGCCGTGGGTGGGTGTGGAAGCGGGCATTTACCGCGTGAACCGCATCAAAAGGGGACAGGACATGCACGAATCCGTTAATGAATACGGAGAAAAGATGATCGCAGCCAATCACCGGCCGATCAATGAAGACAGCATCAGCGAGACATACCCCGATTACGAAGATGATCCAAAAGAATATATGCTCAGCCTGATCCAGACGATACTGAGGCTCAATACCAACGTGACAGATATTTTTAACAGCCCCATCGACCAGAAACAGGAACAGATGCGCTTGACGATTGAAGCGATGAAGGAACGGCAGGAGTGGGAGATGATCAACAATCCGGAATTCGGCCTGCTCAATGCGGCGTCGCCCGATATGTGCGTGAAGGCAAGGCGCGGCGCACCCATGCCGGATGATCTCGATGAGCTGCTTGCGAAGGTTTGGAAAAAGCCCGCGTTTTTCCTTGCGCATCCGCGCGCAATTGCGGCGTTCGGACGGGAATGCACGCGGCGCGGTGTGCCGCCTGTCGCGGTGAATATCTTTGGGTCTCCTTTCATCACATGGCGCGGCGTGCCGCTTGTGCCGTGTGATAAGCTGCTCGTGGGAAACCGTGCTCATACGAGCACACAGGGCGGGCACACGAACATCCTGCTGCTTCGCGTGGGCGAAAAGGAGCAGGGCGTTGTGGGACTGCATCAGCCGGGAATACCCGACGAGACACATGTGCCCAGCCTTTCGATGAGGCTTGGCGGCATCGACAACCGGGGCATTGCCTCGTATATATTAAGCCTTTATTTCTCTATCGCTGTGCTCGCGGACGACGCTTTGGGTGTTCTCGAGAATGTCGAGGTGGGAAACTACTATGATTACAAATAATACGCCATGGTTTGGCAGAGAAATGGAATCACAGCGGCAGACAGAGCTTGCCGATTTGGCGAATCGCTTTTATCGCAGTGATGCACAAAGAAATCAGCCTGAAATGCCGGCGGAACTGCCGTATTACTTTATGCGGCAGCACATGGGCGCTCCGGCGGCGAAAAATGCCCACTCTCATACGGCGCTGTATGTGCGTGATGATTTCCCCATATTAAGGAGCAAGGTGAACGGCAAGCCGCTCGTATGGCTCGATAACGCGGCGACAACGCAAAAGCCGCAGTGTGTGATTGACGCAGTGAGCCGGTATTACAGTGCGTGCAATTCCAATGTGCACCGTGGGGCCCATACGCTCGCGCAGCAGGCAACGATGTGCTATGAGGACGCGCGCAGCAAGGTGCGCGGCTTCATCGGCGCGTCGTCTAACGAGGAGATCATATTCGTGCGCGGCGCGACCGAGGGCATCAATCTCGTGGCGGCCAGCTGGGGAATGGCCAATTTAATGCCGGGCGATGAGATCATATTAACCGAAATGGAGCACCACTCGAATATTGTGCCTTGGCAGCGCGTGGCAGAGAAGACGGGCGCGGTCATCAAAGCCGCGCCGATGGACATGAAAGGCGATTTGAAAGCCTTTGCGTTCGAGCAGCTTTTCACTCCGAGGACGAAGCTCGTCTGCGTGTCCCATGTGTCAAACGTGCTGGGGACGGTAAACCCGGTGAGGCAGCTTGCAGATATGGCGCACCGGCATGGCGCGCTGATACTCGTGGACGGGGCACAGGCCGCGCCGCATATGCCGGTTAACGTACAGGAGATGGACGCGGATTTCTACGTGTTTTCGGGGCATAAGGTGTACGCGCCGACGGGCATCGGCGTGCTGTACGGCAAAAAAGCGCTGCTCGAAAATATGCCGCCGTACCAAAGCGGCGGGGGCATGATACAAAACGTGAGCTTTGAGCAGACGCAGTATCAGCCGCTGCCCGCGAAGTTTGAGGCGGGCACGGGCAATATCGCGGACGCGGTGGGGCTCGGCGCGGCGATTGATTACCTGAGTGAAGTGGGTATGCAGAGGATTGAAGCGTTTGAGCGCATGCTCACGCAATACATGATGGAAGGCCTCTCGCGCATACCGGGCGTGACGCTGATCGGCACATCGATGAGCAAAATGAGTGTGGCAGCGTTTGTGATGGACACGGCAGAGCCGATGACGATTGCGCAGCAGCTCAATAACCGCGGCATCGCGATACGTGCGGGGCATCACTGCGCGCAGCCCGCGCTTGCGCACTACGGCCTAAAAAGCGCGGCGCGTGCGTCGCTCGGGCTTTACAACACCTATGAGGATATCGACGCGCTGGTTCGCGCGGTGCGCGAACTGGCGGCTCGTTGACATAGAGGTAAAAAGGCGGCGTAGGCAGCCGTCTTTTTGCTGTGTCAGCAGTTATTATGGGTTTACAGCATCAAAATGCAGAGCGATCAGCCATCAGCGTATATAGGCAGGCTGAAAAAGGGAAAAACAAGATCCAAGGCTGCTGAAAAAGTGTCATATCTAATGTCCCAAGCATTTATCAGATAGCTATAGAGATGCTTAACTAGGTATCAGCTGACGTTTGATTATTTGATAAGCGGTATGTTTTTGAAATAGACAAGCGGCACGATGTCTGCATTAAAATGCCGCTTTTATGTAAAAATAATAAAGATTTTATTCCTGCCATTCCTCCCGCAGCAGCGCATAGATGAACGTATCCAGCCAAATCGGCTGATTGTTATCATCTTTCTTAAAATAGATATTCTTGAGCAAGTGGCCTTCACGTCTCATCTTCAGCCGCTCGAGCAGTTTCCACGATGGCGCGTTTTCTGGATTGCACATGGCCACGACGCGTCTCGCTCCCAATTCTTTAAAGGCATAGCGAATCAACGCTTTCGCACTTTCAGTGGCATAGCCGTTATGCTGGTAGCCTTCGTGAAACACATAACCGAGTTCCCATGTGTCAAAATCCTGTTTTTCCAAGTATAGATTGCCGATCAGCTTGTTGTTTTTTAAACAGATCGCCCAAAATGATTCGTTATGGGCGCGGTTGATGGCCTCCTGCTTGCAGGCCTCCGGTGAGAACACATCATACGGCTCATAAAAGACCACGCGCGGATTCGACAGGTATTCATATAAATCCTGCCAATCGTCCGGGGAAAACCGTCTGATATTCAACCGTTCCGTCGTGATACATTCCACTTTAATGAGGCTCCTTGCTATATGCGTAGTCGGATGAAACCAATCAATGCCATTATTATACCCTTTATGACTTTAAATGTGAATGGATAGACCCGTCCTGTAAATTGAATAAATGAAGCGCTGTCTGTTGACAAACACCCATTACTGATAGAAGAAGGTGCAGACACTTCTCTCAGAATCTTGATGCCTTCTCACACCAATACAGTGAACGGAAAGTAACCGCCAAGGTCATTCTACCCGCTGTCGTCGTGAATGAGCATGGCGAATGGCTACGTAATGGATGAGAATCTGCAGCAGATACTATTCCGTTGCGTCGTCGTCGCCTCTCTCCTCTCTACGTAGTGGACTGGAGACCGATTTAGTACTTTCCATAGCAATACACCGCTATCTGATTCAAATAAGAAGCCGTGCCGTCACAGCGGTTCGCTCTCGCAAAATAAAGAGACTGCCCATCTGGACAGCCTCTTTGTGAATATAGATCCCGAACCGCTTTTCTTAGGAGGAATAAGAGGGGGGATTAAACTATTTTCCGTAGTACGCTTTTTTGTAGATCTCCGCAAGCTCAGTCACGAGCGGGTAGCGCGGATTCGCCGTGGTGCATTGATCTTCAAACGCGCGTTCCGAGAGAGCATCAAGCTTCGAAAGGAATTCCTTCTCATTCACGCCTGTTTCCGCAATCGTCATCGGTATACCAAGGTCCTTCATCAGGGTCCTGACTTCTTTGATGAGATTGGCGATCTGCTCTTCCTTCGTGGTGCCGCCGAACCCGAGATACCGCGATATCTGCGCGTAGCGCTCATCCGCGACGAACTTGCCGTACTTCGGGAATATCGCGAACTTGGTCGGCGTCTGCGCGTTGTACGCAATCACGTGCGGGAGCAGCAGCGCGTTGGCGCGGCCGTGCGGAATATGGTATTCGCCGCCCAGCTTATGCGCGAGCGAATGGTTGATACCAAGGAACGCGTTTGTAAACGCCATACCCGCGATGCACGATGCGTTGTGCATCTTTTCACGTGCCACAAAATCCTCGGGGTCGTTGTATGAGCGGCGCAGGTATTTGAACACAAGCTCTATCGCCTTCATCGCGAGGCCATTGGTATAGTCAGACGCGAGTATCGAGACATACGCCTCAATCGCGTGAGTCAGCACGTCCATGCCGGTGTCTGCCGTGATGGATTTGGGCATTGTACGCACAAACTGCGGGTCAATAATCGCCACATCCGGTGTGAGTTCGTAGTCGGCAAGCGGGTATTTCACGTTGCCGTTTTTCTTATCGGTAATCACCGAGAACGATGTAACTTCGGAGCCTGTGCCCGATGTGGTCGGTATCGCGACGAGCTGCGCCTTTTTGCCGAGGTTCGGAAACAGGAACGCGCGCTTGCGGATATCGAGGAACTTGAGCCGAAGGCCTTCAAAATCGGTATCGGGATGCTCATAGAACAGCCACATGCCTTTCGCCGCGTCAATCGCGCTGCCGCCGCCGAGTGCGATAATCACGTCCGGGTTAAATCGGTTCATCGCATCCACACCACGCATAATGGTATCTACCGACGGATCGGGTTCCACATCCGCGAATATCTCGCTGTGGCAGTACACCTCGCGCTTTCTTAAATAATGAAGCACTTTGTCGATATACCCGAGCTTCACCATCATCGGGTCAGTCACGATAAACGCACGGCTGATGCCCGGCATTGATGCGAGGTACTGCACGGAATTGTTCTCAAAATAAATCTTCGGCGGAATTTTAAACCACTGCATGTTCACCCTCCTCTGCGCAATACGCTTTTTGTTCAGCAGATTGATCGACGAAATGTTGGACGTGGTTGAGTTGCGTCCAAAGCTGCCGCATCCGAGCGTCAGAGACGGGGTGTTCGTGTTGTAGATGTCGCCGATAGCGCCCTGAGATGAGGGGGAGTTGACGATCACGCGGCCCACCTTCATCGCTTCGCCGAACGCAACGGTTAAGGCTTCGTCGCTGGCATGAATGACGGCGCTGTGCCCAAGGCCGCCGAGCTCCAGCATCTTGTTGGCGTATTCAAAGCCCTGCTTTTCATCCTTTGCAATAAAATACGCGAGCACGGGGGAGAGCTTCTCGAGAGAGAGAGGATACGCAACATCGGGTTTGGGGAGCTTGGCCAGCAGTATTTTTGTATCCTTAGGTACTTTTATGCCCGCTTTTTCAGCAATCCACGTGGCCGATTTACCGACCACCTCGGGATTCACAGCCATTTTCGCCGTGTTGATCACATAGCTGGTGAGCTTAGCCGTATCGTCCTCGCCGAGGAACACACAGCCGAGGCGCTTCATGATGGTTTCGAACGCGGGCGCGATATCCTTATGCACAATCGCGGCCTGCTCGGACGCGCAGATCATGCCGTTGTCAAATGTTTTGGAAATGATGAGATCGGTGCAAGCGCGCTCGATGTCCACATCCTTGTGGATGTAACACGGCACATTGCCGGGGCCGACGCCCAGCGCCGGTTTGCCTGCGCTGTAAGCACTCCTGACCATGCCTGAGCCGCCCGTCGCGAGTATCAAAGAAACGCTCGGATGATTCATCAGCGCATTGGTCGCCTCAATAGACGGTGTTTCGATCCACTGGATTAAGTCTTTGGGACCGCCGTGCTTTTCCGCGGCGTCGCGCAGCACCTTTGCTGCCTCGAGCGAGCATTTTTGCGCAGACGGATGAAATGCAAATATAATCGGGTTGCGGGTTTTGGCGGCAATCAGCGCCTTAAACATTGTGGTGGATGTCGGGTTGGTAACGGGCGTGACACCCGCGATAATACCGACCGGCTCCGCAACCTCCACATACCCCTCGAGCTCACTTTCGTCCACAATGCCGACGGTTTTCTGATCTTTGATGCTGTGCCAGATATATTCGGTTGCGAAAATGTTTTTAATGACTTTGTCTTCAAAAACACCGCGCCCCGTTTCCTCCACAGCCATTTTGGCCAGACGCATGTGGTTGTCTAGACCAGCCAGCGTCATAGCATGCACCATGCCGTCAACTTGGCTTTGATCCATCGCCATATAGGCCTTCAAGGCGCCGTTGGCGTTCTTAACGAGGTCGTTAATGATAACGGTCATATCTTCCGTCTTTTTCTCCATGACTCTATTCTCCTGTCGAAAATTTTATATAAACCCTGTTAAGGGTTTAAAGCCGTAAATCGTGGGTGGCATGATGCCGCCATAATTCTCAAACACTTTGCTATATAAAGCTGCTCCGCTGTTTGTCTCCGGGTGTCAATGCGATCATGCGTGAGAATAGCGCGTTTCTCGGCGTAAAGCCCATAGACTTAGTATGTACAGCGGGGGTCTTTATATCACGCGGCCCCCTCGTATGACAGATAGAGGCTTTTTCACATCAACCTGGATATTGTGAATCATTTCACAATATGATTATAAAAGATTGTGAATTGTTTGTCAATGTATTTTCGTTGAGATGGTGAATTAATTTATTGCATATTGACAGCTAACACTCGTTAGCTTATAATCTGGGTAACAAATGTTAGCCGGAGGCCAGACATGCAAAGCACGAGACAGAGAATTCTCGATATCTCTATTGATTTGTTCTCGCAGTATGGATTCAAAGAAGTCACCATGCGCCAGATTGCAGGGGAAGTGGGCATAAAAGCGAGCTCACTCTATAAGCACTATGAAAGCAAGGAGGCTTTATTGGAAAGCATATTTGCTTTATTTCGTGATAAATTGAGGCAGACGGAGCTTGATGTCCCCGAATTCAAATCTTTAAGAGAATATTTCACGTTGGCTTACGAACAGTTTAAAGAGATCATGTGGGAGCCGACGGTACTCAAAATTGCTAAAATCATCACAATGGAACAACTTCACAGCAGCTCGGCCAGAGCGTTTCTGGTTGAGGAGATGATCGTAAAGCCGGTTCAGGCAACAATATACGTGCTTGAAATGATGAAAGACCAAGGGCTGATCCGCGATATTGATGCGCGTGTGATTGCGGAAGAATACTGCGCATATATCGTGTATCTATATTTCGAACAAAACTTCTTGCACACAGAGCCGAGCCTAGCCGTGATAGACGAAAAGATGAAACAACATAACGACTTTTTTGTGCGGCATATTTTAAAACAAGGAGAATAAAGCCATGAAAGTTCTCGCGATTATGGGCAGCCCCCGAAAGAAGGGCCACACACTCAAAGCGGTTGAACGCGTAAAAGATGAGCTTTTGCGCATAGACGGCAGCATCGATTTTGAGTATCTGTTTTTGGGTGACTGCCACCTTGAGATGTGCAAAGGGTGCTTTGGCTGCTTTGCGGGCGGCGCGGATAAATGCCCGCTCAAAGACGACCGCGACATGATATACAATAAGATGACAGCAGCAGACGGTATCATCTTGGCCGCGCCGACATATGCGATGGGTGTACCCGCGCTGATGAAAAATTTCATCGACCGTTTTGCCTACACGCTGCACCGTCCTTGCTTTTTTGACCAGGCTTTTATGGCCGTGTCAACAGTCGGCGGTGTGGTGGGCATGAAACAGGCGCTCGGGCAGCTGGCGCTGCTGGCGGCGGGCGCAAAAAAATCACTGAAGCTCGGCGTGCCGATGCCGCCCGTTTCCATGCCGATGATTGAGAAAAAAGCGGCAAAGAGGCTGAAAAAGACGTCCAAAGCGTTTTACGCAGCCATGGGCAATACCGCGCGGCACAAGCCCGGGCTGGTTGATTTTTCGTATTTCGGTGCCTTTAAATCATTGAGCCGGTATGAATCATACAAAAAAGAATGTCCCGCAGATAATGAATATTATAGCGCAAGAGGCGCTTACTTTTATCCGGTGAAAGGGCTGCGTGCATGGCTCGGCAGAAGGCTGGCAGCTTTGATGCGATTTGGCTTTAACAGAATCGTCAAAGAGAATACACAACAGGACAATGCGCTGTAAAAACGTTACCGGCCTGAAAAATAATACGTTCTTTGTTGTGATATTCACCCATATATTATATAATAGTCCTGTTATTATATATTTTTATCAGCCTTAACAGGCGGGAGGGTTTTATGAGAAAGGCAAGTTCGGTTTTGGGTATCGTCGGCGGTGCATGGTCGTTATTAATGGCACTGCTGTGTGTGATTGGCGGAATCGTGATGATGTCATTCAATTACGACGGCATGTGGGATTTTGTCAGACAGTTTGATGTCAATATTCCGTTCTTTGGCGATCAACTATTTGATTGGTCGTTTGATTTTGTCGGTATTATCGTGATTGTTGTCGGCATACTCAATGCGGTCTGCGGCGTGTTGGGATTGATTGGCGGCACCATGGTGAAAAAGAACAATGTCACGGCGGGCGTGCTGATGATCGTCGCAGCGGGTGTGAGCCTGATCATCTCGGGCAACTTTATCTCAATGGTTCTGTTCACGCTGGGCGGTATCTTCGCGCTTGTAAAAGAGAAACCGCCGGTTGCACCGGTTCAGCCTCCGGTTAACGAATGACAATAAGCTTGCAGTCAAGCTGATTATTGGTGGTGGCTGCTTGAAACGTAAGATGCCTGAGGCTATTATGCTTCGGGCATTTTTTTGGCAGTATGAGGCTGAGCAAATATGAATTAAGTCTCTCAGTAATGAATTGAGGTCATTGCTTCAATTGAGACAGTGATTGTATTCAGAAGTGATAAATAGTATGTTGTGATTGCATTAAGGCATAGGAGGATTAAAAAGTGAGAAAAGCAAGCATGGGGTTTGGCATTATTGGCGGGGCTGTTTCGCTGCTTGGCGCACTTTCGAGTATCATTGTTGGTTTTGTCATGAAATCGGATACAGGCTTTTTGTCGGATTTAATTAATCGCGCGTACTCAGGGCTTTTTAATATCACAGCCGATATTTGGGGTATTGTGATGATTGTAGCGGGCGTGGTTCAGATTGTATGCGGTGTGCTCGGGCTGGTGGGCGGATTAACAGTTCACAAAAAGAATGTGACAGGGGGTGTATTGATGATCATCGCGGCAGGTATCAGCCTGTTGATAACGGGATGGCTGGCCATGATTCTGTTCACGCTGGGCGGCATCTTCGCGCTTGTGAAAGAGAAACCTTCGGTTGCGCCGGTTCAGCCTCCGGTTAACGAATAACAATAAGCTTTCAGTTAAGCTGATTATTGGTGGGGACTGCTTGAAACGAAAATGCCCGGGGCTATAAGCTTCGGGCATTTCTATTTTTACGCAACTCATTGAGCACACTGCGCTTTGACTAGCGAATCGACGACTTAGCGGATCAAGATTTAAACAGATTCTCAACTATCTCACAGTCACTACACAATGCTCAGTCAGAGCCATCCTGCGCTGACGAACCATAATAAACGTCAATCCATGGTTTCTGTCATGCGGAACCGAAGCGCGTATGACGGCATAGTGAAAAGAATTTGTAACAGATCCTTCCTCGCTTCGCTCCTCAGGATGACAGAAAAAATGCTTTCGCAAAGAAATTACAGGACTATAAGCGTCGCGCATTTTCATATATCGCCGCAATTTTTTCGCGGCCTATTAGCTTATTAATGGAGACAGCGATGACGACGATGCCGATCAAGCTGAGGCCAAGGCGCGTGAATGTAAACACCGGGCCCATCGCCGCCAGCTCGAACAGTATCATCGGCACCTTTGTGGTAGACCATGCGCCGAGGAACAGCAGCACGTTGGTGAACGACGAGCCCTTTTTCATGAACACGCCCGCCACCGGGAACGCGGCATAGAGCGGCCCTGCGGCGGCGCTGCCGAGCAGTACCGCAAGCGCGGCACCTTTAATCCCCGATCCTTCACCCATAAAACGCACCATCGTTTCTCGCGGAATCCAGACATCAAGCAACCCGAGCAGCACAAAAACGGGCGGGATCACGAGAAGCATCTGCTTAAAACCGGAGATGGTGGCGTCAAACGCTTTGGTACCCACACCGGGCCAGAAAATCACAAGCGCGGCAAGGCCCGCCGCCATCAGCAGAGAAAAAGCATACCGCCTGAGCACTTTTTGAATGCCGGTCTTTTTCATATTTCACCCATCACCTTTCCGATCACAAACGCGACAGCGAATGCGAACACAAACGCGAATGCGTTGCGCAGCAGTGCCGTCTTTTTGCCGAAATATTTGAATTCAACAGGCAGTGTCACCATGCCGACCATCATCAGCGAGGACACAAACGCACCAATCTGCATATAACCCGCGCCGCCCGCCAGCAGCAGCGCAGCGGTGGGGAAGGCCACAAAACCGGGCATCAGCGTAACGGCCCCCGCTGCGGATGCCAGCGCGACACCGAGCCACCCGGACTGTGCGCCGATAATCGCACCAATCGTGGCGGGGTCGAGCAGCGCAAGCACGAGCCCGACGAGTATCATAATGCCGATCAGCTGCGGAAGAATATTTTCAAAAGCACGCCATGCCTTTATGAACGCTTTTTTTGTTTTCTCCCGGCTTTTAACGAGAGACACAACCGATAATCCCACGGCCAGAGAATAGAAGACAATCGTATCAATTCCCATGCTGTATACTCCTTTATGTTAAATGATCATTTCTTCAGCAGCGCATACGCATCAAGCAGCAAACCGATACGTTCGCGCCGCCTGCGCAGTACCTGCACCCATTCGTCAAGCGCATTGCGGCCTTGCGCCGTGATGCTGTACACGCGCCGCTGAGGCCCTTGCCCGCCGCTTTCCCAATGAGAGCGCACCCATTCGTTTTGTTCCATGTGGCGCAGCGTGCGATAAAGCGTGCTGATGTTGAGCTCTTCCTCGGTGAAACCGAAGTTCTTGAGCTTTTCGGCCAGAGAATAGCCATGGCATTCGGTGCTTTCGCTTGATAGCAGAACCAGCAGGCAAACCTCCATAAACCGGTGCATGGGATGACAGCTTTTTTGCGGCATAAAAAACTCCTTATATACAATTCAGCTATATGCATAATGAATATAGTGTGTGCGCATATATTAGAACAAAATTCGGCACAAGTCAACTGACTAATGCCAAAAAACAAATGAGAGGAAGAAAAAAAGATGAATCTTAGGTGATAAGAAAACGCAGACTGCCGCGAAGCAGCCTACGGCCTGGCACTAAAGGGTATCTCCGTTGCAGGAGATGGTTTGCGCATACCAATGCGCGGAATCCTTGAGAATGCGCTGCTGCGTAACATAGTTGATATAAATGAGCCCGAATCGTTCGTCGTAGCCGTTGTGCCATTCAAAATTGTCCGTGAGGCTCCAGTGAAGGTAGCCTAAAACGGGCACACCGTCGGCGCAGGCTTTTTTAAGCTCGGATAAATAGCCATGAAGGAAATCAATACGGTCGGCGTCGTGCACCTTCCCGTCCAAAAACACACGGTCGTTGCATGACTGCCCATTCTCCGTGATCATGAGAGGCAGCCCGTAGCGGTTATAAATAAAACGCATGCCAAAGCGCATCACTCTGGGCGTAACGGGCCATTTTAACGCCGTGCGCGGAAAGCCGGGCGTCTTTTTTACCTCCGCACTGGCGTCATCAATCTCCTTGCCGTTGTAAACGTTTAAGCCGATAAAATCGACTTTCTGTTTGATGATCTGCCAATCCTGCTCGCTGACGGATGCCGCAAGTTCGCTAAAACCGTCGATATCACAGTTGGGATAGCGTCCAAACATCAGCGGATCGAGGAACAGATTATGCGAAAACAACCAGTCAAAGCCCGATATAATGAAGGACGATTCTTCCGCCGCGGCGATACCCTGCGGAGTCTCGTTTTTAGGGTAACAAAGGCGCCCTGTAGAGGCGACGCCGATCCTGACATCCGCCGGGCTGTTCTCGCGCAGCGCCTTGATGGAAAGCCCTTGTGCGAGCAGCGAATGGTGGATGCCTTTGAAAATATCCTTGAGGCCAAGACGAAGCCCCGGCGCATGCAGACCGCGCTCGTAGCCGAGACTGACGAAACACTGCGGTTCGTTGAGCGGTATAAATGTTTTAACCCGATCCGAAAAGTGCCGTGCAACCAGCACCGAAAATTCTTCGAACGCATCGATAATATTCCGGTTGAGCCAGCCGCCCTGCTCATGGAGCGGCATCGGCATATCCCAGTGATACAGCGTGATCATCGGCTCGATGCCATTCTCGATCAGCATATCCACAAGGGCGTCGTAAAAGGCGAGCCCTTTCTCGTTAACCGCGCCGCGGCCTTCGGGCAGTATGCGCGGCCAGCACAGAGAAAATCGGTAGGCCTTGATGCCCATTTGTTTCATTAGCGAAATATCTTCGGCGAAGCGGTGATAAGCGTCGCAGGCGATGTCGCCGCTTGAGCCGTCGGCAATCACGCCCGGCTTGCGGCAAAAATCATCCCATATGCTCATCCCCTTGCCATCCTCGCTTATGGCACCCTCTGTTTGATAAGCGGAGCTGGCGGCACCCCAAATAAAATCTTTCGGGAAAGACATCAGATAAATACCTCAACCTGATATTCTTTTTTTCCGGCCGCAAACGGAATGATATTGCCATTTACAGCTTTGCCGTCCACAGTCATCTCACGTTTCGCTCTGCCGTCGTTATGCACGGTGATGACATATTGCGCGCCGCGGAACAGCCTTTTTATCGTATAGCTTTTCAGCTCGGTGGGCACACACGGATTGATCATGAGGCCGTCGTAATGCGGTGTGATGCCGAGCAGCGCCTGACTCACACAAACGAAGGACCACGCGGCGGTGCCGGTCAGCCAGCTGTTTTTGGCTTCGCCGTAACGGGGGGCAAAACGTCCCGCAATCATCTGGCTGTACACATACGGCTCGGTTCTGTGAATTTCGCTGAATTCCTCCACATAGGCGGGGCAGGAACGTCTGTAAATGTCAAAGGCTTCTTCGGCATGCCCTAGGCTCGCTTCCGCAATCGTGACCCACGGATTGTTGTGGCAGAAAACAGAACCGTTTTCTTTATAAGATTCGGGATAGCTCGTGATTTCACCGAGCTCCTTATGGTATTCGGAATAACAGGGGTTTAACAGTTCGATGCCAAAGTCGTTAAGCAACCGTTCTCTGACGGACTTCATTGCGCGGTCTGCCAGCCCTTCCTCGACACCGATGCCGGCCATCACGCAGAAGCCCTGGGGCTCGATAAAGATCTGGCCTTCCTCGCATTCTTGGCTGCCCACTTTGTTCTCAAATGCGTCATAAGCGCGTATGAACCATTCGCCGTCCCAGCCGTTTTTGAGAACGGCTTGTTTGATGATTTCCACTTCTTTTTCCACAGCCGCGGCCTCTTCTGCAGATCCATAGTGACGGCAAAGGTCCGCATATTCAAGGCCGTACTTGGCGAATATCCCCGCAATCAACACACTTTCAGCCTTGCCGCTCTCAAAATTCGCGACAGTCTGAAAGCTTTCTCCCGGTTTTTCCGAAAAACAGTTCAGGTTCAGGCAGTCGTTCCAATCGGCACGGCCGATGAGCGGCAGACCATGCGGCCCCTTGTGCGTTACCGTATAATTGATGCTGCGGCGCAGATGCTCGAAAAGCGGCTTTTCACTGCCGGCCTTGTTGTCAAACGGAACCAGTTCGTTTAAAATGCCGACATCGCCAGTTTCGCGAATGTATGCGGCTGTGCAGGCGACAAGCCAAAGCGGGTCATCGTTAAAGCCGGTACCCACGTCGGTATTGCCGCGCTTGGTAAGCGGTTGATACTGATGGTATGTGCTGCCGTCCTCAAACTGGACCGCGGCGATATCGAGAATACGTGCGCGAGCGCGGTCGGGGACGAGATGGACAAACCCGAGAAGATCCTGACAGCTGTCACGAAAACCCATGCCGCGGCCGACACCGCTTTCAAAATAGCTCGCGCTGCGGCTCATATTAAACGTGATCATGCACTGGTATTGGTTCCAAATGTTGACCATGCGGTTGAGCTTATCGTTACCGCTGGACAGGGAGAAGCGGCCCAGCAGCTCGGCCCATTCTGCTTTGAGCGCGTCAAGAGCGGCTTCAACGGCCGCTGTGCTCTGATACTTTTGTATCAGCGTCTTGGCTTTGGTCTTGTTGATAATGCCTTTGCTTTCCCATTTCTCTTCAAACTTGTTTTCGATATAGCCGATCATATAGACAAAGGTTTTTTCTTCACCGGGCGCAAGGGTGAAATCGATTCGGTGGCTCGCAATGGGCGACCATCCGCTGGCGACGCTGTTGCCGCTTTGCCCCGACTGCACCATCTGTGGCGCTTCCCAGGATCTGAATTTACCGATAAATGTGTCTCTGTCCGTATCAAACCCGTCGGCAGGGGTGTTGACGGTGTAAAAAGCATAATGATCGCGGCGCTCGCGGTATTCGGTTTTATGGTAGAGTGTGCTGCCGTCTATTTCGACTTCCCCGATGCTCAAATTGCGCTGAAAATTTTGGGAATCGTCCGTGGTATCCCAAAGGCACCATTCAATCGCACTGTAAACCTGAACCGTTTTTGGTGCCGCGTCGGCGTTTTTCAGCGTGAGCATATTGATTTCGCAGGTGTCATTAAGCGGCACAAAACAGGTGAGCGTTGATTCCAGAGCGTTCTTCGAGCTTTCGAACACGGTATAATTCAAGCCATGGCGGCATTTATAGCTGTCGAGCGGTGTTTTGGTCGGCAAAAAACCGGGGTTCCATACGTTATCGGCTTCCTTAATATAATAATGGCGGCCATCCTGATCATACGGCACATTGTTGTAACGGTAGCGAGTGATTCGGCGAAGCTTCGCATCTTTATAAAAGCAGTACCCACCGCCCGTGTTAGATATTATGCTGAAAAAATCTTTGCTGCCAAGATAATTGATCCAAGGTATCGGTGTGGCCGGTGTCTCAATGATATACTCCTTGGCTGCGTCGTCAAAGTGGCCGTATTTCATGATGATGGTCTCCTATGCAATGCATTTTGTATCAACGATAACGTTTTCGCTATCTGCGGATTATTTTACACAACAGAGTATAAAAAGTAAAGATATTTAATAAGAAACAATATAAAAGGTAAAATAATTTAATCTCAGATGTAAAATAAGTGAATAATTATACCGATAAGCACATTTATATAAACTTTTCTGCAAAAATTTGATGTTTTTTTATTACTTGACCCTATTGACTTATCGGAAAATGATGCTATATAATAAGGGCGCGAAAACGATTAAGAGAAACAAATTTATAAAATCATGGATGAATAAACTGTTTTGTATTTTTAAGCTTGGTTGTTCTGTTTAAATCGTTTTCGAGGGGTATCACTGAATATGGTCACAATAAAGGATATATCAAAAAGATGCGGTGTATCAGCAGCAACGGTCAGCAAAGCGCTTAACGGCTATCGCGACATTGGTGAGGACACAGCAGAATATGTGCGTCATGTGGCCAAAGAAATGGGATATCTGCCCAATGCAACAGCCCGCGCACTGAAAACAAACCGGTCGAACAACATCGGCGTCTTGTTTGTGGATCAGACGCATTGCGGCCTCACTCACGAATACTTTTCGTCAGTCCTCAACAGTTTTAAGGAGGAAGCAGAAAGCCGCGGCTTCGACGTTACTTTTATAAGCAAAAACATTGGCCAGTTTCAAATGAGCTACTACGAGCACTGCAAATACCGCAATTGTGATGGTGTGGTGATTGCGAGTGTGAATTTTAAGGATCCTGACGTTGTCGAGTTGGTTAACAGTGAAATACCAACCGTGACAATAGACCACGTATTTGACAACAGAACGGCAATACTGTCCGACAACGTCGAGTGTATCTGCAATATGGTTCGGTACCTTTACGGAAACGGGCACAGGCGGATTGCGTATATACACGGTGAGGATACATCGGTGACTCAAAAGCGTCTCGCCAGTTTTCACAAGGTTTGTATGGAGCTTGGAATCGAGCTTCCCGAAGAATATGTCAGGTCGGCGATATACCATGACCCTAAGGCGAGCGGACTTGCCACACGCGACCTGCTGGCGCTGCCCGTAAGGCCCACATGCATCATGTACCCCGATGATTTTTCCTTCATCGGCGGGATGAACGAGATCGAGCGTCACGGGCTCGAGATACCTGATGACATCAGCGTGGTGGGGCACGATGGCATCTATCTCTCACAGGTGCTGCGCCCGAGGCTGACAACGCTTAAGCAGGATACCGAAACGCTTGGCAAGGAAGCTGCCGCGCAGCTGATCTCAGCAATCGTTTCGCCGAAGACATTTATTCCCCAGCAGGTGGTGGTGCCTGCGCAGCTGATTGAAGGACGAACAGTGAAGAATCTGATTTCTTCGGTCAGTGCCGTCGATTTTTAAATAATTGGTTCTCCCAAGAACTTGAAGTTAGTTTTTCCAAATTGGCATGCGAATCTCGCATGCAATAAAAAAAGGAGGAAACTTAGAAGCAATGAAAAAGACAATAGCGGTTTTATTGAGTCTCGTTATGATTCTGGCCGTGTTTACCGCGTGCAGCGCGCCTGCAGCATCGTCGGAAGCACCGTCAGCGAGCTCGGAAGCTCCGGCGTCCGAATCGCCGAGCGACTCTGCTCCGGTTGAAAAAGGGGTTATCAACCTCTATGCGTTCACCGACGAAGTGCCGGGAATGATCGAGAAATACATTGAGACGCATCCCGATTTCGGTTATACTGTAAACTCAACCGTTATCGCGACGACCGATGGTCTCTATCAGCCCGCTCTGGATCAGGCTCTGGCCGCTGGCGGCGCCGAAGCTCCGGACATCTACTGCGCTGAGTCCGCGTTTGTTCTGAAGTATACACAGGGCGACATGTCCAGCTATGCATGCCCGTATGCTGATCTCGGAATCGACGTTGATGCTATGACAAAGGCTGCTGATATCGCGAACTACACGATTCAGATCGGAACCCGTCCGAGCGACAACGCTCTGGTTGGCCTTGGCTACCAGGCAACGGGCAGCGCGTTCATTTATCGCCGCTCGCTTGCTAAGGACACATGGGGCACAGATGATCCGGCCGAAATCGGCAAAAAGATCGGCCCCGGCTGGGATAAGTTCTATGCAGCAGCTGCTGAGCTGAAGGCTAAGGGCTATGCCATCGTTTCTGGCGACGGCGACATCTGGCACGCTATTGAGAACAGCTCCGATGCTGGTTGGGTTGTTGACGGCAAGCTCAATATCGACCCCAAACGTGAAGCATTCTTAGATTATTCCAAGACGCTCACAGACAAAGGTTATTCCAACATTACTCAGGACTGGCAGGATGCTTGGTATGCTGACATGCAGGGTATCGGCGCACAGCCCGTGTTCGGATTCTTCGGACCCGCTTGGTTGATCAACTACGTCATGGCTGGCCACTCCGGCGCAACCTTTGACGATGCTGGCAAGCTGGTTGAAGTTGGCGGCACCTATGGTGACTGGGCAGTTTGCGATTCTCCGGTAGGTTTCTTCTGGGGTGGCACATGGCTGATCGCTAACAAGGATTCCGAGAAGAAGGAAGCTGTTGCCGAACTGATCAAGTGGATCACACTGCAGTGCGACGAAGAATCTCTCCAGTATGCTTGGGCAAACGGCACACTTAACGGCGAAGGCGGCACAAAGGATACGGTTGCTTCCAGCACAGTCATGGCGATGTCCAATGGCGAGCTCGACTTCCTCGGCGGACAGAACATGTTCGAAGTGTTTGGCAAAGCGAATGCGGCTGCCAACGGTTCCAACCTGACACAGTATGACGAAACCATCAACAACATCTGGCGTGACCAGGTTCGTCAGTACGCTGCAGGCAACATTTCCCGCGATGAAGCGATCGCTGCGTTCAAGCAGGCTGTCGGTGACCAGCTTGATATCACTGTTGAATAAGCAAGCTTAACGAACACTCATAGCAGTAAGAAGCGTGTGGACGGACGGAATTCTTCCGTCCGTCCATAATCGTTATTTTCCAGTCAAAATATCGCCATTGGGGGAATCAGTTATGCTTCAAAAAAACAAGGCACTAAAGAGCGTCAGTTATGCAAAATACGGTTATATTTTCAGTATTCCGTTCATTCTTGCTTTTCTGGCCTTTATGCTCTATCCGACGTTGTTTACTGCCATTATCGGCTTCACCGACTTTAAAGGTGTTGCAACAAAATCCTTTAATTTCTTAGATGCACCATTCGCTAACTTTGCCAGCATATTGCAAAATAAAACATTTATCACATCGTTGGGGAACACTGTGGTCATCTGGGTGATGAACTTCATTCCGCAGATTGGTCTCGCGTTACTACTCACAGCGTGGTTCACAAGCCGCAGACGTAAAATTCGCGGACAGGGTGCTTTTAAAGTCATGTTCTACCTTCCCAACATCATTACAGCCGCGACTGTGGCAGTTCTGTTTGCCGCATTATTCGGATATCCTGTCGGCCCAATGAACGATTTAATCACATCGCTGGGAGCTGAGAAACCATTTTACTTCACGAATGATCCTTTGTCTGCAAAGCTCATTGTCGCGTTCATACAGTTTTGGCAGTGGTATGGGTACACAACCATCATTCTGATATCCGGTGTCTTGGGTATTAATCCGGAATTGTTTGAAGCAGCGGAAATTGACGGTGCGTCATCGTCTCAAACATTCTGGCGCGTAACAATGCCATGTTTACGCAATATCATGATCTTTACACTGATTACAAGCTTAATTGGCGGCTTGAACATGTTTGATATTCCTAAGTTATTCATTTGGAACGGCGGCCCGGCCAATGCAACAATGACGACAAGCGTATTCATTTACGCACAGGCTTTCAGCGGCAGTTACCTGTATAACACTGCGGCGGCAGCCAGTATGATTATGTTTGTAATCATAGCTGCGCTCTCCGGCCTGATATTCTTCGCAATGCGCGACAAATACGAGACGCGTATTAAGAAAGAAGCCAGACGTGCGAGAAGAGCGATGCTGAAGGCAGGAAGGGAGGCGCAATCATGAAACGCAGAAAGAAATCTAAGATCGTCGTCTATATTGTTTGTATCATACTGGCGATATTAAGCATAATGCCGTTCTGGATAATGATCGTGAACGCAACACGCAGCACGCCGGAAATACAGTCTCATGCGATATCGTTGATTCCGTCTACGCATATACAGAAGAATTTCGACGTCCTTAACGGAAAAACGTTCAATCCGTACACAGGGTTTATCAACTCACTTATTATTGCGACTGGCGCAACGATACTGGCAATCTATTTCTCAACGCTGACGGCCTATGCCTTGTTTGCGTATCGATGGAAGATGCGACAGCCATTCTTCACGTTGATTATGGCGGTCATGATGATACCGACACAGGTCATCAGTATCGGCTTCTATCAATTCATGTACCAGATTGGTATGACGAACAACTTCTTAGCGCTGATTTTACCGGCCATTGCCGCACCAATGACAGTGTTTTTCATGCGGCAATACATGATGTCTTCAGTGAATCTCGATATCGCGGCATCCGCACGTATCGATGGCGCAGGGGAGTTTAGAATCTTCAACAGTATTATACTGCCGATTATGAAACCGGCCATGGCCACACAGGCAATATTCACCTATGTGACAACTTGGAACAGCCTGTTTATGCCGATGATACTGTTAACGAAGAAGGAATTTTACACAATGCCGATCATGGTCAGCTTGCTCAAGGGCGACTTTTATAAGACAGAATACGGTGCAGTGTATCTGGCGCTGACGTTATCTGTGCTGCCGCTGCTCATTGTGTACTTCATTCTTTCAAAACACATCATTGCGGGCGTTGCATTAGGTTCTGTTAAAGAGTAGGAGTTCATTAATGGCGGAGCAACTTGCGGTTTTTAAAAGCGGGCTGAAACAAAAACTGAATCTGGCTGGCGATTTGATTATTTTAAACTTATTGTTCGTCCTCTGCAGCATCCCGGTTGTAACCCTGGGTGCGGCAGGGGCCGCTTGTTATACGTATACGATTCGTATACTGCGGGGTGAGCAAATCGGTGTATCGTTCGCAGGATTCTTTAAAGAATTTGCAGCTTGCTTTAAAAAAGCCACAGCGGGTTGGATGCTCGAGCTTGTTTGTTTGGCGCTGGCGGCCGGCGATATATGGTTCGCTGTGTTTTATTCAGAGCCTAATAACACATTCTTTTTAATATTTGGCTGTGTTATAGCGGTTGGAGTATTGCTCGCTGCTGTGTGGTTTTATCCCCTTGTGGCAAGATATGAAAACAATCTGGGTGCTTATATCAAAAATTCGTTCTTGATGATGTTTGCTCGTCTGCCGAAGACATTGCTTGCTTTTCTGATACAAGCTGCGTTTATTGCGGTGCCGGTTCTTTTCTTTGATGCATTCGTGTTTCTCGGATGGTTTTGGCTGCTGTTTGGCGCATCGCTGCCGATATACTGGACGGCAAAAATTTTAAGAAAGCACCTGCAATGCGAGCCCAGGAAAGAAATCCTGGAAGATTAGAAAAGTAATTACGAATGCCATATGTTTGAATGGTATTCGGAAAGTTCAGTCATAGTATCGGTGCTGCAGAGTATGCAGCGGGATTGGCGAAACGTTTTCGTCAACATTTTAGAAGTATTATTTGGGCAGTGCCCAATATAACGCAATACCGGACGACTCCACTTATCTTCGTTCGGAAAAGCAAAAAAAGGAGGCATGAATTATCCGCATCGGCTTGCGGTGCAGCAGTGTGGAGACCTGCTGTAATTCCATTGCCACGTATGCGGGCAGTGGGGAGCTGCGCAATGAGCGAATGCTGTGCGCGGTAAAGCCGTTTGTATGGCAAAGGTAACATTAAAAGACATCAAGAAAGTTTACGACAAAACTGTGACGGCTGTTCACGAATTCAACCTCGAAATTAAAGACAAGGAATTTGTAGTTCTTGTCGGGCCGTCAGGTTGCGGAAAATCGACCACGCTTAGAATGGTCGCAGGTCTTGAGGAGATCACGGAAGGTGAACTCTACATTGATGACAGACTCGTCAACGCCGTTCCTCCCAAAGACAGGGATATCGCAATGGTTTTCCAAAACTATGCGCTTTATCCGCACATGACAGTTTATGAGAACCTCGCGTTTGCGCTTAAGCTGCGCAAGGAAAAGAAAACTGAGATTGACAGGAAGGTCAATCAGGCCGCTGAGATACTCGGAATCACAGATCTCTTGAAACGTAAACCAAAGGCTCTTTCTGGCGGCCAGCGCCAGCGTGTCGCGATTGGGCGTGCTATCGTTCGCGAACCCAAGGTATTCTTGATGGACGAACCGCTTTCCAACCTTGATGCCAAACTGAGGAACCAGATGCGCGCGGAAATCATTAAACTCCGCGAGAGAATCGATACAACATTCATCTATGTGACGCACGATCAGGTTGAAGCCATGACGCTGGGTGACCGTATAGTCATCATGAAGGATGGCTATATCATGCAAATTGGTTCATCACAGGATGTTTTCCATCGTCCGGCTAATAAGTTTGTGGCCGGTTTTATCGGGACGCCGCAAATGAACTTCTTTAATGCCGAACTCAAACTCTCCGGCAGCGATTACGTGATCAATATTGCGGGTGTTGATATCACTTTGTCATCTGATAAGCAAAAGATATTAAAACAGAATTGTCAGGCTCCGGGTCAAGTGATCCTTGGAATTCGCCCCGAGCATATCAATGTGGTGTCAACGGGAGAGAAAAACGCAATCACGGCCAAGGTTGATGTGTCAGAAATGATGGGCAGTGAGATGTATCTGCATGTGATTGTAGACGAAAAAGATGTGGTTATTCGCGTGCAAACCACAGATATTAACCCGCGTGAATTTGAACCCGGGAAAGTAAATTATATTCAATTTACCATACCTGAATCTCAGATGCATCTATTTGATCCTGAAACCGAGAAAAACCTGCTTTTTTAAAAAGAATTAAAAACATACACAAAGGGTTTCGTTTTCAACGAAACCCTTTTTTACGATCATCTTTGTTGTTAGGTTAATCATGCTTTTCTTATTTCATTAGGTATAGCCGGCTGTGTGGAAGGTGTAAAAAGGGTTGGGTCATAGAGCACCTTAAATATAAAACGTGATGTATAGGAATGCGCTACTATAAAGTAATTAGATTATATTACCTTATAATACCTGTTTATAAATGTTTTAAATTGTTTAATTATATTAAAATCAATAAACATCTTAAGGCCGCCATCAAAATCAGGGAGTGACTATGGACAGCATTCTTATTGTCGATGACGTTGATGTAAACAGAAAAATACTCAAAAATATTCTTGCGGATTTTTACCATGTGTATGAGTGTTGTGATGGACAACAGGCTCTTGACTTTGTTCGTCAGCATCCGCATGAGCTGTCTTTAATACTGCTGGATATCATTATGCCAAAACTGGATGGATACGAAGTTTTGCGGCAATTAAAACAGGATACCGTTACAAAAAACATACCTGTTATCATGATCAGCGCGCTCGATTCGGAATGCGATGAAAGCCGCGGCCTCAAGGAGGGCGCGATTGATTATATTACGAAGCCATTCAATATGCACATTGTCAAATGCCGCGTTGATAACCATATTCAACTGAAAAGATACCAGAACCATCTGCGTGAGCTGGCAGAGCAACAGGCAAAGAAGATTCTCAGTATGCGTGAGTCCATCTATGATGCGGTTACATCCATTATTGAATACAGAAGCTTAGAATCCGGGCAGCATGTTAAGCGAATCCGCCTTTTATGTGAAGCGCAGCTGGAGTATCTTTACAACAATGGTATGTTTCCGGCTGATCTTGATGCGTGCACGATAGAATTGATTGCGAGAGCGTCATCACTTCACGACATTGGCAAGGTGAGTATTCCCGACAGCATATTAACCAAACCAGGTCCCCTGACTTCCGAAGAGATAGATATTATGAGAACACATTCCGAGATTGGGAGCCGTTTTATTGATTCGATTGCCGATCAGGATGATGAGGATTTTATAAGATATGCTCGTGAAATCTGCCGCCATCATCATGAACGTTGGGACGGTAACGGATACCCGGACAAACTGGCGGGTGAACAAATACCGGTTGCAGCCCGTGTGGTAGCTGTCGCTGATGTGTATGATGCACTGGTTAACCCGCGGGTTTATAAGCCTGCATATTCGCATGAGATGGCGAAAAAGATTATCATGGAAGAAGAAGGAAAACTATTTGATCCAAAGCTCATAGATGTATTTCTGAAGATTGAAAAAAAGTTCATCCATATTCTTAATGAACATGGAGACGAACGAAAATAATCTGGAGGCTCCCATGCACAGTCTGGAAATTATGCTGAAACGTATTCCCGGTGTCGATTATGAGAGCGCGATAGAGCGTATGTCGGATAACACGGCATTTTATGTCGAGTTACTCCGACTTTTTTTCAAAGATAATCCATTTAAAAAGCTTGTGGAATTATATGATAATGGAGATTATGCAAACGCAATATATGAGGCCCATAGCATAAAGGGAACTGCGGCGAATCTAGGACTCGTAGAAATTGCTCAAATCGCTTCAGATATTCATCTGAACCTCAAAAGAGAAGATACGGTGCAGGTTGAGGTTATGCTTAACGAATTGGAGAAAGCCTGCCTGCCAATTATCAGTTTTATTGATCAGCTGGATGGAGGGATAACAGATGAATCAGCTTGTTAAAAAACCTTTTGTGATGAAGGAAGCCATCATTATTTCACTCACATACCTTTTGATAGGCTCCGCATGGATATTTTTTTCTGATGATGCTTTTGATCTGTTCAATATGGCTCCGCCAGTCTATGCGGAATTTCAGACTTATAAAGGCATAGCCTATGTATTGGTAACAGCTATGTTATTGTTTTATATCTTATGCAGATTGATTGGAAAACTAAGGAGTCAGCAGGCGAATCTCGACAGGCTTGTGATGGAGCGAACTGCCGAATTGGAAGACACGGTGAAGCGTCTTAAGGAGTCTGAATCGGAAAAAGATAAACTGCTGGAGAATCTGCAACACCAACTTAAATTTGAACAACTTATTTTTGAACTGACTCAGAATTTCTTTAACGCTGACCCGGAAAATGTTGACGCTGAGCTGGACTCAGCGCTGAAAACAATAAGAGACTATACCGACCAAGATCGTATTTGCTACATAAGATATGATTGGGAAAATGAAAACTTTTGTCTAAAGTCCCAACAGAATAAAATGGGCCTGCCGCCATGTGAAAGAGATTGGAGCCAATTATCTTTTGCAATTGCGCAGGATATGATTCAGGTTCATTTGGGCAGAGATAACTATTTTATAGATGATACCGAGTTGCATACATCACAGCTGGCCGGTTACTTGCGTGAAGACGGTTTCCGTTCATTTTGTGCGATTCCTGTTGTATCCAAGGGCAAACCACGAGGTTTTATTGGAATATTTTCAGTTCAAGCAGCTGAAAAATGGATGCCGTATGCACTTTCAGTGATAACGATTTTTACGCAAATGATAAGAAACTTCTATGATCGTTCCGAAAAAGAAGAGGCCCTCAGAACGAGCCATGCCCATATGCGTGTGATATTGGAATCCACAAGGGACGGCATATGTTTGATGGACCTTGACGGAAATATTATACTCTCGAACAAAGCTTTTGCTAAGCAATATAACAAACAGTTAAGCGATGTTGTCGGTCACAATATCATAGAGTTAATCCCGACAGACAGATATTCTTTAATCGGTTTGGTGTTTAAAAAGGTGATGGAAACAGGGATGCCTGACGTTTTTCATAGTATTCATGAAGACAGATATTATGAGGGATCAATCTATCCGGTGAAGGGGCGAGACGGGAAAATAGAAGCCGTAGCGGCATTTATAGCGGATGTGACACGCCGAATCAAGAATGAGCGGGATATCTTTAGAACACATAAAATGCTTGAGGAGTTGATACAAAACGCGCCTGTCGGTATATATTGGAAGGATTTAGAGGGCAAGTATTTGGGCTGTAATCATGTGATGGCTCAGAGTCTTGGGGCAACCCCGGAAGAGATGATCGGAGAGACGAATCGGAAATTCATGAAAGAAGATGAGGCTGCCGAAAGTACACAGCACGATGCGATGGTCATCAAATCAAAAACAGCATGCATCAACTATTACAGAAGGTTGGTGACGAAAAGCGGTGAAGTGCGTTTGTTTAAGATGAACAAAGTTCCGCTGTTCAATGAAAACGGTGATGTTTATGCTTTGCTTGGTGTGGCCGAAGATGTGACTGAGCAACGTCAAAGGGAGATAGAATTAATTCAAGCCAAGCAGGATGCAAAAGCTGCCAATCGAGCCAAGAGCGATTTCCTATCCAATATGAGCCATGAAATAAGGACCCCGCTAAATGCCATTATAGGCCTAACGCATGTTGCGGCGCAGTCCGATGATCCCTCGCAAATAAGCGATATGCTGAGGAAGGTCAATTTGTCATCAAAACATTTGCTGGCTATCGTTAACGACATTCTCGATCTATCGCGTATTGAGGCGGGCAAAATGTCAGTCAGCCATCGCGAGACGGATATTATTGCGGCGATAGAAGAGGTGTTCAATATTGTGACGCAGCGTGCTGATGAAAAACAGCAGCATCTCGACCTCTATATTGACAGTACACTCCCCCGATATGTTATGAGTGACGAGGTTCGATTCAAACAAGTTCTCATTAATCTGTTGTATAACGCGGTCAAGTTCACCCCTGAAGGTGGCCGGATTGCCTTGCACGCACAAAAATTGAAAACGCATGGCAATAAAGTGATTGCTAAATTCTCAGTTTCTGATAACGGTATTGGAATTGATGAAGATACAGTTGAGAAACTGTTCCATCCGTTTGAACAAGAGGACAGCACGGCAACACGTGAATTTAAAGGCGCAGGGCTTGGCCTGGCTATCTGCCGGTCTATAGTGGAACTCATGGGCGGTGAGATTGGTGCAACGGGGGAAAAGGGGAAAGGAAGCACTTTTTATTTTGTATTGGCGTTGGAGGCGGCCAATGAAAAACCCGCTTCGCTTGACGTTGCTTTCGAAAACCTTAATGTGCTTGTGGTTGATGATGATAAGGAAACCTGCACTTACATGACCTCATTGCTCTCACAGTTTGGCATACAGTCAGAATGGGTGGATAAAGGAATGGATGCACTGGTTGCTGTAGAAAACGCAAGGCCGGCCTATAACGTTGTTTTTGTGGACTGGCAAATGCCTGAGATGAATGGCATCGAAACGGTCAAAGAGATTAGAAAAATTGCAGGGCCTGACACGTTTGTGATTATGTTTTCTATGTTTGAATGGGGAGAGATTGAACATCAAGCAAAGGAAGCCGGAGTATCCATGTTCCTGACAAAGCCGGTTCTTCCATCCAGCCTATATAATACGCTATCACAGATTTGTAAGAAACCGGCTGGCCTCAGAAAAGAAGCTCAGGGTAAGGTTGTTTCTTTCGTGAGGCGTCGTATTCTTGTCGCCGAAGACATTGAGATTAATCAATTTATACTAAGCGAATTGTTAAAGCATACAGGGATACAGATCATACAAGCCTCTGACGGTAAGCAAGCATTGGATATCTTCAGCGAAAGCAATGGCACCTTTGATGCTGTGTTAATGGATATTCAAATGCCTGTGATGGACGGTATTGAAGCTGCCAGAAATATCCGAAACAGTGGTGTCGCCAATGCCAAAAGTGTTCCTATCATTGCAATGACGGCCAATGTCTTTAAAGAGGATATCGATAAAATGCTGATGGCAGGAATGGATGCCCATATCGGCAAGCCGATTGACCCCAAACTGCTGATCAGCACTTTGCAGAAATATATGGCTTAGTCTCTTCTATTGTGATTAACTTTTTGCGATAGCTTATGATGACGCATAAGGACGTACAGTGTAACCGCGGCAATTGCAATACAAATTAAAGCGACTGTCAACCCAATGTTGCTGTCGGAAGATGTATTGCGATCTGTTTCATTTTCTCCGGTTTTTGGGTTATCTGTCAATGGCGAAGCTGTCACAAAATAGCTTCCGCCTTCATAGACTTCAAACGCAGCCAAACAATTCGCATTAACGCAGACGCTTTGTTTATATTCTGCCAACCCTGATACCGAATGATAGTGATAGAGGTATAGAGTGTCTCCAGGCTGGTTATTCGTGGCTTCAAAACAATAGCTAAAGCAGCCGGGAAGCTCACCGGTTTCACTAAGATGAAACTGATAGATATCCTGACCGTCAGACGAGACTGATAATTCTGCTGTTTTTGTCATATCAACAGATAGACTGACTGGATCGGTTATGGAAGCACCAAGCTTTTTCCCGTCTATCGTACATGAATAGTAATCAAAATTAATGACGATGAGGGCTTCCTTTGCCTTCAGTGCGTTGAGCATATGAGCCGGCAAGGGACCCGCCGAAGGATCCGCTGAATAGGTTATTGAGCCACCTTGTTCAATTGTGTCCAATTGTAATCGCAGAGCGTCCCAAGCGTTTGTATAATGTGTTGGCGATGGTGCTGTGGATGCGATTTCATAGGCGGGTGTGACTTCCGGTAATTTATCGGATAGATCGGATGCAATCGCTGAGTTTATCGGTTTGTCAGAAGAATGAGAGGCGGCTTTAGGAGTTGGTGTGACTGTAGGTTCCTGCGATGGTAAGGGCGTGGGGGTTGCCGGGGCGGGCGCAACCGGTTCTTCGGTAGGGGCGGCAGATGGCAGAGGTGTGGGTTCTTCAGATGAAATCACAGTAAGAGTATAAGATTGACGTATGTTATCTCCTGTAGAAACAGGAATACCCTTATCATTAATAACGGAATAGGTCCCCTTAGCATTGATTTTAATTATGTCTCCAGCTTTTGCGTTGCTGCTTATTTTTAATGAAAAATCACCAGAAATGTCGACGTTGGTACTCGCATCAATAAAGTCTTTGTGATGACAAATAGTAATAGGTGGCTCGGCATCATTGCAAATAATATTCATATCAAAACTGTACACACCACTTGTAGATATTTGATAAGTATACTTATATTCTTGCCCGGGTTTTACATTTTGTTGACCTGAAAACGATACTGATACACCGCTGGCCGATGCTTTAGAAATAGTCAGCATTGCTACAAAAACAACGATGACAAGTAAAGAGCATATTGTTTTTTTCATAAGAGACTCCTTCAATTATGAGGGCGCTGTAAAGAAGGGCAATTAAGAAAAACGCGCCTGATTGACTGGAATAGCTATATAATTACATGAAATACATATAAATGTCAATATAAAACAAAAATATAACGACATTATTGTATAATAATGAAAGTGGAATGAATCATAAACAAATTACGGTTCTATACTTTACATTGGGGTATGAAAAAAGAAGAGGCATAAATCTTCAAAACCTTGTAGACTAAAGTTACACCACATAACAAGTCGCAAGGAGAGAAATATGCCTCAAGTGGATTATAGCGCGA
>JAEXTV010000006.1 GCA_023406895.1 Bacillota bacterium | reverse complement strand
TTGTACACTTTAGTGTGGTTTTGGGAGCGAAAGCGGACAAAACCAAATAAACCACCGGTCTCTGCCGGTGGAGGGAGTTAGCTTTAGCTTTAAGAAAAAAACCTCCGATGTTAAAATGATGAAGGTTTGCCGACCGCATCATCAACAAAGGAGGTATGTCCAAAATGGACAAAAACAGTCTAGCACATACAACATGGGAATGTAAGTACCACATCGTGTTTGCCCCGAAATACAGAAGGCAAGCAATATACGGAGAAATAAAGATAGACATAGGACAGATATTGCGAGAACTATGTGAGAGAAAGGGGATCGAAATAATAGAAGCAGAACTATGCCCGGATCACATACATATGCTGATCAGAATACCACCTAAGTATAGTGTATCCGAGATAATGGGATATCTGAAAGGGAAAAGTTCGCTGATAATCTTTGATCGGCATGCGAATCTGAAATATAAGTATGGCAACAGACATTTCTGGTGTAGAGGGTACTATGTAGATACGGTGGGGAAGAATGCAAAAAGGATACAGGAGTATATCCGAAAACAACTACAAGAAGATGCCACCGCAGATCAGATAAGTATGAAGGAATACATAGACCCGTTTACGGGTCAGCCAGCGAACAAAGGCAAGAAATAAGGCCGCTTTAGCGGCGGCCCGAAAAAACTATGCGGTTGGCAAACTATTCAATGCGCTTGCAAGCGCAAGCCGGTAATATGCCCTTATAGGGCTAGAGCATGCCACCCGCTGAGCGGGTGGTCATGACTATCATGAAATTTGAAATGTATCCGGCTTAAGCCTCTATGGGCAGTATCTCTTGCTTGCGGGCACGTCGGTCGAAGACCAGCATCAGCGAAGCCACCAACAAAGACAACAGTTCCGAGAACGGGCTGGCCAGCCAGACACCCGACAATTTAAAGAAATAAGGCAAAACCAATACGCCGACGATCACAAGCAGCTGGCGCAGCAGACTGATAAAAAAGCTTTTATTGCCTTGGGCCGTTGACTGGAAATAGGCCGTGGACAGCACGCTGAATGATAGCACAGGCAAAGCGAGCATCTGCAGACGCAGCCCATGTACACAAACCGGCATGGTGGGTGACGCGGGGTCAAGGAAGAGCGATACAAACGCCTCGGGGAAGATTTCCATCAGCGCAAAAAGCGTGAACGTGAATATGCAGCCAAGACCGATGCCCGTCCACAGCGTTTTCCAAACACGGGTATTTTGGCGCATACCGTGATTGTAGCCCATAATGGGGCCGATTCCCTGTAAAAGTCCCAGTACCGGCATCAGCACGAGTGTGAACAGGCTGTTGATTGCACCGAAAGAGGTAATGGCGGGATCGCCGCCGTAAACGGCTAACGCCCCGTTGGTGAACGATGCAGATATGCCTGTTCCGAGATTGATCACAAAGCTGGATGCGCCGATCGCTATGATTTGGCGCAAATAGGACCAGCGTAAGCGCAGATTGGCAAGAGTAATATTCAACAGGCTTTTCTTCGATATAAAATAGTAATGCGAGAGGATACCAAACCCGACCATCTGTCCGATGACCGTTGCAATGGCAGCGCCTTCCACGCCCATACCAAGCGGACCGATAAAAACGTAATCGAGCACGATATTGGTCACCGCCGACAATACCTGGCTGATCATCGATAAAAACGGCTTGCCTTCGCTGCGGACGATCGCAGCCATCATGAACGAAGACAGCTGAAATACAAGACCGATAATGATAATGCGCATATAGGATAGGGCAAATGAAAAGTTCGCGTCCGTAGCTCCGGAGAGGCGAAGCAGAGGAGCCAGAAAAATTTCGCCGAGCACCGTCATTAAAAGGCCGCTGATGACGATCAGCACTGCCGTATTGCCATATATCTTGTTAGCTTCGTCCAGCTTATGCTCTCCGAATTTTATGGAAATCAGTGTCGCGCCGCCGATGGCAAATAAAGTTCCGACAGCAAAACCGATTATCATCAGAGGAAACGATACGGTGAGCCCGCCGAGAGCGTCTTCACCGACGAATTTCCCAACGAAAATACGGTCGACAATGTTATATATCGCGTTGACGATCATTGCAAAAATTGTAGGCAGAGAAAACTTAACCACCAGTCTGAATATGGGGGCGGTTCCCAGTTGCTTTGTATGATCCAAAATGATGCCTCTTTTCCGGGATAATAAGAGCAAGTATAAACGTCAGCGCCTGTTTTTGTCAAGGAACGGTTGGTTAAGATATGCGCATAATGCGATAGAATTTATATCAGCCGGATATAATAGAGAAAAGATTAGGAGGCACAAAAAGATGGCAAAAGCAGGCATGCGCCGGCCGGATCCGAGCGACGCTCACGGCACGGAAAGCAACCATAAACAGCATTTCAATAAGAATGAACAACAGCCTGTTCCGGAGATTCAGGGCAGGGCCAAAACCGGCGGATCAAAAGCGAAGAAGACAGGCAGACATTAATCAGTCTTTGCGGGACGTTTCGTTGGCTGTGATTCACAAACAAAAATACTGGTTGACAGAAAAAAAGCGGGACGATTGGCTTTGCAGCATAATAAGAAGCTGAGAACGCCCTCTTTTTCATGTGTGCACCGTTTTCATGACCCCATAATAAGATAGTATGAAGATTTATGTTGCGGGGAGATGATTATATGAGCAATGCCTATTTTAGAAATTTTAAAAATCATTCACAAAATGTTAAAACAAAGCGGAAGCCACCTGAATCCCGCAAAGAAAGGCTGAATCTTGTGGCGCCTGCGGAGCTGTCAGGCGTGCCGGAGGTCAAGGAAACGGTTAAAGCTTCGCCGCATAAGCAAGGTGTTTACGGATACATATTTCAACACGGGCCGCAAATGCTGTCTGTCTCGGTGCCGGGTGATGTGGTGCCTGTCAGGTTCAGCAGCCATGCGCTTCTAGAGGGGCTTCGACACGATGAACACTCGCCTGATATTATCATCACGGAATCAGGAATCTATGAAATCAGCTACTCGGTGACCATGCAGGCAAACAATGCTCTGCATGCGGCGCTTTCTCTTCAGGCTGACGGACAGACCGTAAGCGGCAGTGTGATATCAAGGATGATTGACACGCGTGACGCCATATACGGCACCGCTGTACTCTCCGAGCTCAAAGCGGGTGCAACACTCCGGTTGGTCTTGACATCGGGCACAGCGGCGGCTGCTCAGCTCTCAGACAGCGGAGTATCCGCATCAATAATGATAAAGAAGCTGGATTAGCCGCGTGCAGGCATGGGAATGGCCATATCAGCTATCAAAGCCTTATCGGGCGTTTGACCGCGCAGCGGAAAGAATCTTATCCATTAGCCAAAAGAAGGGGAGTTCATGACTTTCGGGCGGCCGCTTAGAGCCACTTCATCATGCTTAGAGCCATAAAACAATAGCTGCGGCATAAAGACTGCGCACAATTGCCGCACAGCGGATGGCCTGTGCAGCTGAATAGCCTTATTGGCAGGCTGATTGCCAGATAAAATGCGCTTGCAAACAAAAAGCCCGGCGGAAAACCGCCGGGCTGATGTGTTTTAATCAATTTCTTTGGGGGGCCAGATTTTCGTCAGGAGCTTGATGACTCCGAAAAAAACGCCCAGCACGACGAACACGACGGCGACGCCGATACCCATATACTGCACACCTTGAGACAACATTTCACCTACGTTCATAACAACCTCCTGTTATACGAGTAAAGAGATCAGGACTGCGCCTGCAATAATGGATCCGATCTGGCCTGATACGTTTGCACCGATGGCAGGCATCAGTATGAAGTTGGACGGATCCTCCTTCTGAGCCATTTTATGAACAATGCGGGCGGACATCGGGAATGCGGATATACCCGCTGCACCGATCATCGGATTGATTTTTTTCTTAAGGAACAGATTGATCAGCTTTGCGAAGAGAACGCCGCCGGCGGTATCAAACACAAATGCGAGGAACCCGATAACGAGAATCATGACGGTATCCCATTGCAGGAACGTCGCGGCGGACATTGTGGAGCCGATCGTGATACCGAGCAGCAGCGTCACAAGGTTGGCAAGCTCGTTCTGAGCCGAATCGGAGAGCCGCTTTAACACGCCGCATTCTCTGATTAAATTACCGAACATCAGCGCGCCGACAAGCGGTACGCCATCAGGAGCGATAAAGCCCACCACGATCGTAATGACAATGGGGAAGATAATCAGCACCGGTTTCGGAATGGGTTTGCCGACATCCGAATCCATGTGAATGCGCCGCTCTTTTTTGGTGGTCAGTGCCCGTATAACCGGCGGCTGAATGATGGGCACAAGCGCCATATACGAGTAGGCAGCCACCGAAAGCGCGCCGATATAATCCTTTGCGAACAGATTGCCGACGAAAATCGTGGTTGGGCCGTCCGCCGCACCGATGATACCGACAGCCGCAGCTTCCTTCAGACTGAACAAATCGGGGACGACGGCATTGGCGCATATCGCGAGCATCATCGCAGCAAAAATGCCGAATTGTGCCGCAGCGCCAAAAAACAACATGACAGGCTGTTTTAGCAACGGTGAAAAATCAATCATCGCGCCGATAGCGACGAAAATGAGCAGCGGGAACAGCTCAGTCACAATACCGGCATTGAAAAGTACCTTCAGAAAACCGATTTCTCCGAGAGAATTAGCGAGAACAGTCGCAAGCGGAAGATTGGTTAGCACACAGCCAAAACCTATAGGCAAAAGCAGCATGGGTTCATATTCTTTTTTTATAGCCAACAAAATGAGTACGAGCCCGATTACGATCATTACAGCCTGCTGCCAGCTGAAATTCGTAAAACCCTTAAGCAGTGCTTCCATAAATATCCTTTCCGAGTCACATCTTTTGTTTAAAATTCTAAGTCATTATAAGATGAATTCATTAAGAGTGTCAACACAATGGTGCGTGTCTTATTGATAAAAGCGCGGTTTATCCAAGATTATATGCTCTATAATTTTATTCAAAAGAATGTTGACAAAGAAGCATAGTTGTACTATAGTTAGTTACAACAGTAGATAACCAAGGAGGTGATAAAGTGCAACTCGATTTGCAGAGTGACGTGCCGATCTTCATTCAGATTGCGGAGCAACTGGAAAGCGCAATACTGACGGGAGCGCTCGGTGAGGATATGCAGGCTCCCTCCACAACGGAGATTTCCGTAAGCTATAAAATCAATCCTGCAACGGCGCTGAAGGGCATCACGATGCTTGCGGATGATGGCATCCTTTATAAAAAACGCGGGCTTGGCATGTTTGTCGCGAAAGGGGCTAAAGACGTGATACTGAAAAAAAGGAAGCGGCAGTTCTTTGAGAAATTTGTCCGGCCGTTGTTGTCGGAAGCGCAGAAGCTGTCAATTTCCCCGGAAGAGATTAATGACATGATAAAGAAAGGAATTAGAAATGAGCTTGATTGAGGTTAAAGGCGTCACGAAATGTTTCGGCAGCACAACCGCGCTCAAAAATGTGACGCTCACGTTTGAAGAAAACAAAATCAGCGGTTTGCTCGGGCGCAACGGTGCAGGGAAATCAACATTGCTCGGGCTGATTACCAACAAGTTGTTTCCCACGCAAGGAACAGTTTTGATCGACGGAGAACCGGTTCAGGAAAACGACGCTGTTTTAAAAAAGGTTTACTGTATGACAGAACAGTCGCTTTATCCCGACTCTATGACGGTCAAAGAGGTTTTGAAATGGACAAAAGAGTTTTATCCTGATATGGACACCGAATACGCGCGGCAGTTGGCAGATAAGTTTGCGCTGAACACGAAAAAGAAGGTCAGGGCGCTGTCTACCGGTTACAAATCGATTTACAAAATCATCGCGGCGCTGTCGTGTAACGCGCCGGTGCTGCTGCTTGATGAGCCGGTACTCGGCCTTGATGCGAATTATCGCGACGTGTTTTACCGCGAATTGATTGAAAGCTACAGCCGCGTTCCCAAAACCGTCGTTGTATCGACGCATCTGATTGAAGAGGCCGCAGGCGTGATTGAAAATGTCGCGATCATCAAAAACGGAGAGATCATTATGAACGACACCACGCAAAACGCGCTAAAAGCGGGTGTGACGGTAACAGGGCCTGCCGGTTTGGTCGAGAGCTTTATTCAGGGTAAAAAAGTGCTCGGACAGGATTCGCTCGGCGGCATGAAGAGCGCATACTTGTTGGAAACGATCAGTGAAAACGCGGTGCCGCAGGGGATTGAGGTTTCGAAGCTCAACCTGCAAAGCCTGTTTATTCATCTGACAAATTCTTAAAGGGAGGAAATTATTATGAGATTGGCACCGGCTTTAAAATATCAGCTCAGCGGCATCAAATGGCCTGTCATTATATTCTACATCGTTATCTATTCGCTTTTCATTTTGATGGGTATCTCGCTGCTTTTATTCAGACGGTTTGATATGCGCGTGACATTCGGCGGCTTTGACGTGGCATCCATGATCTTTCTGTTTGTGGTAGGCCTTAACGCATACAAATCCACGTTCCATATGTTCTCGGCCAACGGTATTTCGAGAAAAACGATGTTCACAAGCTTTGTGTTCGTTGCGGCAATTTTGTGTGCGGGCATGGCGCTTATCGATAGTCTTAATACGCTTATTATCCGCCAGTTTATAAACTATGAGACGACTATGGTACAGGAATTCGCGTCAAGGTATATCGGCAGCGGGTCTATGCTGTACGGTGAAGGAATCATCTACATGTTCTGCAGCTATCTTTCATGCATCATGCTCGGGTATTTCATCACAACAGCGTATTACCGTATGAACAAACCGTTAAAGCTGAGCATATCGATCGGTGTTCCCGTGTTTTTCTTCATCCTGCTGCCGGTGATCGATGCGCAGCTGTTCTCGGGTGAAATATACAAACTCATTGGAACGGTGATTGCTTTTTGCTCGGGGCGGTTAAGCGGCAGCCCATATGTCGCGATGGGAATGGATTTGGTATTTGCGGCTGTGACCGGAACGCTCGCATATCTGCTGGCGCGCCGCGCAACAGTAAAATTATCGGCTAGTTAAGCGGTTCTCACACAATTGCGTCCATCCCGTTTGGCTTTATAAAGAGCCGTATCCACATGGGCGTATTGTTCAATCAGCGAGGCGTCCGCGTCCTTCTTGAGGCGTGAGACGCCGATGCTGGTTGTAATGCTGACCAATTTATCATCAATCACAAAAGGCTCGGACGAAATCACATTCAAAAGCTTGTGAGCCACAGCCACAGCTTCGTCCAAATCGGTTTGCGGCAGCAGTATCATAAATTCCTCGCCGCCAAGACGGCAGATCGTATCGTATTTGCGAATGTTCTGGGAAAGCAATGCGCTGATTTGTACGAGCAGCTTGTCTCCCACCGGATGCCCGTGATTGTCATTCACAAATTTAAAGTAGTCAAGGTCGAGCATAATCAGGCAGGATTCGTAATTTTTGCGCATCATCAGCGCGGTTTCTTTCTGTAAAACATCGTTCAGATACCGTCGGTTCGGCAGGTCGGTCAGTTGATCATAATAAGCCATTTTGTGCAGATCGACATTTGTTTTTTCGAGAAGTTTTTGCTGTGTGCGAATCTGATAGGCTTGCAGCACGTTCGTGCGGTTATTGTGCCATAGCATCACAGACAAAAAAGCGCTGAGCGCCGTCATGGTCAGCGCGTTGATCATATTGGACGTATGTATAACATCTGGGACGTGTGCGTTTGAGCATATGACAGCCAGCCCCGCGTATGAAACAGTGTATAATATAATGGAATGCAGCGGACGAATGAGAAACAAGACGCCGCTGACAAGGCAGACGATCACGTAAGTGGTGATGCTGGAGGCGGTAATAAGCTGATCATTTAAAGAGGTAGCCAAGCTGAAAATGATCAATCCCACAAATCCGATGTAGGGAACAAGCTTGGCAAACAACCCGGATTCATCTTTTTTTATTACGGTTTTTATTAATATGAGAAAAGCCAGAACAGATGCCATCATCAACGCATTAAGCCATATCTGGCGTGATTGCCAAAATGAATTTTGACGGGGCAGGCTGACAAGCATGATGACAGCGGCGGCATTCAGAGCGATGCAGCAAATGCAGGCCGGAGATATTCTTTTTAAATTAACGTGTGTAAACTCAGCGGTTACGCTTGAATTTGCTTCACTCTCACTGCGTAAGGCCGATAACATTCTTTTCAGCATTGTTCGGTTCCCCAATAATTTACAGCCTTATAATCAAATAAAACAACAGCTTTTAAATTATAACAGTATACGTATAAAAAGCGAATAGACTCAGGCACAAATTTGTTTTCTGTAACAAACTCACAGACACATCTGATGCTTATGCATTATACCAGAAATATGAATATAAGTCACGCTTTTTCCATTATATATGTTTTGCGTATGTTTAGTTGCTGTATTGACGCATAATTAAGGATGGTATAAGCTTTTCTTACTGATAAATGTCAATAAAATAAGCGCCGTAAAGTGGCTTATAAGGAGGAAAAAATGAGAAGTTTTCATATAACGGGTATGGGCTGCGAAGCCTGCGTGAAAAGAGTTGAAAAGGCGGCAGGATCAATAGACGGTGTCCGCAAGGCAATTGTTGATCTCACAACGGAAACGCTTTCCGTCGATTATGACGATGGAAAGTTCAGCTTAGAAATGCTCAGAAACGCCGTTGAAGAAGCGGGATACGGCCTCGAGGAGATATAATGGCCGACAGACAGGAAAAACAGTTAATTGCAGAGCAAAGCTTCGGTGTGACGGGCATGTCTTGCGCGGTTTGTGCGAACCATGTTCAAAAAGCGGTGGCAAAGATGCAGGGCGTGCTACAAAGCGATGTCAATCTTGCGACAGAAAAGCTGACGGTCAGATTTGATCCCGACATCGTGGATTTTGAGGGACTTAAAAAAACGGTGGAGGATGCGGGCTACGGGCTTATAGAACCGATATCTCAATACAGGGAGTCAGAACTCGCGGTGGAGGGTATGACTTGCGCGGCTTGCTCGGCGGCTGTGGAACGCAGTGTCAAAAGGCTGGGCGGTGTGAAAGAAGCGGCAGTGAACCTTGCAACCAACCGTCTGAAGGTCGTTTACAACCCGGCGGAAGTCAAACTGTCGGAAATCAAAGCGGCGGTGGAGAAGGCGGGCTACACGCCAAAGGATATTGAACACGCCGACAATACAGATAAAGACAGCGACCGGCGGGAACGCGAAGTCCGCATCATGCGCTTAAGGCTATTCATCGCGATTTTGTTTTCCGTGCCTGTTTTGTATGTCGCAATGCCGCATATGCTGGGTATCAGCTTGCCGATGCCGATGTTTATGAGCCCGCATATGAACCCTGACATTTTCGCGCTCGTACAATTCATACTGACGCTTCCGGTTATTGCGGCGGGAAGCCGCTTTTTCAGCAGAGGGCTACGCACGCTGATAAAAGGCGCGCCCAATATGGATACGCTGGTCGCCATCGGGACGGGCAGCGCCTTTGTGTACAGCACCTATGCGATGATACGCTTGTTTATGGGAGACGCAGACTTTATTCACATGCTGTATTTTGAGTCCGCCGCGGTAGTGATTACGCTTGTGATGGCGGGAAAATATCTTGAAGCGGTCAGCAAGGGACGCACATCCGACGCGATTAAAAAGCTCATGAAACTGCGGCCGAAAACGGCCGTGATTTTAAAAAACGGCACGGAGCTTGAGGTGCCGCTCGACGACGTGGTCATCGGAGATATTGTGATCGTCAGGCCGGGCACGTCAGTACCGGTGGACGGCGAGGTGACTGATGGGATATCATCCGTGGATGAGTCGATGCTGACGGGTGAGAGTCTCCCCGTGGAAAAGCACGCGGGCAGCCCGGCAACGGGCGGCAGCATCAACGGAGAAGGATTGCTCAAGCTGCGTGTGACGCGCGTGGGCGGTGATACGGCACTGTCAAAAATCATCAAGCTTGTTGAAGACGCACAAAGCAAAAAGGCGCCCATCGCCAAGCTCGCGGATGTGATCTCCGGTTATTTTGTCCCGGCGGTGATGGGCATCGCGGTGGTTGCGGCGGCGCTTTGGGCTGTATTCGGTAAAGATTTTCAGTTTGTGCTCAATATATTTGTGACGGTGCTTGTCATCGCGTGCCCGTGTGCGCTGGGGCTGGCCACGCCCACGGCAATTATGGTGGGCACCGGTAAAGGCGCGGAGCTTGGCATACTCATAAAAGGCGGTGAAGCGTTGGAAACGACGCATGCGGTCAATGCGGTCGTGCTCGATAAGACGGGCACGGTGACCGAGGGCAAACCGATGCTGACGGATATCCGCACATACGGCGCTTTAGATGAATTACAGACGCTGACGCTTTGCGCGGCGGCGGAGCGCGGCTCGGAGCATCCGATTGCGCGGGCTATTGTCGGCCATGTACAGCAGAGGTCTGTCAGTCTGTCTCAACCTGAATCGTTCAAGGCCATCCCGGGGCGCGGTATCGATGCCGTGGTATCAGGCAGCCGCGTTCTGGTCGGAAATTTTGAGCTGATGAAAGAAAATGGTATTGATATATCGGCATCAGCCAAAGAAGCGGCAGAGCTGTCGGGCGCGGGACGCACACTCATGTATACCGCGGTAGACGGCAGACTTGCCGGACTCATGGCCGCGGCGGATACGCTCAAACCTTCCAGTCCAAAGGCAATACAGCAGCTCAAAGACATTGGCATGTCCGTTTTTATGATGACGGGCGACAACGAGAGCACGGGGCAGGCCATTGCGAAGCAGGCCGGAATCGGCAGCGTGCTCGCCAACGTGCTGCCGCAGGATAAAGCAGGCGAGGTCAAAAAGCTGCAACAGCAGGGCTTCAAGGTTGCGATGGTGGGGGACGGCATTAACGACGCGCCTGCGCTTGTGCAGGCGGACGTGGGTATGGCGATTGGCACAGGCACCGATGTGGCGGTGGAATCCGCCGACGTGGTGCTCATGCGCGGCGACTTGCAGGAAGTCGGCACGGCAATTGCGCTGAGCCGCGCGACGATGCGCATTATTAGGCAGAACCTGTTCTGGGCGTTCATCTATAACACAATCGGCATACCGCTTGCGGCAGGCGTTTTCTATGCGTTCGGTGGGCCCGCCTTCAATCCCGTTTATGCGGGTGCGGCGATGGCATTAAGCTCGGTATCTGTGGTGACCAACGCGCTGCGGTTGAAGCGGTTTAAAGTGAAAGAGAAGTGACGGGACGGCGCTGATAACGGCGCCGTTTTTCTGTGCGCAACGCCTTTGAAAGTGAAGAAATCAGAGTGGCGAACACAGCGTCACACCTCATCAGTCGCCCGTTGGGACAGCTTCCCCTCACATGGGAAACCTTAAAGCACAGAAAAGATATACTTTAAGAATGTGGATATCTGCACAACGGTTTTACCACTTTTACAACCCTGGATTGATCGGGATAAAAAAATGCAAAAAAAGCGCTTGACATTGACGCTGCGTCAACGTTTACGATGGGAACCAAGGAGGCGAAATACATGGATTATACGGTAAGCGCTCTTTCAAAACTCGCGGGTGTGAGCACGCGCACATTACGGTATTACGATGAAATCGGCCTGCTGCGTCCCAAGAATATCTCGGATGCGGGGTACCGCGTTTACGGCGCGCAGCAGGTTGATACGCTGCAGCAGATTTTGTTTTACCGCGAAATGGGCGTGGCGCTCAATGAGATTAAGCGCATCATCACAGCACCCGCCTTCAAGCGTCTTGAAGCGCTGGAGTCACATCTTGAAGCCCTGCAAAGCAAGCGAAGACAGGTGGATGCCATGATTGCCAATGTGGAAAAAACCATTGCCTCAGAGAAAGGAGAAACCACGATGACGGATGAAGAAAAGTTTGAAGGCTTAAAGGAAAAGCTGATTCGTGAAAACGAAGAGACATATGGCGGGGAAGTGCGCTCGAAGTATGGCAATAAAACGATTGATGAATCCAACGCCAAATTCAAAAACATGACGCAGCAGCAGTACGCGCGCATGGAAGCATTGGCGGACGAGTTAAGCCAAACGCTGAAAGCTGCCATGGAAACGAATGACCCAGCCGGGGAACTTGCCCAAAAGGCGTGTGCGCTGCACAAAGAATGGCTGATGTGCACATGGCCGAGCTACAGCCCCAAGGCGCATAAAGGTCTCGCGCAGATGTACGTGGACGATGAGCGATTTACCTCGTACTATGACAAAATCGCGCCCGGCTGTGCGGTGTTCCTGCGGGATGCCATCATGATATTCTGCGGCTGAAAATTGTGAAATATCTATGAAAAAGCTGTTGGCAAGCTGTCGGCAGCTTTTTTCTGCGTTGTAGATGCATTTAAGCTTATCCTGGAGAGAGATGTGGCACCGGTTAAAGCGCGAAAGGACGGTCATGCTATTTTTTATTATTGTTAAGTCTTGTATAAGAAGGTGACCGTCAAGAAAATGATCATCAATGAGCAGAGTATTAAGCTGACTTTGGAGAACAACCCCGCCGCATGCCTTTTGGCAATGATCACAGCCGCGACCACAACCGGCAAACTGAAGAAAGGCGTTAAATGCGGGCCCGAAACCGCCGGTGACCAAACAGGAATTCCGAGTGCGTTTAATATATAATCCCCGAGGCAGGGGCTTTTCGATAAGCACAGGCTCCAGGCTGCTGCCGCAAGAACCAGCAACAGAGACAAGCCGCTGAAAAGATGGCTTTTTCTTTCGGAATTCATCTCAAACCTGCTCTCTGATCAAAATAATTCGGATGAACATGTTTTACACGTATCATATTATCACAATCAAACGGCTTGTGACATCGTCTTTTCCGTAAAAAAAGAGAGCAATGAATTAACAATATTTTTACATTAAATTTAATGTTGGTGTTTTTAAAAAAAGGGAAAAAGTTTTAAAGAGTCGAATAGTTATGTCAAAAGAAAGCGCAGTGTCAGCAATAAAAAAAGAAAGAGAAATGAACAGGGAGGCGTGTCCATGCAGGATTTTAGGGAGTATATTGATACCAATGAAATCTACCTGTTCAATATCGGAGAGGCGCAGCAGGCTTATGCCGTGTTTGGCTGTCATTTCACGCCCGAGCTCAACGCCCACCGGTTTGTTGTTTATGCGCCGTATGCCAAAGCGGTCAGCGTTGTCGGCGATTTTAACAATTGGGATCCGTCAAAGAATCCGATGGAAAAACTGCCGCAGGGCATCTATGCGGCATTCGTTTCTGGCCTTAAAGACGGCGATACATACAAATATTACATCGAAGGATTCGACGGCAAGGCTGTTTACAAGGCCGACCCGTTTGCGTTCCATGCAGAGGTGCGTCCCGCAACCGCGTCAAAGGTCTGGGAACTGGGCGGCTATGTGTGGCATGATGCCGGTTATCTTCAAAGCAGGAAATCGAGTGATCCGCTGCGCCGCCCGATCAGCATTTATGAAATGCACCTCGGTTCATGGCGCACAAAGGAAGGATATGATTTTCCAAACCTTCGGGAACTTGCGGATGAACTCAGCAATTATCTCGTGGAGATGGGGTATACGCATGTGGAACTGCTGCCGGTTACTGAATACCCGTTCGACGGGTCTTGGGGCTACCAGGTCACCGGTTTCTACGCGGTGACGAGCCGATACGGCACACCGCAGGATTATATGTATTTTATAGACACCATGCACGCCAAAGGCATCGGTGTGATTGTAGACTGGGTGCCCGCCCATTTTCCGAAGGATGAGCATGGGCTCATGCGGTTTGACGGCACCTGCCTTTTCGAGCATCATAACCCGCTGCAGGCCAATCACCCACAGTGGGGCACGCTGATTTTCAATTACAGCCGCCCGGAGGTGGTGAGCTTTCTCGTTTCCAGTGCCATGATGCTTTTCGATGTGTACCATATCGACGGGATACGCGTGGATGCGGTCACATCCATGCTGTATCTCAATTATGCGCGCAATGAAGGCGAATATGTGCCCAACGAGCACGGCGGCAATATTGATTTGCACGCGGTGGCTTTCTTAAAAAAACTCAACGCTGTGATCCTCACACGCTATCCGGGCGCCGTCACAATCGCGGAGGAATCCACGTCGTACCCGTGCGTGACGAAGCCGCCGTATGACGGAGGCCTTGGGTTTGTGTTCAAGTGGAACATGGGCTACATGCACGACACACTGAATTACATGTCGATGGACCATTTTTTCCGCCAGTTCCATCACAATAAAATGACGTTTTCGCTGCACTACGCGTTTACAGAGAACTTCATATTGCCATACTCACATGATGAGGTGGTTCATGGCAAAAAATCGCTGCTGAATAAAATGTTCGGCTCGTATGATGAAAAATTTGCTTCGCTGCGCACGCTGCTCGCTTTTATGTTTGCGCATCCGGGAAAAAAACTGATGTTTATGGGCTGTGAATTTGGTCAATTTATAGAATGGGATTATCAAAAACAGTTGGATTGGTTTCTGCTGGAGTATGAACGGCATGCCGAGATGCAGCGCTACGTGAAGGAATTAAACGCTTTTTACAAGAGCATACCGGCGCTGTATGAAATTGACGACTGCTGGGACGGTTTTAAGTGGCTGAATGTGGACGATGCGGCAAAAAGCGCGCTCTGCTTTTTGCGGCGTTCCGCGGGTGGGGAGCAATCTTGTGTCTGCGCTTTTAATTTCACGCCGGTGCCGATCGACCATTTTTTCATCGGGCTTCCTAGCATGGGCGAGCTCACGCAAGTGTTTTCCAGTGATGAAAGCAGGTTTGGCGGTGAGCATATGGCAAAAAGCAATGCCATAGCGGTGAAGGAAGATTTCGCGGGGCTGCCGTACCGTGCCGATATTTCCCTGCCGCCGCTGTCCGCCGTGTTTTATGATTTCAGCGAAAAGCTTTAAAAAAGCGAGGTAATGACATATGATGAACAAGAAGAAATGCATCGCGATGCTGCTGGCCGGAGGGCAGGGGGCACGCCTTGGCGTGCTGACCAAGACACGTGCCAAGCCGGCTGTCCCTTATGGCGGGAAATACAAAATCATCGATTTTACTCTATCCAACTGCACCAATTCCGGTATTGATACGGTGGGGGTTTTAACGCAGTATCAGCCGCTCGAACTCAATGCCTATATTGGCACCGGCGCGCCTTGGGATCTTGACAGCAACACAGGCGGTGTTTACATACTGCCGCCTTATATGAAAACAGGCCTGAGCCAATGGTATTCGGGCACCGCCAATGCGATTTACCAAAACACCTTTTTTATCGACCAGTACAACCCCGATTATCTGCTCGTGCTCGGCGGTGATCATATATACAAAATGGATTACAGCGCCATGCTCAAGTTCCACATACAAACCGAGGCGGATGCGACGATTGCCGTGATTGAAGTGCCGGATGAGGAGGCACCGCGTTACGGCATCATGGATACGGATGAGACCAACAGGGTTATCGAATTTCAGGAAAAACCGAAAACCCCGAAGAGCAACCTCGCTTCCATGGGTATCTATATATTCAACTGGCAAAAGGTAAAAAGCTATTTGCAGAATGATAATGATGACCCGGATTCCACCAACGATTTCGGAAAAGATATTATCCCGAAGATGCTGGATGCCGGAGAGATGCTGTTCGCTTACCGGTTTAAAGGCTATTGGAAGGATGTCGGGACCATACAGAGCCTCTGGGACGCAAACATGGAGCTGCTTGGGCACGACGAGTTGGACCTGCATGACCCCACGTGGAGGGTGTTTTCGAAAAACCCGAACCAGCCGCCGCATTATGTGGGCGACGACGCTGTGATTAAGACGAGCCTTGTTTCCGAGGGATGCCAGATATTCGGTACGGTGGAGCACTGCGTGTTGTTCCCTGAGGTCAGAATCGAAAAAGGGGCGTATGTGCGCGACAGCATCATCATGCAGAACACGGTTGTCGGCGAGAACAGCGAGATCGCGCGCGCTATCATTGACGAAAACGTGCTGATCGGGAGCGGCTGCCGCATCGGCGGCGACGGCCCGATTACCGTGATTGGACAGGGCGTTAAGGTGAAAAACAATACAGTGATAAAAGAGGGCGAATCGGTTGAACCGGACAGTGTCTGTTTGATTGATTACTGCGCCTTAGACAGCGAGGTGGGCGTATGATTAAAGACGTATTCGGGCTTATTTACGCAGGTGAGGAGAATCTCAATTTACGGGAACTGGTGCTGCTGCGCTCCGTGGCGGCCATGCCGATCGGCGGCCGTTACCGCGCCATCGATTTTGCGCTTTCCAACATCGTCAACAGCGGTATCAGAAATGTCGGCATCATCACACAAAAAAATTACCAGTCGCTGATGGACCATGTGGGCTCAGGCAAGGAATGGGACTTAAGCCGTAAGACAGACGGACTCTTTATGCTGCCGCCTTATGACAATGCGGAGAACACCGGCATTTACCACGGCATGTCGGATGCGGTCAAAGGCAATATGAGCTATATCAAGCGCGCGGCGCAGCCGTACTGCCTGCTGACTGGCGTCGGCAATATCTACACGGCCACGTACAACCATATGCTAAAAAAGCATATTGAAAACAAAGCCGATATCACGATGCTTTACTATACGGATAAGAACGAACGCGGCGATTCGGGCAGCGGACATGATCTGCGTCTTTATACGGATGAAGAGGGCTGGGTCACCGAGATGGACTACAACTTCAAATATTCCAACTCGGAGAAAATCAGCATGGACGCTTTTCTGATCCACAAGAGCCTGCTTGAGTATCTGATAGACAACAGCGTGGCACACGGCCATTACGATTTTATCAGCGATGTGCTCATGAAGAACGTGCGTAATCTTCGCATACTCGCGCTCGAACACAAGGGCTATGTGGGGCGTCTCGATTCAATAGGTACATATTATCAGCTCAACATGGATATGCTGCGTGATGACGTCCAGCACGACCTTTTCTATACGGGCAACCCGATCTACACGAAGATCAAGGACGAAGCGCCTGTGAAATACGGCGATCACGCGTCCGTGAAAAACAGCCTGCTCGCCAACGGCTGCGTGATTGACGGCGAGGTGGAGGACAGCATGCTGTTCCGCGGTGTCCATGTGGGAAAAGGCACCAAAATCAAGGGCTGCGTCATCATGCAGGAATGCGATATCGACGACAACTGCATACTGGAGCATGTGATTGCGGACAAAAACTGCCATATCCGCTCGGGCCGGCATCTCGCCGGAGATGTGAGCTATCCGAGCATTATTCGAAAAGGGTCGGTAATTTAGCATGAATGAGATGCTTGAAAGCATTATGAATCACAAAAAACTGAAAAAGCTGCCTTCCATTCTGATGACAGCGGCCGAATGCGCGCCGTTTGCCAAAACGGGCGGGCTTGCCGACGTGGCGGGCACGCTATCGCGCAAGCTCAAAGATCTCGGGTTCGATATCCGGCTTGCGCTGCCGTATCACCGCATGATCAAGGACAAATACATAGATCAGGTGACGCACATCGCAAGCTTTTCGGTGGATCTCGGCTGGCGGACGCAGTATGTGGGCCTTGAACTTTACGACTGGGATGGGATTCCCGTGTATTTCATTGATAACGAATATTACTTCGGGCATATGATATACCGTGGCGGCACTTTCGAAGGTGAGCAGTATGCCTATTTTTGCCGGGCTGTGCTTGAAGCCCTGCCTTTTGCCGAGTTCGTGCCCGATATTGTGCATGTGAACGACTGGCACACGGCGATGATACCAATGCTGATCAAAACACAGTACAAAGGCCGTGCGATCAGAGACTGCAAATCAGTGCTTGCGATGCACAGCCTCGGGTATCAGGGCCGTTTTGATTTCGGGTTTGCGTCGGAACTGCTCGGCATCGACAGCCGGTACAATACGCCTGATTATATTGAATACTACGGCAGCGCGAACTTCCTGAAAGCCGGTATCGTGTTCGCCGACAAGCTGGTGACTGTGAGCCCCACATACGCGCAGGAAATCAGAACGCCCTATTTCGGGGAAGGGCTCGACGGCATTTTAAACACGCGTGAGAACGACCTGGTTGGGATACTCAACGGTATTGACACACAGGTTTTCAATCCGGCAAGCGACACGCTGATTGCCAAAACATACGACACAAGCACGCTCGATGGCAAGCAGGAAAACAAACGGACGCTGATCAATCAGCTTGGGCTTAAGGCCGACCCCTCGAAACCGCTGATCGGCATGGTGACGCGGCTGACCAAACAAAAAGGGTTCGATCTCGTATTGCGTGTGATGAAAGAAATTATGCATGAGGGCACCGGTTTTGTGCTGCTCGGCACGGGCGACAGCGAATACGAAAACTATTTCCGCGATGCGTGGCAAACGTTTGACGGACGTGCGATCGGCATGATACTGTTCGACGAAACGCTTGCGCATAAGGTGTATGCGGGCAGCGACTTTTTCCTGATGCCCTCACGGTTTGAACCCTGCGGATTGTCACAGATCATCGCGCTGCGCTATGGCGCGCTGCCCATTGTCCGCGAAACGGGCGGCCTCAAAGACACGGTGACGCCGTATAATGAGTTTACCGGCGAAGGAGACGGCTTCTCGTTCACGAATTACAATGCTCATGAGATGCTTGATGCCATACGCCGGGCCCTTGGTGTTTATGAGAATAAAGACGTATTCCGCAAACTGCAAATCAACGCGATGGAGAAGGACTTGAGCTTTAACAAAAGCGCGCTGGCTTATGGCGCGCTGTATCTGACAATGCTGGATTCAAATACCGCGGCAGATTCATAAGACATCTTGCCGAAATAAACTGCGGCGGCGGAGGGAAATGCAAATTGACAACCGATCACAAGAGAAACCGGGCTCAGATAAAGCAAGCCATTATAGAAAAACTCCGTCAAGATTACGGGCGGACGCTGGAAAACGCATCGGATGAAGAAATGTTTCAGGCCGTGGCGCTGACCGTGCGCGATATGATACTCGAGCGCTTCGTGCTGGCGGACCAGAGGCTGGGCGAGCAGCAGATGAAACGCCTTTATTATCTTTCGGCGGAATACCTGATGGGGCGCGCGCTGGTCAACAACATGATCAGCCTCAATGTGCTTGATGAATACAAAGCCGTGATGCGGGAGATCGGCTATCCGTTTGAAAAGCTCGAGCAGGAGGAATTTGAAGCCGGGCTCGGTAACGGGGGACTCGGACGCCTCGCCGCATGCTTTTTGGATTCGCTGTCAACGCTGAATCTGCCCGTGGTGGGGCACGGAATCCGCTACGAATACGGCATATTCCGTCAGCGCATTGTGAACGGCGAGCAGGTGGAGGAGCCCGACGACTGGACGCAAAAAGGTGACATTTGGGAGATTGAACGCAGTGAGGAACAGGTGGAAATCCGCTTCGAAGGCACCATTGAGGAGAGCTGGACGGACAGAGGGCTTTCCATTGTGCATAAGAACTATCAATCGGTGATGGCCGTACCGCATGACATGATGGTGCTGGGTTACCAAAGCCACACACCCGCGACGCTGCGCCTGTGGCGCGCAGAATGCCCCGCCGGTTTTGATCTGCACTCGTTCAACAAGGGCGATTATATGTGCATGATCCGGCAGCGTGAGCTGGCCGAATCGATTTCCAAGGTGTTGTATCCCGAGGACGACCATATCGCGGGACGCATGCTGCGGCTCAAACAGTACTATTTCCTTGCCTCAGCGGCCATGCAGTGCATGGTGAGAGACCATAAAAAGCGCTACGGCGATGTGCGTACGCTCCCTGATAAAGTCGTGATACAAATTAACGATACACATCCCGCGCTCGCGATTCCTGAGCTGATGCGCATCCTCATGGATGCGGAAGGGCTCGGCTGGGATGAGGCTTATGATATTGTGAGCCGCGTTTTCAATTACACCAACCACACGGTGATGCAGGAGGCGCTCGAAGCGTGGCCGGAGCAGTTGTTCGCGTCGCTGCTGCCGCGCGTTTACGCGGTGATCAGCGCACTGAACGACCGTTTCAGCCAGCGGCTGTGGCAGGCGTTTCCGGGCAACTGGGATAAGATTTCACACCTCTCGATCATTGCTTACGACGAGATACGCATGGCAAACCTGTGCATCGCTGTCTGCCGGAAAGTCAACGGCGTGTCGCAGCTGCACGGGGACATATTGAAAACACGCACCTTCCGCGATTTTTATGTGATTGCGCCGGAAAAATTCACAGCCGTCACCAACGGCATTACGCTGCGGCGGTGGCTGGCCGCTGCCAACCCGAGGCTGACGGAACTGATCGGCGATCATATCGGCGACGGGTTTTTAAGCGATTACAGAGAGCTGGAACGCTTAAAACCATTTGCAGAGAACAAGAAATTTCTTGATGAATTCGCACAGATTAAGGCGCAGAACAAAAAGCGTCTTGCCGAAGCCGTCTTCAAAGCGCAAGGCATCACAATCAACCCGGATTCCATGTTTGATGTGCAGGCCAAGCGGCTGCACGAATACAAAAGGCAGCTCTTAAAGGTGCTGCATATTCTGCACCTTTACAATCGCCTCACGCAGGACGAATCGTTTCGGCTGCCGGTTCCCGTCACGTTTCTTTTTGCCGCCAAGGCCTCGCCCGGCTACCACAAAGCCAAGGACATCATCCGTCTGATCAACGCAGTGGCCGACATGGTGAGCGCGCATCCACGCACCAAGGATGTGATCAAAACCGTGTTTTTGGAGAATTACAATGTATCGCTCGCGGAAGTGCTGATACCGGCTGCCGATGTCAGCGAACAGCTTTCCACGGCGGGGCGCGAAGCCTCCGGTACGGGCAATATGAAGTTCATGCTGAACGGCGCGGTAACGCTCGGGACGATGGACGGCGCCAATATCGAGATACTTGAGCAGGTCGGTGACGAGAACATATTCATATTCGGCGCGCTCGCCGCCGAGATCGCCGCAATGGAGGCGGATCATTCATATCAGCCTCAAGCGCTGTTTGATAAAAATGCGACGATTCGTGAAGCGGTATCGCGCCTGACGGACGGCTCTCTGCCCGTGAACGACCCGCGCCGTTTCGACGGCCTTTATAATTCTCTGCTTTACGGCGACTATGACAGGGCGGATAAATTTTTTGTGCTGTACGATTTTGATGCTTACGGCACTGCTTTTGACAAGGTGCTCGCGGCCTATTCAGACATACAGGGCTGGTATAAAAAAGCTGCGATGAATACGGCCTGCGCCGGGTTCTTCAGCGCCGACCGGACGGTGGCCGAATACAACCGGCTGATCTGGCGGTTATGACATTATGGGCAAAGGAGCTTAATTCCGATGCTGATTAACTACAGGAATGAAATGATGCACGATTCCACCATTCATTGCTACCGTGAGCCTTTCGGCGCGGTCACGCAGGGGCAGACGGTCACGCTGCGCTTTAAAACGCGCTTAAGCGAGATAAGCAGCGTCTACCTGCGGCTCACCGGCGAGGGGTTTCATCAGGATGTCATGATGTCACTGGACAACGGCTTCTGGCAGGCCCGTTTTGAAGCCCCGCATGAGCCGGGTGTCTACTGGTATTATTTCGCGATCAATACAGGCGAGCGCATCGTTTATTACGGGACGGAAGGCAAGCACAAAGGGGGGATCGGCGTCGCGTATACCGAAACGCCGCCCGCTTACCAGCTGACCGTATACAAAGCGGATTTTCTCACACCCGCGTGGTTTCGCGGCAGCGTGATGTATCAGATATTCCCCGACAGGTTTAAAAGAAGCGGCGAAAAGACGGTGAAAGCCGGGCTCGATTATCACCGCGCCAAAGGGCGCTGCGTGGTAGAGCACAAACGCTGGAACGAAGAACCGCTTTACAAACCGCTTGATGGGGAAGCGCATTACAACCCGTGCGATTACTACGGCGGTACGCTCAAAGGCATTGAAGAGTCGCTTGACGATTTGAAGGCTCTTGGAGTGGGTGTGATCTACTTAAACCCGGTATTCGAGGCAGCGTCCAACCACCGCTACAACACGGCGGATTACAAAAAAATCGATCCGGTGCTCGGAAGTGAGGACGATTTCGTGTCGCTGTGCGATAAAGCGGAAACGCTCGGTATCCGCATCATGCTCGACGGCGTTTTCTCGCATACGGGCAGCGACAGCATTTATTTCAACCGCGAGAAAGCTTACGAGAGCAGCGGCGCGGCCAACAGCCAGACGTCGCCGTATTACCCGTGGTACACGTTTGAGCATTACCCCGATAAATACAAAAGCTGGTGGGGGTTTGAATCGCTGCCCGAGGTCAACGAGCACAATGCGGACTGGCAGCGCTTCATCATCACCGATGACGACAGCGTGGTGCGCCGCTGGCTTAAAAAAGGCGCGGCCGGATACCGCCTTGATGTGGCGGATGAGTTGCCCGATGATGTGCTTGCGCTGATGTACGACGCAGCCAAACAGCAAAGACAAGATACCGTGATGCTCGGTGAGGTGTGGGAAGACGCGACCACGAAATACAGCTACGGCGCGCACCGTAAATACGCGCTCGGCGGTATGCTCGATTCGGTGATGAATTATCCGCTCAGAAACGCGCTCGTTTCGTTTTTAACAGGTCAGACTGACGCGCGCGCGCTGAAGGACTTTTTCGTGGAACAGGCCGAGGTTTACCCAAGGCCCATGTATTACGCGCTGATGAACCTCTTGTCGTCTCACGACATTGAACGCGTGCGCACGGCCTTGAGCACCAAACTCGATCCGCATTCATTGACGCGTGAACAGCAGGCGTCTTTTCGTTTGAGCGGCAGTCAGAACGAAGCGGGTGCCGCCAAGCAGCGGCTTGCGTCGGTGCTGCAGTTTGCGCTGCCCGGCGTGCCGTGCATTTACTACGGCGACGAAAAAGGCATGACGGGGTTTCTCGATCCGTTTAACAGAGGCCCGTACCATAACGCCCCGTACGACCTGACAGCGCATTACAGGCATATTTCTCAGCTGCGCAACAGCGCTGATGCGCTTAAATCAGGCTATACGGCATTTTTTTCACCGCATGCCGATTGCATCGGCATACTGCGGTACACACTGAGCGGCCAAGACGCATTCGGTGCGGATGCGCAAAACGGCATCTGGTTTATCGCCGTTAACCGCGGCAGCGCCGACAAACGCGTGGTTTTCGATTTTGCGGCCGATTGCGCGATGATGCCGAAAGACCATCTGGCGTATTTGCGTCCGTTGCTTAATGGCGAAGCCGAGTGCCGGCTGACGGGCCGCGTGAGCACGCTGAGCGACGGGCTGCTGGATATCAACATACCGGGCGGCGAAGCTGTCTGGCTGAAGATATACTGACGAGAGCTGTCTGGCTTTTAAGAACGCGCCAAAGAAATGCAAACGCTCATGTGTTACTTGGCGCGCATGACGAGGGTTTTAACCCATAAAGTAAACAATGCTTCAATGCGGCATGATGGATGGACGCGAAATCGAGGGAATAGCAGCGCTGTTTCGAGATTTCGGCGGTATCGCAGAGCACGAAAGCCGCCGTCAAGACATCGTTTCGAATGTATCCGCGTTGACTCCAGAAAGACATCTTTTCCAAAGATATCAGCGGCTGATGGTTTGCCGAACGCTTTGCCTTATGACCCTATTCTTTGAGTTTATCGGCAAAGATCAGGCAACAGTGAAATCGGTATGAGACAGCTGACGGACAGGCGTACGGCGATATAATAATAAAAGCCGATAGATATTGAGCATGATTCAGTCCTCAATATCAATATCGGTTTTTTTAATGACAAAGCATTATCCCGTTTAATGATCAATAGAGCGTAAAAAAGATTCCGCGCAGAGCCGTCAAAGCGATTCCGTTCCGCGCCTCGCGTGGCTCAGCGCTTCCACGTCAATCACGGTGCAGTCCGGCAGCTTTTTGATCAGCTCTGTTTCGTGCGCGACAAGTATCACGGTTTTGCCTGATCCTTCAAACAGCTGCAGAAACAGCGCAATCAGCTCCAAATTGAGCTTCAAATCAAACCCCTTGAACGGCTCGTCCATCAGCAGCAGCCCGGAGGGATAACAAAACGCGCGCGCCATCGCCACGCGGCGCTGCATGCCGCCAGAGAGCTCGGACGGACGCTTTTTTTCATGGCCCTCCAGCTGAACGGCTTTGATAATTTCAGAGATAGCACTTTCCATTTGCTCTTTATCCATCACGTCTTTGAGCACAAACGCAATGTTTTCTTTCACGTTGGCCCACGGCAGCAGCCGGTCTTCCTGAAACAAAAACGATATTTTATCAGGCACACCCGTGATGCGGCCCGAATAGTCTTTATCGAGCCCGCAGATCATGCGCAGCAGCGTCGTTTTCCCGCAGCCGCTGCCGCCGATCAGCGCGGTCAAGCCGCCCTGCTTTATATCAAGGCTGATGCCGTCAAACAGCAGCTGATCGCCGAAGCGCTTGGTGAGTGAGTCGATGCGTATGCTCATAGTGCGCTGCCTCCCGGTAAAACACGTTTCAAAACCTTCTCCACGAGCAGGCTGATCACAATGATGGTCAGCGTCCACGCAAACATCTCGCCGGTATTTAGATACAGCTTGGTCGCGTAGAGCTTGAAGCCCACCGAGTATTTCGGGCTGGAAAGCACCTCGGCGGCGACGACGGACTTCCAAGAAAACCCGAGACAGACGGACAGCGCCGAATAGACATTCGGCAGCACGGACGGCACCACAATTTCACGGATCACGCGGCGGTGCTTGACCTGAAAAACAGCGGCCACTTCAAGCAGCTGCTTATCAACCGCCCGAATCCCCGATAGCGTGTTGGCATAAAAGATGGGCAGACACAACAGCACGCAGGAAAACACGGGCACAAACGAGGCGGAAAACCAAACGAGCGCGAGCATGATGACCGACATCACGGGCGTGGATTTCACAGTGGCCATCAGCGGTTGCAGCAGGCTTTCGAGTATGCCGGATTTGGACGCCAAGTAGGCAAGAATAATGCCGAGCACCAATGAAATGATGATACCGAACACCACACGGTAAAACGTAAAACCGATGCTGAGCCAGAAGCCTTCTGTGATGGCGAGGCTGCCAAGCGACGAAAACGTCTCCGCGGGCGACGGCATGTACAATGAATTATTTACGATCATAGCGGCGGCCTGCCACACAGCCAGCCAGAACAGCAGAACCAGCAGCGCTTTGATAGCACGGCGGAGGCGCGTTTTTTTTTGTTGTATCAAGTTCCAAGCTCCCGGGTGTTTTTTATGATACCGATTATAGCATATGTTGACGGGCTGCGGCATCTTTTTATGGACATGGGTGAGTGTATGATTGAATCATCACGCCATTTACGCTATATTAAAAGACGGAGGCTCACATGGATTTTACGCATCTTCATCTGCATACCGAATACAGCCTGCTCGATGGTGCGGCGCGCATCGGCGATGTCATGACGCGCGCGGCCGCGCTCAACATGGGCAGCATTGCGGTGACCGATCACGGCGTGCTTTACGGCGTGGTGGATTTTTACCGCAAGGCTGTGGATACAGGGATCAAGCCCATCATCGGGTGCGAGGTGTATGTCGCGCCGGGCAGCCTGGCCGACAAAACAAAAGAGATGAAGGAATACTCCCATCTTGTGCTGCTTGCCAAAAACGCCGAAGGCTATCAAAACCTCATGAGGCTTTCATCCGTCGGCTTTACCAAAGGGTTTTACCATAAACCGCGCATCGATTATGATGTGCTCGAAACGAATAAAAACGGGCTGATCTGTCTCTCGGCCTGCCTTGCGGGCGATATCCCGCGCATGATTATGGCGGGCGATATCGAAGGCGCGGAAAAACTCGCGAAGCGGCTGCGCGGCATGTTCGGCGACGATTTTTACCTTGAATTGCAGGACCATTTTTTACCTGAACAAAAGCAGGTGAACGCCGCGCTGGTTAAAATGGGCGCCGAGCTTTCTATTCCTCTCGTGGCCACCAACGATGTGCATTATACGAACCGTGAAGACGCGCAGGCTCAGGACATACTGCTGTGTATTCAGACCCGATCTTTCGTTGACGATGCGGACAGAATGCGCTTCGGCACGGATGAATTTTATATCAAAAGTGCGCAGGAGATGAGCACGCTGTTTGCGTACGCACCCGAGGCCATCAGCAATACGCAGCTCATCGCAGACAAGTGCGACGTGAAAATGGATTTCTCCGCGCGGCATCTGCCCGTGTTCGCCGTACCGGATGACGAAGACCACGACGCGTACTTGAAAAAAGTTTGTATGCAGGGGCTTAGCGAGCGCTACGACCCTGTGACCGATGAACTCAGGGAGCGGCTCGTCTATGAGCTCGGTGTCATCAAAAACATGGGTTTCACGGATTACTTTCTGATCGTTTGGGATTTCATCAAATACGCGCGGGACCATGATATTATGGTGGGCCCCGGGCGCGGCAGCGCCGCGGGCAGCCTTTGTGCCTATGTGCTGCACATCACGGATATCGACCCGATCGAGTATTCGCTGCTTTTCGAACGCTTTCTAAACCCCGAACGCATCAGCATGCCCGATATCGATATCGATTTTTGCATCGAGCGCCGTCAGGAAGTGATCGACTATGTCGTCGCAAAATACGGCGAGGACAAGGTCGCACAGATCATCACGTTCGGGACATTGGGCGCCAAGCAGGTGATTCGCGATGTGGCGCGCGCGATGAAGCTGCCGCTGGCCGATGCGGATAGAATCGCCAAGATGGTGCCGTTCGCTCTTAAGATGACGGTGCGCCGCGCGATGGAGGAAAATCCGCGCCTCATGGCCGAATACCAAACCAAGCCGGAGATCAAAGACCTGCTCGACACGGCGATGAAGCTCGAAGGCATACCGCGCCACGCGTCCACGCACGCGGCGGGCGTTGTGATTTCACGCCGGCCCATCACCGAATATGTGCCGCTCCAGATCAACCCGCGCGACGGCAGCGTGATCACACAGTTTCCAATGGGCACGCTCGAAAGCCTCGGCCTTTTAAAAATGGACTTTCTTGGCCTGAGAAATCTGACCGTGATCCGCCATACGCTGGAGTTAATCAAAAAAACGCGCGGCGTGAAGCTCGACTTAAGCAAGCTTAAATACGACGACAAGAATGTGTACGCATTGATTGCCTCGGGCGATACCGACGGCATATTCCAGCTGGAAAGCGCGGGTATGCGCCAGCTGGCCGTTCAGCTCAAGGCCGAAAATCTGGGCGACATCATGGTGGTCATCGCTTTGTACCGCCCGGGGCCGATGGACAGCATACCGGCTTATCTCGCGGCAAAACGCGATCCGAAAAGCGTGAATTATCTGCACCCGCGGCTCAAGCGCATTCTCTCCGAAACCTACGGCTGTATGGTGTATCAGGAGCAGGTGATGGAAATCGTCCGCGATCTCGCGGGCTATTCGATGGGCCGCAGCGATCTTGTGCGCCGGGCGATGAGCAAAAAGAAAAAAGACGTGATGGAGAAGGAAAGGCGCATTTTCATCTACGGCGACGAGCAGAGCGGCGTGGAAGGCGCGCTCAAACGCGGTGTTCCGGCCGCAGCCGCCGAGACTATATTCAATCAGATGATGGATTTTGCGGAATACGCTTTCAATAAATCACACGCGTGCGCCTATGCGGCGATTACATATTATACCGCGTATTTGAAATGCTATTACAAAGTGGAATATATGACCGCGCTATTAAACAGCTTTATCGGCACGCCGGACAAGATATCCGCGTATATTCAATACTGCGTCGGCAGCGGCATCCGCGTGTTCGGGCCGGATATCAACAAATCACAGTTTCTGTTCGCGCCCGAAAACGGAGGCATCCGCTTTGGGTTCGCGGCAATACGCGATGTGGGGCGTGCCGCCGAAGACATTGTGACAGAGCGGGAGAAGGGTGAATACACGAGCTTTCGCAGTTTTATCAACCGCACGGCGGGCGTTATCAACCGCAAAATGCTCGAAGGCATGATATTCGCGGGCTGTTTTGACAATTTGGGGCTCAAACGCTCCTCGCTGGCTGCCGTTTGCGAGCGCGTGCTCAAAACGGCGCAGGATGCAAAAAGAAAAACCGTGGAAGGGCAGATATCACTTTTTGATGCGTTGCCCGGAAAAGCGGTGGGTGATTCGGACGATTTTGAAGAGATCCCCGAATACTCCAAAGAAAAGCTGCTCGCCATTGAAAAGCTCGCGACCGGTATTTATCTCTCTGGCCATCCTCTCGACAGGTATAAAAAGCAGTTGGAGAAGAGGGAAGTCAATATATTCCGAATCCTCTCGGCCACGGACGACGCGGATTCAGCGCGGTATTTTGAATCGCGAGACGTTGAACTGATCGGTATACTGAGCGGCATCAGAAGGCGGTCCACAAAGCTTAAAAAGCTGATGGCCAACGCGTGGCTCGAAGACTTGTACGGGACGCTGGAGCTTATCATATTCCCGAGCGCGTTTTTAAAGGTGGAGCCGATGCTCACCGAAGACGCGATTGTGCGCGTGCTCGGCAAGGTGGATATCCGTGAGGGGGAAGCGCCGCAGCTGCTTGTGGACGACATCCGCCCGTATGTGGTGAAGGATGAAAAATACGACGGCAAAAAGCTTTTTGTGCGTGTGCCGCAGGATATGGGCGACGACACCGTGAGGCTCAAGCAAATACTGCGCACGTCTCCGGGCGACGAATGCGTGTCGGTGATGATTGAAAAGACGGGCCAAAAAATAAAAACATGCGGGCCGCTTGGTGTGACGGTAACGGACGCGCTGGTTCAAAGCCTTGAATCGGCTTTCGGCAAGGATAATGTGGTTGTTGGCTGAATCACATATTGTCGGGAAACAAAAAATATGCTAATATATGACTAAATTTTAAGGACGGGTGCGACAGATGGATTCGGAAAACGGCAACAGCTATAATCAGGACTATATTGTGATCAAAGCGCTTGAGGACGGCGTGAATATCATCGGTATGACGCGCGGCCGGGATACGCGTTTTCATCACACGGAAAAGCTCGATCATGGAGAAGTGATGATCGCTCAGTTTACCGAAAACACATCGGCCGTGAAAATCAGAGGCAAAGCACAGGTGAATACCGCCTACGGTATTATTTATTCCGGCAAAACGGATGCCTGAAAAGGAGATCGCTATGTGGATCGTTGTGGGCATGGCCAGTTCCGTGAAAATGGCGCAAGCAATGCAGAAGAATCTTGAATCCGAGGGGATTCTGGTGAAAATTCGCAATGTGTCGGCCAAAACAAAATGCAGCAGCGATACCTACGAGGTGATGGTGCTCGAGTCTGAAGCTGCTTCAGCCAGAGACATACTCATGGAAAAAGGCTTTTGACAAATTATCTTTTTCGGAGGGGCGTTGTATGAAAAATGTGGAATGCAAGATACAGGTGAGGTATTCGGAAGTTGGCAGGCAGGGCTTAGCGCATCACGCCAATTACTTGAACTGGCTCGATATCGGCCTCGAAGAAATCGTCAGGCAGTGCGGGTTAAGCTACAAGGAAGTGGAAGACCTCGGTTACTTTCTTGCGCCTGTTTCAGATTCGTGTCAATACTTTCATCCGGCCTACTATCATGACATATTGACTGTCAGAGTATCCGTGGCCGATTTGAGTGCGGTTAAAGTGAAGTTTTCATACGAAATTATAAGAGAAAAGGACGCCAAACTCGTGGCGACAGGGCAGACGGATCATGTGTTCGTCGACAAGAACTTTAAGCCCTATTCCATGAAGCGTGTGGTGCCGCGGCTCTATGCCATGCTTGAGGAAATGATGTAAGGATAAATAAAATAAACATGACACGTATGATCTGACCTTTACTGAGGCCGGATCATATTTTTTGGAGGGGAATGTGAGCACACTTGACGGGCTCAAGCTGATGGCACAGGGCGGACAGGCAATGATTTATCACTACGGTGAGGGCAAAGTTCTCAGAGTTTTGCGAAAACCCGAAGATGCGCAGCTGCTGGGGAACGAAATCAAAGTGATGAAGGCGCTGAAGGGTCGATTGGATGTGCCCGAAATTTATGAATCGTTGATCGTAGACGGCAAGCCTGCGGTGGTTGTTGAAAAGATTGACGGCATGTCGATGATGGATTTCATCAAGAAAAATCCTCACAAGCTCAAACAGCAGGCCGCCTTGCTGGCAAAGCTTCACGCCAATATGCCCAGTTTCATTGATATTGAAGGCTTGGCTTCCGGGAAAGGGCGCTCCCGTTATTTAATCGGGCTCTCCCAGCTTAACGGCGACACAAAGTCATTTCTATTTAAAATCGTCGACGGTCTGCCCGAAGGAACCGCGTTATGCCACGGCGATTTTCATCCGGGCAACATAATAAAATCCGGCGATAAGAATGTACTAATTGACTGGTTTGGGGTTTATAAAGGCGATTTGGTTTCCGATGCCGCCCATACTTATTTGCTGCTCAAAAACGTACCGAGGTTTCCGGGGATAACAGGACTGCAATACAAGCTGATGAAATCGTCGGGGGCAGCCATCGCAAAAATTTATCTGAAATCCTTTTACGATATACGTCCTTTTGATTTTACGGTGTTTTCAAAATGGCTGCTGATCAAAGCAGCCGAGCGTGTTTTATACGGTTGGGACGGCGAAAAGCCCCGGCTGCTTCGGTTTATTGACATGTGCAGAACGAGCCCAACGAAGCCGGAAAACTGGTATAAAATGCTGTAAAGCAAGCATCCTGCTATAATTTTGTATGATCCTTTGTTTTTGTGACAATAGCTGTAAGTTTGTCCAAGTCAAATTTGTATTATATCAATTTTTTTTATTAATAATCGTTTCAAATAGCTAAAATACGTCAAATAATAGCCCGTATCAATCAGCGTTCAGCTTTGTTACAGACATCTTTGACCAGAATGGGGAATCATGTATGAAGTGGTACAGAAATTTAGGAATATCAGGTAAGATACTGCTGTTGTTTTTAGTCATTTTATTATTGGTGGGAAGTGTGGCCGCGTTCGGCGTGGTGTCGTGGGCATCCTCAAACGCACAAAATAAAGTGCTGTTTGACAACTATGGCAATGCCCAAGGGTATTTGGGCCAGGTATATGCGCAGTATCAGCAGCAAAGAGCGCTGCTCAGAGACATGCTGATTTCGAAAGACGCCAAAGTCGCTGAAAATATTTCCGGACTCGTCGAGGCGTCCGATGCCATAATGCTGGATAATCTCGAACTGTTTAGGAAAGCGTGTATCGACAGCGAGAGTCAGGCGCTGTATGAAGACCTAAATAAGAATGTTCAGGCGTTCAGAGGGGTGCGCGACGAACTTGCGGCTGCGGCAGTAGCCGGTGATTTTGACAATGTGGCGGTTTGGATACAAGCGGACAGTGATGCACATAATGCGCTCATTCAGGGGAGTGCAGGCGAACAGACAGTTGCCGTTAGTGAAGCGACAACAGACGGCGAAATGGCGGACGCTGTGAGCGAAGCGACAACAGACGGTGAACAGACGGATACCGTCAGTGAATCGACCGCTCCTGCCGACGCGGTGAGCTCGGCCACTGTATCCTCCGGCACCACATCAGCCATCAACAATGCGCTTTCGTTCATGGTTACCCATGCCAACGATTTGATCGACGCACAGGTCGGGAAGGTGAACGAAACCATACTGCTGCTGATAATCGGTATCGGTGTGGCGGCAGCGGTGGCGATTGTTCTTGGGCTGCTCACATCGCATTCCATATCAAAGCCTCTTAAAAAGATGTCGGAGGCTGCCATGAAGATGGCAGAGGGCGATACGGATATAAAGGGTCTTGATTATCAGGCAAAGAATGAAGTTGGGCGCATGATGGACTCCTTCCGTACGATGACGGCGTCAGTAAAAGCGATGGTTGCTGATGTCGATACGCTGTTGAATGCCGCCCTTGAAGGACGGTTTTCCGCGAGAGCGGATGAAAACAAGCATCAGGGCGACTACCGTGTAATTATAAAGGGCATTAATGATATGCTTAACGCTGTGATCAGCCCGATCAACGAAGCCAAAAACGTGCTCCATGAACTTTCGGAGGGGAATCTGAACGCCGAAATGTCGGGCAATTACAGAGGCGATTACACAATTATTAAGGACGCACTTAACGATACGATCGCCACGCTGCATGGGTATATCGAGGAAATCTCGTATGTACTCGGCGAGTTGGCACGCGGCAATTTGACGTGCGCCATACAAACAGATTACCGCGGAGATTTCGTGGCACTCAAAGACTCGATCAACGGCATCATCGGTTCGCTTAACGAAATTATGGGCGAAATCAGCAAAGCGGCCAGACATGTGGCTTCCGGCACGCAGCAGGTGTCGGGCGGCAGTCATGAAATATCCGAGGGTGCTATCAATCAGGCAGGCTCCATTCAGGAACTGACCGCCACCATGACGGTTATTGCGGCGCAAACAAAGCTCAACGCGGACAACGCGAACGCAGCTTTTAAGCTCTCTTCCGCCATGCATGACGGCGCTCAAACGGGTCGAACGAAAATGCAGGAAGTCCAAAAAGCGATGGAGGATATCAACGAATCGTCTGTGAATATATCCAAAATTATCAAGGTGATAGACGATATTGCTTTTCAGACAAACATACTGGCTCTTAACGCGGCTGTGGAGGCGGCGCGTGCGGGTGCCCAGGGCAAAGGCTTTGGCGTGGTGGCTGAGGAGGTTCGGAATCTTGCCGCCAGAAGCGCCGATGCAGCTAGGCAAACTGCTGAGCTGATAGAAGGCTCAGCGAGTAAAACAGAAGCGGGCAATAAAATTGCCAACGACGCCATGAAGGCTTTTGAGCGTATCGTGGCAGATGTGGACAAATCGGTCAAGCTGGTGGAGGAGATTGCGGATGCTTCGAACCAGCAATCGGCGTCAATTGAACAGGTGAGCCTCGGTATCAGCAGCATGTCCACAGTTGTGCAGAACAATTCGGCGTTCGCGGAGGAAACAGCTGCCGCTGCGCAGGAACTGTCGGGACAGGCGGAGATACTGCATGGCATGGTCGCACAGTTCAAGCTTAGAAAAGGCAACGATGCGCTGCCGTCGCACGACACGGATAACAGCCGGATGATTGCCTTGCCTGAGGACAATTTTAAATATTGAAGAGATAAAAACAAACGGCATCTTCTATTGTGCTTGCATACGCAGTAGAAGATGCCGCATTGGCTCATCTGGCCTTTCGATTGAGCGTAAGCGTTTGGCTATTCCGGGCTCTTCGTCAAAAAGGGGGCGTTGTTCTCAGCGTCTCGAATTGTAAAAAAACCTATTATCGCGGCCTCTTTGACGATGCTCCTTTTAGGATGGATGGGGAGAGCCATCTACCGGCAGGTCGCTGGGAGAGAATAAAAAATCCCCGGCGACCGGGGATGATGATGGCTACTTCTTGATGGCCAATGCCAGGTCCGCAATATTTTGTCCCAGTGTTTTCATCGTCCGTATGCCTTCCTCGTCTGCGGCCACATCGCCGACCGCTCCGCCTATTCCCTGATTCCAGTAGCTCGAGCCCACAATAATGCCCTCGCTGATGGTGAAAAGGTTGTTCATGGCGTTAAACGCGGTGAGGGCACCGTTGCGCCGCACAGCCGTGACGCTGGCGCAGATCTTTCCTTTTAAGAGCTTATGCGGGCGGCACGCCGCATAGCCGACACGGTCGATAAACGCTTTCATCTGTGCCGTAAGACCGCCGAAATAAACGGGGGAGCCGAGAATCAATATATCTGCCTGATCGATAGCCGCTATCGCCTCGTTGACAATATCGTCGTCAAAGGCGCATCTGGGCAATGAGCTTTTCCGGCATGCGCCGCAGGCAACGCACCCGTGAATATCCCTGCCGCCGGCCTGTATCACCTGTGTGCTGATGCCTCTGAGTTCGAGCTCTCCGAGCACAGTAGAGAGCAGGTAGAATGTGTTGCCCATCGGTCTTGGGCTGCCGTTAACCGCGATTGCTTTCAATTTATTCATCCTTCCATTATAGAATTTACCGTATAGTCTATAGAATCAATGATCCTTTCATGACTGCCGTACGCAACTTTGTTTATTATTCAGCCTGATCTTTAAGCAGCCGATACAAATCGGCCACGCTGTTAAAGAGATAATGCGGTTTTATATCGCTTTGATCAATATCGGCTTGTGTCATCTCGCCAGAGAGCACACCGATGGCGCACATGCCGTTCTCGAGCGCTAGCTGCATGTCCGTATAAAGCCGGTCGCCGATCACCGCAATTTTGCCTGCAGGCAAATTGACCGCGCGCTCAATGTACTGCGTGGTCTCTGCAAACGGTTTGCCGATAAATTTGGGCTGCCGTCCTGTGGCGTGCGTCAGCATCGCACAGATGCTTGCGCAGTCGGGCACCACCTTGCCGCCTTCAAGCGGGCAGACGGCGTCCACGTTTGTGGCAATGAAAGGGATGCCCTCGCGCAGCAGATTCACCGCGCGTGCCGCCTTGAAAAAATCAAAGCTCGTATCAAACCCGACCACCACGCAGTCGGGAGATTCCGTTTCGCCGCAGTGAATGCCGGCAGCGCTCAGATGCGTTACAAGCGCTTGTGTCCCAACCACAAAAACACGCGGATGCGGTCCGAAGGTCTTTATAAGATAATTGGCAGTCACATCGCCGGATGTAAAAACATCAGGCCGTTCGGACAACCCGAGACGATTGAGCTTGGTTTTATATTCTTCGGGCGATTTGGATGAATTGTTTGTAAAAAAACAGTATCGAATCTCCATCTCGTCGAAAAACGACAGCAGCTCTTTGGCGCCGGGGATCACCTGGTCGCCAAGGTATATGGTGCCGTCCATGTCGAGCACATAGCATTCGATGTCTTGAATCGTCATATCGTCAATTCCTTTCGCTCGTCATTGTATCAGAAAGGGTGTGGCATCTCAATATAATCGGGTAAACAATGCTTAGCTTCTATTGTGTCACAGCCGCCGTCCGTGTTGGAATGGTTAGAGGTGTAAGGAAACGATTTAGCCGGTTCTCTGGGAAGCTTGTATCAATTTTGATGCAAATTGGCTTTACGTGGCATATATTTAAATGGTATAGTAATTAATGGAGGAAAGGCTGTGAAAACGGTTGGACTCGCACTCGGGGGCGGCGGCGCGCGCGGCGTGGCGCATATTGCTTATTTAAAAGCGCTGGAGGAGCAGGGCATTAAACCCAGTGTGATAGCGGGCACATCGAGCGGTGCAATCGTAGGGGCGCTGTACGCAGGCGGTATGACGCCCGATGCCATGTATACAATGCTCGAAAACCTTTTCAGCATGAGAAAACGCTCGAATGTGTCGCTTGTGAAGGCGCTCAAGCGAGAAGGCTTTGCATATACGCTGGCAAAACAGTTTCTCTCAAAAGCGCTGCCGAAAAAGACATTTGAAGAGCTGGAGATCCCGCTGAAGCTCGTGGCGACTGATTTTCATACACTGGAGGAAAAAGTGTTCACATCCGGCGAGATACTTCCTGCTTTGCTGGGCAGTATCGCTTATCCGAGCGTGTTCATTCCGCAGCAGGTGGGAAACCGCTACTATATGGACGGCGGAGCCACGAACATCGTGCCTTTTGATATACTCCGCAACGAATGTGATATCCTGATTGCGATTGATGTATCGCAGGTGCGCCCGAATGCGTCGCTGAAGCCGAATATCAAAAACGCGCTGCATGCCACCTGGGCCGCCACGCAGGAGGCGCTGATCGCTGAAAAACTCAAATTGTTGTCGGTGGATATATTTGAAAGGCCGGCCTTTGAGGATGTATCCACGATGGAGTTTTTCAAATACAAAAGCATATACAAGCGTGCCGAGACCTATATACCGGGGTTTGTGGCTCAGCTTAATAAAGTACGATAAGGGGAAGACCTATGTCAAAGACACTCGGAATCGCTTTCGGAGGAAGCGGAGCGCAAGGCATCGCGAGCATTGCGTACATCAAGGCGCTTGAAGCGCTGGATATCAAGCCGGATATCGTATCGGGAACCGGAGTCGGCGCTGTCGTGGCCGCCATGTATGCGGCGGGGATGACGAGCCAGAATATGATTGACTTTCTGCAGGAGATCGATTTTCCCGGTGCCAAACGGCCGATCAATGCGATAAAGGTGAAGGACTCTAAATACGGCATATTGGACGGCCTCGGTCTCGAAGAATATTATCAAATGATCGTTCCCATTAAGGTGTTCGACCGACTCTATTTCCCGCTCAAAGTGGTGGCCGCAAATTGGACAACCGGCCAGCAGGTGCTTTTTGACAGCGGCGACGTGGGCCCCGCTGTGCGTTCGGCGGTGTCGATTCCCGGCGTGTTCATGCCGAAGGAAGTCGGCGGAGAACTGATTATGGACGGATCATGCGTGAACCCTGTGCCGTTTGATGTGATAAGGGACGGATGCGATGTTCTCGCCGCGATTGATCCTCAGGTCAATGAAGACGAGGCGGCCATGGTGGTTTTCAGCGTGATGAGCGGCGCTTTTAACGCGGCGAAGAAGGCGCTATCTGCGGAGAAACAGAAAACGTGCAAGGTGGATCTATTTGAAAGCTTTGTCGTGGAAGAAATAAATATGTATGATTTCGCTCTGTTCAACGATATCATTGAGTCTTCCGAGGAGCGTGCAGGCCTCTTTGCCTTGAATCTGCAGGAAAAGCTGAAATAACCGTTTTATTATTAAGAATGTATCAGGCGGATGGCAGCTTACCATCCGTCTTTTGTTTTTCTTCCGGGAGAAGGTGGTGCGAAGCACCGGATGAGGTGTCAAAAAAGGCTGACAAAGCATACACTCATCAGTCGCCTGTCGGCGGCAGCTTCTCCTCGAGGATAAGCCTAAGTATGCGTCTTAGATAGAATAAATGCATCGGATAAGACTTGCCCCTTAAGGAGCAGCAAGTCACAAGCTTATGTGGAAATTTAGAAAACCTGATTAATGAAAATAGATTCTGTAACGATAAGACAAGTTGAAAGTTTTCGTGTTTTAAGGCCATCTGCTCTCCTTTTTGAGGAGAATAGCCACGCTACCTGATGAGACGGTAAGCAAATAACCTTCCCGTGTTGACTGACATGGTAGACGGTTATCTTATATAAGTGGAATTAAAGGCAATATATCGATGACAATCATGGCGGGCTTAACCGATTGACGATGACCTTCGTAAGGAGGCTGAGGGCCATTATATTCCTTTGAAAGAGGGAATGTGTTAATAATAATCTGTTGCATTTATTGTCGTCTCGTAGTAATATATGTAATATATAAATGATAATAATGGCGATTTAGACCCTTTTATTTTATCTGATTTTCATAACGTGTTATTGGGGTGTCATATGCAAAAATTGCTATCTAATCTATTAAGTAAAAATTCCAAACTGGCTGTCGTCGGCCTTGGTTATGTGGGTATGCCGCTGGCTACCGCATTTGCCAAAAAGCTCGATGTGATCGGTTATGATTCCAACAACCGGAAACTTGACGCGTATAAAAAGGGGATTAATCCTGAGCACGTTATCGACGATGATGATCTTTTGTCAACCACCGTGATTTTTTCGTCGGATAAAAAGATACTGTCTGAAGCGGATGTGTTCATTGTTGCCGTACCCACACCCATTGATGTGAACAAAGCGCCCGATCTTATTCCGGTCATCACGGCTTCGGTCACAGTGGGACAGGCCTTAAAAAAAGGCGGCGTCGTCATTTACGAATCCACCGTATACCCGGGCGTGACAGAAGACATTTGCATACCGATTCTGGAAAAGGAAAGCGGCTTGAAATGCGGTGCGGATTTTAAGATTGGGTATTCGCCAGAGCGTATCAACCCGGGTGATCAGGTTCATAAGCTTGTCAACATCAAAAAGATTGTATCGGGCATCGACGAAGAGACTGTCGATTTTATCGCGAAGCTCTACGAGTTGGTGGTGGAGGCCGGAGTTCACCGCGCGCCGTCCATTAAGGTGGCCGAGGCGGCAAAGGTTGTGGAAAACAGTCAGCGCGATATCAATATCGCATTTATGAATGAGCTCGCCATGGTTTTTGAGCGGCTGAACATCGATACCATGGATGTGATTGAAGCGATGAATACGAAATGGAACGCGCTCGGATTTTATCCCGGGCTGGTCGGCGGCCATTGCATCGGTATCGATCCGTATTATTTTATATTCGAAGCCGAAAAAAACGGCTATATCAGCAAAATCATATTGTCGGGCAGAAAGATAAACGATGAAATGGGCAGCTTCATCGGCCAGATGATCATCAAACAGCTGGTTCTTGCCAACAGGCAGGTCCGTCAGTCCAAGGTTTATATTCTTGGTTTGACGTATAAAGAAAATTGCGCGGATATCCGCAACACAAAAGTGATCGATATTATTAAGAAGCTCAGAGAATTCGGAATTGAGCCGACTGTGGTGGACCCGCAGGCCGACCCGGAAGCTGCCTTAAGAGAATACGGCGTGAGGCTTGCTGCTTTGGAAGATGTCCGTAATGCGGATTGTCTCGTTTTTGCGGTTGCTCACGACGAGTTTAAGAATTTAAGCGCGGACGATATCGGTGCCATGTTCGCTGCCGGAGAAAACGATCAGAAGGTTATTATCGATGTGAAATGTATACTTGATAAGCCGGGTCTGACGCAGAAGGGCTACAGATACTGGCGGTTATAGGGAAATGCTTATGAGCTTATCTAATAAAAAGAGAATCATGGTTGTCCTGACAGCGCTTATTTTCGCGCTGGCCTCCTGCGCGCCCGCTGCTGTGTCGTCTCAAAGCGGTGAGGATGCACAGGTAGAAAAGATAATCAGCAATCACGACGGCAGCACCGCCGATAAAATATCCGGCGTGATGACGCTCGAGAAAAAAGTGTCCATCGTTTTTCTCGGCTCATCCGATGAGGCGATTATGCAGCGCCTGGTTGATTTGCTCAACAGGTACGGGGCGAAAGCCACTTTTTTTCTTCCGGGCATCAATGTGTCGGAAAATCCTCAGATCGCTCAGAATATAAAGGAAAAAGGCTACGACCTTGGCAATTACGCGCTGGACGGCGGTGAGGAAATGGATAAGCTGCCGATGGAAGATTCGGCGCGCAAGCTGTACCGCGCTCAAACGATATACAAAGACGCTGTATCAGAGGCACCTTCTCTTTTTACATGCGACAGCACACAGTATACGCAAGACCTGCTGAGAACGGCCAAAGCCTGCGGGCTTTCCTATGCCGTTCAGCCGAACAGATTCTTAAATCAGTTCAGCTTTTCATCCGAATCGCAGGCAGACACTTACGCGCAATTGACGGACTGGGGCTCGATCGTTGCGGTTAAAGTCAACAGAGAGCTCGATGAAACGGAGATTGAGGTTAAAGAGGATGAAGTGCTTGAGCCGGCGGTGGATAAGCAGCCGACCGACGGAGAGTCTCCGGCTTTCGAGATGCCTGAGGATGAAAATGAGAGAATGCTGCTTGTCACGGAGTGGCTGCTCAAGGCTTACGCCGATCAAGGGTTCCAATTTGTGACGCCGACAGAGCTGCAGAGCTATAAAAATACGTCTATGTACAGAGATGTCAACAAAGATCCTGCGGATATTGAACCGATGAAGGTGATCAGCAACGCGGCCACGACACAAAAAGCGATTGCTTTAACATTTCAGGTGCTCGGCACCGATGACAAAGTGGTCAGTCTGCTCGATACGCTTGATGAGCAGAATATAAAAGCTTCATTCTTTGTGACAGGGCAGGAAGCCGTTGAGCGGCCCAGCCTGATCAAAGAAATTGTGTCGCGAGGGCACAGCATTCAAAGCAGCGGTTTTTTGAGCCGGGGCATCGGCAAGCTCAGTTTTGAAGACTGCTGCAGCGATTTGATTAAAAGCATCGCGGCCATAGAAGAAGCGACGGGAAAGGCACCGCGTCTGTATCGTCCGGTTCATGGTGAAGTCAGCGAAAACATGGCCAAAGCCTGCCGCGAGGTGGGGCTGATTCCTGTGCTTTACAACAAAAATCCGCTGCCGGAGGACGGGAAAAGCCTTGACGATCTGCTTAAGTATTTTTCGAAAGGCTTTCATCGCGGCGACATTATTTATCTGCGAACAGACAATTACTTTAAGCTCGACGGCCTTGTTGAGGGCATTGCGGGCATGGTGTTTGATACCGGATACTCGTTCGAAACCATCGATGAGATGTATGATCACCAGTATGTGAGCAAGCCGCTGGAAGATATCCCGGGCTGGGACGCCATCAAAATCAACAGTGATTATGACCCGAAAGCCCCCATACAGGGAAAATCCTTAAGCGCCGTCAACGTGAAGGAGAAAGTGATTTTCCTCACGTTCGATGATTGGGGCAGTGACAAAACGGTGACGCGTATTCTTGATACGCTCGATGAATACAACGTGAAGGCCAGCTTCTTTATCATCGGTGCGTCTGCGGAGAAAAATCCAAATCTGCTTCGCGCGATCGCCGAAGCCGGTCATGATATCGGTAACCATACCTATTATCATAAGGTGATCACGAAAATATCGCCGCTTGAGCTTCAGGAAGAGGTGGTCAAGTGCCATCAAACGGTAACGCAGATTATCGGCAGGGAACCTGATCTTTATTTCAGGCCGCCCACGCTTGAATATGACCAGACCACGATCAATGCCGTGCTGGCGACAGGCTTTAAATATGTGTTTCTTTCCAATATCAGCACGCAGGATTATGAACACAGCGCAGACGAGGTGGTGGATTACGCCGTATCAAGTGCGGAGAACGGCGGCCTCGTTGTGATGCATTTGACGGATAATTCAAGCGGCGTGGAGGCACTGCCGAGGATAATCGAAAAGCTCCGGGCAAAAGGATATAAGCTGGCCAAGCTCAGCGATTACTTAAATTAGTCACAAAGGAAGAGTACGTTGAAGAAGAAAACCGTCCAGGACATATTCATGCAACCCAAAAAAGACCGGCGCATGTTTCCGCATGTCCCGGACCCTTCTTGGGTACGGACAACCAAAGACAGGCGGGAAGAAGTAGGAAGCAAGGATAAGAAATCCAACAAGACAACGGCCGGATATTCATCAGGGCAGCGTTTTGAAGGCGATTTCCCTGTAAAGATACTATGCACATACAACCGGCACCGCTATGCTTTTCATGCAAAATGCGTGGATGTCTCCCAAAGCGGCATCCTTATTGACCTGCTTGAACAGACGGAACCGGAGCAAAAAGACAAAGCCGAATCAAGCCGTCGCGCAGAAATTTTAAAAAACGCAAAAAATATCAAGCTGCAATTTCGTATCCCGCCAGGTGTTCTTCCCGAGGGCATGGAGGCCAGAATTAAAACAGACGGGCAGTTTATACGGTCTTTCGTCAGAGACGGATCGCAGCTGGCGGCGTTTGAGTTCGCCATAGATCTGGATGAATATAACAAAAAGCATAAGGATCGTTCGTCTTTAATGCTTGCTTCACTGATGCTGCTCGGCGTGACGCTGATGATCGTTTTGATGCGGCTTGAAGGGCTGACGTATTTTCGGTTCAACAGACTGCTTTATCTTTACAGCATCATCACTGCGGCTTATATATTATCTCGCTATTTATTCGGTGCCATGTATAAACCCGTGCCTGTCGATCCTGATTTTACGCCGGGCGTCACCATAATCATCCCCTGCTTTAACGAGGAGGAGTGGATTGAGAAAACGATCCGCTGCTGCCTCGATCAGGACTATCCGATGGACAAACTCGAAGTCATCATCGTCAACGATTATTCCACCGACCGCTCAAAACAGGTGATTTTTGAAGCGATAATGAATATTTACGGCGATGACGACCATTTTGACATTAAAAACCGCGTGAAATACATCGAAAGAGTTGAAAATCAGGGCAAACGTGAGGCAATGGCGAGAGGCGCGAAGCACGCAAAACATGATCTTCTTGTTTTCGTGGATTCCGACAGCTTTCTTGCTCATGACGCCATCCGGCATCTGGTGCAGCCGATGAAAAACCCAAAAATCGGCGGCGTATCGGGGCGCACGGATGTGGCCAACACGTACACAAATGCCGTGACAAAAATGCAGGCCGTGCGCTACTATATCGCTTTTCGCGTGATGAAAGCCGCCGAATCGTATTTCGACGCGGTAACCTGCCTTTCCGGGCCGCTTGCATGCTATCGCAAATCCATCGTTATGGACAACCTTGACGCATGGCTCAATCAGAAATTCTTAGGCCAAAGGGCCACTTTCGGCGACGACCGAAGCATGACGAATTTTATTCTGCGAAAAAACCGAACGGTTTATCAGGATACGGCCATTTGCTCAACCGTGGTGCCGAATACGCACAAGATGCTGTTAAAGCAGCAAATGCGCTGGAAACGGTCGTGGCTGCGCGAATCGGTGATTGCCGCGAAGTATATCTGGAAGAAAGAGCCGTTTATGTCGCTGTTCTTTTACATGGGTTTCGTCATGCCGATTCTGGCTCCGGTGGTTGTCATCTACAACATGATCTACTTTCCCATTGTGTACGGCATTTTCCCGCTCACATTCCTGATGGGGCTTGTTCTGCTCGCGGCGATGATGAGTTTCGCGCAGATGTTCTTTAGAAAAAGCAACCTGTGGTTCTACGGTTTTATATTCTGCTTCTATTACGTATTCATTCTGCTCTGGCAAATGCCCGTGGCATGGTTTACGTTCTGGAAGTCCACATGGGGCACGCGTATGACGCCCACCGACGTGGCAGCGCAGAACAGAAAAAACAGGACGGCTGAACAAAAAAGCGACGCGGGGGATGCGACTGCATGAACGAAGCCGACCGCTTTTTAAAGCGGCATGAAAAAACCAAGCGTATCCGCACCGTCATAGAACTCATCGCCCTGGTTTTGATGATTTACGTGTTGATTCAGGTGTTGTTCGTGACGCAATACTATGTGAAGCCGACAGACGTTAAAATGGCCCCGTCCACTGACAATGGGTTTATTGCCGTATCCTATGTGGGCGTCGACAGGTACGGCAATAATGAGCAAAACCTGATCAGTTTGCAAAGGCTCGATGAACAGGTGGCCGCGCTGCTGGCATCCGGGTACACAACGATCACCGAAGCGGATATTACGGACTATTACTTAAACGGCACGCCGCTGCCAGAAAAAGCGTTGTTTTTGATGTTTGAGGACGGCAGGCGTGACACGGCGATTTTTGCGTCGGACGTGCTGGAAAAATACAATTGCCACGGCATGATGTTTACCTACGCCGATAAGCTGGAGAAATATGATAATAAATTCTTAAGCGCATCTGACCTGCTTGAACTCAAACAAAGCACATATTGGGATCTCGGGACAAACGGCTACAGGCTCGAGTACATCAATGTGTACGATCGGTATAAGCATTTTATCGGCGGGCTCAACAGCGTGGGGTTTTCCGATTTGTCTCCGTACATACAGCGTGATTATGACCATTATTTGATGGATTTTATCCGTGACCGAGACGGCGTTTCGCTCGAAAACTATTCGGAGATGAAAGACCGTATTGCGCTCGACTATGACAAGATAAACGATATTTACTCGGCTCAGCTTGGGTTTATTCCGGCTTCGTACTGCCTGATGCATGCGAACTCGAAGATCCTTTACGGCACGAACGAACTTGTGAGCGCCGAAAACGAAACGCATATTAAAGAGATGTTTACTCTGTGCTTCAACAGAGAGGGCTACAGCATCAATAATCTTGACAGTACGGCTTTCGATTTAACACGTCTGCAGCCGCAGGCCTATTGGTATACGAATCACCTGCTGATGCGCATAGGGGACGACACAAAACAGGCTATGACATTCGTTTCTGGCGACGAATCAAAAAAGGCGAACTGGAGCATTGAAGAAGGCGCGGCCGAATTTAAAGATAACAGCATTATCGTAACCAGTCTGCCATCGGGTTTTGGGCGCGTCAGGCAGCAAAACGTTAACGCGGCAGATGTGGAACTGGATTTGCGGCTTAAGGGCAATATGTACGGTTCTCAGGGCGTTTATCTGCGCAGTGACGATACGCTTTCCACGTATATTTATGCGGGTATTGAAAACGACATGCTCACAGTGGAACAGTGCAGCGACGGCAATATCACCAAATTTGCTCAGATCGATCTGTTTGATTTTTTAGGTAAGGCGCAGCGCAGTTTGGAAGAGGATGAACTGCAGAGCCAGATTGAGACGCAGAACACGATTATAAAAGGCAATGCGGATGCCACGACGAAGCAGGATGCAGAGACAAAAAAAGCCGAGCTTTCCGGTCAGGATGTTCAAACGCTGCAGGAAGGCGGAGAAGAATACAGGCCTGAAACCGACCTGCTCAGCATAGGGAATTATCAGCTCAAGGTGATTTTGGACGGTGACAAAATGTCGGTGTTCGTGGATAATAAAGCCGTGCTGACAAACCAGAAGGTGACGGTGACAGACAGCGGTTCGCTCTGGCTTGAAGCCGCTGTGCAGCATGATACGTACAGCCAGCGTAATATCTACGACGACGTGTATGACGGTGTTTTTGAAAATATTTGCATGAAGGAACTCAAAGGTGACGGACAGCCGGTCACGCTGTACAATTATATCGAGGGCGTTGACCGTGTTTGGGTTGACATAAAGAATACGTATGAAGATGTTGCCAAATGGTTCAAGTATGTATTTTGAGGTAAAAAGATGAAGAATAAGGCCCTATATATTGGTTTAATAATGATTCTGAGTTCATTGCTGCTTTTTACCGCATGCGGCGAACCGGCGGCAGAAACGCCAACGCAAACAGCAGCCCAGCAGCCTTCCATGCAGGAGCCGGAGGAAACTGTGACCGAAGCCGTCACCGAGTCGGCTCAATGCTCACCGATGCCTGCGGAAAGCACGTCAACCACGGCTCAGCCCTCTGACAGCAGGTTTTATCCGTGGGTAGTCTACTGGGACTATGAAACAGCCATCTCCGAGAGCCGCAACCTGTCGTCTGCGATGGGAAGCATCAGCGTTTTTGCCGCTTATTTTAAAGACGATGATAGCATCATATTTCCACAGTCCTCGCAAGACACGCTCAAGACCGTTCAGGATGCCTACGGCACGTCGGTTCAGACGTACCTGACGTTTGTGAATGATATTAAATACGACAACGGCAGCTCATCGCTCAAAGACGTTGATCTACTGCGCCGGCTGTTCTCCAGCCAAACGCGTATGACGGCTCATATTGATGAGATCATCGCGCTGACGAAGGAAAAAGGCGTTGACGGCATTGAGATCGATTACGAGAATATCAAGGGTGACGATGCGCTGTGGCAGCTTTATGCCCAGTTTCTTTGTTCGTTGAATGACAGGGCCGGCAGCGAGGGGCTCAAGCTGCGCGTCGTGCTTGAAACCTCGGCATTGGGCAAAGCGTCGTTCCCGGTTGGTCCGCAGTATACGGTGATGGTTTACAATTTGTACGGCAATCACAGCGATGAACCGGGGCCTAAGGCGGATGAGGCCTTTATTGCCGAGACTGCGGCCAAAAGCGTGTGCCTTGGGCCGGATGTTTGCTTTGCGTTTGCAACGGGCGGTTTTGATTGGTCGTCTTCCGGCAATGTTGATCAGCTATGCGAAACGGGCGCGGCCGAACTAGCGCAAACCATGCAAACAGTACCGTCCCGCGACCAGAGCAGCGGTGCGCTGACCTTTACCTATCAGAACGATCAAACGCACACTGTTTGGTATGCCGACGGCCAGACAATTTGTATCTGGATGGATGCGGCTAAAAACGCCGGAATTAAGCACTTTGCTTTGTGGCGGCTTGGCGGCAACAGCGAGGCTTCACTCAAACAGATATCCGAATACCTGACAGATAACAATTAAAACAGTCGCATATGCCCAGACAGCAAATTGAATGCCGCGCTTTCATATTATATTTGCGTCCGCTTTCTTGACCCCAAGGATTCAAACTCATATAATGGTTTCAGTGTCTAAACGCTATAGTAATATATGGAGGTTTATATGGACGTTCCAAGAGTGGCTTTTTATCTGTTTGATGAAAACGGTATTGCCGTGCATTGGTATGGCATTATCATAGCGGCCGGGTTGGTGCTTGGCGTCATATTGGGCGTGCTCGAAGCCAAGCGAAGAGGGTACCGCAGTGAAATGATACTCGATTTCATGCTGCTGGCCATTCCGCTTGCAATCGTTTGTGCACGGCTGTATTATGTGGTTTTTGCGCCGGATCCGGACATGTACAAAACGTTCTATGATGTCATCGCGGTTTGGAACGGCGGCCTCGCGATTTACGGCGGCGTGATCGGCGGCGTGATTGCGGCAATAATCTTCAAATTCTGGCGCAGGGTATCGCTTGGAGAAATCCTCGATATTGCGGCTCCCAGCCTGATTATCGCTCAGGGTATCGGGCGCTGGGGAAATTTCGTGAATCAGGAAGCGCACGGCGACCTGATTTTGAACAAGGCATGGCAGTGGTTCCCGGCCGGTGTTCAAATTAAAGGCCTTTGGTATCAGGCCACATTTTTTTATGAATTCACATGGAATGTGATCGTTTTCATAGTGCTGATGCTGCTAAGAAAGAAGATCAAAACAAAGGGCGGCATTTTCGCGCTTTACTGCATCGGTTACGGCATCGGGCGTTTCTTTATCGAATCGATGAGAACTGACAGCCTCATGATGGGCGGTTTGCGTATCTCTCAGATCGTGAGCCTTGTGCTGATTGCGGGCGGTCTGCTCTATATTGCCTTGGTGCCGCGCTTTAAAAAGGAATGGCCTGTTTACGACGGCTTTTACAGCCTGAGCTGGAGTCAGCAGCAAATTGACGAATACAGAATAAATGCCAAGGCCATTAAAGCCGAAAGTGATTTAAAAAAGGCTGAAACCAAAGCTGCTGAGATCAAGGAAAAATTCGAGGATCAGCTGGAAAAGGTGAAAAAAGCAGAGACCAAGGCGCAAAAGGCGAAACTAAAGCTTGAAAAAGCAAAGGCCAAAGCAAAAAAGGCCGAAGAACAGAGAAAACTAAACGCGAAAGAAAATTCCGAAAACGATTCGGAGGCTGACGAAAGCAAGGAGTCATAAACAAAGTGCGCAATTTAACCATGCTGACAGACCTCTATCAGCTCACAATGATGTACGGCTATCAAAAATGCGGTATGGAAAAAAAGGTATCCGTATTCGACCTTTTCTACAGAAAAGCGGCATGCGACAGCGCATACGCGATTGCGGCAGGACTGGAGCAGGTGATTGACTTTGTCAACAACCTGCATTTTTCGGAGGAGGATATCGCATATCTGCGATCGCTCTCGCTTTTCGATGAGACGTTTTTGCAGCATCTTAAAAATTTTGAGTTTACGGGCGAAATATACGCGGTAAAGGAAGGAACGGTTATTTTTCCTTATGAGCCGATCATCCGCGTAAAGGCGCCCATCATGGAGGCGCAGCTGATTGAAACGGCTCTGCTGAACCTCGTGAACCATCAGACGCTGATTGCCACCAAAGCGTCGCGCGTCTGTTATGCCGCTGAGGGCAGCAGCGTGCTCGAATTCGGGCTGCGCCGGGCACAAGGGCCCGACGCGGGCATTTACGGAGCACGGGCCGCCATTATCGGCGGATGCACGTCCACGTCGAATGTGCTCACGGGGGAGCTGTTCGGGATACCCGCTAAGGGCACCCACGCACACAGCTGGGTGATGAGCTTTCCGAACGAAATCGACGCATTCCGCGCATACGCGGATATATTCCCGGATACATGCATGCTGCTTGTAGACACGTATGACACGCTCAAAAGCGGTGTGCCCAACGCGATCAAGGTTTTTGAGGAGCTGCGCGCCAAAGGCTATGAGCCGGTGGGCATCCGGCTGGATTCGGGGGATCTTGCGTACTTAAGCAAAAAGGCCCGCATCATGCTCGACAATGCGGGCTTCCACGATGCCAAAATATTCGCATCGAGCGATATCGACGAATGGCTGATACGTGATATGAAACTGCAGGGTGCCAAGATTGACGTTTGGGGCGTGGGGACAAAGCTGATCACAGGCGACGGCTGCCCGGCGCTTGGCGGCGTTTACAAGCTTTCTGCCGAAATCGAGAACGGCCATGTGATTCCCAAGATCAAGGTGAGCGATAACGTCGAGAAGATCACAAACCCGGGCTACAAGAAAATCACGCGGCTTTACGACAACACATCCAATAAGGCGGTGGCTGATCTGATCATGCTCGATGAAGAAGTGATAGATGAAAATCAGCCGCTTGTGATTTTTCATCCCGTGGATACATGGAAACGAATGCGGCTTACCGATTACCATACGAAGGACCTGCTGATTCCTGTGTTTATCGGCGGGAAGCAGGTGTATCATTCACCGGCGCTGATGGAGATTCAGCAATACGCGAAAGATGATCTCGCCACGTTCTGGGATGAAACCAAGCGCCTGATCAACCCGCAGGAATACAAGGTAGACCTTTCGTACAAACTGTACGATTTAAAAAAGAGTCTGCTGGAGCAATGGGCCAACTAACGCCAAAATAAGACGCATCGTATCGCACCGTCCGACATTTTTTAAGATTCGGGCGGTGCTATTCTTTTTGTAAAAAGAAAGGGTGGTCTTAATGAACAATTTAAAAAGGAGCATGACGGGAAAATATAATGCCGACGATGTGGATATGCTGCTTTTAAAGGTGAGGAACGATTATGAAGAGTGCTTAAAAGAGCAGCGGGAGCGCATCGTGGCGATGCGTGACGAAATCCGCGAATTAAAGCTTGCACTCAAAAACTTCAGGGAAAACGAGCAGTATATCGTGGGTGCGATCGCGCGGGCGGAGGAAGCGGCCAAAGCCATCGTGCTTGAAGCGCAGGCACAGGCCGCCGACATTGTGGTGAAGGCGAGGAACGAAGAAAAACAGCTCGGCATTGCGGCGGCGGGGTGCTTTCAGAAGCTGTGCCGGCTCAAAGCCGCGAGCGAAGAGATTGCTCGTGCGGTATCAAAAATCGTCGGTGATCAGGAAGGGGCGGAAAGGACCACGAACAACGTGCGTCCGTTCATCGGTATTTACGAAGGATCGCATAACTAAAGGCAATAGTAAAAGCAGGGAATGGAATCCTTGCTTTTTTCCTTTTCATTTTTATTTGTTGATTTCCACAGTGAAAAAGTGGATGTATGCATCCCTTGTTATTATCAAGAAACGATTTATTTGATTATCCGAATAGATATACTTTAAATCTTACATCTAGATAAATGGTTATTTTCATCGAACAGCCGATCTCTTGGGGCGCTCAGCTTGATGAAAATAACCTGCCTGTCATGCTGAGGAGCGAAGCGACGTGACTATGAAGCGGAAATCATCCCATGTTAAAACGCTTTATATTTGGGATTTCAATCCACTGCGTCGTCGATCGCTTACGCTTGCTCGAAATGATATTTGCTACTTTGTCAGCAGCCTGAGCCGCTCTCTTAGAGCGGCTTTTTTATTTGCCAAAGCACGCTAATGTTCTGCTCTAGTCACAACGATACATTTTATGATAAAATAGTCAAAATTATTTCTCCAAAAATGAACTTTTTTATACATAATTCGTTATATCACAGCAAAGGAGGATTCATTGTGTGCGTGCAGGATGAAATCTTTACGCTCTTTAGTAAAGGGGATAGACAAGCTATGAGCATACTTGTGGAAACGTACAAGCATGAGCTTTATAACTTGTGCTTCAGGCTGACTTTTAATAAGCAGGACGCGGAAGACCTGTTTCAGCAGACATGGATTAAAGCCACGAAGAATGCGGCAAGGTATGACCACCAATCGTTTAAACCGTGGCTTTTTAAAATTTGCATCAACCAGTTTCGAGATAATTACAGGCAGTATCAAAAACGAAAACTGATCATGAAGGATGATTTTGAATCAACAAGCGCAAAGGATTATGTGCTCATGATGGCGGGATGCGGTGACTCGGTGGAGGAGCAGTTTGAGAGAAAACATATTCAGGCGTTGCTCATCGCCAACATCGATAAGCTTCCGCACCCCCAGAAGGTGCCGATGGTGCTGTTTTACTATCAGCAGATGAAGTATTCGGATATCGCCGCTGTGCTCGGCGTGCCCGAAGGCACGGTCAAATCGCGCATCAACACAGCAAAGCGGAAACTAAAAAGCGTATTGGAGGGTGAGCTGTATGTTTGATTTAGACGCATATCTGGACAAAATAGCGATCAAAGAAGTTTCGCCGTCTGATACACTTATCAACACGACAGTGGAAAAATGCGGCAAAGTATTGGTCACAAAGGAAAAAGAGACAAAGCTCTTTAAGCAGATCAAAAAAGCGGTGCTGATTGCCGCGCCGGCCTGCGCACTGCTGCTGATCGGCATAATCATCGGTTCGCAGTTCTTCGCGGCCAAGCCGAGTGCGCAGGTTCAGGCCGCATCCGCATGCTTTACTGTGGACATTAACCCGAGCGTGCGCGTCAATGTGGATGAACAGAGCATTGTAACGAGCCTGTCCGCACAGAACGACGACGCAACGATGCTGATTAACAAGCTCGACTGCGTCGGTATGAATGCCGTGGATGCGATATATAAAATCGTGGAACAGGCAAAGGAAGACGGATATCTTAACGATCAGAATAAATACGTGCTGCTCGGCTGCTTCGGCGTCAGCAACGAGGATGCGACGCTCGGCAGCCTGCAGGAACGGCTCGAACAGGATTTCGGCGATCTTGTGACGCTGCTCATCGTTTCGGGCACGCTCGAAGACAAATCGGAGGCGGATTCGCTCAATGTGTCTCCGGGGCTGTTAAAGCTCAGCAAAATGGCGCAGGATGTGGAGCTTAAAGACGACGACAAAGTTGAAGACATTGTGGATGAAATTAAGAGCCAATACAGCGCGCCTGCCCTTTCGGTCAGGGAGAAAACAGACGGCCTCCAGCTCAGCTGGACTAAGCTGAATCTTGATGACATCGGCTACGACGGCGACGTAACGCTTCAGGTGGTGGCGGCAGATTCCGTGGCAGAGGTGGAAAGCTTCGGCGCGAGCGTGATAAAGACGATAACAATCAAGCCTGGCAAAGAGCAGACGACAAGCTGCAAATTAACGCCGGGCAACAGCGGAATCAGCTCCGGTACGGTGAAGTATTACGGCATCTATGTGAAATACGGCACGCTGGCGAAGCTCTTCAGCAACGCGGTCAGCGCGAAGATGCCCGAGATTGCGCCGCCAACGCCAAAACCGAGCGTTTCGAACACCACGCCGCCCGCGCAGACGCAGACCCCTCAGCCGTCGGCAGAACCGGCCGTTTCAGGCAGCGTTTCGGGCAGTGCCGTGGTGATTAAATGGCGCAAGGAATCATCGGAGAACCTTTCGGGGTATAAGGTTGTCGCGTCGAAATACAATCCAAATCCGAAATACCCGGACGACGGGTATATCAAATACATCACGAACAGAGACACGACGAGCGTAAAGCTATACGAGGGCGACGGCGGCCTTAAGGGCGGCCATAGCTACTACTTCAGCGTGACGTATCTGTATAACGACGGCAGCGCCGTTGCGGCCAATGCCGTGCAACTGACAGTGCCCAAGAAAGCCGATGCGCCGTCTGAACCGCCATCAGATCCTTCCGAACCCTCCGCGCTGCCTTCGGGAGACTATGCCGCCACAAACATTTGCGGCTCCATGAGCGGAACCACGGCGAATTTGAGCTGGGGAAAAATTAAGGATTCTCGCCTGTCGGGCTATAAAGTGGTCTGCTCGTTCTCGGACAGCTCGCCCAGTTATCCCAAAAACGGGTATGAAAGATGGATTACAGACAAAAACCAGACAGGCTGTTCGCTTGATATGTCCAAAGTATCCGGCTATGCGCCGGGAGCCGCCTGCTGGTTCGCGATCACCGCTGTGTATAACGACGGCACCACAAGGACGGGCTGTGTGCTTGCCTTGACGATGCCTGCGGATGCGAAGGCACCGCCACCGCCGTCAGCCGATTTTCCAGCAACATGCATCAGTGGTTCTATGTGCAATGACACCACAGTGAGTTTATGCTGGGGGATGATCGACGATCCGCGGCTGTCGGGCTATAAAGTGGTCTGCTCGTTCTCGGACAGCTCGCCCAGTTATCCCAAAAACGGGTATGAAAGATGGATTACAGATAAAAACCAGACAGGCTGCTCGCTCGATATGTCCAAAGTCTCCGGCTATGCGCCGGGAGCCACCTGTTGGTTTGCGATCACATGTGTGTACAATGATGAAACGAAAAAGACAGGTAATGTGATTTCGATAGTCATGCCTGTACCTGCGCCTATTCCACCCGCAGCAGACCCGCCGCCGTGCTGATAAACATAAGCCTTAATCCTGCCACCTCAGGCAGTGATGACGGATGAGAACGCGATCCCCCAAACGCGTTCTCCCTTTTTGTACACTTTAGTGTGGTTTTGGGAGCGAAAGCGGACAAAACCAAATAAACCACCGGTCTCTGCCGGTGGAGGGAGTTAGCTTTAGCTTTAAGAAAAAAACCTCCGATGTTAAAATGATGAAGG
>JAEXTV010000025.1 GCA_023406895.1 Bacillota bacterium | reverse complement strand
CCACCACCCTCTCCAGCACTCTAGCGATCCAGTCTGAGATGCAGTTCCCAGGTTAAGCCCGGGGATTACACATCTCACTTAAACCACCGCCTACGCGCCCTTTACGCCCAATAATTCCGAATAACGCTTGCCCCCTCTGTATTACCGCGGCTGCTGGCACAGAGTTAGCCGGGGCTTCCTCTCCAGGTACCGTCAAGTTGAAACCGTATTAAGGCCCCAACCTTCGTCCCTGACGACAGGGTTTTACAATCCGAAGACCTTCATCACCCACGCGGCGTTGCTGCGTCAGACTTTCGTCCATTGCGCAAAATTCCCCACTGCTGCCTCCCGTAGGAGTCTGGACCGTGTCTCAGTTCCAGTGTGGCCGATCACCCTCTCAGGTCGGCTACCCATCGTTGCCTTGGTGAGCCGTTACCTCACCAACTAGCTAATGGGACGCGAGCCCGTCTTTGTGCGATAAATCTTTTACCTCAGTTCCATGCGAAACCGTGGTCTCATGCGGTATTAGCAGCCGTTTCCAGCTGTTGTCCCCCTCACAAAGGTTGGTTGCTCACGCGTTACTCACCCGTCCGCTACTAGGATATCAACCGAAATCAATATCCCCGTTCAACTTGCATGTGTTAAGCACGCCGCCAGCGTTCGTCCTGAGCCAGGATCAAACTCTTAGTTTAAAATGTTATCAACATTTCTGTTGAGATTAACAAACTATTGTTTGCCCGGGCTCCTCTTCAAAAACTTGCGTTACTATTTGATAGTGCTGATTATTTTTTCAAGGTTCTGCTCCCACCGTTCTCGCGGTGGATTTGTATATTAACAAACTTCTTACCTGTTTGTCAACACCGTTTTTTCTGCCAGTTTTTGTTCCTCACAGCCACCGGCTCTGCGTCGTTTCATCGGCGCGGAATTCGTATGTTACCAGACGCAACCGCGTTTGTCAACTCCGTTTTGGCTGGTATTTGCTGGCGCTTTCGCTCCGCTTTTACCGCCGTTTTTCCGCTCTCCCGTCTTGCGAGCACAGTATTGAATATTATCAAAGCTCTGCCGATTTGTCAACACTAAGAACACAAATTATTATATTTTTCGATAAATAATTTTGCTCATTATTTGGGCGGAACATACAGCCCTGTCAACATAATAACAAAACAGGGTGAGCATGCCTCGTTCACCCTGCTTTAAAGGCCAACCAAAAACGGTATCACCCCTTGGCTTTCGGATACTCGCCGCAAAGCAAACGGTATGCAGGCTCATCTTCCTCAATTGTCGGAAACCTGCCGAGCTTATCGTAAAACCTGTTGTCGTTGTCATCGTCGTTGCACATTGAAACCTCTCCGAGCAGCACGTCGCCGGAGCCTTCCTCAATGCTGAAATCGTGGTACATATACGGATATATGGTGATGCTCTCGCCCGGAGTCAGCTTGACCTGTGCGCCCGCAGGCACATAATATTCCCGGCCGTCCATGCATATTTTAACCTCTGTCTGATCATATTCACCGTCCGGCGTGGAATTGAAGACGCGAATCAATACATTTCCGCCGCCACGGTTAATGATGTCCTCCATCTTTGCCCAATGAAAGTGCATCGGAGCGTACTGTCCCTCCTGCAGCATCAGCAGCTTTTCGGCATAGGGCTTTGAATACTTTTTATTCTTTACGTTGCCGTTTCTGATTGTGACGAGAGAAAACCCCATCTCGTCGAAACGGCCCATGCCGTAATCCGTGATATCCCATCCGAGCTTGTTGTCACGAATCTCATCGTATTCGGTGCCCATTTCGGCCCAGGCGTCGGGCGTGAAACCGCAGAACGGAGGAAGCTTAAAACCGCAGGTTTGGGCCATAGCCTCCATCTTTTTTATCGCTTGATTAATTCTTGATCTTTTCATCGCTTCTCCTTGTATCATGCCAACGCATCATACGTTCCTTTCATCTGAAATGGTTTCCCATTATATTTTACGAAAGAACAACGTTGCTCACGGCCGGCTTGTTTCCTGAGTCCTGACCATTTTAATAAAAAGATTCACAAGCTGCGGGTCAAATATTTTCCCTGCGTTGTTTTGTATATCCCGGACTGTTTCTTCAAGAGACTTTGCCTCAGTTCCCGCGGCCGGATGCCTCAGTTTATCATAATAATCGGAAATTGAAACCACCCGCACAATGAGCGGAATATCCTGCCCTTTTATTCCCTTCGGATAGCCTTGTCCGTCCCACCGTTCATGATGGTAAAGTGCTGCTTCAGCCAAATCAAGCGTATCATGAAACGAGTGCAATATGCGGTAACCAACGGTGGCATGTTCTCTTTTGTCTTTCGTATCCGTTTTTGGTCCCTCCTGCCCGGGCAGCAGCGTGATTTTGCCAATATCGTGCAAAAGGCCGGCGAATCTGAGCTTCACAGCCTCAACCTCCGATAGTCTCAAAAGCTTGCCCATCTTATAGCATAAGTCGCCGACTCTTTCCGCATGGTCTCTTTCCTCGGGTTGATTACGATGCAGCTCTGATATAATCTCCTTTATCGTTTCACCCTTCACCGTTTCCCGATCCACCGTTTTACTGATATACATGCTGCCTTCCGCCCGGTCTAACGTTTCAATGATACGCTCCTCAGTCTTCGTTTTGGTATATGACCCCAGCGAAATGCTGCCTTTTATGGCTTTAACCCGCACATTATTGAACTCATCTTTTATGCGATCCATCACGCGCGCGGCCTCATCCCTCGTTGTCTTTGGTAAGAGCACAACAAACTCGTCCCCGCCCCACCGCGCAATAATATCGTCCGCCCTGCAGGTGTTGCGGAATACTTCGGATACCTTTTGCAGCAGCACATCGCCAAAAGCGTGCCCAAAAATATCGTTGGTGAGCTTAAGGCCATTGACGTCTCCCATAATGATTGAAATCGGAAGATTTCGCTGCGTATCCAATCGCGTGAGCGATTCTTCGAAAAAACGCCTGTTATAAAGCCCGGTGAGTGAATCGTGATAGCTTAAATACTCTATCTTTTTCAATTGTTCTTTTTTATATGTGACGTCTCTGAAAACCAGAACAGCGCCCACAGTCGTCCCGTTTTCATCCTTCACCGGCGCAGCGCTGTCTTCAATGTTATACCGGCTGCCGTCCCTTGATGTGAGTATTACACTGCTTTCCATCTCCTGTATCAGGTCCGAATGAAAGACCGCCTGTATCGGGTCGGCGATTTCTTCGCTGCCGTTTTCATGCGAAAGCTGAAAAATGTCCCTGTGTGCCTTGCCAACCGCCTCTTCCTGCGTCCATCCTGTCAGCCTTTGCGCCACAGTATTCAGCATTTCAACACGCCCATCACGGTCCACAACCATCACGCCATCACCAATGGAGACGATCGTCTGCCAATACTTATTGCGTTCAAAGATAAGCTTTTCCTGCGCATCCCTTCGTTCGAGCGCATTCCACACACCGTTCATCAGCAGTGTCATTTCATAAACGTCCACATCATCATAATCGCTCGCCTTATTGCCAAGCCCGATGACCGCAACGATTTTTCCGTCGATAATCACCGGAATCGACATGAGTCTCTCAATCGCTGTATGGCCCTGCGAATGTCCTTTTTTTAATAAATCCTGCGTTTGAAAATCATTCACGATCACAGGCTTTCGACGCCTGACAGCATCCCCCCAAATGCCCGTCTCATCCAATAAATACGCCGTTTTCTTAATCCCGGCACCGCACTCTTTCGTCACGTTTTCTGACCATGAACTGATCGCAAACTCACGCTTTGACTCGTCATAGACGGATATATACCCAAGCTTGCTTTCCGTGAGCTTGAGTGCCTCTTTCAGCACATAATCAAGCTGTTCCTGTCTGCCGGCAAAGCTTTTGCTTATCACATTCACCAGGATTTTATTGCGGGCCAACTCTCTTACCTGTCTGATCTCGCGGCGTCGCTGTTCGGTGATATTCCGAATGTATGCTCCGACGCCATAGCTTCCGTTTGGCATTTTCACCGGAAACTTCACCGTTTGATAGATGTGCCCGGCCCAAGAGACTTCATCAACAATTTTTGTTTTCTTTTCAATCACCGCTTCATCTGTTTTCCGGCGCAAAGACGCAAATTCAACATCGGTCAGTTCATAGTCATTAGTGCCGATGATTTCTTCGCTTGTTTTATCATAAAACGCCTCGAGAGCCTTATTGACTAATACATAGTTCAAATGCTCATCTTTGAGATAAACAAGGCTGTCATCGGCATCAAAAAATGTCCGTCTGAGCTCATTGATGTTTTCGATCTCTTGCTTTGATTTTATGAGCTTTCTGTGATTGACTGATATGAGCGTCAGCAGCAAAGCAAGCACAATGATCACAAAACCGCCGACTATTATGATGTTTATCCAAATCTCTCTTTGGTGTCGCTCCAGCAGCACATTGTCAGTATTATCATGCACAATACTAAACAGACATCTGGTTCCTTTATAAATCACAGGATATGAGAACACCTCAACGCTTCGCACTTCTCCATCAGCCAGCCGGTGACTGAAAACAAAATAATTGCGTTCTTCTTTTGCGGCAGCGCTCATCTCTTCTTCCACTTCGCCTTTTAACAGAATATTTATCTGAGCAATATTCATCATTTCCAGCTCATCTTTTGTGTAGCCATAAAATGCAGACGCCGCTTCGTTGGCATACAGAATAGCCCCTGTCTCTTCATTAAAAAGGAGCATTACGGCGCCGTGTTCGTCCAAAAGACGCGTCACAGCCTCGTCCTCATCTGATACGGCATGAGCAGTCAAAGGCATCACGAGAACGAATGCTGCAATTAAAATGGAAATGACAAGCTTTTTCATACTTCTCCCAACTCTTTTTCGCCCGTTCATTTCATACTTTCAATAAACTTCTGGGCAATAACGGGGTCAAACTGTGTCCCCGCGTTCCTTTCGATTTCTTCCAGTGCTTCCTGTTTGGTCAACGCCTTTCTGTACACTCTGTCCTCCGTCATCGCGTCAAAAGCATCAGCCACAGCCAGAATCCGCGCCAGCAGCGGAATAACCTCTCCCGCCAGGCCCTGCGGGTACCCTTTGCCGTCCCAGCGCTCGTGATGTGAGAGAATGTATTCGGCAATTGGCTCCAGCTCCGGAGACGACATGGCAATACGATAACCAATCTCCGGATGTTTTTTCATCACTGCCCATTCCTCATCAGTCAGCTTGCCGGGTTTGTTGAGGATATGGTCATCGATCCCGACTTTGCCGATATCATGCAGCATTGAAAAAAGCTCAAGCTCCACCAAATCTTTTTGCGGCAGATTCATCTTTTCGCCGATCGTTTTGGATATCTGCCCGAGCCGTTCAGCGTGTTCCTCGGTTTCCTGACTTCTTTCAAACATCGTGGCCATTACAGAAGACAGTATTGTGCTGTGCGAGCTTTTACGGTTAAGCAGTTTGTTATTGTGCAAACTCTCTTCTGCGTCTTTGGCTGCCTTCCCAACGCTTTCTGTGGAAATGGCGGTCCCGCAGCCCAGCGTCAGACTGATATCATAATGCCGGTTCGGGTTGATCATATTATATTGCTCACACGCTTTGTATATATTTTGAAGAATCTCAATCGTTTTGCGCGCATCCGTGGCGGGCAGCAGCAGACTGAACTCGTCACCGCCCGTCCTCGCGAGTATGTCTCCTTCCCTGCAGCGCCGTTTCATGATGCTCGCCGCTTCAATGATCACACGATCGCCCTCAGTATAGCCGAAAGCATCGTTGATCAGCCGCACCCCGTTGATGTTGGCCATAATGATCGAAACGGGATAGCTGTCAATGTGTTGTAACCTTGTCTTCTCTTCTTCAAAAAACTTTCGGTTGTATAGGCCGGTTAAAAAATCGTGATTACTCAAATGCTTGATCTGCGCTTCTCCAAGCTTTTTCGCAGTCATATCAATAATCAAACCTTCCAGCGCCACCACTTGGCCCTCGGCATCGTATATGCCCTGGCCCATTTCCATTACCCATTTGCGCGCTCCGTTTTTGGCAACAATCTCATACTCACTCTGGAACGGAATGTTCAGCGCCAAAATACGCTCCCACTCACGCCATAGCCCCTCACGGTATTCCGACGCGATTAAATCGTTAAATGATATTTCGTTGTTGTTGAGCAGACTCTCCGGTTTGTAGCCCAACAGCTTTTCGCACCCTTCAGAAACAAACAGCATCGTCCATTCCCGGTCATAGCTGCACCGGTATGCCATACCCGGCAAGTGCGAAAGTATCACAGCTTTACTTCTTTCGCTCTCACGCAATGCTTTCTCCATCTGCATGCGCTGCGTGATATCTTCGATAATACAAAGATGATTTTCGTCATTTGAAGAGGCCACGTACATATTGATCCAAACCGATTGTCCCTCAGGTTTTGAGACCTTTTTAACCATTGAATAGCTGCTCACGGTCTCACCGACACCCGTTGCGTTTTTCTGAATAACTGACGGCGCTTCCCCGCTTTTCATCAGTTCATCAACCGTCATTTTACCGAGGTCATTCTCTTCAATCCCAAGGATGTCTCCAAACCGTTTGTTCACTGTCAACGTATCCAGCTTGCCCGACTGAACAATCGCAACCCCCATAGGTAAAGAATCAATCAAAACTTTTAATTCGGCTTCTCTTTGCTGCAGCGCCGTACTGACACCTTTAATTTGTATGTTCTTTCTGTAAATTCGGTAAACAACAAAGAGCAGCAACTCCGAAAAAATGACCAATATACCGATATCGATCGCTTTTGAGGTTAACCCGCTGCTCCAGCCGTAAGCCGGAAAGCGGATACAAAGCACCGCGTTTGTCCCGTCAGACCCCCCCAGAGGCACAAGCACTCGACCCCAGGAACCCTTGCTGCCGGCAAGCGGTTTCATCACCAAAGATTCTCCGTTTTCCAACGGCTGCAAATACTGTTCATCGGTAAAGTCAGGCTGCATGTCTGCACCTGAACCGACTGCCGTCACCAGGTCGTTGCCTTTGCGAACGTATATAACCGCATCATACGCGCCATCCCATTGCGTGTTCATCACATTTAAGCTTTGCTCCAGACTTTGGCTTTCGCCGTTCACGATCACGTCTTCGATCTGCTCCGCCGAAACAAAGGCCTTGCCCGCCAGCGCAATATCCATAGCGCGGTTTTCGAGCAGCCGGTCTCGCAAGTCCGCATACTCGAAAAAGCGAAAAACACCGACAGCCAAAATCAGAATACCAATAACACTTAACGTGATGACAGGCCAATGTTTGAATTTCATCTTGGGCGCATGTGTATGCAGTGTGTCGCTCATTTTGCCGCTCCCCCGTTAAACCGTTAATCAAGTATCATATAAAATGCTGCAATCTCATATAAAACCACATATGCTAACAATAAACAAAATGCAATGCATTTAAACGGTATATCGGCATGTCTGCCTTTGGGATATAATCCCAACATCATTCAAGCCGCAGAGCGGCGGCATACTTTTCCCTGTCATGCGGAACCAGTATCTGCACCCAAAGGCTGATCGTCGCCGAATGGTAACGCATGGCCTTGAAGCTGTAGCGTACATTCAAAGTGCCCATTTTTCCGTCTTTGCCGCTCTCGAACCGAATGCGGTCGGCTTGACGCGAAAAACGGTCGTTCACGCCGTGATAGCGGTTTGCGAGCAGCACATAGTCGCGTCCCACAAGCGACACGCAGGGACGGGTGCAAACCCTTAATTCTAATTCTTAATTGTATTAACTCCCGGGCCGGAAAGCACCGAACATCCGCCCGAATGCGGGTGCACCTCAATTTGCACGTCGATGCGGTTTTTAAGCGCTTCCACATGCGAAATCACACCGATCAGCTTGCCTTCGCGATTGCCGAGCGCCGAGAGCGTCTGCAATGCCGCCTCCAGATAATTGTCGTCCAGCGAGGCAAACCCTTCGTCGATAAACAGCGAGTCGATCCGGGCGGCGCCGGACGACATCTCCGAAAGCCCGAGCGCAAGCGCCATCGACACGATAAAGCTCTCCCCGCCCGAAAGATTGCTGACGGGCCGTTTCTCGCCCGCCTGATCCATATCGATCACCGCGAGTTCGAGCGGCTTCAACGGCCCCGCTTCGTCGCGCACAAGAATATAGCGGCCGCTCATGCGCTTAAGGCTCTGGTTCGCAAAGCGCAGCAGCGCGTCAAACGTGATGCTCTGTGCCATGCGGCTGAACTTGTCACCGCTTGCCGAACCGATCAGTGCATTAAGCTTCTCCCATTTCTCAAGCGCCTGCTTCAGCGCTTTTTCCTGCGTTTTGAGCAGTTTAATCTTTTGCCGGTCTCCGGCATTGTTTTTGAGTATGATTTCAACGATGGTTTTTTGTTTCTTTTCGCCGTCGATATAGGCTTCGATGGCTTTGATGACTCGGTCAAGCGTACCCGCATCCGGCTGGGCCGTCAGCGCCGCCGCCTCATCCGTGAAACGCCCGAACAGCGCCGTCACGTCATCGTCATCCGAGGCATTCATGGCGTTCGCCGCATCAGCGGTGGTCTGCTCATATAAAGTTTTGTAACTGACAGCCAGCGCGTCGATATCACTCTGTGTGCGCGAGATGTCCTTGCCGTTTTGTATCAAAGCCCGTTCGGCCTGCTCCGCATGCCGACGCGCCTGTTCTTTTGCGTCCTGCGCGGCCTGCATGTCTTTGCGTGCCGCCTCTTCCTCCGCATCGGCATTCTTGTCACCGAAGAGCGTTCTGCGCCGCGCCGTCAGTGTCTCCATCTGCGCCTGCGTCTGTGCTTTGATCTGCTCTTTTGCGGCTTTGTCCTGCAGTGCTTCCGCGATGGCACATTTGCGGTTATCGATCATCGCAACGTCCTTGTCCACATCGCCGAACCTTGCGGTCAGCTCTCTCACGCTTTCGGCGGCGGCAATTTTGCCGCTTTGCAGCGCGCTCAAGTCACGCAGCCGCTTCTCGGCATCTTCAATAGCTCTGACGATCACGTCCGCTTCGTGCGGCCCCTCAAGCGCCGCGAGCAAAGCCTTGTTTTGGTCCACAAAGCCCTGCTTTTCCGCGAGCTGCGCATCTAAATCTCCTATACGAAGCTCAGCCTCGCGCAAACGCCGCGCGATATCGTCTCTTTTCTGCTGGGCCTCATCCAGTTCCTGCTTGGCTTTATCAAAAAAATCGTCGTCCCGCGTCTTGCCGGCCTCGGGGTGTTGCAGCGCGCCGCACAACGGGCACGGCTTGCCGTCCTCAAGCTTGCGGCGTTCATCGCCGAAGCGCCGGTTGAGCAACGCATATTCGTATTTGGCTTCAATCTCTTTATATGGCTGCACATAATCGGTTTGCTCTTTGAGCAAGCCGGACCGCTGTTTTATATACTCCTCGAGCTGCCGACGCGCCGTTTCCGTCGTCTCCGCCGCCTCTGCCACGGGCAGCGCTTTTCTAAGCCGCTCCAAACGTGTACGCCAGTGCGCTTCGCCCTGCCGGGCGAGCAGCTCGTCAATTTGCTTCTCAAAAGCCGTCGCTTTGGCCGCCGCCGCATCGAGCGCCGCTTTGGCTTTGGCGCGCAATTCCTCGCTCACATCGTCCGATTCATACAGCGCTTTGTATCGTTCACCGGCGGCGTTGGGCTCATACTTTTTAAATAACTGCAGCACCGCCTGCTTATTCTCATTGATCTTCACATCCGCGGCAGCCATCTCCTGCCCGATGCGCTTCAATTCGTCTGCCTTGTACGATGCGCTTAAATCAAGCTCCCGCACCTCTTTGACGATTTTAAAAAGCGCTTCCTGCTTTGCCCTTTGCGCCAGCTCCGCCTGTTCGGCGATTTTAAGCGCCTGCGCGCATCGCTCCTTCTCGGCTGTCAGCGGCAGCTCCGCCTGCTTGTACCGCTCCAGTTCGCGCGTTAAATCATTGAGCCGCTGGGCCGCGGTGCGGCACGCCTGAAAAGCGCTTTTGAGCGTCTCATGCGAAGCCACAGCCGCTTCGAGCTGCTTGAGCTCCTCCCGGCGCGCCGCTTCCTCCGCTTCGCTCAGCATCGGCGTCAGATCAATCTGGCTGCGCGTTTCGGCCAGCCGCTGCTTTTGCTGCTGGGTCCGCTCATAAACGGCGATGGAAATGCGCCGGTATATATCCATATCGGTGATCTGCTCGAGTATGGCTGCGCGTTCGTTGGAGCCGGCCTGCAGAAATTCCGCGAAACGGAACTGCGCGAGCATGATGGAGCGCGTAAACCGTCCGTAATCGAGCCCGCAGATCTCCTCGATCTTCTCATCCACCTCGCGGATGCGTGCCGCCGCCACCTGCCAAGCGCCGTCTACGCCCTGTATCAACAGCTCGCGCTTCACCGCGCGGAAGGGTTTTGCCCCCTTGGCGCGCTCGTGCACAAAAATGCTCTTGTAGCGTCTGCCGCTTGCCGTGAAAACCGCCTCAGCCCGGCAGTCTGGGGCGCCCTTGTTCATGAGCTCATCGTGCATATCGCTGATCGAATCGATGCGCGGCGTTTTGCCGTACAGCGCGAGACAGATCGCGTCGAGCACGGTTGTTTTGCCCGCACCCGATGGCCCGACGATGGCGAAGAGCCCGCCCGCATACGCGCGGTCATTGAGATCAATCTCAAAGCGCCCGAGCAGCGAGTTTAAGTTTTCAATAACGACCTTCTCTATGCGCATGTGTCCGCCTCCTCAAGCTCGCGGATGATCTCGTTGAAGCAGTCAGCCAGCGTTGAGACCTCGTCCTCCCCGAGCGCATCGGCACCGATGCAGCGCAGAAAAACATCCTGCACTGACATGGACTTTAATGACTGCGACTCATCCGCGGCTTCGAGCGCGGCGCCAGCCGCCGCCGTGTTGCGTATGCTGAGCACCTCGGCGTAGCCGCCGCTCACGGCGTCCGCCACATCCGAGCGTAAATGCGGGCATGGGTCGCCGCCCGTATATGTCACCTCGATCCAGACGTTTTCGCCTGCAAGGCTTTGCAGCTTCTCAAGGATTTCTTCCCGGCTGCCGCGCACCGCCGCCAGGCGCTGAAAAGCGGGCACGGGAATGGCTTCCACGCTGATCTCGTCATCCAGTGTGACTTCGAGCACACATTTTTCGCGCCCGAGCTCCGAAAAGCTCATGGACAGCGGCGAGCCGCAATAACGGATACGCGGCTGTCCGCCCACGGTTTGCGCGCCGTGGATGTGCCCGAGAGCCACGTACTTGAGTTCCTCGGGGAATATATCCGCACCCACCTGCCCGAGTGTCCCCACGTAAAGCTCGCGTACGCCGTCGCCCTCGGTGCGCACCGCGCCCTGGGCAAACAGATGTCCCGTCGCGATCACGGGCAGATGGTATTCAAGCGCCGCGTCCGTCACATCGCGGTAAAACTGCGCCGTCGCCGCGACGATCTTTTCGTCGGTGGACTGCGTTTCATCCTCAAGACGCACCATCTCGTTCTTGCGCAGGTATGGCACCGCGCAGCAGACGGCCTGCGCTTCGCCGTCCGCACCGATCAGCGGAATCACATGGCGGCTGATGTCGGCCGGCAGCCCGATGGTATGGATGTGCAGCTTTTCGAGCACGCCCGCAGGCGCTTCAAGCATGGTGGGGGAATCGTGATTGCCCGCGACGACGACCACCGTGCGGCAGCATGTCCCGAGCAATGACGTTAAGAAATCGTAGTAAAGGCGCTGGGCCTGTCCGCCCGGAGCGCCCGTGTCGAACACGTCGCCGGAGACGATCAGCGCGTCGATATGGCGCGCAATGATTGTGTCTTTGAGCCAGCTTAAGAAAGCCTCGTGCTCGCTGTAGCGCTTTTTGGTGTACAGCGTGTGGCCGATATGCCAATCGGATGTGTGCAGTATTTTCATGCCGCCCTCCGGAATTAAAATGCTGTCAAAATATCAAGTCTTTTGTCTTTATTTCATAGTATCATGAGAAAAAGGGGATTACAATGTAAGGTATGAAGCTGAATGGTATAACCTAATACTATCAATAGCTTATCTCAAAGCGTTCTTAAGATAAGTTTCGGTACCGCCGTCTTTTTGTGATATTGACCAATTTATTGGCTATGATCGTCGTGACAGAGCATTCAGCATTGAGATCTAAAACTGTTGGGGTAACAAACCCTAAGCATGTCTTTAGCCCGCCGTCGCGATTGCGCGTTTCTTAATGCTTAATCATCAAGCTGTTTTAATAACAGCCTTATCGATCAATTCTAACTTACGGTATCTGCGCTTTAAATCAATAACGCCAAATAACCGTGTCTACACGCCGTAATTGGCGATACGCCAGATGCCGTCGCTGCCTTTGGACAGCTCAAACCGCCATGTGTATTCGCCCTCATCAAAAGAAGACATCCTGCGTTCATCGAGTTCAACATTGAAAACCGCCTCCACCACCGACGCCTCTCCGTCCGACTGCAGCTCCGTGCACGATTTCAGCTTCAGCGTGGCGGATTCCTCCTGCGGCAGCGTCATGCTGCGGCCTGCCTCCATGAGGGCATTGATCGCGACGGCATCGCGGTTGTTGAAGCACTCAAAAAAGCGTCGAATCGTATCTTCCGCTGAGAGCTCGCCGGTCTGCTCCGCCTGTGATTCAACGGCAGATTCATTTTCTGTAACGAGATCTTCGGATGATGCGGCGTTCTGCGCCTGGCACGCGGCCATCGCCAGCACGGCGATGATGAATACGTATAAGAATATTCTTTTCACAAAATCTCTCCTTATTTCAAACCCACCGTTTATCGTTTATAAAACGGCTCAACACCCGTTGCCGCCTGCTGCCCGAAGTTCGTATCAAACGGCACCAAATCAATATACATGCCGTTCAAATGGCTCCATGCCGCCTTGCCGATTCCGTCAAAAACATCGTGCCTGTCTCCCGTGAAATCAACAATGACGAGATAGCTTTGCTCGCCGTCCTTTTCCATCAGCCGCAGGTACGCCGCCTTCACGTTCTTTTTCTTCTTCACATGCGCGCATATGGCGTTTACCATGTCGGTGGGATACACGCGCGGCTCGCCCAATTGAACGGTTGTTTCCTTTTCAATCACCTGCTCAACCACGCCGCCGTTTGCTCGCCTTTCCATCTCGTCTTTGAGCGCTTTCACAAGTTCGTTGTTAAATACAATACTTTCGCCGTACGGATTGATCACAAAGCCGTCCCAGCGGCTGTTTTCCTGCAGCAGCATGCCGCTGATGTCGTCGAACGTGACGATGAACGTTTGCTGGTGGTCATTGTTCTGCCATTTCCTCAGTTCATCCCAATCCGTAAAGGCTAAGAAAAAATGCTTACCGGCACTGTCTGCAATTGAGTAAAAGCTGATGGTTGTCCCTTCCTTGAACTCAGTTGTGTGATCATGGTGATGATGATGGCAATCGCAATGATCATCACCATCGCAATGGCCATGGTTGGGTTCGGGCGAAACATTAACGGGTGTGATAAAATGCGCTTTCATCACCTCGTCCATCATCCTGTTCTGTTTCTCCGGTGAATTATCCTGCCGCATGTCGCATATGGCGCTCACGAGATCAGGGTTTGTGACCGGTGTGTTAACGTCAACCATTATGAATCTCCTTGGATAAATAATCGAATTGCTGTCTGTTTTAAGAAAGGACGGCTCGTATCACGGCACCGTCCTGTTGTCTTCTTTTATAAGCTTTTTCTGTCGCCGTCCAGATACCTGTTGACGCCTTTCCATGCCAAGCTGTCTGCCTTCGCATCATCCGCCGCTTCGAGCGTATCGTAGCGTTTGATGTCAAAGCCCTGCTTACTCAGCAAAAAGCTCATATGCTTCGGCTTTATCGCGTTCACCGGGCAGCCATACACGCACCGGAAGCACATCACGCACTTGCCGTCGAAAACGGGTTTTAACTCCCCCATGCTGATGTTACCGCTCGGGCACTGCGCCGCGCACCAGCTGCAGCTTGTGCAGCTGTCGTCCGCATACAGCACCCTGCCAAAAAGGTGCGCGCCGAGCTTTTCTATCTCAAACAACGCAGACATTGTTCGATTCAGCAGCCCCGGCTTCGTGCGCCGTTTCACGCCCGCCAGCAGATCGTCCGCAATGCGCTGTGCCTTTTGCGGCAGCACCTCAAGCAGCCTGACTGCAAGGCTGTCCGGCGTGGCCGGGTTCATGTTCGACGGCATCACGAGCATATCCTCGTACGTCACATCGTAACCTTTTTTCTTCAGGCGCTTGATGCTGCTGACGCGGCAGGCCTTGTTCGGAAACACCTCGCCGCCGCCCGACACACTGAGCACGGAGGCCGAAATACCCTGCACATTTGCCAGGCTTTTTAGCCAGCGGTACACCGGCTCGGGCGCGTTCATGGCATGCACCGCAAACAGCAGCACAAGCAGGTCTTCATCGCCGTTTGAAACCACGTTGCCGTGATGAATCTCCTGTTTGTTCACGCTCACACCGCGCGACACAAGCGCCTCTTCCACCGCGTCCGCCGCGCGTGCCGTGCAGCCCGTGCCCGAAAAATAGACCACATGCGCTTGACTGACTGACATGCCGATGCTTCCTTCCGTCAAATTACAGCTTGAGCGAAGTGAACCTTTCCATCGCCTTGAGCGTGTTTTCGCGTGTGTTAAAAGCGGTCAGGCGGAAATAGCCTTCGCCCGCGCTCCCGAAGCCCGCGCCCGGTGTGCCCGCCACGCCCGCGTCGAGTAGCTTATCAAAGAAATCCCACGAGGGCAGGCCGCCCGGCGTTTTGAGCCAGATGTACGGGGAATTCACACCGCCCCAGCAATCGATGCCGATGCTCTGCAGCCCCTCGCGAATCACCTTCGCGTTCCCGAGATAAAAATCAATCGTCTCTTTGATCTGTGCCTTGCCCGCGTCCGAATAGCACGCGAGCGCGCCCTTCTGCGTCACGTACGGCACACCGTTAAACTTGGTCGTATGGCGGCGGTTCCACATCGCGTTGAGGCTGTGCAGCTCGCCGTCTGAGTCCGCGCCCATCAAGCCTTTGGGCACCACGGCAAACGCGCAGCGTGTGCCCGTGAAGCCCGCCGTTTTGGAATAGCTCCGAAATTCAATTGCGACATCCTTCGCGCCTTCAATTTCGTATATGCTGTGCGGCACGTTGTCCTCGCGGATAAACGCTTCATACGCCGCGTCAAACAGAATCAGCGCGCCTGTTTTCTTCGCGTAGTTCACCCACTGCGTCAGTTCATCCTTGGTGAGCACCGTCCCTGTCGGGTTGTTCGGATAGCAAAGGTAAATGATATCCACATCTTCCTTGGGCAGCGCGGGTTTAAAGCCGTTGGCCGCGCTGCACGGCAGATAGGTGATGTTCGTATAGGCGTTACTCTCCGCGTCATAATCGCCCGCGCGCCCCGCCATCACATTGGTATCCACATACACGGGATACACAGGGTCGAGCACAGCGATTTTGCACATGGAGGAAAACAGCTCCTGTATATTGCCCGTGTCGCACTTCGCGCCGTCCGATACGAATATTTCGTCCGCTTCGATGCCAAGGCCCGCGTAATCGCTTTCGGCAATCGCCTCGCGCAGCCACGCGTAGCCCTGTTCGGGGCCGTAGCCGTGGAAGCCGCCTGGCGTTGCCATGTCGTCCACCGCCGCTTTCATTGCGTCTACCACAGCGGGCGGCAGCGGGCACGTCACATCGCCGATACCGAGCCGGATGATATCGCCGCCGTGCGCATTTATTCTTTTGGCCATCTCGGAAAATAAGTAGCTTCCCTTGAGCGCCATATAGTTTTCGTTAATCAGTATCATATCTGCTCTCCTTCTTCTTGTTGCTTTGTATAAACATTTTCCATTTGATTCTACTAGAAAAAGAAAAAGCGCGCAAGGCGCTGAGATGAGTAAAAGTATTTTATCTATAATCGAGCGATCCGTGGCATGACTCTTCTTCGAAGTGTTAAACTTTTAAAGCCTTTTATTCCACAACTTCCTCCGCATTCTCCCCAAACAAACGTCTTTTATCGAGAACCGCAATGAGATGCAGTCCCGTTTAAAAGGGCTGCGTTTAAGCGGATGGCATCAATGCGATAAAGACAACGCGCATAACGGGTGTTCCCTCGCACCAATGAATTCCGTCGTCCGAGCGACCATGGCAGATTGCCTATTTCCTCAAGTCAGTCCGATCGATCAGCTAGCTGACGTCATTGACCGCGATCTTCGCCGGACGCGCCGGCGTAACGGCCCGGCACGCGCACCCTTGCCCCTTCCTTAAAATCGCTCGGGCGCAGGTGATCGTTCATACCGAGCAGCGTGCTGACGGGAATGCCATGACTCTGCGCGACGCTGACCAGCGTTTCGCCCTGCTTCAACGTATGCCAGTGGCCTTTTCTTCTGGGCGGCGGCGATACGTTCACACGCTGCCCCGCTTTGAGCGACATTGGGCTTATATTGGGGTTCAACGCGCAGAAAGTCGTGAAATCCATGCGGAATTTACGCAGCACGTCAAAAACGCCTTCGCCTTCTTCCAGGATATATGAATCGCTGCGGACATGAGACTGTATGGGCGGTATTACGATAACCTGCCCCGGTATGTAATAATTCGGGTTTAAATAGGGATTGGCGGCCAGCAGGTCACTGAGATCAAGCCCGTTGCGGCGTGCCACCTGCAACAGTGTTTCACCCCGGCGTATCGCGTAAAATGCGCCGCGCGTGCAGCCGCCGCACGCGCACGGGATGCGCACACGCTGTCCCGGCCCGGGCTGCACGTCTTTGTTCTGCTCTAAAATCATCTGTTCGGGCACGTGAAACCGACCCGCCAGCGACTTCACCGTGTCTCCCGGCTCCATGCTGTAATCGAAATAACTGTACGGACAATATGCCATGAACCTCGCCTCACTATATTTTTTGTGTCTTATAGTGTATGACGGGTCAGGCCGGTTTAGAATGCCGATTTGTCTTCGATCAGCGAGATGAGCGGGAACATGTCGTTATACTGTTTTTGCAGAAACAATGAACATCCTTTTTGATACAGCGTTTCGGCTATGCGGTCGGCGGCGGCCAATGCCAGCCGCTCGTGGGCGCACAGTACGGGCGATATGCCATTAATATCCCCCGTGGCCTGCTTGTTGAGGCACCCGCAGTGATGATTGCACCGCTGTTTGATGGCGCAGCCATCGCAGACATCTGCCGTCTTTTCAGACCGCAAATACAGAGCGCGGCGTTTGGTTTCGTCGATCCCCGAGAATACAGAGCCGATCGCATAATCACGTTCTCCCGTGAACTGCACACACGGGTACAGCGTGCCGCCCATGTCCACAGAAAGCTGTTTCATGCCCAGCTGGCAGCGCTGCTCGCAGTATCTGTCGCCGTCGATATGCGAACGCATCTTCACCTCAAACGGTGAGAAGTAGAATTTCTTCTCATCAAGAGTCCATTTGATATACATTTGCGCAAGCTTGTCAAACTGACGCTCCAGCTCGTTCATATGCGCATCCGTCCAATCGGCATCACGCTCGTAATTAAGCGAGCAGACAAAATACTGAAATCCGAGGTCGAACAGATGCTGCACGCCATCCGCATACAGATGCACGGTGTCGGGGTTCACCACCATCATCGCACACGCATAAGGCTGATATTTCAGAAGCATCTTCGCCGACTTAAAAACGGCATCATAGCTGCCCGTGCCGTCCTTGAACAGCCGGTGCTTATTGTGCGCCTCTCTTGTGCCGTCGAGGCTGACAGCGGCCAGCACACGTTTGTCGCTGCAAAGCCTCAAAAACGGTTCGTCGAGCAGCGTGCCGTTGGTTGTGATTTTAAAATGGAAGGAGCAGCCAAGCATTGGTTCAATCTCTCTGCCATACTTGATGACATCTTTGATCAGCCCTTTTTTGAGCAGCGGTTCGCCACCGAAAAAAGACACGCCGACACTGCCGCCATCCCGTCCCGCGAATTCAATCGCGGCCTTGGCGGTTTCCAAAGACATCTCTTTGGGCTGCTGTTTATGCACATAGCAGTAATGGCAACCGAGGTTGCACGCGTTAGTGAGGTGAAGCGTGATATGCATCAGATAACCCCTTGGCTCTTTAGCCATTTGAAGAAATCGACGGCCTGCTTTTTTAATTGCTCTTCAGACATCGCGCGTGTCTGCTGCTCAATTTGCTCGCGTGTCTGATCTTCAAACATCCGGCCCGTCTGCTCAGCGGATAACGCCATCGTTTCACAGGGATCATACAGAACGCCCGCTGCCGAAATGCCGTCATTGTATTTGTCTTCAAGGGCGCTGTCCAATTGCTGAGCCGCGTCCATGGTATCGTACGATTCAATCAGCGCTTCCTTTGGCCCCTGATTCCACCTTTTCACATCATCCACTGACACAAATTCGAGCGCAATGCCATGCTCTGTATCCGCAAAATCAGGCTTCAGCGATATGTAATTCTGTACCGGTTTTTCAACTGCGCCGTTGATGCTGGTAATCGGCTCAAGCACTTCTTCAATTGTGACACTTTGTCCATCCGAAAACTCAAGGCCGTATTCTTTGGCCGCGTCGTTAATAACTTCGAGCGCCTCCGCTTCACTCAAAAACACAGGCGGCGTCACCATATCACAGCCAAACGCGCCTGTACCGCCGCCATGCGTGAAAAGCGGTGCAACCATAAATGTTGGCGCCATCACTTCTCCCATTGTGGTGTATTCGATAATTTCATCATCAGTCAAAACCGGCGATTCTGCGGGAATACCCGTCTCGGGCGGCGCGGGAACACCAGCCAGCGGCGGTGCTTCGCATCCGCCGAGTGTCATGGCCGCCAGCGCCCCGAGCGCAACCTTAGCGGCTTTGTTATCAAGCCACCTTTTGGGCACCTGTGCTTTTATCTGCTCCGCCGTCACATCTTCCTTAACAGGGTATTTGGGCGGAGTGATTTCTTTCACCGGTTTAATTTCCATAACGGCCTCCTGATATATGTTCTTCTATGACTATATTTATCATCTCAGACGAATAAAGGCAAGAGATTGTTCCGGGCAGATATGATGAGATCTATATAGATAGAAACAAATACAATGCCGTCATGACAGGCTCGAGAATAGAACCGCTGGCGCTTTTCATTTTACGGTCTGCGCTTTTTCCATATCAAGGCGCCGGCGACTGCGGCAGCTGCAATCCCAACCGGTAATATCACCCACAGTAACGTTTGCCCGTTGTCCGCCGTTTGAGGGTTCACTGCGATAAGCTGATCGTTCTGATCCACCACCGAAATACTGAGCGCTGCGAGCGGCGTTCCTTCGTCGTCCAGCGCCTCCAGCACAAGCTCACCTCTTTCGTTGAGATCTTCCCTCGAAATTTTCAATTGAATTAGGCCGCTGTGCCCCTCAATATCGATTTGCGTTCCGTTAGCGAGGCGGATTGATGTGGTACCGTCAGGAAGAGACGCCGCATCGAATTCGACCCATATCGCTCCCGTCTCCTTGTTCTCCTGAATGGACGTGACCTGTACGCTGCGATTCTCGGCAGGCTTGTTTCCATCCTCAGCGCTGCCGGATGGCTGCGCAGGCGTCTGGCTGCCCGACGGAACGGGTGAGGGTGTCGGGGCAGGCTCCGGCGATGCGCTCGGTTGGGTTTCATCCTGCAATGAGGCATCCTTTTCCACTGTTGCCTTGAAAACAACGCCGCTCTGAACGCTTAAAGGCACATCTCCGGTATCGTACTGGGTGGCACCGCAGGTCACTTTCACATCGGTGATATCCTTGTCGTAATCCTTTGCCGCTTTCCCGGCCAGTGTCAATACAACCGTGTGCGCATCCGCTCTTGTGATGCGGCCAACCGATACACCCACCGGCAAATTCTCGACCGTCCAACCAAGCGGATCAATCGCCCGCACAAACTGTCCGCCCGCTATTTTTACCGTGATGGTTTCACCGTTTTCATGCCCTTCTCTGATTCCGCTGTCTGAGAGCGTCAGCCATTCGGGGTCATCCACCGCCTTCAAAACAATGCCCGAAGCGGTCAGGGGTGTTCGGAGAGTGCCGATGTATTCATCGGGCATGCATGTCACAGATAAACTGATGTCTTTATCGTAATCATACGAAGCGCTGCCTTTCAGGCTCACGGCGGCTGTCCGCGCGTCAATTCGCTTGACCGTGCCTAGTTCCACACCCTCCGGCAGCCCCGTTACAGACCAGTTTTCAGGATGCAAAGCCGTATGAAAGCTCCCTCCGGTTATTTTCACCGTGATGGCCGCGCCGTCTTCTGTGCCTTCGGTGATGTCTGCATAGGCCGAAATAAATTCCAAATCGCTGATGGCCGTAAAACGCACACCCGCATTGCTTGTGAGGGCATCCCCGTCGGTATGATCGTTATACTCCGCAGGTGCGCACACCACGCGCGCAGCCGTGATGTCGACATCATAGTCCGCCTCAGCGGTTCCTGCCAGCCTGAGTGCCGCCGTATGGTCGTTGACGCGGGTGACAGCACCGATAGAAACGCCGGCAGGCTGGCCCGTCATCGACCAGTTGGATGATTTGAGCGTTTCGGAGAATACACCGCCTGTCAGCGTAACCGTTAAAATTTCTCCGTTTTCCATTCCTTCGGTGATCAGCCCGTCATCCGATACCGACAGGGATTCTAAGTCATCCACCGCCTCAAACCGGACGCCCGTACCGCATGTCAGCGGGCCGCCGTTTTGATTGTCCATATATTCGTCAGCCGTACAGGTCACACTGATATCAGTGATGTCTTTATCATAATCTCCGATGGAATTACCGGCCAACATAATCGTGGCATGCGAGCTGTCTACACGAATCACCGCACCCATTGCCACACCTTTCGGTAAACCGCCAAGAGTCCAGTTTGCGGGCGTGAGCACGGGGGCAAAGCAACCGCCGGTCAGTGTCACATCAATGGATTTTCCATCCTCAAAGCCCTCACTAATCACCTCGCTGTTCGCAATCGATATAGACTCTTCATCGTTGATGGCTTTCAGCGTCACGCCAGAAGCCGACAGGCTTGTCCTCAATGTGCCCGAGTATTCATCAGCCGTGCACATCACCGTCACACCAGACAGATCGCTGTCATAATCGGCACTGGTGTTGCCGGATAAGCAAATACCCACATGGTGACTATCAATGCGGGTGACAGCCCCCTTTGAAACCCCCTCCGGCAGACCTGTCAACGTCCAGTTGGCCGCATTAATCGGGTTGGAAAAAATGCCGCCGCTCAGTGTCGCTGTGATGACTTCCGCGTTTTCCGCGCCTTCCTCAATGCGCCCGTCATCATCGATGGTGAGTGCTTCGATGTCGTTATCGGCTATCAGCCGCACGCCCGTGCCGCACGTCAGCGGGCCGCCGCCCGTGCTGTCGTTGTATTCGGTGATGCCGCAAGTCACCGATATATCGGTGATATCCGTATCATAATCCGTCTGTGCGTTGCCGGACAGCGCTATCTTTACAGTGTGGGAATCGATTCTCGTCACGGTTCCCTTGGTCACACCCGCAGGCAGATTCGCAACGATCCATTGATCCGGATTGAGAGTTGACGGAAAGGTACCGCCGGTCAGTGTCACAGTGATAAACTCGCCGTCCTCCGCGCCCTCATGAATGGCACCGTCATCGCTGATCGAAATGCTTTCAGGATCGTTGCTGGCGGTGAGCTTGACAGCTGATGAGGTCAGCGGGCCTTTTCCTGTGCTGTCACTGTATCCATCAGTAGAACACGTGATGGTCAGCGTCCTGTCGCTGTCGTAGTCCTGTGTGGCATTACCCAAAAGCGTGATGTTAACCCTCGGCTTATAATATTCATCTTTGGCAATCTCGCACGACACGCCGTCCGGCAAGCCGCTGACCGACCAATGAGCCGGGTTGACAGTCCAGGGGAACTTCCCCCCGAATAGCGATGCCCATACGATTTTTCCGTCTTCCTGCCCCTCATAGATGGCTTGACTATTATATGATTGCGTATAAAACGTTTCGGCGTCATTGGTCGCATGAAACGTGATTCCCGTTCCGCTCAAAGTCCCGTTGCCCGTGCTGTCCTTGTATTCCGCACTGGTACAGGAAACCACCGCATTGGTGATATCGGTGTCATAATCGACCTGAGAAAGGGCGAATATTTTTAGCCGGACGCGATGATCGTCCAAGCGTTCGATCGTGTAATCTAAACTGCAGCCATATGGCTGACCGCTCATAAACCAGTTGGATGGGGTGAGCTTGTCTGCAAACTCTCCTCCGGATATGGTCGCAATAAAAGTTTTGCCTTGCTCATTGCCTTCTGTGATATCACCGTTGTCCGAAAGGGTTAACGTTTCAGGATTGTCATCCGCAATGAAACGAACGCCGGTGCTGCCGGTGATCGTCCCGCCGCCCGTGCTGTCGCCATACTCCGCCGCCGTGCAGCTCACACTCATGTTGGTGATATCCACGTCATAGTCGGCTGTCGCGTTGCCGGAAAGCGTGATGCTGACCGTATGGTCATTGACGCGTGTGACACTGCCTTTTGAAACCCCCCGAGGCAAATTGCCAAGCGTCCAATTGTCAGGGGTCATCGTATCCGAAAACTGCCCGCCCGACAGCGTCACGGTAATGACCTCGCCGTTTTCCGCGCCTTCATAAATCGCGCCGTCATCGCTTAAAGACAGGCTTTCCGCATCGTTCACCGCGGCCACGGTCAGCGTGTTGCTTGTTTGCAAATTGTTCAGGGCTGTCAGCTCACTTTTATCAATCACCACGCCGAAAGAAAAGGCGTTGTCGAAGTCCCTCCCATTATATGCCAGCGTTAAAGCACAGTGGGTGTCGTCGATATAATTCACCGCGCCGACAGACAGCCCGTCGATTCCGCCAGTCAATGTAAAATTGTCATTATCAAGCGTACTGTCTATAAAAGTCGTATCTTCGAGCGCAATATTGACGGTACCTCCGTTCACGTTATCTTCATTGAGCGCCGAACCCGAAAGCGTGGCAGCCGGATTCAGATAATTGATTTCCAGAGAAACGCCGCATGGAAGAGATGCATCACTGCTGAGAAAAGTAAAATATCTAGTAGGTGAACCGATTATCGGTTCCAGCACAAGCGTCGCGTAGCCGTCGGCTTGAGACTGTATGAAGCTGGTCACGTCATACGAATAGACTTGAACTATGTCAACACACTCCGATGCGAATATCGACTGATCCTTGGAGGGAACAGACGCATCGCTCTCCGACCAGTCGTCCGTATTAGAGCCATAGATATTCATATATTTTTTAAAATAGTCAGGCTTGTTATATTGATCATAGGTATAATTTGAGTATTTCACATCGATTTTTAAAACTGCGGAAGTCACAGGCCCTGATATCTGCGAAAGATCAAAGCCCAATACGCTCTCACAAGCTCCATATAAATACTTACCGACAATTATGACATCATCATTAACACAGGCTTCGTTTTGAACATACTTATCTCTTTCAGGTATCAATGTGATACTGGCCGGGGCCGCCTGTGTGGATCTATGCCAGAAAAGCGGGCTGAAAATGACCACAAAAACGATAATGATCAGAAATTTGCTCAACGCGGCGTTTTTTTTGTGTGCATGTTTGTTCATATTGACCTCCAAAAAAACATGTTGCGAATCTTCCTTGAGCTTTGCTCGTTTCATTGGACGATGTGATGATCACCGTATACTTATACCTTTCAGCAGAAGCTCGAAAAGCGCGAGCGCCTGCGCCTTATAATCAAAATCAGGATAGCGGGCGCACCACTCGTATGTGATGCCTCTGAACGCAACCATCATGTGCTTGGCGAGTATATCAGGCGGTATGTCCGCCCGAAACTCCCCGCGCGTCATACCGCGCGCGAGCACGCTGCTGAGCATTGAATATATCCTCCTGTTGTAGCTTAAGACCATACTGGTGTCATAATCGTTTGTCAGCTGAGCCTTGTATAGGGTAAGCATATTGTCATAGCCAACCCGCAATGTAACCGTTTCGGCGATTTTTCCTACCAGCTCAATCAGGACGTACTCTGCCCGGGCGTCGTTTGGAAAGCTATCAAGATACGACTCATAGTCTGCGTCCAGCCGTTTTACGTAATCGTCAATCAATGAAGTGAAAAGCTCATCCTTGGAAGCAAAGTGAAAATAAAAAGCGCCCTTTGATACCCCCGCCTCTTTGATGATATCATTCACGCTGATTTCGCTGTAACCGCGCGTTGCCAACATAGCGTCCGCGGTTTCATAAATTCTCTGCCTGGTTAATTTCGATTTTTCTTTTCTGTTCTCACCGTTGTAAGCCATTTGTGTTCTCCAATGACTTTTTCAAATATTCACAGACCGCGGTCTATTAATCTGATTCCTATTATATAATAAATTTTAAATGAGTTCAACAGCGTTTCATACATAAGCGTTTCATACATACCGAAGCCTTTTGTCCAAATATAAAAATTATATTGACCATCAATCAACAGGTATGGGATTTACCCCGTCCATAGCCGCCTTGTCAGCCGCCCGAGCGTCTTGATCATACTGCCTTGCATGGCCGAATCTACAGAATCCGCTTTATTCAGCCGAAACAAAAACGGGAACGGCAGCCCATCAGCTTCCGTTCCCGCATTTTTTGTTTCAGATCATTTTCTTTTCTTCAGCAGCAGCGCAATCGTCACCGCGATCGCCGCAGCCGCCGCGGCTCCGCCCACAATCCACGGGAGAGCTGACGCAGTGCCGCCGGGGGAGGTGCTCACTTCGGAATCCGAAACCTGCGTGATCACAGCCCCGTTTTGGCCGGATGTCATCTGCACCACAATGTTGACCGTGGCCGTTTCTTTAGCATAGGTAATGCTCACTTGTTCTTGCGCTATCTGTGTACCGAAGGCCTCTCCTTGCGAGAACGCAAGCGTCACAGCTTTTATCTGCTCACCTTCCGGCGTTTTTACGATCAATTCGTGGCTCGTAAAGTCCACATCATGAAAAACATACCGTCCGCTGGAATCCGTGACTGTCGTCATCGGATCGGAATGCAGCTCCACCACATACCCGGCCATCGGCTGGCCGTTTGCATCGAGCAGCGTTCCCATAATTGTCCGTGTGTTGCCTCCCGTTGTTTGTGTTGGTGCCGCTGATGGCGTCGGCGCTGCCGTGGGCGTGGGTGCCGGCGTCTCTGCGGGTTCCGGCACAGCCGTCGGCGCTGCTGTGGGCGTGGGTGCCGGTGTTACCGTCGCAGTTGGTTTTGGGTTTGCCGATGGTCTTTTGGTCGGCGTTGGCGTCGGTGCAGCTATGGGCGCAGGCGTCACAGTGGGCGCAGGCGTCACAGTGGGCGCGGGCGTCACAGTGGGCGCGGGGGTCGGTGTGGGCGGGGCTGTCGGCACAGCGCTTCCCTGTCCCCAGCCGTATATCCTATGCGTGCTGTCACCCACCTTCACCACCTGCACATACACCGTGGCCGTGCTTGCAGTGGCAATATCTGTGGCGGCACTGAAGGCTGTCCAGCCCGCCGGGTTAAAATCTGTGTCATAGGATGGTTTGCCCGCGGTA
>JAEXTV010000015.1 GCA_023406895.1 Bacillota bacterium | reverse complement strand
CACCCACCTTCACCACCTGCACATACACCGTGGCCGTGCTTGCAGTGGCAATATCTGTGGCGGCACTGAAGGCTGTCCAGCCCGCCGGGTTAAAATCTGTGTCATAGGATGGTTTGCCCGCGGTATCATCTGCCGCTGTCGTCTTGTAGTAATACGTTACGCCGGGTTCCGCCGTCTGCTGCGCAAGCGTCACCTTCCCGGCACCGGATGATACAGATACACTCAGGTCGCTGAATTTTATCACATAACCGCCCGAGATTGCGGCACCGTTGTTGGTCAATGTGGCATTTTTGTACACTAGAATCGCAGGCAACGTTGACCCCGCAGGTGCGGTCACAGAACCGCGGTTAAGCGTCACCGCAGCAGAATTAGACACCAAGATGACGCTGGGCAATGTTCCTGTCATTGGTCCCGAAAAGTTGTTTATTGTTGTACAGTTGTTGAGGGTGAGCGTGCCATTATTCGCCCATATCACCGATCCGCTTCCATTACTCGTTTCAATCTTCACGTTATCAAAGGTTGCAGTCCCGGAATTTAGAAGAACGTACTGCCCATTCTTCTGCCTAAGCGTACCGTCCGTCATTAAGAGTGTGCCGTAATTCGTCACCGTCGGTGAGTTTTTCGTGCCTTCAATCACAGCGTCTCCCTGCACAGTCAGCGTTGATCCGATATATACAAAAATATCATTGTACGTGGAAATGTTGCCCGGCCCCTGTATGGTCACCGAAACCGGAGGGACCTGGGGTAGAATCACTCTATTAAAATCACCTGTAGCAAAATCGATTGTTTGTCCGTTCAGATCCAGTGTTATCGATTTGTTAATCATGATATTTGCGGTCAGCGTGATGGTGCCGCTCGATACGAACCTGATGGTGTCTCCGTCGCTGGCCGCGCTGATAGCCGCGTTCAATCCGGCTTCATCCATCGCATACGAACCGCTTCCGCCCACTTGCAGAGTGGTTGCTGCTTTCGCCGTCGCCGGGAGCCATGTCAGTATCAGTGCCGCTGTCAGCAGCAACGCCAGTAATCTCTTTTTCATCGATTGTTCCTCTCGGTTACTTTATTTATCACTCTAAATCATTGTATCCTTTTATATGTTCTGTGCCGGGCATAGAAATGCTTTCACTCTTGCTGAGGATTAATTCGTCTCGTGTTTGATAGATAACAATCCAAAGACCCCCGTACGGGGCCTTTGGATTGCTGGAATTCTCATATCATCCGAAACGGTGACACTGGCTTTCAGTGTCACAAAGAATCGGCGTCGCTTTTTACAGAAAGATATTTTCGCCCTGTTTACGTTACGCTGCCGTTTTTTTGTTCATCGCGCCGCCCACAATGTAAAGCACAGGCAGCACAAATCCAATCAGGCTGATGGCCGAGAACCCGGCACTTGCGATGTTCATGATCATGCTGACCAGTGTCAGTACGCAGAGTATGATCCCTGTGACGATAAAGAGACCGGCTTTCTCGGGGTCGCTGCATTTCTTCAAACCGACGATTCCCAAAACGAGTTCAAGTACGCTCGCTATCAGCATGATGGCCGTTGCCAATATCAAAACGATACCCAAATCGCCCAGATAAGCGGTTATTGCGGCGGAACCGATCAAAGCAAGAAACGATACGATCGTGGCAATCGCGCCGAAGATGATAAATAAGATGCTGACAACCTTCAATAATCCTTTACCCGGTGCATTCATTTAAAAAATCCTCCCAAATGTTGATTAATATTGTAAAAGTCATACCGATTATAACAAGACAATATCCCAAAACGCGAAATTTGGTGTGAATTGTCGATTTTTCGGCGTGAAATGTCGTTTTTCCGGGTGCGAAATGAATCTATGCGTCTAGTAGAAAAAAATACAGGCGACTGTTCGTACAGTCACCTGTATAGCTTCTTGTATGATATTACCTTTTCTTATCCCTGCACAGCGTTGATGCTTTCTTCAACCTCGGATACCGTCACCTTCAACCCTTCAACGTATGTGTTTGCAGCTTCGATTTGAGCGCTTATCGTTTCGATCAATTCATCAATTTTCTCAGCCGTGTATGAATCCTTGTTTTCGTTAAAAGCGCTTACGATCTCGTCTTTCTGGACAGATAGCTCATCCATTTGTGCCGCAATTTGAAAATAGGTGTCCTCAAAAGACTCAATCTCGTTGTGCTGCACATAACCGGCCAGCACATCCACCTGCGCCTGCGCATCCGCAACGACGCCTTCATACTGTGTTACCAGGCCATCGAGTTCTTTTAATTTGTCCGCATTCGCATTGCCGCAAGCCGCAAAGCTCAGCATGAGCGCCATCACCAGAACAACTGCCAGCATTAAACCACAAACTCTTTTCATCAATAGACTCCTCTGTTGTAAATAATTTCGATGCAGTATCTGGATTAGCGTGTGATCTGTGCGTTGGCTGTTCTGCAATGCCGCATCAGAAAAAGATTATACTGAAACCAAACCCATAATGAGCCCTCTGGGTGCGAAATGATATTTTCAGAGAGCGAAATGTCATATGCGTAATATAAATTGATAATCTTGAGCATAACTGGTAGAATAAATGTATACTCGTTGTGATAAGGAAAGAGGGCCAATGATTCGGCTGGCAGTATGCGATGATGACGTGCAGTGCCTTCACGGCACAAAAAAAATGATCGAAGAATGGTCCAAGCATCATGAGATACGTATTCAGATAAGATGCTTTGATAACGGGGATTCATTGATCAAAAGCGTTGCGCCAACGCATTTTGATATCATCTTTCTTGATATCATGATGCCGCTTTTGAACGGGATGGACACGGCACGCGAGATCAGGCAGCTCGATAAAGCTGTCAAAATCATTTTTTTAACCTCCTCACCGGAATTCGCGCTGGAATCCTACGCGGTCAAGGCCAGCGGGTACCTCTTAAAGCCGTTCGGATTTGAACAATTATCAGAAGTTCTCGCCGATTGCACCCTTGCTCTAAAAAAAGAACCGAAAAATCTGCTGCTGAAAAGCGCCTGCGGGTATCACAAAATCTATCTTCAGGATATTGTATACATTGAAGCTCAGAACAAACATGTGGCGTTCTATCTGAATTCCGGCCCGCCGCTGATAATTACCGAACCGTTTTACAGCTTTGAAAACAAGCTTTTGGCGCACGACTGCTTTTTTAAGTGCCACAGGAGTTATATAGTCTCCATGCCATATGTCCATTCCTTTACTCTGTGTGAAATCACCATGAAATCCGGCTACCAAATACCTATAGCCAGAGGAATCGGCAAAGCATTTCAAGACGCATATTTTTCATTTATGTTCGGTGATTAAAAGGAGGCTCATCTTGCTGCAAACCATTCTCGGCGGTATTAATTTCAGTGTTCTCCTGTTTTTTGGGATATATGTGTCCGCTGCCTTTCTCAGTATCAATCTCAACAGAAAAAACAGCTGGGTATTGTTCTTTTTTGGCGTCGCAAGCCTGGGGCTTCAAATGCTTATTTATGCTCTATTTGGCATGCGTTATGCCGAGATGTTTTATCCGCTGATGACCCATTTGCCGCTGCTGCTGCTCTTTGTGCTTTATTTCAAGCAGAAGGCGCTTTCCGGGCTTTTTTCCATTCTATCGGCCTATCTATGCTGTCAGGTCAGCAAATGGTTTGGCTTAATCGTGTCCTCAATCAGTCATGAGCTTTGGGCCATGTACGCTGCAAGAATCATTCTCACCATACCGATTTTTTATACCATTATTCGGTATGCGTCAAGGTCGCTGCACGTGATACTGACCAAGTCCACAAAAACGCTTTTAATATTCGGCATACTTCCGGCCATTTACTATCTTTTTGATTACACCGCGACTGTTTATACCAGGCTGCTTTACAGCGGTTCAAAAGTGGTTTTTGAATTCCTGCCGTTTATGCTGTGCGTGGCTTATCTCTTTTTCTGTGTGATCTATTTTAAAGAATATGAAGAAAAATGCATAGCGGAACAGCAGAGAAAGCTGATCGAGATTCAAACAACGCAGTCTATAAAAGAAATTGAGGAAATCAAACGCTCCAAATATGAAGTCTCACTGATCCGGCATGATATGCGGCATTTTTTAAGCAATGTTTCCGCCATGATTGAAGGCGCGGATTATGACAAAGCACGGGCTTATATACAAAAAGTTATAAAGCTCACCGACCAGACAGCGGTGAAAAAATTCTGTGAGAATGAAACCGTCAACATGATTCTGTCCACCTATGAAAGCCGAATGGCCGACAGGAACATCCGGTTTGACGCGACTGTGGCCATACCGGCACAGCTGCCCTGCTCGGAACTGGAGTTTACGTCCATTCTCTCCAACGGTCTGGAGAACGCCACGAATGCCGTTTCCGAGCTGGAAGATGGGATGAGGGTCGTTCAACTTAAACTGTTTTTAAAAAATACCAAGCTGCTGCTGTCTATACACAATGCGTACAACAAAGCACCCGTATTTGAAAACGGCCTGCCGATTACCGATATGGCCGGGCATGGCTTCGGAACGCAGAGCATTCAGTACATGACAGAGAAGCTGAACGGCAACTGCCAGTTTACGGCGGAGGACAGCGTATTCACGCTGCGCGTGGTGCTTTAACAGAAAAACAAGAGCCACCTGTGGATGTCTGTTCAGTCATTCAATCGGATTCTTGATTATCGGCAGGGTAAGAGATATAATCTGGAAGCGGCTGAGAAGATAAGCTGCAAAAGAAAGAAGGAAAACCTATGATTTTATTGGATGAAGTTAAAAATATCCGAGCCGGTGCCAAAATAACCGTGGTGCTTTTAGACGGAACTACGCTGACGGGGGAGTTTGAAACCTATACGTCGGCCATCGATAACGACCCCGCGATGGCGAGCATCGATTTAAAAACAGCCGAGGGGATTTACGAGCTTTACGAAAATGAGATCAAGACGATCACGTTGCTTTAAAAGCGTGTGGGCGGCGGCGTAATGTTCGCCTGCAATAGTTACTGCATGCAGAGAAAGCGTAGGGCCTGCCACCCGCTGTGTACAGATGGCAAGCCCTCCGGAACTGCTCAAAAGTGGCTCAGTGATATCCGTTATTTTAAGGACGCCAGATTGTTCAGAGGAAACGGCGGAGACGACAGCGGCTTGACCGCAATGGACAGCAGCAGCATCGGGTTGTCATCCGCCGCCACCCGATTCGAGCTCAAACCGCCGCACAAGCGGCACCTGTGAATCACGGCCCACTCGCCGTCCTTTCGTACCCAAACGCTGACAGGATCCATGATGCCGCTGCAAAGCGAGGCTCTGTCACCCGGCCTGATATCCACATGCACACTGGATAAGCATTTCGGGCAATGGTTTCGATGCCGGCTGCCGGCTCCCTCCGGCACAACCAGTTCTCCGCAGGCCTTGCAGACAAAGCTCTCTGTGCATGCCGTATGCCGGTAATCAACCTTCGGCACACGTCTCTCTATACTCTTAGACTCCGGCGCAACCTGCGCCATTGTTTGGTAAGCGTCGTAGCGCACTCTTGTGATGCGATTGGCTCTAAGCGCTTCAATCACCTCACACCCCTCCTCGTACACATGGGTGCAGCTGCGAAAGCGGCATCCGTCCGCCAATCCGGCGATATCCGGGAACACGCTTCTGCGCTCATCCTCCGTGATGCACTGCAGCGAAAAGCTTCGAAAACCCGGTGTATCAATCAATCGGGTGCCCTCGGGGCCCACATGCAGCACACTCGCATGCGTGCTTTGTTCTTTTTCTTGTTTGACAGTGACTGCGTTCAAGCCGTTTAAAATCCCATGGATCACTGTTGTTTTACCGCATCCCCTGTCTCCCGTCACAACCGTGGTTTTGCCCTTCACCCTTTCAATCATCCCTTCGTTGATTTCATGAGAAGCGCCGAAATAGACGGCGTCGGCGATATTGCGATACAACGCCAGCTTGGTTTCAAGCAAACGCGAGGCGCTCTCGCCGATAAGATCAGCTTTGCTCACAAACAGCCCCACTCGGATGCCTGCCCGTTTGGCCGCGATAACAGCTGCCTCAAAATACCCGGCTTGATTGATGAGGTAATCCGCGCTCGCAACGGCCAGCAGATACTGCACATTCGCCGCGATCAGTATCTCTTCAGCGGGCGTTCGGCGGTCTCCCCGGTACAATGCCGTTTCTCTCGGCGATACACCAATCAGTTTGTATTGCTCGTTATCGGCTTGCCCCACCTCAACCTCGTCGCCGACAGCCAGCGCGTTTCTGTGTGACATCAATGCCCCCGGAATCAGGCATGGCATGATTTTATTATTCATGACGATTTGGCATTGCTTATTTGTTATATTGGCCACAACAGCCTGAAAAGTATGCGTCTGATGATTCAAGGCTGTGTTATTGTGTTTGTTCATAGTGCTGTTCAATTTGGTTAACCTCCAAGTGTTGTCCGATGACTCTATTCATTCATACGAGCACTGTCAGACACACAAAAAAACCACAGAGCAACACATTGCCTGCGGTTAGGAAAACCAAACTGTATAGCTATAAAACTGAAACGTTAAGCCATGTTCAAGTATCCCGAGAGGCTGTATGCCGACAGTATGCCATATGCAATTGCCATATGAACTTTTCTCGCCGACACAAATCTCACCTCTCTTGTAGATTATTACGCGCAAATAATACCAGTATATCATCGTGTTGTCAATATTGTTCCATCCCAATCTGTCATGCAGCAAGTTGAATTTTCAGACAGTATCGCTTCTGATTCTTAGTAGCAGAAAGGCAGTGCACGCCGCACTGCCTTCCCCGCCATTATTTATATCATTTCGTTTCGATCCAATTTCTTCTTTCTCTTCAGGATGATAATCAGCAGCGGGATCAGCATGACCGCAAAGCTGATGCATTTATCCACATCATCTTCGGTCAGCGTATATGTCTGCGTCGTTGCACCGCTGATGGGGGGGTATTCAAGCCGAATGTGTTATCGGCGCGGTACCATTTGAACGAGGTTCCACCTTCGATGTCGCTTTCTGTGTCATAGTAACCATAGTCGCCTGTCAGTGTCTGGCCATGTGGCTGTACCGGATACCGACACAGCCGAGACGACAGGGGCAGTGTTCGGTGTTATGCTGATGGTTGCCGATCTATTGGTTCCAAGGACGATACCATTTTGCCCGATAAAGATATGGTGAAGTCCAAATCGCCGGTAGTATGGTTCTCAATAATCGGAATGCAGGTCGTTTTAGAAGAAACAAAACGGAATAATCCATTTAGCAGATAAGTCAGCACAAAGGTGCAAAAAGCCCCGGCTTTTTTTGCCGAGGGCTTCGGATGGATCTATAGCATTGAGATTGTTTTCAAGCCCTCTGTTTCCTATATGTATCTAGAGCTTGTTATCCGTTAGAGAATAATATGCTGGTTTTATACGCAAGGCTTCATTGAGCAAATCCATCCCACGGTTTTTTAACACAACTTATTCATTTCCATAACCTTGAACAGCTGCAATGATTCCCGCGCCTTTGAGCACTGCATTATCCACACTCACAAGCTCTGTCCAAATACCCAAGCTGTTCTTCAGCCAAGTATTCAAACAATCTTGTACATACTCCTTAAGCCCGGCAAGCTCATAAAAGGTTGTCCCTTCCGCCACCACACGCAATGGCGCTTGAGGATCCCGGCCCCCTCCATTTAAAACAGCCGCACCCGCAATTTGCATTGCAACAAGCTTTCCGGCTCGCTGTATTAATAAGCTGTATATTGCCATCATGATGTTACGGTCGCTTTGTGTAACCGGCACAGCTTGGCACCCGTACCGTACCATATTACTCACTTCAGCCGTACTCCACTCTTTCTGCTGCAAAAAGTACTGTATAAATAAAGTTGAGAATAACCCTTTTTCAGCAGCCAGCTTCAAAGCATAAAAGTATAGGCCGCCAAAATACCGCCCCCCGGTCATTTTCTCAAGTGTCACTGTCTGATCGTTGCTTTGCTCCGCGAGTAAAAGATCCACTTCACTTGCCGGGATACGGCTGTAATTGCCGGATTCTACATTGATATACATTTGATCAGCTTTGTTTTCTTTTGTACTTTCCAGTTTTGTTATATTGGCCCGCTGCTCGCAGTAACACGTGTTTGTTCCCGTTCCCTGTATAAGACCGATACAACCGTTGACGCAGCGGTCACCGCCGGGATTCGGCATTCCAGAAACAGCCGCAGCGACAGGATCGCTGGTAATGGCTATTTTTATCGAATGATGCCCTAATCTGGCCAATGCTTGCTTGAGCCCCACTCCCAGAAACGACCCCTCAATACCTCTTATCCGCACTTCCTTTGATAACGCAACGACTTCTCCGTCAAGATTAGGATGAATCCGTGTTTCATGCGCAAACGAAATACCAATACGGTCGGCAGAGGTTAGGTAAGGGCTGATCAGTTCTGACAATATTTCAAAAAAATCTTCCTTGCCGATGGCTTCAGTCACACCGGGCATACTGTATTTTCGCAAATTTTCCACCGAAATGGTGCCATTTTGATCCCATCTTACGCGTGCAATACGAAGGTTCGTCCCTCCAACATCTATCGCGATAACGTTGCCCTTTGGTTCTGACGATAACCGGCCGTTCACGTACATCGGCAGCATGGCGAGCATACTTTCACCCGATGCCAGTCCCAATTTCATTTCTTTTACATATTGCAAAAGGCAGCTATCCAGATCAATGGCGTCTGGATGCATACCCGTTTCCTTGATGAAATAATCCGCTCGGCTATTCAGCTTACTATCTTCTCTCATCGTTTTACTTGGTTACTGTCACCTTACGCAAATTCCGCGGACAATCGGGGTTTAAGCCTTTTGCTAATGAGCGCCCGCATGCATACAGCTGCGCCGCAACAGCAAAACAGATAATTGACAGACCCTCATGAGACGGCCGCGGCACCTCAATGATGTTCTCTGTCAGGCTTTTTATTGTTATGTCGTCTGTAAATACCGTGACTTGAATATTGATATCGCTGCCGCAAACGCCGGCGGCCCATACCCTGACAGCTTTTATGATACGTCTCTCCCTTCAATTCAGTCAATAGGGTCGTCTGCCTTCACGCAGAAAAACAAAAGCACCCTTTTAGGGTGCCTTTGTTTTTCTGGCAGCGGAACTAGGATTCGAACCTAGACAATACGAGTCAGAGTCGTAGGTGCTACCGTTACACAATTCCGCTACATATAATGTATCCCGTGATGCCGTCCGCCAGGTTTTAACACCTGCTCTCATTAGCAGGTGGGTACGCTGCCCAGATCATCAGCCATCCCGTCAATGCGGGCCCGACATCCTATCTGATGGACGAGCGCTCCCGTTAGGGTACTGTAGGTTTAAAATCAAGGCGTCAATTCGAACACCGCAGGATATGGTGGGGTTAATTGGGATCGAACCAACGACCTCTACGATGTCAACGTAGCGCTCTAACCGGCTGAGCTATAACCCCCCAAAGCCGTAACTCATATTATACACAATCGCGCGGTGAAATCAAGGGCTTTTTTTGGTTTTTTATACTGTTTTGCCGCCCCAAGGGCATACTGCCGCGCAGATGCCGCAAACGCTCCCTCTTCCGATCATACCGAACTTGTCCTTCATGAACCGCGAGCAGAGCGCCGCGTCTACGATGTCGTCACGGGAGCTTTCCTTTGTCCACATGCGGCCGGTCAGCGCGCCGCTGGGGCACGCGTTCACGCATTTTGAGCAGCTGCCGCACTGCGGCGCCATCATTTTCGCAGCAGGCAGCGGGCAGTCGGTCAGCACCGTGACCAGCCGTACGCGCGGGCCATAATCCTTGGAGACAAAAAGGCCGTTTTTGCCGATGAACCCGAGCCCCGCGAGATTCGCCGCCGTCTTGTGCGGAAAATCCGCCGCGATGCCGGGCGTGTTTGTGGTCTGAGAAGCGGGTATGGCCACGGCTTTGTATCCGCTGCGCTGCAAATAAAGCGCGCATTTGAGCGCGCACATATCGAGGAACGCGTTCGCCGTGCGGTAATGGCTGAAATAGAGCTTTGTCGGGCCCTCCTTCACCTCATCCATCACGGTATCCAGCAGCCTTATGCCCAGTGTGACGGCAAACGGGGTGCGGGAAAAGCGTTCCGGCAGACAGGCCAGCACATTTGACGTTCCGAAAACATCCGCGCCTTGCGCTCTGGCAAGCGCTTCTAATTCTTGTATCATCAGGTATCCTCAATATATAGTTTCTTCATGAATATTAAATACTATATTTGCTGTACTATATCAAAAAATATGGTATAATACTATTAAATACTTGGTTTGGAGGACTGTAATGCAAATTGAAGCAATTGCTCAAAACAAACTGCTCATTTTATATCTGCTCAAATCCATCAATATACAGCTTTCCGAACTGCAAATACTGCGTATCGTTTCCGAAAACAACTGGCTCAATTATTTCGACCTGAAGGAGTGCATGTTCGAGCTGATGGAAAGCCGTCTTGTGGATCAGCGCGATACGCCCAACGGCCTGTTCTATTCCATCACCGACCTTGGGAGCGAAACGGTGTTTTACCTCGAAAAGGAGCTGCCCGCATCGGTGCGCAAGGCTGTGGATTCCTACTGCGAAGCCAACAGGGCTGATTTGCGCCTTGAGACCGAGCTTTTTGCCGATTACTTGAAGATCGACGAAGGCGAGTACAAGGTGATACTCAAGGTACTGGAGAATCAGGTACCCGTGTTTGAGCTCAATCTGGTTACATACTCGCAGACATCCGCCGAATCGTTCATTAAGAAGTGGAAGGATGTCGCGCCTAAGATATATAAAAGCACCTACGATAAACTTTCCGAATAACTCTAAGCGCCTCAGCCGGGCGCTTTTTGTTTTGTCGGGATAGTCACTCCCTATGGCTTCTCGCACACCACAGGTCTTGTCCTTATACCACAGACTATACCCCTCCGGGGTACAGGAATACTTTTTTTGTTGATTTCAGCCTCCTTTTGAAAGGAGGTGGCACGCGCAGCGTGACGGAGGATTGCGGCAGGAACCGTTTCATATAAAATCAACTTAATGAGCATCAAAGGCTTTGTATCCGTAGGGGCGTCCATGGGACGCCCGCCCT
>JAEXTV010000008.1 GCA_023406895.1 Bacillota bacterium | reverse complement strand
CTTTGTAAGCCATTTGGCTGCCTCGGCCTCCTTTAATTCAAGATGGCCTTTTGTAACTTCCGCCCAAAAACAATCCATCGAAAGGTGAAAAGTTGGATAATCAAACTCTATCGTATCAATCAACTCACCGACCTTAATTTCCGTATCCAGTTCTTCCATGATTTCTCTTACAAGTGCCTGCTGTGGTGTTTCTCCTGATTCTACTTTTCCGCCTGGGAATTCCCACCATCCTTTTAATTCTCCATAGCCTCGTGCTGTTGCAAATATTTTATTCTTTTCTTTTATGTTGTCGCAGATAATCGCTGCGACTACTTTTACCGTCTTCATGTATTTTATACCTCCAATCATTTATGCCGTAATATGTGACTGTAAATATCGTAATAAATCCTCACGTACTGCACGATGCATTTTCATAGTGACCTTCGTAATTGGCTACATACGACCATGATTGTCCTCCTTCTGGGCATTTCTGGCTTCTAATACATCAAATTGCCCCATATAGTAGAAACTTGTCTCCGCATCTGATTTTTTTACAAATAAATGCTTTTAAATATGCCGTTTTACTTATATTGGACGAGCCAATAATTACAAAGGCTTTATTATCATTAGCAATGTAATAAAACTTACCATGATAAAAAGGGTTGAGCTGATAATTCTTTTAACACGTCACAAAGCAGTTCAAAACCGGTCTGTATATCCGCTACAGCGGTGGCTTCTGCCGGATTATGGCTGATACCTCCGATACTCGGCACGAAGATCATCGCGGTCGGGAAATGCTTTCCGAATACCATCGAGTCGTGTCCGGCGCCGCTGTTCATATGCTTATACGCGAGATGTTTCTCTTCACAGTACCGCTCAATCACCCGAATCACGTTCGGATCCATCTGTGCGGACTCCAACCAGTCATTCTGTCGAAGCCGGGTCTGAAAGCCCTTGCGTTCGATGGATTCCAGTACACGTTTCAGAAGAACCACATCTTGAAGCAGTTCCTCATCGCTGCCATCGCGCAGATCGATAAGCAGATTCACTCGATCTGCAATGACATTCTGCATTCCAGGAAATACCTGTATCGCGCCATAGGTAAGGGTGGCAGAAGGGGCCTGCGCCATCATCTGACGGGTAGACTCTGTGATAAATTCCGCAACAGCTACCACAGGATCGTGCCGTAAAGGCATCGAGGTGGTACCTGCATGGTTCTGGCTTCCCTGAATGGTCAGCTCATAGTTGACGATACCGACGATACTGTCCACAATACCGATCTGCTTCTGCTCGCTTTCAAGCACCGGTCCCTGTTCGATATGCAGCTCTACGATTGCCTGAATATCGTCACGTTTCACGCTTTTCAGCGCTTCCGGCTGATACCCGGCAGATAACAGTGCTTCACGAAGTGTGACGCCATCACGGCCGACCTCCTCGAGATCCTCTTCTTTCAGCGTGCCACAGATTGCGCGGCTCCCCTGACAGCCAGACGGAAAACGACTTCCTTCTTCCTCCATCAGACCAACCACTTCCAGGCTGTGCTTCGGAACGAAGCCAGACTGTTTGAGATATCCCAGCGCTGCCACACCGGTCACAACGCCCAGTGCACCATCATATTTTCCACCGTTCTTTACGGTATCCAGGTGGGATCCCGTCAGTATGGTTCCAGGTTCTGTCCCCGGAAGCCGTCCATACACGTTACCGATCGCGTCCTCTCTGTATTCAAGCCCCAGATCCTCGATCCACTCACGCAGGATGTTCTTCGCGATTTTGTCTTCCAGAGTATACGCTGCACGCCAGATCTCTCCGTCGATGCACGTCGCATCGGCCAGCTGACACAGCATTTCTTCGATTCTTGCTCCCGCTTCTTTTTTCATCATAAATGTCACCTCATTTCATAGTTTGTTTTCTTTCAATATTTCTCCGTATTCTTCTCCTGCGCGACCTACCGTTGCGTATAATCAGGTATGGCATGATAACTTAAACTTTCCACCTTAAACTTCCTGCATAAACGTCAGCGCGGTCTTCGCTGGTCAGAGGCTTGAAGAAGTTCTCGATGATAGAACGGGCAAGCAGCGTCGTAAAACGAACCTAGTTGATACCGGCATCATTCACAAATCGATAGAACGCATTCTTTGAGAACGACTCAGCGAAATGCTTCGTCTTCATCTGCATGTACATTCCTCACTTAAAGAACTCGGTCAATTCCGATTTGTTGAGCTCAGTATACCATATCCCTCAATAAAAGAATATCCCTATATGAAGAAAGTAACGGTTTTGCTGTATCATTATTTCGCAGGGATTTCGAGGAATCTCAGCCCCTTACACACTGACCATGCTCGCAAGGTCTAGTGTGTTATACCTTTGTGATTAGGAGATAAAAAAAATCCGAACCCATTTCCAATTTGGAAAATCTGGTTCGGATTATACTGGTCTGGTGCCGGAAGTGGGACTCGAACCCACACGTTGTTGCCAACAACGGATTTTGAGTCCGTCACGTCTGCCAATTCCATCACACCGGCAAGTGGACTTTGTTAATATAGCATATACAAAAATCACCGTCAAGACCGCGGGCTTTGGGTTTTTTATATCATAAAGAATTTATGCGCCGCAAAAAAAAAGAGGCAAACAGTGTTTGCCGAAATAAATAGGGAGATGAGTCGTATCATAGTCGCATTTTTTATATTTTGTCGACGGATACGCTTATAAATATCACATAAACGCACATTAACATTAATAATACCACATCACCATCCGAAAGTCCTTTTAATTCGACAAAAAAACTTGTCGTTTTATTAGAGTTTAAATTCTTTTTTTCATGACGCCGTTCGTCAATGTTTTTTCGGGAAATACTTATAATTAATAAAAAGACGTATGAGGAGAGCCTATGAAAGAAGACGATTATCGTTTGTTTCCATTGCCCGTCTTTATTGTCAGCTCAAAAAACGGCCGAATTCTTTATTCCAATCCATTGGCTCATCAGCAAGGTTTCATGACGGGTGCGAATTTTTATGAGATGATAGAGGATAAGGCGGTTTTCGGTACGTTTGTTCAAAAAGAGCCATTGCATGTGCAAACCACAATCGTAATCAATAAAAAAGCCTTTTATGTTAACATGGAGGCAGCTTTAACGGAGCTTAGCGGCGAGGCCGTGTTTCTTGTGGTTGTCAAGCATATACAAACCGCGTCTTTGGTTGATGAAGATACATTGATTGCAAGAATTCTGGACGCTTTTTTAATCAATAAGAACAATCCGGCATCAGACTTTCTGCGTATTGCTGCGAGAGGTACAGGGGCTTTTTGCGCAGCGTTGTACGAAAAAAAGAAAGGGCGCATGACCCTCATTGACGAATGGCGGGAGAGAAAGTGCCTATGCATTCCCATGCTGAGCGCCGACGCTGAGGATATGTTGGACCGTGAATTAATCCGGCTAAAATCTTTAAAACGTGCCGCAGATGTGGCCGCGGCTTCGTATCTAAAGACGCATGGCTCTGAGGGGATGCTGATTTGTTTTTTTGACAGCGCGGCGGAAGAAGCACAGTGCAATTATATTGAAAAATTAGCTCGTATTTACAAGCTGCTTGCCACAGATGTGCCGGATAATCATATGACGGTGCTCTCAAAAGGCATTGAGGCTATTGAGCAGGGCGTTGCCATATGGGACGCCGATACGAAAGAGATGCTTTACGAAAACAAATCGTTCCGTGAAAATTTCGGTGTCGGTTCCGCAAAACAGCTTCTTAATAAGCTGCTAAGCGACGAAAAAAAGACGGACAAGCCATGCATACACAAAATTGAAAGTACAGGGCGCAGCTACAGCGTGATGAAAACAAAATCACGGTTTGGCAGACGGACCATGATCACAACCGTTGTGTGCGACATCACAAGATTCAAACAGGCCGAGAATAAGCTGGAGATGCTTGCAAAAACGGATATTCTCACGGGGCTTAACAACAGACGTGCGGGTCTTGAAATTCTCGAGTCGGCTTATTTGAAATGCAAAAGGGAGCACACCGCCATTACCGTCTGCTTTGCGGATATTGACGGTTTAAAGCATGTTAACGATACATACGGGCATGGCGTGGGAGACAACATGATCCGCGCTGTGGCGATGATTTTAAAAAAACAATTGGATGGGGCGGGGGAGGTTTGCCGCTTGGGCGGTGACGAATTCCTGCTGATATTGCCCGGCATGCAAAAAGCGCAGGCCATGCTGCTGGCTTCCCGCATTAAGCAGGCCGTTTCCCGAACCTTCGTCAGCGATGCCCAGAGCATATCGGTGAGCTTTGGGTTTAAGGAAGCCGAATTTAACGCGAAAGAGACCGTTTATACACTGATCAATGTGGCCGATTCCGATATGTACAGAGAGAAAAGAAACAAGGCGTAACAACGCAGCGCAGCACATTCCATTTATCTTTCGCACGCGCTCTGTCGACATCGTCATGCGCCATCCACCTTTATAAACACTTAAATGCGTTAGCGGCTATTTATTCCACTGTCACCGTCAATAAAATCGCGAAGTGCTATGCCATGGAAAAGAATCTGCCACAACAGCATATGTTAGTTTAATTTTTCGACTTTTAACAGCGATGACTGTTTGGAGGTTATATATGGCCGAAGCTAAATAAGGCCGCTCATCTTGAGAATCTGCGTCGTTTCATCCGCTTTGTTCATCACATAGATATGGAACTTTTTGATTCCGCCTGCCATCAGCCCGGTGATTTCATTCACGGCATATTCCATGCCGGCTTTTTTAAAGCTCTCCGGGTCTTCGCCGTATCGGCTCACAAGGCGGCTTAAAGACGCGGGTATCGAACACGCGGAAAGCAGCGTCATCCGGATAATCTGCTTGGGGTCAAGAATCGGCATAATGCCCGTTACGATCGGTGCGTGAACGCCCGCCCGATAGGCTTTTTCGTGAAAGTCGAGTAACGCGTTTTTATCGAAGCAAAGCTGGGTCACGAAGAAGTCGGCGCCGAGATCGGCTTTGAGCTTCATATATGCCAAATCATCGGGCATTGAATCCGCCTCGTAATGGGCTTCCGGATAAGCGGCCGCGCCCACCGTCAGGCTGCTTCTTTTTTTAATATCAATAATCAAATCGCTCGCGTGCCGGTAGTATATAAACGCTGCGGATTTATCCATATCCTGCGGAATGTCGCCTCGAAGAGCGAGTATATTTCTGATGCCCTTTTTCTCAAGCGTATTCAGCACGGTGTTAATCTGCTCAGGATCAGCGCCCACGCAGGTCAGATGCGCAATGGCTTCCAAACCCAGCTCGCTGACATGCGAAGCCACCTCAACGGTTCTGTCCCTGTTGCTGCCGCCCGCGCCGTACGTGATGCTTACAAATTCGGGGTTAAAAACAGAAAGCTTCTCAATGGCACCGTATACGGTGTCCAAAGGCATGTCCTTTTTCGGAGGTGAAAACTCAAGAGAGAAAGCTTTCTCATTTGATTTTAACTTATCGATAAGGTTCATGATGACTCCTGTTTTAAAGCGCCGATTTTGGATTGATTCCCATTTAAACATAATGACGGCCATTTTGCAAGTGGTTGAACAATGGCATTAAGTGTTGTATCATAGTTCCTGAGGTGCGCAATGGAGCTTTTTTCATTTATACCGTTTGTGCCGGACAAAAAGACCGTTATGCGGCGATTGGGTTCTCAGAAAGCTCAATTCCCCCCGGAGCTTGATCAGGAAATCGATGCTCTATTAAGATCTGCCGAATCATCATTCACCGTAAATGGAAAAGCGGCGGCTGTTCCGGCGCGCGTTTCTTCGGAGGGAATATTATATATTAACGATGCGTTGATTGAGTCCAAACAGCTGGCAAAGCTGCTGAAAAGCAGCAGTGAAGCGTATCTGATGTGCGCGTCTATCCCCAAACGCGACGTTGACAAAATCAACGCGGCCATCACAGCGGGAGAAGGCCTCAAAGCACTTGTTTTCGACGCTTACGCGTCTGAATTTGTGGACGGTGCTCTTGATATTATCATTGCGCGTAAAAACGCGGCCTTAAAGCGCATGGGGCGGCATCTCACTCATCATCGCTTCAGCGCGGGTTACGGTGATTTGGATATCAAATACCAAAAGGTTTTTTATGATATGCTGGATATGGGCACGCTCGGTGTGGAGCTTAGCGAAAAATTCCTGCTGTCACCCGAAAAGTCGGTGATTGCAGTGGCGGGAGTGGAATAGATGAAAAAAGTTGATGGTTTAACATTTTTAGAATATATCGGACAGCGCTTTTTGATACTTGATGGCGCGACGGGCACATATCTGCACAGCAACGGCATGTCTCCGGGTGTTTGCCCGGAGCTATTTGCGGTGGAAAACAAAGGCATTCTCCGCGACATACAGCGCAAATACATCGAGGCGGGTTCACGTGCTGTCTACACGTTTACGATGGGCGCCAATTCTCTTAAGCTATCTGATTTCGGTTTGCAGGATCAGACCGAGCGGCTCAACGAGGAGCTTGCGGCGCTCAGCGTGGAAGCGGCAGGAAATGAGGCTTTTGTCGGCGGTGAGCTCAGCACCACAGGGTCTTTTTTAAAGCCCCTTGGCGACATTGAGTTTGAACAGGCCGTTGATATCTACAAGCAGCAGATTGCCGCGCTTGTGCGAGGCGGCGTTGATTTTATAGTCATTGAAACGATGATCGACATACAGGAGACGCGTGCCGCCGTGCTTGCCGCCAAGGAGGTTTGCGACCTTCCCGTGGTGGCATGTATGACGTTCGACGAAAGAGGAACGACGCTGACGGGTACGTCGCCTGAGGCCGCCGCCGTCACGCTGATTTGCGCTGGCGCGGATGTGGTGGGGCTCAACTGTTCCACTGGGCCGGCCGAGATGCTTCCGCTGGTGAAACGCATGAAAGCGGTATCCACCGTGCCGCTGATTGTAAAGCCCAACGCGGGCATGCCGCGCATAGAGAATGGAAAAACGAAGTTCGATTTGTCCTGCGATGATTTCAGGGCGTTTATCAAGCCGCTTTGCGAAGCGGGCGCGAACCTGATCGGCGGGTGCTGTGGCACAGACCCGTGCTTTATCAATGCCATCAGGGAAGAGATACAAACGCTGTCGCCGCTGCCATGGCAAAAAACATTGCCGAGTGCGCTCACATCCATGACGGAGATGACGTATTTCGGGAAGAACTTTCGCGTAATCGGCGAGAGGATCAACCCGACAGGCAAACCGAAGCTGAAGGAAGCGCTGAGGGCCGCCGATGACGACACGGTGCTCGATATGGCGATAGAGCAAAAGGACTGCGGTGCGCATATTCTCGATGTGAACGTGGGCATGCCGGATTTTGATGAAAGCAGCGCAATAAAACGTGTGATTCAAACGCTATCTGTACAGGCCAAGCTGCCGCTCTGCATCGATTCATCCAAGCCCGGCGTGATAGAGCAGGCACTTCGTCTCTATCCGGGGCGTGCGCTCGTCAACTCCGTTTCCACAAAGACCGCCAGCATGGATACGCTGCTGCCTGTAATAAAAAAATACAGGCCGATGTTCATATTGCTGCCCATCGGTAACGAGGGCATACCTCAAACGGCGGAGGGGCGAATTGCGGAGATTGAAAAGGGATATGAGCGGCTTTTGCGTGAAGGCATCGGCAAGGAAAGCATAGTGGTGGACGGCCTTGTGATGGCCGTGTCGTCAGACGCCGGAGCGGCCATCGAGACGCTCAAGGTGATCAAATGGTGCAGCGACAACGGCTTTTTTACCGTGCTCGGCATATCCAACGGCTCTTTCGGGCTGCCCGAAAGAACGTTTATCAACGCCGCTTACCTGACGATGGCCATTGAAAAAGGGCTGACCACAGCCATCATGAACCCCGGCGACAAACTGATGATGGACGCCTATCACGCCGCCGAGGCGCTTGTGAACCGTGACGATAATTTTGAGCGCTATCTGAAGCGGTTCGCGCAGATGGAGACTCCCAAAGAAGACGCCAAAACCGTGAGTGATGCCGTGATCACAGGCAAAAAAAATCTGATGACCGCGCTGATCGATGCCGAATTGGCGGGCGGGAAGACGCCGAACGACATCATCAACGACATGCTGATACCGGCATTGCAGCAGGTCGGCGATCTTTACGAGCGGCGCATCTATTTCCTTCCGCAGCTGATATACAGCGCGGAAGCGGCGCACACAGCATTTGATTATTTAGAGAAGCATTTTTCCGCCTCTGATGCCAGAACCAAAAAGAAAATCGTGATGGCGACGGTCAAAGGCGATATACACGATATCGGCAAGAACCTCGTGGCCATGCTGCTGAGAAACCACGGGTATGAGGTGATCGATCTCGGTAAGGACGTGGCTGCCGATACAATTATCAATACGGCGGCAGAAACGGATGCCGACATCATCGGGCTATCGGCGCTGATCACCACCACGGCACAGGAAATGGCGAAGGTGATTGTGATGGCGAAGCAGCGCGGCCTGCGGGCGAAGATCATTGTGGGTGGTGCCGTTGTGACGGAAGATTATGCCAGGAGCATCAGCGCGGATGCGTATGCGCCCGACGCCGCGGGCGCGGTCAAAAAGGTCGCGCAGCTTTTGGAATAAAATAGTTTAGCTGGAGATATAAAAATGAATATGGAAGTGGACACGCATACGCACACGGTATTATCTGGACACGCGCATTCCACGCTGCTTGAAAACGCGGCAGCGGCAGCCAAAAAAGGTCTCAAGGGATTCGTCATGACGGATCATGGACCGAAGCTGCCGGGGGCTTGCCCTGAATTTAATTTGGCCACATATCCTTTTCTGCCGAGTCATATTGAAGGGGTTCGCATTTATCCGGGCGTAGAATCAAATATTATCGACTTTTCCGGCACGATTGACGTGAGGGACAAGTACCTGCAGTTCACCGACTACGTGATTGCGGGGCTGCATGAAGTGGTGATACTGCCCGGCACAAAGCAGCAAAATACGCAGGCTGTGATCGGTGCCTTTTCCAATCCGTATGTGGATATCATCTCGCATCCGGACAATCCCGCCTATGAGCTCGATTATGAAGCTGTGGTAAAAGCAGCGGCCAGCCAAAACAAGCTGCTGGAAGTGAACAACCATTCTTTCGTATACAGAAAGGGAGGAGCCGCCAACGCCGCGGTCTATCTGCCGTTGTGCAAAAAGTATGGGGTAAGGGTTGCCGTCTCGAGTGATGCGCATTTTGCGCCCAATATCGGACGGCATGATCTTGCCATTGGCATTATGGCAGAGCATGGGTTCCCGGAGGAGCTGATTGTGAACCTCACGATGCAAAGATTTGAAAACTACATTGCCGAACGAAAAAAGAGAATCGGAGCGGTTTCATAAAAAGTTTGATGACCAAACTTTTTGAATGTGTTAATATTAATATATATACCAAGTTATGCAGGTTGCTGAAATCGCCCCGCCCTGTCATTGCAATGGAAGAATTTCATGCCGCCATATAATCCGCTGCGCGGTCATATGGCCATGCTCGTTCACGACGTTTGTGAAACGAACGACGGCTGTTGCGTTTCTTAAGTTTGTAGAGGCGTGCGGCGCATGATAATTTGAACTGGCAACGGCAAGCGACGATGCAGCGGCGCAATCCCATAAAGCTTTTTTTCATGGGACGATTCTGCGCCGCCGCGCAGGGGTTACATCCAATCTGCTATGGCATCATTTATTTATTTATATCTTACGGAGGCTTTGTTTGAATGGACATGATCATTGAAAAATTAGCCGCCTTGCGGGAGGAGCCGTCGATAAAAAACCTCTTCTCGCTGATATGCGCGAACGGAGACGCGGTCGCAGCGGAATACAATGACGGCAGCGGCATCAAAAAAATCACTTTTTCCGATTATGAACGCATCATCACAGCCGGCGCGAAAACACTGAGTAAGCGGCTCGAAGGCTTGGACAAAAACGCTTTTGTGGCGCTTCGGTATGCCAATAACCCACTTTGGCCGGCGGCTTTTTGGTCTGTGATACTTGCCGGTTACCGTCCGCTTCTGCTGGACGCAGGCGGGGATGACGCGCAGCTGATGCATGTACTCCGGCAGGCGGGGTCGCGCACCATCGTGACGGATACGCCGGTGGATGTGGGCGGCATTAAGGTGATTCATCCGGACGAATTCTTAAGCCTTGACGCAAAAAGCGAGATGTATATGCCGGTGTACGGCAACGGCATTGCGCTTTGCACGTCGGGCACCACCGCCACGCCCAAGGTTTATGTTTACAATGAAAAAGCGATCTGTGAGCAGGTGCTGCTTGCGGATTATGTTTACAAGAACAACAAGGAAATCATCCACAACGGGCCTATCAGGCAGCTCGCGTTTCTTCCGTTCCATCATATATTCGGCCTGATCGCCGTTTATATGTGGTACACGTTTTTTGGTAAAACAATTGTGTATATTCGCAGCAAAACCGCTGACGTGATTATGTCCGCATGCAAAGAGCACAAAGTTACGCATATATACGCCGTGCCTCTGCTGTGGAACAACGTGGCCAAAGGCATCGTCCGCAAGGCGAAGCTGCAGGGCGAAGATACATACGATAAGCTTATGAACGCGAGCGATCTCAGCATCAAGCTGCAGCGCCGCCTCGGGAAAGCGGGCCGCAAGCTTGTGTCGAGCTTGTTTTTTAAAGACATCCAGCAAAAGCTCGTCGGAGACAGCATCGAGTTCTGTATCAGCGGCGGGGGGCATATTCAGCCCGAAACACTTAAAATCATCAATTCCATCGGTTATCCGCTTGTATCCGGTTTCGGCATGACCGAAACGGGCATCGATTCGGTGGAGCTCTCTGGCAAGATTGATACCAAACTTGACGCGAGCGTCGGCAAGCCGTTTTTTCCGATGGAGTACCGCATTGTGAAGCAAGGCGACGCGGAAACCGGCGAACTGCAGATCAAAGGTGAAGCGATGCATTCGGGGCGCATGGTGGACGGCGTTTACATCGCGCGGGAGGACGGCTGGTTCGCTTCGGGAGACATTGTCCGGGAGGTCAACGGGCGCTTCTATATTGAAGGCCGCTTGAAGGATGTGATCATCAATGAGTCGGGTGAGAATATCTATCCGGACGAACTCGAAGACAGCTTTTCGGAGCTGCCGCATGTGGAGCATATCTGCGTGACCGGTGTGGCCGCCAAAGGCGTATACGATGATACGTCGCTTATTGTTTACATGGGTGAGAATGCGGCGGATTCGGAAAAGGTCAACGATCTGATTGCGGAAATCACGCGCATCAACGGTCTGCTGCCGATCTATAAAAAAATTCAAAAGGCTTATCTGTCACTGGAAGCTCTGCCGCTTGCCAACGGCATCAAGGTTCGCCGCCAGAAGGTGAAGGAAGCGATAGAGCGTGGGCAGGGCAGCTTTGAAGAAATCGATATCCGCAGCGGGATTGTCAAGCACGCCATCAAAATTGAGGAGCCCGTTTCAAGAGCCAGCTACGATGATACCGAGCTGAACAGCATCATGGAAAAAGTCAGAAGCATTTTTGCCGATGTGCTGGGGCTGGACGCAAAATCAATCAAAGATACCGACCACTTTGTGGAAGACCTTGGCGGCGACAGTCTCTCAAGCCTTGGTGTATTCTCCAAAGCCGAAGAGATGTACGGGGTGATTATCCCGGACACCGAATATTTCTCCTGCGCGAATGTGGAGGATCTCTCAAGGCTGCTTTACAGAAAGATTCATCATATCGAGGAGCGCCGCGAGGAATGTAAACCCAAGGATATAAGAAAAATCACGCGCTTCGATCAGTCGCGTGAATTCGAGGAATATGCGAAACGCCGCCTCGGGATGCAGGATGCGGGCATCAAAGACCCGTATTTTGTCGCGCATGATTCGGTGCTCAGCGATACGTCGATCGTGGCGGGCCGCGAGATTATCAATCTCGCGTCGTACAACTATGTGGGCATGTCGGGGCATCCGCGCACAGCCGAAGCCGCGAAAAAAGCGATCGATAAATACGGGACATCGGCGTCCGGTTCGCGCCTGATCGCAGGCGAGAAGACGCTGTACCGCGAGCTGGAGCGCGCCATTGCCAAATGGAAGCACACGGACGATGCGCTTGTGCTTGTGGGCGGGCATTCCACCAACGTCACGTTTGTGGGCAACTTCTGCAACGAACGGGATCTCATACTCTACGACGCGTTGTCTCACAATTCCATCACACAGGGCTGCCAGCTTTCGAGGAGCGACACCAAAGCGTTTCCGCACAATGATTTTGACATGCTTGAGCATATGCTCAAGGCCGCGCGCGATAAATATGAGAAGATATTGATCGTGGTAGAGGGCGTTTACTCGATGGACGGCGATATCGCGCCGATACCCGATTTTGTGGCGCTCAAAAAGAAATACGACGCGTTTTTGATGGTGGACGAGGCGCATTCCAGCTGCGTGATCGGACAGAATGGCGGCGGCGTGGACGACTATTTCGATCTGCTGCCGGGTGATGTGGATATCAAGATGGGTACGCTTTCAAAGGGCCTCGGCACCTGCGGCGGTTATCTCGCGGGCGAGCAGAGCCTCGTCGATTATCTGCGCTATTCGGTGCCCGGCTTTATGTTCTCCGTGGGCATCAGCCCGCCGCTGGCGGCTGCGTCGCTTGAGGCCGTCCATATCATGATGGAAGGCAATCCGCGCGTCACATCGCTTCATCAGAATATCAAGTATTTCGTGGAAGGCGCGCAGCAGCGCGGCTTTGACACGTGCCTTGCCAAGGAGACGGCAATCGTGCCGATTATGGTGGGAGAGGACAACGATGCCTATGAGCTCTCCACGCTGATGCTGGAGAACGGCGTGTTTGTGCCCCCGGCTGTTTACCCGGCGGTGCCGAAGCATCAGGCGCGCCTGCGGTTCTGCCTGATCAGCGAACACAAACCGCAGCAGCTTGATTACGCACTCGACACGCTCGAAAAGCTGTATGCGCAAAAAGGGCTCAGCAAACGTAAATAGTGACAAATAAACTTAAGGGGCAGACGGACAAATCGTCAGCTCTCAGAGTGTCAAAAAAGCCTCTTGTCGTGGCCCCCTCTGATGAGGGGGCTGGCACCGATAGGTGACTGGGGGAGAGAAAATGGCTTGAAAACGGTTACTCCCTCCGGCACTTCGTGCCACCTCCCAGTCCATCCCCTTTGGGATAGTCGTCTGAGGGAGGCTTAAATACACTTTAACGACAGCCTGGGAGCAGACGAAGAATCGTCTGCTCTGTTTTATTTTCTAAAGAATACATCCGGTAATTTGGGGTGTTAAATGGTTTTAGATCGAGTAAACGGTTTTTAGGAAAGAATAAGCATTAAAAAAAGTGTGACTGTGAAAGCCTAGGTAAAGATGGTCTGAAGCACCGGATGAGGTGTCAATAAATTGCTGTCAAAATGAACACCTCATCAGTCGCCTGTGGGCGACAGCTTCTCATCGAGGAGAAGCCTTTTAAAAATGTGTCTAAGTGCAAAACGGCCTGATACAGTTGAAAAAAAGGCTCTGGGTTGCTGCCTTGGGGTTATCTGAAAAGATCAACGACGCCCGCTGCGGGAGCCAGATTCTTCACTGTTTTGCCCTCGATGATCTGCGCAGGCACCACCACCTGCTGCGGAATAAATGTCTTGGGCGATTCGATGGCTTCGATCAGTTTCACGGCAGCCTGCTTGCCAAGCGTTTCGGTATCCTGTTTCAGCGTTGTGAGCTGCGGGCGCAGCACCTCGGAGAGATAGATGCCGTCGTGTCCCACCACGCTGATATCATCGGGAATGCTGAGCCCGTGGCGCTCAATCTCGTTCATGCCGCCGATGAAGGAAAAATCGTCGGGGTACATGATGCAGGTGGGCCGTAAAGGCAGCGAGAGCAGCTCGCGCGTGGCCAGCCCGCTCGCTTTTGGGTCATGATATATCGCGGGCTTCACATATTCCTCAGGCAGGTCGATCCCCAGCTCCATGCAAGCCTTGTAAAAGCTGGCGAGACGTTTCTGCGTGACGGACGTGTCCTCACCGTGTATATATGCAATACGCCTGTGTCCGTTCTTATAAAGAAATTGCACCATATTGCATATGCACTCAACGTTGTCGGATAATATTGCCGTTCGGCTGTTAAACACATGGTCAATTGTCACAATCGGGATATCGCTGTTAACCAGTTCAATGACGTCGGGATCGTTGAAATTAACGCTTGCGATCACCGCGCCGTCGCAGTTACGGTATTTACAGTGCTCGTAATAGCTCATTTGAAACTGGCCGAGGTTTTTGCTGATAAACGTAATATCAAAGCCGCGGCTTTCCGCTTCTTCCTTAAAACTGTTGAGTACAGATGAGAAGTATTCGTGTGTCAAACCGCAATGCGTCTGGTCTACAAACAAAACGCCTATGTTGTTCGAACGGTTTGTTTTCAGTGCGCGGGCTGTGGCGTTGGGCAAATACCCCATCTGTTTGGCCGTTTTACGCACATATTCCGCGGTGTCTTCTCCCACATCGGTATACCCGTTCAGCGCCTTGCTGACTGTTGCGGCTGACACGCCGCATCTTTTTGAAATGTCCTTAATTGTGACCATATTTTTATCGGAACTCCACGGATTACAATTTGTTAAATCATTCTAATAAGTCAATGTATCAAAAAAGACAGACGAAGGCAATACCATTCACAAAAAATTAACGCCAATTACCGTAAGATGGTAAGAAAAGCACACCTGAGCCTAAAAGAGATGTGTGCTTGATGACTGCGGACAGTAAAAAACATATGTTCATGATTTGTTCATTTTTCTAACAGGATGCTGTGAAGCTGGGCTTTTATACTGAACACAATTTAATAGCGGCCATGACATGGCGGAAGGTGACGAATATGGATAAATCTATTTTGAGCTTGAAGAATATGAAGAAAAAAACAAAACGTACAGTCATCATTGTGCTGGCCGGTGTGGTGATTGTCGCCGCGGGGCTCGGCATTTATTTGGGTGTATCGGGTCCGTCCGCAAAAGCGAGCGCAAAAAACGGCGAACCAAGCTTTGATACAATCGGTATCGGCGATATTTCGCTGACCGTTTCGGGCAGCGGCAATCTCGCGAGCGCTGAAACGCTCGGCATTAAAGCCGACGGGCAGCTGGTGATTGATAAGATGCTTGTGAAAGCAGGCGATACCATCAGCGCAGGCCAGCCAATAGCGGCTCTTGATGTGGAAGAGATGCAGAAAAATGCAGGGGATCTTAAAACGCAGATCATGGCGCAGCAGGTCAGCATCGACACAACGAACAACACGAGCACAGCGCTGTCCATCAAATCCCCTGCGGACGGGTGGGTTAAAAACATTGTGCTCGATGAAGACGACGATATACAGACAGCTATGGATACATACGGCTATGTGGCGCTCGTTGCCACAGAAGAGAGGGAAATAATCAGCGCCGCAAACAGCACGCTGGCGCAGGGAGATGCGGTGAAGGTGACATGCGAAGGCCGCACCTACAACGGTGTGGTGACCAATGAAAACGGCGCGCTTTATGTCAGCATTGATACGGTTTCCCGCACGGTCGGCGCGGATGCCGCAGTCAGCGACACGAGCGGCAATGAGCTTTTCACAGGAACGATTGAACTGGCGGCGTCTGTGCCGGTCACAAGCAGTTACGGCATCGTTACTGATGTGGGCTTCTCGGAAAATGATGAGATCGAAGCGGGCGAATCCATCTACAGAGCGTCTCAGTATACGTTGGAAGTCAAGGAAATGTATGATACCCTTGCGGAATTACAAGAACAGTACGAATTGATGACAGGGCATATAGAAGCAGGACAGATATTATCTCCTTCGGACGGCGTTGTCAGCTCGGTAACGGCGGCCGACGGAGCCGTTTGTGAAGAAGGCACGGATTTGATATCGATTCAATCGATGGACAGCTGGCTTGCTTCGGTTTCCGTGGATGAGCTTGACATAGGCACCATTGCCGTCGGACAGAACGTGGATGTGGCGCTCGACAGCCTGCCGAACGAAGTGTTTGAAGGCACCGTATCTGATATTTCGGATATGGGCACGGCTTCCGGCGGCATTACCACTTACAACGTGAACGTGTCGGTCAAAGATGACGACAGGTTCAAAATCAATATGACACTGAACTGCGAAATCAAGGCGCAGGAAGCATCCGGCGCGGTGCTGCTGCCCGTTGATGATTTGAGAACATCCGGCAACATGAGCTACGTGATGGTGAAGGTTGACCGAACAGATTCGGAAAAGGCTGCCATTCAGGCGCTGATCAACAGCGGTGATGTCACAGGGCTTGCCGATTATATGGGGGCAGACGCCCAGACGCTCGGTATCAACGTATTATCAGACTGGTCTGAACTGCTTTATTCCGAGGTGCGAGCAGTGCAGACGGGAATAGAAAACGCTTACTACATTGAAATCACAAGCGGCTTGAGCCAAGGTGAGATGGTCCTGCAGCCCGCCGCTACGGATGACAGCGCGAATCAGCGCGGATTTATGATGGGTGGCATGGGCGAGATGCCGGGCCAGATGCCGGGCCAGATGCCGGGCCAGATGCCGAGCGGCGGCTGGGGCGGCGGCCCGGGCGGAAATTAGGTGACTGATATGACAACCAATAACGACGGGTGGTGGCTGACGTGGCATTGATTGAAATCAGAGACATGACCAAAATCTACGAGATGGGCAGCGAACAGGTCCATGCGCTCGACGGCGTGAGCCTCAAAATAGATGAACATGAGTTTGTGGCGATCGTCGGGGCATCCGGCAGCGGCAAATCCACACTGATGAATATGATCGGCTGCCTTGATACGCCCACATCGGGAACATATCTGTTGGACGGCGAGGACATCTCAACGTTTTCGGATAAAAGACTCGCCAGGGTGAGAAACCAGAAGATCGGTTTCATATTTCAGCAGTTCAATCTGCTTAAAAAAATGACGGCCTATGAAAACGTGGAGAGGCCCGCCAAATACGCCGGCATCAAGAAGCCGGAGAGGCGGGCAAGGGCGCTCGAAGCAATAGGGAAAGTGGCGTTAAGCGACAGAATGAACCACAAGCCCACGGCCTTATCGGGCGGGCAGCAGCAGCGCGTGGCCATTGCGCGGGCACTGATCAACAAGCCGCCGGTGATACTCGCTGATGAGCCGACGGGGAACCTCGACTCAAAAAGCAGTAGAGAGATTATGAATATGATGAGAGAGCTGCACGCGGCAGGCAATACCATCATACTGATTACACACGATAACAGCATCGCAGAACAGGCGGACAGGGTGATACAGCTTTTCGATGGGAAGATTGTATCGGATGTGAGGAAAGGAAGCAAGAATGAGAATTCATGAAATTATCATCTCCGCGTGTCATGCGGTATGGGCACACAAGCTTCGGTCGTTTCTCACCATGCTTGGCATCATCATCGGCATATTTGCCGTCACGGCGCTGATATCTGTGGGGCAGAGCTCCAACGCCGCTGTGACAAAGCAGATTGAAGGGCTGGGCTCCAACCTGCTGACCATCAGCATACGAGACAACCGTGCAGACATGAATCTGGAGGATGTACAGGCAATCGGGCGTTTACCGGGTGTCGGCGCGGTGTCGCCGTTTATCTCGTCTTCATATACCGTTAAAAACGGATCGGCGAGCATAGAGGATACCGGTGTACAGGGCGTCACCGCGGATTATCAAGGCATACGTGAGTACGATCTGGCATCCGGCCGGTTTATCACCGACAGGGACAGCAATAGCCGACTGAAAGTGGCGGTGGTCGGGTATAATGTCGCCGTTGACCTTTTTGGGTCACTCGATGTGACGGGCCAAACGATTTCGATTGGTGGGGTGAAATATGAGGTCATCGGCGTTTTGCAGCAGCAGGGGGATGATGAGACGGCTTCTGCCGACGACAATGTGATGATTCCGTTTGTGACGGCGCAAAGGGCCATGCAGAATACGACGATATCCACGGTATACGCGAGCGCCGCATCTGCCGAAATGGTGGAGACCGCGCAGGCCAGCATTGAAAATTATCTTCTGCAGTATTCCACGGAGGACGACGGCTTTTCGGTGAACAGTCAGGACAGCATACTCGAATCGCTCGGCGAGGTGACGGCCACACAAACGGCGATGCTGGGTGGTATCGCGGGCATATCGCTGCTGGTGGGCGGTATCGGCATCATGAACATCATGCTGGTGTCCGTAATGGAGAGAACGCGCGAAATCGGCGTGGAAAAAGCGATCGGTGCGACGCGCAGAGACATCCTTTTGCAGTTTCTGCTTGAGGCGATTATCGTCAGCGGCATCGGCGGATTGATCGGCATATTGCTTGCCCAGTTCGGGTCGGGTTTCGTCGGTTCGCTGATGGATACGCAGGTCACAGTTCAGTCCGGGGTCATGCTAATGGCGCTTGCCTTCTCGCTGTTTGTCGGTGTGGGGTTTGGCATCTATCCGGCCATCAAGGCCTCGAAGCTCAATCCGATTGAAGCGCTCAGATACGAGTAGGCTGTGCAGTATGCGGCCTTGCGGCAGCAGGCAGCATGTGATAGGGAGCGCATGCTGCCTGCCCGGTCTGCAGATATGCGTTGCCCGTCAGCGAAGTGATAATGCTATGGAAAGTCACGCATCCGATCATCCAGTCCACATCATAGTGAGGAGCGAAACGACGACTACGTTAGTAGACCAGGATCTGTTGATACAGATTCTCATCCGCTGCGTAGTCACGTCGCTATACTCGTTCACTACGACAGTGGAAAGAATGACCGGCAGCCTATTTTTTTTGCGGATCATCGGGCATCACAATTTTGGGATTGTGATTATGTAAGAACACGCTTAATCAGTCAAAGGCGTTTTCAGTCAACCGGCCACTGCGTTGAGAACGTGTATCGCAAAACCCCTTCGATAACGGATAAGATTTCATTTAAAAGCATCGTCCGCTTCACAGCGGAATGAATATACAACGGACTGCTTCTCATCTCAATGGTATCATTTGTTTTCAGCAACCTGCGGCAGTTGCAGGATTAACTCCCGGCAGACCGCCAAGATTCAAAGAAAGTTAATAATCGCAGTTTGCTCAAGTGATATAATAGCCGAGAGGTTCAAATATGAAACAGGACGATATCAAAAAGACAATATTGGTGGTGGATGATGAGACGCGCCTTCGGGATCTGCTGCGTATTGTGCTCGAAAACCGCGGCTACCGCGTGATTGAAGCCGAAAACGGAAAACAGGCATTGAGCGTCTTCGATGAAAATGCCCCCGATATGGTGATACTCGATGTGATGATGCCCGAGATGGACGGGCTTGCCTGCTGCAGCCGACTGCGCGCTAAATCGTCGTGCCCGGTATTGATGCTGACGGCAAAGGGGGAGGACTACGACCAGGTCAAGGGGTTTGATTGCGGCGCGGACGATTACATTATCAAGCCGTTTACGCCCATGGTGCTGGTGGCGCGGGTAGAGGCGCTTTTCAGGCGAAGCCAAAACCAGAAGCGTACGAGCTTCGGCAGCATTCGTATTGATCAGGATGCGCGTGAGGTGACGGTAGACGGTACGCCTGCGTTGCTGAGCCGTAAGGAATATGAACTGCTCGTCTATCTTGCCGAAAACGAAAACATCTCGTTAAGCCGTGACCAGATTCTCGAAGGCGTATGGGGATACGATTACCTCGGTTCCCCTAATACGGTGGATACACATATCAACCGTTTGCGTACCAAGCTCGGCAGCTGCGGCGCGTATATCACCACGCTGCGCGGCTATGGCTATCGTTTTGAGGTAACGCCATGAGAACGCATAAAACGAGCATTACAAAGCGGCTCTTCCTTATCATCACAGTGCTGGTGCTTGGAATATCCACATTGATATTGCTGTCCAACACACTGCTGCTTCGCCCGCTGTATTATGCCACAATTAAAAACGCGATGCTTGGTGCCATGGATTCACTCGCAAAAATCGATTATGCGCAGGATGAGGAAACGCTCAGGGATGCCGTCGGTTCCCTCGATGTGGGGAATTCTTACGACATTATCATCCGAAACGGGGAGGATATTCTTTATTCCACATCCCCCGAATTCGGCTTGCAGCCAAGATCAGACAACGGGCAGATTCCGCCGGGGATTCAATCACCGGCGAACGGCGCGTCTTTGCCGTATGGTTCGGATGGATTCGAAGGCGGTGCGGCAGAAAGCGGACCATCCGGCAGCACCGGCAGCCCGCAACAGCAGAATACGGATGGCAGTGAAAACGGCAATCTGCCTGACACCTTCCAAAGAGGCAGAGCCGGGTTTACAGAAGTTAAAGAGGGCATCTATCTCGGTACGATGAGGGAACCCCGATCCGGCCTTGACATGATGGTTTGCACATCGACGCTTGAAAGCGGTGTCACGGTTATTGTCACACAGGCGGTGGAACCGGTTAATCAAAGCGTTCAGCAGGCGAATATTTTGCTGCTGGCTTGTGCATTGCTGACGCTGTTGATTTCGCTCGCTGTCGTATTCAAAGTGTCCAAAAGTTTTACCCGGCCGATCCGACAGATACAGAATGCGGTGGGAGAACTCGCGGCACTGAATTTTGAGGGCCATTGCGATGTATACACGGGTGACGAGCTGCAAAGCCTGGGGGAGGATGTCAACCGTTTAGGCACTGAATTGGAGAACGCGCTCAATGCACTCAAAAGCCGGAACGCGCAGCTTGAAAAGGACATTGCCGCGCAGCGATCGTTTATATCCAACGCGTCTCATGAGCTTCGTACACCGCTTGCGCTGATCAAGGGCTATGCGGATGAAATAAATACGGGGTATACCAGCAGCGAACAGCAGAAGGACATTTATATTGAGATTATCGCGGAGGAAGCGGCCAAAATGAGCCGCCTGCTCAAAGAAATGCTGGATTTAACCAGAATGCAAAGCGGACGCACGGAGATCATCAGTGAAAAGCTGTCCGTTAAAGAACGGCTGCTGAGCTTTATTGATAAGTATGACGGCTTTATTGCACAGAACGGTTTGACTGTAACACTGGACGCGGGTGAAGACCAAATCGGCATTTTTGATGCCATGCGGTTTGAACAGGTGCTTGCCAATTATGTGTCCAACGCGGCGCGCTACGGAGACAGCCGCAAGCAGGTGCGAATCCAAACGCAGACGTTGGACGAGGCAATCCGTATCAGTGTGTTTAACACGGGCTCTCATTTGTCGGATGAGATGATGGAGAACATCTGGAACAGCTTTTATAAAGCGGACGACGCGCGTACGCGCGTACAAGACAGTTACGGGCTCGGTTTAAGCGTGGTGAAAGCCATACAGTCGGTTTTGGGGCAGCGTTTCGGAGCGGAAAATGTTGAGGATGGCGTTGTATTCTGGTTTGAGGTGAAACGCTTCAGGGAATAATGAACGCTATATAAGAGAGCAATTGCCCTCCAATTATTGCTCTTTTCATATAAATCGAGCAGGCTTAAGCGGCCTGCTCTTATTTTTGGCATCCGCTTAACCAAGGCCGATGCATTTGCACATCGCGGCCGGGCCTGGTTCAGCGGCTTGATATTTGCTTATCCCCGGTTATGCAAAAACAATTTTGCCCGAATGACTGCCATTGATCATATCAACGCTGGGACTAAAAGCTGTGGGGTCACCGATGCACCTTTTTTAAACACCCTCTTGCCAGACGAGCGGCATAGCATGATACCACACATGCGATGCTGTCGGACACGCAAAGCCTGCCTTATATACAGGCAGGATAAGGTTTTCACTCGCTTTGATACCCTTTGGGGGTTGTCCACAAAGTCACACAATACGAGAAATAGAATAATATATGATATGGCTAATCTATAACACTAATTCTATATAGGAGGCGTTTATACACATGGCTGAAGTGAGAATCCCGTTTTGCGCAACAGCAGAAATTTCACCGCCATTTAAACTAGATGAAAGCTTTTCAGACCCAAACGGCGTGAAGAGCGTACTGTTTGATACGAGCAAGCTGCAAGTCGCGGGCAAGGAAGAAACGATGGATGTGCCCAATATCGGTCCGGTACAAATGGTCGTGTTTTATTTAGTCGGAACGATTCCATACATTTGTAATGCTTTCCCAATTATTCAAAGCGAACCGGCGTATGATGTTAAGGAACAGGTGGTTCCCTTCAACAACAGTGCTCCGGCCTCAGCATTGGCAGCCACAACGGCATCGACTCCGCTTGGATGGATATCAGCCGCCGGCAGCCTCGATGTGAAAGCTCCGGTCGGAGGGAATACGTCGCTGACCAACGTCCCTCAAGTGGTGAGCGTAACGGTGGAAAACTTGGCGGTTGCGGGCAACGTGACACCTTTGCTGTCTCCGGCGTGCACCCCGGGGGTCGCCAATTGCAGCGAGGAAGGCAAGCACGTGATTAAATGGAGAGGTACGTTTGTGGTCACAACCAGCTGACGTTGGCACAAGAGAAAGGCCATACCGAAAATGGTAAGGCCTTTGTTTTGTACACTTTAGTGTGGTTTTGGGAGCGAAAGCGGACAAAACCAAATAAACCACCGGTCTCTGCCGGTGGAGGGAGTTAGCTTTAGCTTTAAGAAAAAAACCTCCGATGTTAAAATGATGAAGG
>JAEXTV010000003.1 GCA_023406895.1 Bacillota bacterium | reverse complement strand
TCAACTCCGTTTTGGCTGGTATTTGCTGGCGCTTTCGCTCCGCTTTTTCCGCCGTTTTTCCGCTCTCCCGTCTTGCGAGCGCTCAAATATCTTACCAAACACCCTACCACTTGTCAACGCTTTTATTCGCCCTTTTTCAGAAATATTTCAGAGCCCGCAAAAAAACAGCCGTTCTCATATCTGCGAACATACATAGGCTACACCAGCTGTTTGGCCCACTTGTATTTTCTGACCCGCGCAATGCTGACCGCCGCCTTCACAACCTCTTCAATACAAGTCATCAGCACCACGATAATAAACGGCCAATGCAGCTGCATTCCGGCAACCACCGTCAGCGGTACGCCGACAAACCACAGCATCCCGATATCAATGGCAGCGGCCCCAAACGTATCCCCGCCGGCCCGCAGTATGCCGTCCATATTTGTGAAGTTGATGCCGCGTGCCCATATCGTCAACGCGGCGAGCGCCAAAGACTCCTGCGCGTACCCGATGGCTTCTGACGTCAGGCTCGGGTATGGCAGCAGCATGACGCCGCGCAGCAGTATGAATATCGGGCACAGTACCAGCGACGACAATATCACAGCCCGCAGCAGCCGCCACGCGTAATTCTTTGCCCTATCAATCTCTCCCGCGCCCAGTTCATGCCCGATCAATATCCCCCCCGCATTGCCGAGCGCGAGAAAAAGCACATTCATAAACTGCATGAGCGTGCTGTAAACATTATACCCGGCTGTTGCTGCGACGCCGAGCGCGGCAAACGAAATGCTGTAAACCGCCACACCGCCTGCCCAAAGCTGATCTTTTGCAATCAGCGGCAGCGCTGTTTTAAGATACCTTCTGACCATCTCTTTTCCGGGCCAGACCAAGTCCCGTCGTCTTGCCGTGATCGCGCTGCGGGACCGGCGTGCAAAAACAAACAGCAAGATAAATTCGATTATCGCGCCTGCGATGGTGGAAATGGCCGCAGCCGGAACGCCAAGCTTTGGAAAACCAAAATTTCCGGCCACAAAAGCGCTGTCGAACAAAATGTTGAAAGCCGCCGCGCATATGGATGCAATCATGGGCATCTTCGTGATTCCCATTGAACGAAGCATCGCAGCGAGCACAGATACTCCTGCCCACACCGGATAAGCGAAGCACACAATCGACAAGTACTCCGCGCCGATCTTTCGCACGGTGTCGTCAGTCGACAGCACGCTCATGACCGCATTCCGAAAGAAGAACGACAATATAAAGAAGAATACAGCAATCAGCGTGGTGGCCATCAAACTGATGGTAAACGCTTTGCGGATACCCTTTTCATCTTTGTCTTTACCCCAATACTGTGCGGCGAAGATGGCCCCTGAGCTCGACAAGGCAGTGAATCCGCACCACAACAGCATCAGTATATTTCCTGCCTGTCCGACAGCCCCGAGATACTCATCACCGAGCGCACCGACAAACACGGTATCGAAAATAAACAGCGATGACATCAGAAACTGTTCGAGCATCATGGGCAGCGCCAAATGAAACAGTTTATCGGAGAAATTTTTGTTTCGCGGCATAAGTAAAACATTTTTTGCAGAAGAGAACATATTTATTAACCCCTTAAAGAATCCTTGCAAAATCAATTTATTCCGACGCTCTCAGAATCACATTAAAAAACCCTGAAAGCGCATTCGCCTTCAGGGCATGACAGACATATAGGATGCAAACACATCACATTATGAAATCAGGCGAGAGGCGAACAGTATGATAACGGCACAAGCAACCAAATGCCGGTTCCGCGCTGAGACATGTGCAGCTAATGGCTTTATGCATTGTGATAATCATCCTCTCACCTCCTTGACATTTAATCCTTTGATATCATACAAGCCGGATTTTCGATTGTCAAGCTATAATTTTCCTTGTCCTGTGTATTTTACCGATTGATATGTATGTTGGTTGATACTCTTTTTGCATCAATACCGTCTTGCGTTTTGGGGTGCGCCGCTTTTATAATTGAAACAAGATTTTACCGCAGCGGAGGGTTTATGAAGCGTATACGTTTTGACCATGCCATCATCATCGTTCTTGTATTATTGTCTGTGGTTTTTTTCATATTACAGCAGCTTTTGTTTCATAATATCGTAGAATCCGAATTTTTGATTTTTCAGGATTTGATTTTTCTGCCTCTCGAGGTTGTGATCATCACATTTTTTCTGGACCGCATACTTAGCGCACGGGAAAAACGAGAACGGCTTGAACAAATCAACATCGTCATCAGCGCTTTTTTCAGCGAAACGGGCTCCGATGCGCTCCGATCCCTTAATGCCGTGATATCGGATATCAGCGCCGTCAGAGCGCTTGTGGATATGAAACCGGCGTGGAACGACAAAGCGTTTGACACTGCGGCCAAAGCCGTGAAAAGCTGCCCCGTTCAATTCACGCTTGATTCAAAGTCGTTATCGGCGCTTAAAGAAGCGCTTCCGGAAAAGAACATCATCATCCAGCTGTTTGCCAACCCCAATCTGTTGGAGCATGATACCTTCACGAATATGCTCTGGGCGCTCTATCATCTTGTTGACGAGATAGCGAGCAGAACGGATTTAACGGCGCTGCCCAAGGCGGATATTGAACACCTCAAAGGCGATATCGCACGCGCATACAATCTCCTGGCCTATGAATGGGTGATTTATATGAAACACTTGAAAGCGCGTTATCCTTACCTCTGGTCGCTCGCCATACGCAAGAATCCTTTCAGCGAACAGCTTTCCGTTATCGTTCAAGCCTCCTGAATGCGAATCAAATCTTTGATGACTTCGCCCGCGAGAATCAGCCCGGCGACGGACGGCACAAACGCGATGCTGCCGGGCACCTGCCGACGCGCCGTGCATTTTCTCATGGTGCCGGGCGGACAGATGCAGCCTGTTTTGCAGTTCGGCGCTTCGTCCTCCCTCGGCTTTATCGCCTCTTCTTTGGAGTAGACGACCTTGAGCCGCTCAACGCCGCGCGCCCGTAGCTCGCGCCGCATCACCTTTGCGAGCGGGCACACGGATGTCTCGTAGATATCCGCCACCTCAAACCGTGTGGGATCAAGCTTGTTGCCCGCCCCCATGCAGCTGATGATGGGCACGCCCGCCGCCCTTGCACGTTCAATCAGCGTGAGCTTTGAGCTTACCGTGTCGATTGCGTCCACAATATACGAATAGTGGGACAAATCATAGTCATCTGCATTGTTCACCGTGTAAAAGCACGCGTGCGTCTCCACACGGCAGTCCGGGTTGATCGAGAGAATCCGTTCCTTGGCCGCTTCCACCTTGCTGTGCCCCACCGTATCGCGTGTGGCAATCAGCTGACGGTTGATATTTGTGAGGCACACCTTGTCGTCGTCAAACAGCGCGATGCCGCCCACGCCGCTGCGTGCGAGCGCCTCCACGGTATAAGAGCCGACGCCGCCGATTCCGAATACAGCCACCGACGCGTTTTTGAGCTTGTCCATCGCTTCCGGACCGAGTAGCAGCTCCGTCCGCGAAAATGCGCCGAGCTTTGTCATGGGCACACCGCCACGGCTTCGATTTCCACGAGCACATCCTTTGGTAGCCGCGCCACCTCCACGGTTGACCTTGCGGGATACGGCTGCGTGAAATACTGCGCGTAAACCGCGTTCAGCTTCGGAAATTCGTTCATGTCTTTAATGAACACCGTGGTTTTCACCACATCTTGAAAGCCCGCGCCAGCCGCACTCAGCACCTCACGCAAGTTATTCAGCACTTGCGCTGCCTGTTCCTCTATGCCGCCCGCAACGATATTGCCTGTGGCGGGGTCTATCGGAATCTGCCCGGATGTGAACACAAGGCCATTGGCTTTGATGGCTTGCGCGTACGGCCCGATGGCGGCCGGCGCTTTATCTGTATTGATTAATTCTTTGTTCATTTCATTCACCTCTACCGACAACTATAGCGTATTCTATTTTCTGATGCAACGGATGGGGGTATGCAAAAGCAAAAAAAGATGACCAAATCGATTGATATACTATAGTATTATTGGTATGCTCAAGCGTCTTTGAATTATTTAATACTTAGTCAATGGTGACAAGCTTACAGTCATGTCCAGAGTTGTTTTTGTCAGAAATGATTCCCACTATAATATCCATCAGGGTATCTCCTTTTTTATTTCTTGCGTCATCTAAAAGAACCTTAACATGAGGAATATTTGTTGGATGGCATCTTGTCAGCATTGTTTCATAGTATTGCGCTGTTGCTTCGTAGCTGAAATCAGCCAAGCTTTTTTTATAGTTTTTCCATATCAGTAATATCGGTTCGTTATATTCATGAACCCCAAAGCCACCTCTTAGCAAATCATTAAAAGCATCTAAATTATGGCCTGTCTTCCATGTTAGGTCTTTTGCTAGAAGTTTATCAATTTCACAATAAAAACCCTCTATATCGTAAAAGTTCTTTCCGTCAATAATAAATTCCCTTCTCATTTCACACGCCTCACTTAAGAGCATATTAACGAATAAAATATATTTTTAATAGTTTACATGTAATAAATGGTTGGTACTATTAATATTCTAATATTTATTACGCCCTCAATTCTCTCAAAGACTCTGAAAGCTGGTGCTTTCTGATAATTTTCGCAACTCGTTATTTGTGAGAAATTTAATCTCGTTTTTCATAATGGCTTGGTGCGTTAAACTAATCAATTGATAAATATCCTTATCAACATCCTCAAAATGATAATAACGCGATTCGGGATAGATCATCCACGGAGAAAAACGATTTCCAGCTTGATTTTTTACTGATATCGTTATAAAACCACGCTCACACTCTATTAAGATTTTATAACAACTTGGAGAATAATCGTACTCAAGATAAAAAACACACATTTGAACCGGTCCCCAATATTTTACGAGGCATACCGAATTACCAAAAAAATTTAGCATTATTTCATGGGATTTTTTCATTCCCCGGTTGGCGCTTGACTCATCCTCAAAGATCAGTTCCATACATACAATCTCCTACACCTAATTTAATTAATCTGTCTTGTAGGCTTTTTTGAATAAAAGAAGCAGAACGACTCATTAACATAATATAGCATGTATTTTCTATATGGCGCAACATTTGGTTCAACATTTAATGCAACACGAGAAATAACAATTTCGGGCGTCTAGACCCACCAAAGATAAATAATCTCTTTGGTGTCACGTCGCTTATTCAATATTTAAGAAGGATATGATTAATTGTCAAATTGACTTTAAATCAGCTTCATCAGCGCGGGCGTTAATAGCGATTCAATGAGTATCCCGATAAACCCAAAAGCATATACAATCAGCAGCCGTGTAAAATAAGGCTTTGACGATGCCAACTTATCCCCCGCCGTTTTGGGGATATGCCTTGTTTTAAAAACCTGTATCGCGTTGTTTAGCCCCAATACCCCCGCCTTGCAAACACATGGAATGAATATGAGATTCGGCAGAAACAAACAAACCACAATGGCCAAAAATCCACCCACGCTCATATCGAGCGCAAGCACACCCACCGTAAACCCTACGCAAAACCCTTTGAATATCATCACAGCCGTAATCACCGGAATGCCCAGCATCATCAGCGAAAACACGGCGATGATACCAAAGATGAGCGTATGGTAAAGCAGGGAATGAAAAAAGATACCCCAAAAATCGGGATCTGCCGATTTAACCGACATGAACAGCGAATCCTTGAAGCTCACCAACGCCTGCTGTGTCCCCATTTGAAAATGGCTCACCGTCACCGTTCCCGCCGTGATGCCCACCACCAAAAAAAAGACGATCAACAGATACTGCGCTTTGTTATCCAGCACATCCGTATAAATTCGTCTTTTTGTTTCGTTTAGCAAGCCCGCCGCCTCCGCCTATCATCTGTTAATGATAGATATGCGGCTGAAAAAGGACGTATGCTAGTCCACGTATTTAAGCTCCGTATTGAGCTTGTCCGCAAGCATCGCGATAAACTCGCCGTTGGTCGGTTTGCCCTTGGTATCAAGAATCGTATATCCGAAGAAATCCTGCAGCACTTCAATATTGCCGCGGTTCCAAGCGGTTTCAATCGCGTGGCGCATCGCGCGTTCCACACGCTGCGGTGTGGAATTGTGCTTCTTGGCCACCGTCGTGTAAAGGCCTGTGGTCAGGTGGCTCATCAGGTCAAAATCCTCATGAACAAGCAGTATGGCGTCTCGTAAGTAATGGTAACCCTTGATGTTGGCGGTAATACCCACCTTTTTGATATGAGAGGTCACAATCTGGCTGGGGTTCGTTTCCTCGTTGCTGCCGAAAACGCGCGCGCCCTCCGTTTCAAAGGACATCAGCTCCGTCAGGCGCCTTTTGAAAACTTCTTTGTCGAAAGGCTTCAAAAAGACGTAATCGACGTTGTAGCTCTCGGCCTTTTTCATCACGAAATCCAGATTAACCGCCGACGTCATCACCACCTTTGTGTTTTCGATGTAGCCGTCGCGTCCCAATTCTTCGAGTACGGCAAAACCGTCCAGAACCGGCATGATGAGATCGACCACCAAAAGGTCAGGCTTGAGCGCTTTGGTAAGCTCGTAGGCCTGCTTGCCGTCAAACGCGTAATCGATAATATCAAACTTCTCCGTTTCTTTGAGAAACGAGGAGACAAGCTTCAAGTAATCACGGCTGCTGTCCGCAAGAATCGTCCGGTATGGTTCTGAGTAATTCAATTTTCCGCCTGCCCTTCTATTAATAGGTATCATATATGGCTTTGAATAATAGTATTAATCAATTCAACATTGCCGTTAGAAAACCCTTTAATATCCATCAACAAACACAAAATATCCCATAATTCAGCAAAATACTACATAAATCGACAAACTCTATTTTGTCTGTTCAAGCATCCAGTCCGCAAAAAGGCCATATCCTTTTGTGGGATTGTTGACGAAAACATGTGTGACCGCACCGACCAGCTTTCCGTTTTGTATAATGGGGCTGCCGCTCATGCCCTGAACGATACCGCCTGTTTTCTCCAGCAGTTCCTCGTCTGTCACTCGAATTACAAGACTTTTCTGTTCAGGCGCGTTTTGGCTGTTGATCTTAATGATTTCGCAGTTAAACTCTTTCACGCCTTCATGGTCTATTGTAGACAGTATTTTGGCGGGCCCCAGCATCACTTCGTCTGGCCGCGCAACCGGGATCGGTTCAGGCAATTCGCTCAAGTCAACGCTGTCGTACACCGTGCCGTATATACCGTAATCGGTGTTCTTCAGAATGAGCCCCATATTGCCCGAGGCACTTGAGAAATACCCTTTAATTTCGCCGGGGACGCCGTTTTCGCCCTTATTGATCTGTATCACTTCAGAATAGTAAATTTCGCCTTCTTTCACGCTGAGCACGCTGCCCGTATCGAGATCGCAAATCGCATGGCCGAGTCCGCCGAACCATCGCTTGTTAGGGTCAATAAACGTCAGCGTGCCCACGCCCGCTGTACTGTCCCTGACCCAAACGCCAAGACGCAGTTTGCCCGTTTTATAATCCGGCACAGGCGTCACCTTTAATTCAAGCGAACGTCCTCCCCTGTCCACCATCACATTGAGAGTCCCTTGTGAAGCGTCCACGATTTTGCTGACATGGTCGGCGTTCTGCACGGTCTCGCCGTTGATGCTGAGAATCACATCGCCCGGCAGCATACCCGCTTCGCGCGCAGGATTCACCGAGGAGCCGTTTTCCATCTCGAGACCTGTGATGCCCACCACCAGCGCACCCTTTGTATACAGCGTGACGCCGATGCTCTGTCCGCCCGGAATGACCATCATTTCGTCGCTGACATTCACCCTGACTTCTTTGACAGGCAGACCGAATATGGAAAGTTCTATGGTGGCATCGCCGCTGCTGAGTGAATCGATCACAAGCGGGCTCTGCATACCAACCGCTTCTTCGAGTGTATCTCCCGAAAGGCTTATGACGCCCTTGGCCTGTACATCGGCCTTGATGGGCAGCCCGAGATCAATGGCCGTTTGCGTTCCTTTTTGTATATAAATTTCGTTAGGAATACTTGAATAGCTGCGGACGGCAGGTAAAAAATAGACCGCACAAAGCAATGCCACTATTAAAATCCCGAAGATTCTGATTATCTTTTTCAAAAAAACACCTCTTAACGATTTGTTGTTATTATTGTCGTTAGAGGTGCATGGATTTATACTTTGAAATAATCTGCAGGGTTTGTTTTAATTGTCGTTTTTAAAAATGTCGGCTCTTTTGATCATTTCGAACGCATGTGCCTTCGAGATGTCCGAATCGCCGCCCGCGAGCCGCGCTATTTCATCCACACGTCTCTCATCATCGAGAGGCAAAAGAGACGTTCTTGTGGTTTCTTCGTCACTTTGCTTGGTGACCAGAAAATGCTTATCGGCCATGCTCGCAATCTGCGGCAGATGGGTGACGCAAACAACCTGACGTCCGCGGGAAATGGTTTGCAGTTTTTCCGCTACCACCTGCGCGATATGACCGCTGATGCCTGTATCGATTTCATCGAATATCATCGTCGGGATGCCGCCCCTGTCGGCCGCAATATTTTTCAGCGCGAGCATAATGCGCGAAACTTCGCCGCCCGACGCAATTTTTCTCAGCGGTTTTAATGGTTCGCCGCGATTTGTGGACATGTAAAACTCAATCGTGTCGATGCCGTTTTTTGAAAACGTACAGTTTTCGATATCGGCAAGCTCTTCAAAATGCACGAAAAAAAACGCCGAGGCCATGCCAAGGTCGGCAAGCTGCTGCGTCATGCGCTGCTCAAAAAGCTGGGCCGCATCCCGCCGCTGTGCTGACAGCGCACAGGACTTTTGGTACAGCTCTGCTTTCAATGCGGCCGTTTTTGCCGCCAGCTGTTCCAAGAGCTCGGCGCTGCCCAGCAGGTCGGTAAGCTCCTGCTCGGCTTTTTTCAGATAGGAGCCTGTCACCGTCGGATCGCCGTATTTACGTCTGAGCGAGGCAATCAGCGCAAGCCGTTCCTCCACGCTCTCCAGCGTGTCGGCATCGAACATATCTTCATCCATATCGCTGCGGATGGCCGAAGAGACTTCCTCAAGCGTGTAGTACGCTTCATCAACACGCGCAGCCATCTGTCCGTAACGTTCGTCCACATCCGCGATGCCGTTAAGCCTTCTGCTCACGTCTTTCAGCGTTGACAGTGCGTTAAACGACTCACCTTCATAAAGTTCGCTATACGAAGCGGAGAGCGCGTCCATAATTTTTTCCGCCGCGTTAAGCCTTACCTTCTGCGCGTTTAATTCGTCTTCTTCGCCTTCGGCGATATTTGCCATTTTGATTTCGTTGACTTGAAAATTAAGGACGTCGATGCGGCGTTCACGGTCTCCGTCGCTGCCGAAAAGCGCGCGCTGCCGCTTCACGACATCAGCATAATCCGCGTAAACGGCGGCGACATCGGCCTTTAACGCCTCGATGCGTTGGTCAAAACCGTCGAGCATCGCGATATGATTCTTCTCACTCAGCAGCGATTGGTGCTCGTGCTGGCCGTGGATATCCACAAGCCTGTCGCTCAAATCCTTGAGCACGGCCAGCGAGATCAGCGTTCCGTTCACTCGGCACACGTTTTTGCCCGTGGGGCTTAATTCGCGGCTCATCACCAGCTCCGGCCAGTCTTCAATCTCCTGCTCAGCAAGAATATCTTTGACAATCTCATTGACGCCGCTGAACCAGGCTTCAACCACCGCCTTGGGCGCGCCCGTGCGCAGCAGTTCCCTGTCAGCGCGCTCACCGAGCACCAAATTAACCGAATCAATGATGATCGATTTGCCAGCGCCCGTTTCGCCGGACAGCACGTTCATACCCGCGGCAAGATTGACCTCGAGCTCTTCAATCAAGGCAATATTTTTGATAATGAGTTTGCTTAGCATGGTGACCCCATACCCCTATCTTTTCGCGCTGAGCATACCGCAAAGAATCTCGACGACCCGTTTTTGCATGCCGTCTTCACGCACCGCCACAAAAATTGTGTTGTCTCCCGCTAGCGTTCCCGCCACCTCGGGAATATCCATCTCATCAATCGCTTCCGCGGCAGCGTTGGCGCTGCCCGCCATCGTTCTGACCACCACCAAGGAGGCTGCCGGTTCCACCGACAAAACAGTATCGCGGAAAACGCGTTTGAAAATATCGAGCTTGCCCATCGTCTCGCGTCCCGACGCCGCATACTTATACGCCCCGGTATCCGACTGAACCTTAATGAGCTTGAGTTCCTTGATATCGCGCGATATCGTGGCCTGAGTGACCTCATAGCCTTTTTCGCGGAGCAGTGATGAAAGCTCGTCCTGAGTTTCGATATCAAAACTTTCAATCAGCTCCAGTATGATGCTTTGCCGTCCCTGTTTCATCGCTGCCTCCTAAGCCATTATTATCTGTCCCAGTTTAAAAATTTTGAACGAAGCAAAGGATAAAAATAGTTCTCGTGAAATCTCAGAAAACATGCCTTATTCTTTGATCTTTTAATTTTAACCATTTCTCCGTTTTGTATTTCAGTTTGCTGCACACCGTCCGCCGAGAGCATACTGCCGCCCGGCGCAGCCGGGCTGATCACGATCTCATCGTCGCCGGATACCACCTGCGTGCGTGAATGAAGTGAATGCGGGCATATCGGCGTCGCTAGCAGACAATCGAGCTTTGGGCTTAAAATGGGCCCGCCTGCGCTTAAGGAATAACCGGTAGACCCCGTAGGTGTGGACACAAGCATGCCGTCGCAGTCCACGCGATCGGCCAGCGCTCCCCCGATTTGGAGTTCGAGCCTCACCATGCGCGATAAATCCTTTTTGAGCACGGCGATGTCGTTGAGCGCTTCCATCTCGCAGCGCTTTTCACTGCCCCGATAGACGCTGCCATGCAGCATGATGCGCGATTCCACATAGCAATCACCGTTTTGAATCAGCTGGATGGCCTTCTGTGTTTCGCCGAGTTCCACCTCGGTGAGAAAGCCGAGACGTCCCAAATTGATACCGAGTATGCAAACGCCGTACAGGCTTGCGGCCTGGGCGGCTTTGAGCAGTGTGCCGTCTCCGCCCAGCACAAACAGGCAATCGATTGCTGAATAGTCGATGCTTTCGCTTTCGCCCTCGGGCATTGCGTCCGCATCAAAGCACACACGAATGCCACTTTGGCGTAGCTGCTGCGCCACCATACGGGCGCCTTGCAGATTGATATCTTTGCACGGGTTGGCGAATACGCCGACGTTTTTCATCTCCATATATCTATTATTATAAATAACATTGGATAATTATACAACAAGAAATCGTATGGTTTCGCGTTATTCCGCGCCTTCATGGGCTGCGTCCACCACAAGAGCAATGTCTGGGGAGGCTGTTTCGCCGCTGTCGCGAAAGCACGCAAGGTATTCAATATTGCCTTCGGGGCCTTTGATGGGGCTGTAATCGACCCCGCAGACGACAAGACCGATCTGCGCGGCAAAGTCGAGCACATGGTGAATCACGTCGATGTGCACTTTTTTATCGCGCACAACACCTTTTTTACCCACATGATCCCGCCCCGCTTCAAACTGCGGCTTAATCAGCGCCGCAATGGTGAACGGCGGCGTCAGTATTTTTGAAACCACCGGCAGAATAAGCTTTAAGGATATGAAAGAGACATCGATGCTCGCAAAGCCGATCGGCCTGTCAAACATCTGCGGCTCAAGATATCGCGCGTTCTGGCGTTCCATCACGCGCACGCGGACATCCTGCCTCAGGCGCCATGCAAGCTGGCCGTACCCGACGTCGACCGCATACACAAACGCCGCACCCTGCCGGAGCATGCAATCGGTAAAGCCGCCCGTCGATGCGCCGACGTCAATCGCGGTGACGCCCGACAATTGAAGATCGAAGCTGTCGATCGCCTTTTGCAGCTTTTTCCCGCCTCGGCTCACGAACGCGTCGTTCGTCTTCACTGTCACCTGCTGCCCATCCGCCACGGTGGCGGAGGCTTTGGCGCACACCTGTCCGTCAATACTCACTTCGCCCGCCATAATCAGCGCGCGCGCTTTCTCGCGGCTTTCGGCCAGCCCTTTTTCATGCAAATAAACATCAATGCGTGTTTTCTCAGCCATAGTTAACGTTCCCGTAAAAAAAACATCAGCACATATGAAACGAAGCTGACGATTTGTTTGTTCTTATTGATAGCGAGCTTTTTGCCCGCCGCTTTGCCCGCTACAGTGACGGCCGCGATGAGGCTCGAAATGGCGATTGTGATCACGATATCTGACGCTGCGGATGACTGCGCGATGATTTTCACCGCGATGGCTGCGCCTGCCGCGCCGCTCACTATGCCGCAGATATCCCCCACCACGTCGCCGCAGATATTGGAAACCACGCTCGCGTTGCGCAGCAGCATCAACGCGCTTTTGGCCCGCTTGATTTTTCTGGATGCCATCGATACAAACGGCGTGGTATCGCATGTGGCAAACGCGATGCCGATGATATCAAATATCACGCCAATCAGCACGATAACCAGAATAAGCAGCGCCGCCGCTGTCACGGACAATTCGTCCATCAGCAGTTCTGTCACGACGCTGATTCCCGCCGTAAGAACCAGCGAAATCAGGAACACCTTAAGCGCCCAGTATTTCAATTTTCGGTTGAGTCTTTTCTTAGCCAAAAATATCTCCAAATAAAAAAACGGTGGTGATACTTTGGATAAACCTTGCAGCTTAGGTCCAGTAGGATTTCCCTTCAGAGATACTTCCCGTCGCCGATGAAGCGGTTTCCCTTTAAACCCTGAAACGCCCCGTCGCCGGCCGCGTGACTGGATTGCCGTTTAGACCACACTATAATCTCCAAAATATCTTGGTGCGTTTTCGCGCACTTCTACAGTCTAGGAGTTTTCCTCGACAGCACAAAACCGGTTTCTAGCCTCTATTGCCATGCGGGTTTCTTGCAGCAATCGTCTCCGATGCGCCTGGCCACGGCACCTCAGAGCGTGTTCTGTAATAACGCCCCGCAAAACTCAAGGCAGGCTACTCTGTACACAGCTAGTCGCCGCATAACAGGTTTCCACCCCAAGTAGTAACGGCGCAAAGCCATCACCTGCTTGGGTCTCCGCGGAAGCGGGGTCTACGCCCGCATGCCATTGCGGATCGCCCCACAACCTTAACTCCCAGCATCAGCCCCCGACTGGGCGTCAGTAGCCAACACAAGAAACTTCATCGATGTGCCCGTTTGCGGATTTTTAGGCCCGCCTTCGAAACCGTAGTACCGACTAGAATACTGCACCACCTTATGCTGATTATACAACATTTTAAATCAATTATCAAAGGTGTCAGAAAATAATGCTCTCAGAAAGGTCATTTCTCTCACAACCCAACCAGAAATGATATGGACATATGCACCGATTCCACATCCTGCTTTTCACCTCGGAAGCAACAAGACAGTTTAAAGCAGATTTGTTCGCATTTGTAAAAGCAACGCAAATCAAAACCACCAGTTGAACTGGTGGCATGCACTAGCCCTAAAAGGGCATATTACTGGCCAGCGTCTCAAGACGCACTGAATATTTCGCCAATTGCATTATTTGCCCTACAACTGCTAAAGCAGTCGTCTCGATCGCTGCTTTTTGCTTTGAGTCACTTGAGA
>JAEXTV010000022.1 GCA_023406895.1 Bacillota bacterium | reverse complement strand
GGCACGCACAGCGGGACTCAATCATGAGGCAAACGAGGCATTGCACAATCCCTTTGGCTCCCTCTGGAGGGAGCTGTCGCCGCAGGGCGGCTGAGGGAGGTTGTTTTCTGCTTGTCAGGCTAGGACAAGAGACTTTTCAACATCCCCTTCGAGGGAAAGCCGCCGCCGACAAGCGACTGATGGTGTGTTCGCTTTGACAGCGTGTTATTGACACCTCATCCAGCGCTGCAAATCACATCTCCTTAAAGGGGATGGCAGCTTGATGAAAAACCCCTACCTGTCATGCTGAGGAGCGAAGCGACGTGAGCATCCCATGTTAAAACGCTTTAAACATGGGATTTCAGTCCACTGCGTAGTCGATCGCTTACGCTCGCTCGAAATGACATTTGCTACTTTGTCAGCAGCCTGACATCTCCTTAAAGCAGATGTCATGATGAGCAAAAGTTATCTGATATTTATGAGAGCTTCTTCAGTGAAACCTTTTGGTCCCCGGCAATACCGGATAATCTTTATGCAAAAACCCGGTGGAATAACCGCCGGGCTGTCGTTCTTCTATTCAGGGATAGATCAGTCGAACACGACGATCGCATCGCTGCGTTTGATTCTCGGCATCGCCGTTTCAAGCACGCGTATCACATGATTGAGGTCTTTAAGCTCTAGGTAAGAGGCCGCAAAATCCTGCCCGATCACGAGATCGATATACTGGGGTTCCGCGCAAACGAGCACGGCCTTGTCCTGACCAAGCACAGGCGTGCGGTACAGATGTCCGTCAACGAGTGTGTTCACACGGTCAAGTTCCATGCGGCCTGTTCCGGGCTGAATGCGCTGCAGCTGCGTATAAAGGTTAGGGCTCATAATCAGCGCCATTCTACCCCATACGCCCTTCTCCACAAGCGTCTCAACGCCCTTGGCCACATCCGTAAACGGGTTCTCACCCGTTTTCCAATCCGATCGTTTGATACGCGACGAGCCTTTCACCGTGAACAGCCCATCGTATCCGAGCGCCTTGCTGCCAAAAAATATGAGCTCATCCTCTTTGTTGGCGCATTTTGCCGTTGCCTCCGCCACAGCCGAGAGATCCAGCGGACGCCCCGTTTTTAAGCTGTTTTCCATATCGCGCCAGTAAAGCGTTGCGTCACTGTAAATTAGCGGCAGCTCTTTATAGGCTCTGCCTGCCGTTTTAGACATGATGCCGTCTTCTTCAACAGCGGCTTTTCGGTTCAAATCATCAACGGGGACGCTTAACGTCTGAGCGCCCAAGGGGCCGTACAGTTCTATAAAACGGCGTCCCGTCAGCATTTTGCCGGCCGCAGCCACCACAGTCTCATCAATTTTCTGCCATATCTCGTTTGAAAACGGTGCGCTCTCTCTGGCTAAGTAATCCATGATTCTCCCTCCTTATTTCTCTATTAAGCTGCCTACCGTGACGGAAGGCCCATCCGCCGAGGTATCGTGCACAATGCCGAGTTCCTCCAACATCTCTTTCACTTCATTCTCTCCGGAAATAAAATGAGCGGCTTCCTGAGGGTCGAGATGCCTGAGCAGCGTCATGAGCTCGCCGACATGGGCTTTCTCTTCGTCTCTGATATCCGCAATCACCTTCTTGGCCACCGGATCATCGGTTGCCATCACATGCGCATCGTAAATGAAGATGGCTTCAAGTTCGCCAGCGATGTCCAGCCGGATGGCCTGAATCAGCTCTCCCTTCGAGAGCTTTCTGTTGACATTCCCCTGAAAGGGATTCGCAAAGTTTGGCATCTTATATCTCCCGTTATTAATAATAATTCTTAACTTATACATTGCATATCATAATTATGCCAAATTCAAGACCGATTTTATTCAACGCAAAAAATTCTTTTCAAAAAAAATAAGTGTGCCCTTAAGCACACTTTTACTTACACATTCTGTTTTAGTTTTTCATCAGCAACCTGCGCAGGTTGTTGAAGTAAAACGAAGTGACCTTATCGAACAGGAAATCGTAAATCACGAATGCCACCTCAGCCAGCACCACAAACAGCCAGAAAGCGATGCCCGAGTCGAGAATATCCTCAAAGATGATCTGCTTTGCCAGCAAATAAATGAGCGCGAGGGCAACATTGTAATAAATGAGCTTGACGATATACGCCGCCACCTTGTCTTTAATACGCGTTTGGATATAGTATTTGCCAATGCCGTAATGACCGAAGAAAAACACATAAGGCAGCACACGCAAAATGTTGGGCATCAGCAGCAGCGACATCAGCGACACGCCGATAAACATCAAGATGGCAAGGCCGATCTCCTCTTCAATCACAAGGCCCATCACAAATACGGAGCTTAAGAAATACATCGCAATGCGCATCGTCGGAAGCACAGACGCAAGATATAAGAAAAGCAGTGACATGGCGGCGAACATCGCCGTTAAGCTGACCCGATGTGCGGAGCGGTGAAAACGCGGCATCAAAATCCTCCCTTATCGTTACCCCGCCCAAATCCATTTGACAGGGTTATATTCCTCTATCAGCAGCAGGGTATGCAATCCCCGCCCATACATTCACAGCAGCAGTCGGCGCAAAGCAGCCCGCTGCACATATTGCAGACATTTGCGTTATTGGCACCGCCCTGTCCGCCGTAAAAGGTCTGGCCGTAACCGCCTGCGCTTCTGTTCACCGTATTGTAGGCGTTTGCGTATTCGGTGTTGCCGGGTTCCATGCCAGCGGCAGTGGAAAAATGCTGGCGGGCACCGTCGTACCAGCCCTTTTTGAGCAGCACCATGCCTTTCAGGTAATGCCACTCGGCGGTTCTGTTGGCAATCGCATCGAGCATTGCATCGGCGCGCGTCAAATCACCGCGCTGTATCGCCATACGGATTTCGGCAAACTGAGGCGAGCCCGAATAGCTGCCGCCCGTGCCCGAGCTGCCCGCAGACGAATAGGAGCCGCCCGACTGACGCTGTTTCTGTATTATGTCATAGGCTTCGTTAATCTCTTTGAGTCTCTCACCCGCGAGGTCCTCAAGATCGTGCCCTTTATATCTGTCAGGATGGTATTTTTTCGCGAGATTCCTGTATGCTGTCTTAATTTCAGCGTCCGTCGCGTTCGGACTGACCCCCAGTACTTTGTAAGGATCCATTGGTATCCCCTTTCAATATGTCTTCCGTTTTTTTCGCAAGCCCCAGATACATGATGTTATCAATCAGCGGCTTGTCCCTTTTGATATTGAGCAGCTCGTAGGCATTCACAGCTTCCGCGAGCGACATGTTCAGGTTAAACGCAGCCTGTTCGCGTATGCTTTCCCTCAGCGCCGCCACATCCGTGTATTCGCGCTGCAGATACACGTTGTAGCTGCCTGTTTTATGGTCTTTTTCAATGTCGCTGACAGCGTCAGCGATGTATATCCATCGGCCGAGGTTATACCCGAAGTGCCACAGCACCCTTTTTGCCGCTTCATCCACAAAGTCAAACGGTGCCTCGGAAAACACGGCAGCCAGCAACTTCGCAAACTCGTCCGCCACCGCGTCGATATCCCCGCAGCGCTGCTTCTCGAGCGCACTGAGCGCGGCCAGCCTTGCCGCAAACTCCGCCGCAAGTGCCTCGTGCCGCTTGCTTGCCTTTTTGCCCACACCCCGGTACAGCAGAGAGAGTATGCGAGCCGTCAGCTTTTTTTCGTCTGCCACGGCATCCTTAATTTTGGCGTATCCGAGTATCACATTCACCGCTGCCGCGTATTCGGCCTGCTTCGCGCGTACGATGATCTTCTTTTTAATCGGGTTCGCGATACATGTTTCTTTTTTGACCTCTGGAATGTCGTCGCTCATGGACGACAACAACAACAAAAGCACAGCGCAATCGTAGTTTAGCATAAATCGCGCGCCGTGTGTATAGTTTTCTCCTATGGCTTTGCACAGACCGCAGTAATAGCCTTTAAAGGCTTCGTATTCCTTCACCTTGAGCTCGGGCTTTAAAGGCTGCACATATCCAAACATAACCGTCTCCCAAGGACTAATATTACCATGCACCGCTCATTTTAACAATTGCTGCAATACGCATATTTACGGTTCGTTCATAAATTATATGAACCGCTAACTTTATGAAATGCGCAGCATGCGATACTGATTTAACCGGTATTGCAGGGTGTCAAAAATGATACATATGTCATCTGACGAAGCATAAGTGATCGACTGCGCAGTGGACTGAAAACTCATATTAAAGCGTTTTGCCATGGGATGCATTCCGCTTCGCCGTCACGTCTTTCTCCTCCCGACTGCGCCGATGGAATGCATAAACAAGTGACAGAGAAATCAAGCTGCATACTGATGCATCAGAAATCATTGATGGGCGAAAAAGCAATGGTCTTTTCAAATGCCAGCAGTTAGCGCTCGCAGTAAGGTAACGTGCCCGTCGCGCCGTGGTATGCCTTGCACTCGTCGCACTTTTTATAGCGCGGGCAGCTTTTCTTTTTGCACGGGCAGGTTTCGGGATTCCATTTTTCTTTGATCGGTCTACTTTTCATACCGGCAGTCCCATCTCCCGCTTCTTCTTGTTGATCTTTCTTAGCCTTGTTTTGTTGACAAGCGCCGAGCCCCAATATGAGAACCACGCGATGACTATGCCCCATTCCTTCACTTTTGACAGCGGCGTAAAATGCAGCACGCCGGGGCTGTTTTCTTTTCGGCCGGGGCAGACGTCCTTCTCCTCCCCGCCAATTCTCACGCGGCACCATACATGGCCGGATACAAAAGGCGGCAGTGTCACGCCTTCAAATACCTTCCCCTGAAACTGATTGCGAACCGCGTGCACGAGACGGCTGTCGAGCTTCAGCGCGTTTAATATCATATTAAGCGCGCTGGCCTGATGCCAGCAGTAGCCTCTCCCCTCCTCAAACGCCGCTTCGGGCATATCAAGTGAGTTGGAATAGGAATATGTCATGTTCGCGGCGACAAGCTTTTGCGCGTATTCCACGAGCGCCCAGCCGGCAAGGCCGGACTCCTCACACTGTTTGACGGCTTCGGTAATTGTCATAAATTCCTCTTAATGACACAGTATATGAAGCTATTTTAACCCAAAACGGTTTCGCTGTCCAATCCTCCATACCGTCATATATTGATCATAATGATGATAGGCTGTAGCCTAAGGGCTTTTCTTTAATCCCAAGAATGTTGTATGATGAGAGAAGCGATCTCATACACCGCAACGGAGAATAAAATGGCGTTTATGACTAAAATATTATATTTTCTCGGCGCTGTGCTTGCCGGATGCGTCATTGTATTGCCGCTTGTGATATGGCACGCCCGAACGCATTCGTATATCTGCAAACACTGCGGCCATACGTTTTCTATTTCCGTGTTGAAAGATTTAATCAGTCCTCACCGGCTGCTCAAATGCCCGAACTGCAAAAAATGGGCATGGCAGAAGGAGATTAGAAACAAGCGGTCGTGACTTTTTATTTGGCTTTCTTTAAGACAATACCGGTGCGCCGAAACAGAAAATGGGCTTGCGAATCGACACCCTCTTATCCGGTGCACCGCTCTGCTTTTCTCAGGATAACGTTGTTATGCTTCATTGCATTAAGCATCACCAAACCCTCCATTTATTCACCAGACTTTGCGCTTGTGATATAATCTTGAATCATAAGGACGGTGAGTCAATGAACTACAAAACCACGCAAATCGCACATAAAATCGGTATTCACCCGAATACAGTCCGGCTTTACGAACAAATCGGCTTTATTTCCAAACCCGCACGCCAGCCAAACGGTTACCGTGTTTTTACCGATCTGCATGTGGAACAGCTGAAGCTCGTTCGCACCGCCCTTCGTATAGAGGTGATGCAAAACGGGCTGCGTAAACTCGTGATTCAAATCATCAAAGACGCCGCTTCAGGCCATATCGACGAAGCCATTCGTTTGGCTGATCTTTATTTACGGAAAATTAAAAAAGAGCGCGCCAACGCCGAAGAAGCCATACGCATTGCGCAAGACTTGCTGACAGGCAAAGCCTCGGAATCAAACAATGCTTTGCTATCCCGAAAAGAAACGGCTGAGCATTTGGAAATATCCATGGACACGTTAAGAAACTGGGAAATGAATGGCCTTTTAACCGTTAAACGCAAGCAAAACGGCTATCGCGTTTATACCGGCGAGGATATTCGTCGCTTAAAAATCATACGGTCACTGCGGTGCGCGAACTACTCGCTGTCATCGATTCTGCGCATGCTGACGATTTTATCAGATAATCCCCAGGCAGACATTCGCGAAGCGATTGATTCGCCCGGTATGGACAGCGATGTGATTTCGGTATGCGACAGACTTCTCACCTCTTTGTATGACGCCGAAGAAAACGCGCACCTCTTTCTCTCATATCTCAATCAAATAAAAAAGTATTTCTGACAAACCCTCCACTTTAACACCATGCTTTTCTTAGGTGCTATTGTTGTTTCAATCAAACAACACACAAGGAGGAAAATGACCGCGTGGATACTCTCATTACAGTTGAAAACCTGAGCAAGTCGTATGCTGACGTTCAAGCTGTCAACAGAATCAGCTTTACGGTTGGCCGCGGCGAAATTTTCGGCTTGTTGGGCGCGAACGGAGCGGGGAAAAGCACAACCGTCGAGTGCATCTTAGGTACCAAAAAGCCGGACAGCGGCACGGCAACCATTTTGGGTATGCAGCCTTATAAGAACAGAAAAGATGTGTTTGAAAGGGTCGGCGTCCAGTTTCAGGAATCGAATTATCCGGACAAGATCAGTGTGTCAGAGTTGTGCGAAGTCACGATGTCGCTCTACAGATCGCCTCAAGACTATGCAAGCTTACTCAATCAATTCGGGCTTGCAGGCAAGCACAAAAGCTTCGTCTGTGAGCTCTCGGGCGGCGAGAAACAGCGTCTGTTTATTGTCCTTGCGTTGATTCCCAACCCGGAGGTATTATTCCTGGATGAATTGACCACGGGGCTTGATGCAAGGGCGCGGCGGGATTTGTGGAAGCGCCTTGCCTTCTTAAAAGATAATGGGCTCGGCATTTTACTCACCTCTCACTTTATGGACGAGGTGGAATATCTGTGCGACAGGATCATGATACTTAAAAAAGGAGAATGCGTTTTTCATGGAACGGTGCAGGAGGCGATCGCCGCCAGCCCCTTTGATAAATTTGAAGATGCGTATCTTTGGTATTCAGACGAGGAGGAAACTGAGAATGAAAGCATTTAAAACACTTTTAATCACCGAAAGCAAGCTGTCTCTCCGCGGGATGGATATGCTTATCTTCGCAATTTGTATGCCTGTCGTTGTGATGATCATTCTCGGAATTATTTACGGAAGTCAACCCGCCTTTGAGGGCGCATCGTACACATTTTTAGAATTGTCTTTCGGGGCTGTGGCTTCAATACCGATCTGCGCGGGCGGCTTAATGGGGCTCCCTTTGGTGATTTCTGATTATCGCAGCAAAAAAATACTTAAGCGCTACAAGGTCACCCCGATCAGCCCGGCGCTCATATTGGCCGTTCAATTTTTTATTTATACGTTCTATGCAATCGTATCTCTGCTTCTGGTTTTCCTTTGCGCATCAATAATGTTTGGCCTTCAGTTCCATGGGTCGCTGCTTGCATTTTTGGGTGCTTACTTGCTGGTGCTGCTGTCAATGTTCAGCATAGGCTTATTGGTTGGCGGGCTTTCGCCCAATGTAAAAACAGCGGGGATTGCAGCCAGCCTTCTGTATTTTCCGATGCTGATTTTTTCGGGTGCAACCCTGCCGTATGAGGCCATGCCTGCCGCACTTCAAAAAGCAGCCGATTTTCTGCCGATGGCGCAAGGGATTAAGCTTTTGAAAGCCGCATTGCTGAATTTGCCCGTTCAAGCTTCGCTTCTCCCCATCATCGTGATGGCTGCGCTTGCTGTTGTCTGCATCGTCATCTCAATCCACTTTTTCAAGTGGGAATAGCTCTGCACGCATTCAGAATACAAAAAAGAAAAAGTCTCCTGTGGGCTGCCCCGCAAGAGACTTTTTTGTATTCGCGATAACTTATTTGAGTTCCGCAGTTGCGCCGGCTTCTTTGAGCTTGGCAACCATGCCTTCGGCTTCTTCCTTCGCAACAGCTTCTTTCACTGTGCTCGGAGCGCCGTCAACGAGGTCTTTTGCTTCTTTGAGGCCAAGAGCTGTCAGCTCGCGGACAACCTTGATAACCTTGATCTTCTCAGCGCCGGCATCCTTAAGGACGACGTCGAACTCGGTCTTCTCTTCTTCAGCAGGAGCCGCAGCCGCAGCAGCGGGGCCGGCAGCCGCCACAGCCACAGGAGCCGCAGCACTCACGCCGAATTTGTCTTCAATCGCTTTGATGAGCTCGGAAAGCTCCAGTACGCTCATCTTCTCAATGGCTTCTAATATTTCTTGATTGCTCATTTTAATATCCTCCGTTAAATTTTTGATTCTTTTGTATTCTGGCTTTTTTAAGCCTCTTTTTGTTCCTTAACCGCATTCAGTGCGTACCCGAGCTTGCAGATGATGCCCGAAAGCGATCTTGCAAAACCGGAAATGGGCGCCTGCAGTGTGCCGGCCAGCTGTGCGATCAACTGTTCCTTAGACGGCAGCTCAGACAGCGCTTCAATACCCTTGACGTCGATCACCTTTGTGCCCAGCACACCAGCTTTGATCTCGGTCTTTTTCACCTTCTTGACGAATTCGACAAGCACCTTCGCCGGAGCAACCGGATCGCTGATGCCGAATGCCACGGCCGTGGGGCCAGCGAATGTGCTATCCAGCCCCTTTATCTCCAGCATGTCCGCCGCGCGCTTGAGCATCGAGTTCTTAATCACGTGATATTCAACGCCAGCCTTACGGAACTGGTTGCGAAGATTGGTCACTTCTTCAACGCTCAGGCCTCTGTAATCATAAAAGATGACGCCCTTGCTCTGCTCCATCTTTTCCTTGATCTCCAGAACGATTTGTTTCTTCGCCTCTATGGCTTTTTCTCCCAAATGTTTCACCTCCTTAGCATTGTTAAAACCAAAAACCCTTTTTCGCGCAGGAAAGCTGCACAAAAAAGGGTCTCTTTTCGTATCAACTCTCCTCGACAGGAATTTAAGCGGTAATCCGCACCTGTTGTCTTCGGCAGAATTCAGATCTTCAATTTTCCTTAGTTATTCTATCAGCACAGAACACGTTTTGTCAACTAGCTGATAAAACGTATCGGGTTGATCTTGATTCCGGGGCCCATTGTGGATGAAACGACCACGCTCTTTAAGTAGGTGCCCTTGGCGGCAGACGGCTTGGCTTTGATCAGCGCTTCCATCAACGCATTAAGGTTGTCGCTGAGTTTCTCTTTACCAAAGCTCTTCTTCCCGATGATGACGTGCACGATTGCCGTCTTGTCCACGCGGTACTCCACTTTACCGGCCTTGATGTCCGCAATGGCTTTTGCGACTTCCTTGGTTACCGTGCCGGATTTCGGGTTCGGCATGAGGCCTTTGGGGCCGAGCACACGGCCGATTTTACCGACAACGCCCATCATATCGGGTGTGGCCACGCAGATATCGAACTCAAACCAGTTCTCGTTCTTGATTTTATCGACGAATTCGTCGCCGCCGACATAATCCGCGCCGGCTTCTTCGGCTTCCTTGGCGCTGTCGCCCTTGGCGAAAACAAGCACGCGCTGAGTTTTGCCTGTGCCGTGCGGCAGTACGAGCGCACCTCTGACCTGCTGATCGGCATGGCGCGGGTCAACGCCGAGACGGATCGACGCTTCGATTGTCTCATCAAAATTGGCCTTGGCCGTATCGATAGACAGCTGCAGCGCATCAATCGGTTCATACTGCATCGTCTTATCGTAGGCCTTCAGGCTCTCAAGATATTTCTTTCCTCTTTTCATATTATCCTCCTCGTGGTGATGCGGCTTATAAAGCCTCCCACTATTCTCTAGTCGACAACTTCGACGCCCATGCTTCTTGCCGTTCCGGCAATCATGCTCATGGCCGATTCGACGTTTGCCGCGTTAAGGTCCGGCATCTTTGTCTCCGCGATCTCTTTGATCTGCGCCTTGGTGATTTTGCCCACTTTCTTCTTGTTGGGCTCGCCGCTGCCGCTTTCAATGCCGATCGCCTTTTTGATAAGGACGGGCGCCGGAGGCGTCTTCATGATGAACGTGAACGTTCTGTCCGCGTACACCGTGATGACGATGGGGATAATGTAGCCCACCTGTTTGGCTGTCTTTTCGTTGAACTCTTTACAAAAGCCCATAATGTTGACACCGTGCTGACCCAGAGCCGGACCAACCGGCGGGGCAGGCGTTGCCTTGCCTGCAGGAATCTGCAGTTTGACGTAACCAGTGATCTTTTTTGCCATGGTTACACCTCCTTGTTTCTTTTAATGTGGTACAAGCGGATGATGAAATTGACATCCTCCCACTTGCTAAAAGAAGTTACCTTCTTATATACGTTTGATCTGGACGAAATCGAGATCGACCAGTGTGTCGCGGCCGAACATAGACACCACGACCTTGACTTTCTGTTTCTCAGGCTGAACCTCTTTGATCACGCCAACGAAGCTTTCGAGCGGACCGGATGTGACCATCACATTCTCCCCGACTTCCACATCGAGCTTGATCGGCACGTTCTCCACGCCCATCGCGCGCACTTCTTTATCGGTCAGCGGAATCGGTTTGCTGCCTGGGCCTACGAATCCCGTAACACCGCGCGTGTTTCTCACCACGTACCACGTTTCATCGTCAAGAATCATCTTGACCATCACGTAGCCGGGATAGCGTTTTTTCATCACGTGCTTTTTCTTGCCGTTCTTGACTTCGATGCTCTCTTCCATCGGCACCTTCACTTCAAGAATAACATCCTCAAAGCCACGATTTTGTATCGCCTTTTCAAGGTTCATTTTCACCTTGTTTTCGTAGCCCGAATATGTGTGGATGACATACCAATAGGGTTTATCAGTCTTTTCCTGTTTGATAAACACACCTTCAGGTTTCTTCGGCTGTTCAGTTGTCTCCAGCGACTCGAATACTTCGCCGGCCTTTGTTTCTTCAGACATCAAATTTACGTGCGCCGCCGGAATCAAATTGAAACGCAGCGCGCCTCCTTATTTATTCAGAACAAGGTTAAACAAAGAACCCAAGCCCAAGTCCATAAGGTAAACCAAAACAGCAATGACTATGATGAATGCAATAACGGCTCCTGCATATTTAAGCAGGTCCTTCGCTGTCGGCCATGTGACTTTCTTAAGCTCGGAAAGGACATCCTTAAAAACTCTGGCAGGACTCTTTCTTTTCTTCTTGTTCGCTTTTTTCGCAGCCTTTTTCTGCTGCTCCAGCTTCTCCTTACGATCATTTCCGAGAAGTTTTGCTTTTGCCATAGCCCTCACATCCTAAACGTTTAATAAAATACCCAAACCACGCAAGGTTTATACTATTTGGTTTCCTTGTGTACGGTGTGTTTCTTGCAGAAACGGCAGTATTTGTTCATCTCCAGCCTGTCAGGATCGTTCTTCTTGTTCTTCATTGTGTCATAATTTCTCTGCTTGCACTCTGTGCATGCCAGTGTGATCTTGGTACGCATGGTCATCCTCCAATCTGGTATCAGCGCATTTAAAAAAGGCTCCCGGAGCCTTTTCACACAGCGCTATTGGTAATCTAACACATGCATGCCCCATTGTCAATGTCTATGACATCCAAAGCGCGAAATTTTGCGGTTTATTTTTGAACGCGGCGCAGGCTTCTTTTCGGGGCCCTATTGCCGCATATAAAATATCACTTTTTGTGATATCGGGTCAAATATCGCCGCCATGCGGTTTCTCCAAATCCGGTAGGATTCAGCTCAACGCGTGTGGGATACGGCAACCTTTTTATATAGACAGGCTGGGCTATCGGCACTCAAATGGCAAAAAAATATCTGCCGGATACAGAGCCGCATCCTCACATGTTTATAAGTAAAAATCAGCTTATTATATTCTTTCGCTGATCAGATACTTCTCAATAGCCACATTTGTCACATACTCGTTTTTCAGAGCCTGCAGCTTCTGATAATGCAGTGTCTGTCCGTGCAGCATTTGTGATTCGGTGCTGTCCCAAATTTCAAGGAGACACAGAACATCCTGCGAATCCAGTGAGGCGGAAATCTCGTATTTTAAATTGCCCGCTTCCGCCTTCGACTCCTCAATGATCCCCTCTCCAGCGACCTTTTTGTAGAATTCATCCCGTTTGCCTGGCTTCACCGTATACTTCACGGCTACAAGCACACAGTTGCTCATACTTGCACATTCCTTAATTTTATTGATTTAGAGCCACTCATCTGGTTATGCAGACGAATGCCAATGAGAAAAGCCCGGCGGCAACGACGACACAAACCCGCATGTCACAAATCTTCATCCACCTGCCGTTTATCTGCGGTACTCTCCCACCGACGATAGTGGCAAGTGCACCTGGTCTCCGCAACGTTCTTTTTGTTGTGCGGACAGCGCTGCATGCTGTTGTCTCAGCCCAGCTCCAGTACCATCAGATAATCCTTTTCGTCTTCGTTTGCCACTGCAAACCCGAGCCTCGTATACAATCGGCAAGCCGGATTCTCTTTGCTGACGCTCAGCGAAACACGGCTGTATCCGGCATTTGTCAGCCGGTCAATCATCGCGGTCATCAGCGCCGTGCCGAGGCCTTGGCCTCTGTACTGTTTATGCAGCGCAATAGCCAGCTCGGGCGTTTCATCGTCCACATACCCAAACCCCTTGGCATTGCCGGTCATCAGCCGTGTCCATACGGCGCCCGCCATGCCGCCGTCCGCATGCGCCGCAAGACAGATATCGTCCGGTCTCCCCCAGCCTTCGATGTAAACGCGGACAGCCGGTTTGTCGATGATCTCCCGCGGATACGGCGGCTGATCTTCGCGCCGGTACACGGCTTCATATAAGAATTCTATGAGCAGCGGCAGCTCTTCGGGCTGCAAGTCGCGAATTTCAAAATCATTCATTTCAGCGTTTAATCAAATCACCGCTGCCGTTGCTTGATACCGATACGGTGCCGGGATTGCCGGTATAAAACACATCGCCGCTCCCGCTAATGCTGCCGGTCAGTTCAGACGACACATTGACGGCAATATCGCCGCTGCCCGCCACCATCACATCGGCAGAGCTTGCAGCACAGTCCAGAGTATCGATATTCCCCGAGCCGTTGATGGATGCCTTGACGCGGTCTGCGGAACCTTTAACCGAAATATCTCCGGAGCCTTCTATGTTCGCGATAAGCTGCTGCGTCTTCACATCCAGATTCACATTGCCGGAGCCGTTTATGATCGCATAAACCTCTGCAGCCTCTGTCATGAGCCGGATATCACCGCTTCCCATCACACGCACACTGAAGCTGTCGCCTTTAAGTGCACTGCTGCCCTCAAGTGATATGCTGCCGCTGCCATCTAACTGAATGGTGCCGCCATTCACAGCCGGTATACGCACCGTCACGCCCCTGCTCATCGAGATGCTCACATTGTCCTTAAACGAAACCGCGAGCGCGCCGCTCGCGTCCTGCTCAAGCTTAACCAAGTCAATGATATTGCTCTCACCTTCAATCACCGCTTCGCCGTCCAGTGCCGGGTCGATGACCACATCAATCGACCCCATGTTATTAAGGCCGGTCACACCCTGCTCAACCGGCACTGTCTTTGATGTCATTTCCCCGTTGCCGACAACCATTTTACCATCGCCGATATGAATATTCAGGCAGCCGGTAAACACCAAAGCCAATGATAATATCAAAAACAGTATGAGTGCGCGTTTTATCATGATAACCTCCGAATAATCCTTTTGATGTCTGATTATACCATACATGTTGGCGATTGGAATAACGGTTTTATGGTGTCTCTGTCTTTTTTTATGAACTTGCGTGAAGATGTGATATAATCGAGCCATCATAGATAAGTTGAGGCTCAAATCATGTATGAAAAACAAGCCGTTTATTATATGAAGGATGCCTTGTTCGCGGCGGCGGACGCACTGAAGGCGGGCAATGCGGACGGTTCGGGAGAAGCGGTGCTTCAGGCGCTGCTGAAGGAATGGTTCTCCGAGCAGAATGAACCGGTCGTTTTGCTGGCCGACGGCCTGGCCGTGCCGGCGATTGCGCGCAGCCAACAGCTGTTGGACGACTATGCCGGGCAAACCGCCTTTCATGAAGGCGCGTGTTTTGCCGTCTGTTCGCTCTGCGGCCGCAGCGCTTACGAGCGCGGTCTGCGCGGCTGGTGCATTGCCGCCGCCTATATAGAAGGAAGAGAACTTAAAGCCGCCATGGTGTACGACCCATCTCACGCGGAGTTATATCACGCGGTAAAAAGCCTCGGTGCCTATATAAACGGCAAAAGTTTGGCCGTATCGCGCTGCAAACGCGTGACCGATGCGTATATGTCGCTTGATCACGCTACGCTGCGTACCGCGCGCGAAAATGCCCTGCGCGATCTTGTTTCTCAGGTGCAGAACGTGCGCAGCGGTGCGGCGTTCTCGCTTGAGCTCTGCCTGATGGCGGCAGGACGCATTGACGCGGCAGCCGGACGTGGGCAGTCTTTTATTGAATCTGCCGCGGGGCGGCTCATTGCGCAGGAAGCGGGCGCGTCACTGCTCGGCTTTGACGGCAAACCGCTGCCGCCGATCAGCGAACTGGGTGAGCGAGCAAGCTTTGCCGCCGTCTCTCCCGGCATCGCGAGTGAGATGGGCGAACTGCTCGCGGTGCTTTAGCACTTTTGGATGTTTCTCAATTTTATTACTTTCGACAAAATATATTGTAACGAGTGTCATATCGACTAATTAAGCCTTGTTTTTACACGTATCATTGGCTATAATTATACCAATATTATCATTCCGTATTCATGAATGTTCACTGTGTTTTCAACGCCTTCAAAAACATAAAGGAAGGTATATAATATGAAACAATACTTTGTGCTGACCATGAAAGACAAGTGGTTTTCAGGTAAATTCGACCCGCAAAAGCTTCAGGATGCCCTTAATGCGTATGCCCAGCAAGGATGGCGCTTGATTTCCTGCGCCACGGCTGATATCCCTGGGTTCGGGGTGACACGGCAGGAGTTTATCGCCGTTATGGAACGTGAGAGCTGATGAAAGGTTATCCGACCATCTTTGACAATGTTGTATTTATAGAATGTGATCTGCCGGACATGCAGCCCGTTGCACCGGTTTGTGTTGACTTGAGCTTTAAGCTTGGCGCTCAGCTGAAAAACCTCAACGATGTGAAAAGAAGCCTTGCGGATTCTGCCCGGCAATTGGGCTGTAACTGTATTTCGAATTTCAAATACGGCCAAAAATCAAGGTGGCTCGCCATTGATGATGTGGCCTATTTCGGCAGCGGTACAGCGGGAAGGATTTCACAAACAGAGTATACAAACATATCCGCTTACATTGCTCAAAGAGACAGTTGATGTCACCTTGCATATAATCCGTATTCTGCATGATTTAAGCCCTGCCAAGCGCAGGGCTTCTCCTTACGCCATTCGTGAAAAAACTATGATTTCTTTATGAATCACAAGTCCCTATTTTGAGGTCAAAAGCAAACTTGTTTTCAATACCTAACGTATCCTTTTTATAAGGAAGTTGTTTACCCCGTTTCTTAACAATCTCAAACGTTTATTATTATAAATGATTTGTTGCAAATGCAACGCATAGAATTTCCTTCTTATGTTATGTTAAAAACAAGGAGAAAAAAAGGAGGTCTTCAGAATGGGAAAAATGTTGACAGACAGGGTGACATGGGTTGGCAAGGTGGATTGGGAACTCAAGCGGTTTCACGGCGACGAATACTCCATACGCAAAGGCTCGTCCTACAATTCTTATCTCATTCGGGACGGCAAGACCGCACTGATCGATACGGTTTGGCAGCCCTTTGACAAAGAATTCGTAGCACGGCTCAGCGAAGAGATTGACCTCAAGGACATTGATTATGTCATCGCGAACCACGCGGAGGTGGATCACAGCGGCGCGCTGCCGGAGCTCATGCGTCATATTCCAAACACGCCGATTTACTGTACGGCCAACGGCATTAAGTCTCTCAAAGGGCATTATAATGCGGATTGGAACTTTGTCCCGGTAAAAACCGGAGATACGCTGGACCTTGGGAGCAGCAAGCTGATATTTGTAGAAGCGCCCATGCTTCACTGGCCGGACAGCATGTTCACTTATATGACAGGTGATAACATACTCTTCTCCAACGACGCGTTTGGCCAGCATTATGCCACCGAATCGCTCTACAACGATACAGTGGACAAGGCGGAGCTTTACAGCGAGGCCATCAAATATTACGCGAATATCTTAACGCCGTTCTCACCGCTCGTAACCAAAAAGATCAATGAGGTGTTGGGCTTTGGTCTGCCGGTTACTATGATCTGTCCGAGCCACGGTGTGATATGGAAAGACGATCCCACGCAGATCGTGCATCACTATCTTGCCTGGGCAAACGCCTATCAGGAAAACCAGATCACGATCGTGTACGACTCCATGTGGGGCGCAACCCGGCTCATGGCAGAAGCGATAGCGGCGGGCATTACCGAACAGGACGGCCGTGTGACGGTGAAGCTTTTTAATGCGGCGAATGAAGACAAGAACGACATCATCACCGAGATATTCCGCTCAAAAATGATCCTCATCGGTTCATCCACGATTAACAGGGGCTATCTTTATTCCATCGGCGGACTGCTGGAGATGATCAAAGGGCTCAAATTTACCGCCAAGAGCGCTGCGGCATTCGGCAGCTACGGCTGGAGCGGTGAAGCCGTCAGCCAGCTGACTGATAAGCTTAAGGAATGCGGTTTTGAAACGGTGGAAGGAAAAAAAGCGTTATGGAAGCCGGACAGCGCGGCACTGGCTGAGTGTGCGGAATACGGCAAGAGAATTGCGGGGATAAAAGAATATGGAAACGAGAACACTTGATTTAAAGCAGTCCGTCTACACGCTGTGCAGCGAGCACGAAGGGCTCGCCGACATATTAAAACAGCTGGGGTTCACGGATATCACAAAGCCCGGCATGCTCAGCACAGCGGGACGGTTTATGACCATTCCCAAGGGCGCGGCGCTCAAGAAAATTGATCTCGATGTGATTAAGTCCATGCTGGAAGAGCGCGGCTATCTTATCTGCGATTAGGAGGGAAAAATGAGCCAGGAAATCAACAACCGGGAATACAGAAAAAAAGTCATCAAAAACTTGCTGTCTGATCTGCACGCGGGCAAAACGGTGGATGAAGTCAAATCACAGTTTGACAAAGCGTTCAGCGGCGTTTCCGCATCCGAGATATCCGAGGCAGAGCAGGCGCTGATCTCGGAAGGCTTGCCCGTTTCGCAGGTGCAGCGTCTGTGCGATGTGCACGCGGCGGTGTTCAAAGGCTCCATTGACGATTTCCATAAACCCGCTGAAGCGTCCCAAACGCCCGGACACCCCGCGCACACGCTTGTTCAGGAGAACCGGGCCATCCAAGTATTGATCAGCCGGCGTATACGCCCGCACTTGCAGGCGCTTGCCGACGGCACCGATAAAAGCGCGGACGCGTTGCTGAGCGACTTAAGGCTGTTAACAGAAATCCATAAGCACTATCTGAGAAAGGAAAACCTGCTTTTCCCATATCTTGAGCAGTACGGCATCACCGCACCGCCCAAGGTGATGTGGGGCGTGGATGATGAGATACGCACGCTGATCAAAACAGCCGCATCGGCTGCCGCCGTATTCGATGGCGACGCGGACGCGTTGACCACCGCGGTACACGAAGCGGTCTCTCGCGCAGAAGAGATGATATTCAAAGAAGAAAATATATTGCTGCCCATGCTGCTCGATACGCTGACGCTTCAGGAGTGGAAGCGCATCGCAGATGAGAGCCGTGATATCGGCTATTGCTTGATTGAGGAGCCGCCTTCCTGGCAGCCTGCCGAAACCAAGGCGGATGCGCCCGTGGTTCCCGCGCAGGAGGGTGCCATCCATCTGCCCACCGGCGTGCTCACATCCCAAGAAATTATCGCGCTGCTCGATACGCTGCCCGTGGACATCACATTCGTGGATAAAGACGATAACGTGAAATACTTCTCACAGGGCGCAGAGCGTGTGTTCCCGCGCACGCGGGCCATCATCGGACGCAAGGTTTCCAATTGTCACCCGCCCGCCAGCGTGCACATTGTGGAAGGCATTGTGAACGATTTCAAGGCAGGCAAAAAGACGCACGAGGATTTTTGGATACGTATGGGAGAAAAACTCGTTTATATCCGTTACTTCGCGGTGAGAGACGCTGACGGTGAATACTTAGGAACGCTCGAGGTCACGCAGGACATTGCGCCCGTGCAGCAGATCAGCGGAGAAAAACGGCTTGTGTCGGATATGTCATAAAGGGCTGATTGTATCAGCATCGATTTAAGAAAGGGGTCAGGACATGAATATACTCAAAAATATTGACATGGATAAAGCGCTTGTGATGGCGGAGCTCGTCACCTACCAGCCCGGCCAGATTGTGAGCCGCACGCTCGTGCAGAACAAAGCCGTGAGCATCACGCTATTCGCGTTCGACAAAGGTGAGGAAATCAGCTCACATGAGTCCAAGGGCGATGCGCTCGTATACTTGCTTGACGGCACCGCCTCGATCACAGTGGGCAGCAGCGTTCATACTGTGAGCGCCGGACAAACGATTGTAATGCCCGCGGGTATCCCCCACGCACTCGAAGCGGCGGAGCCGTTTAAGATGATGCTCGTGGTGGTATTCCCCAGCGAAAAAGAATAAACAGAGCATTTGGCTGAACCGGTCTTCATATAAGGCCGGTTCAGGCTGTCGATAAAGTGTATTTAAGCCTCCCTCAGACGAGGGAGGTGGCACGAAGTGCCAGAGGGAGTGATCGTTTTCAAGCCATCTTCTCTCCCCCAGTCACCTATCGGTGACAGCCCCCGATCCACCCTTATAGGGTAGTCGTCAGAGGGGGCCACGATAAGAGGCTTTTTTGACACTCTGAACCGGTCTTCTCATAAGGCCGGTTCTTTCGTTTACCTTTAGAAAACTTGTCACCGCTTTTTGACAATGATAGACTATGCATATATAAATGATACAGGCGGTGCGGTATGACTCTTCATATTGAAGCGCTGAGCCCTTCGCGGCTTGATGACTATCTCGATTTCTTTGATAATCGGGCGTTTTGTGACAACCCCGATTGGGCGGGCTGCTACTGCGTTTTCAATCATTATGACCTCAGCGATGAGGAATGGATGCGGCGCGGCGGCAATACCAACCGCAAGGACGCAATCCGCATGATTCAAAACGGCACACTGAACGGCTGCCTAGCCTATCATGGCGAGACGGTTGTCGGCTGGTGCAATGCGGGTGACAAAGCGTCTTACGCGCGGTTTGCGTCGCTCGAAACGCCCTGCGAGAACGGCAGTCGCATCGGCGCCGTCACCTGCTTTGTGATTGACCCGGCATTTCGCCGCCGGGGTATCGCGCGGGCGCTGCTCGATTATGCCTGCCGCAATCTCGCCGCAAAAGGCTATGACATTATGGAAGCCTATCCTGTGCTCAAGCACGATTCGTGCGCAGCGCACTACCACGGGCACCCGGCCATGTACACCGCAGCGGGTTTTCACCTATGCAAAGAGTTCAACGATTTTGGTTGCATGCAAAAGAGCTTGAAGGAGAAGAATTGCGATGAAGTGTGACGATACGATAAAACGAATAGCCTGCCGCGCTCAAACGCCGCTCGGCGTATTCACAGCGCTCTATGAAAACGGCATAATTCAGCGCGTGCTGTTTCCGGACGAACCCTGCCCGAGGCACTATGCCGTGTATGACGATACACTCCCCTTTGCTGTGCAGACTGCCGAATATTTCGCGGGCACACGCCGCGATTTTTCTCTGCCGATGCTGCTTCCGGGCACACCGTTCCGTCAGGCCGTTTACCGGGCCACCATCGGCATTCCTTATGGCGGCACCGCCTCTTATTCGTCTGTGGCCCTCGCGGCCGGATACCCGCTGGCCATGCGCGCCGTGGGCACCTCAATGAAATTAAACCCGCTGCCGCTGCTGATTCCGTGCCACCGTGTGGTTCATAAGGGCTCAAAAGCCGAAGCCTATAGAGGAGGCCTTGATATCAAAGGCTTTCTGCTCGATCTCGAATCGGCCAAATGATTTCACTGCTGCCTGCATGACGCAGAAAACCAACGAGAATATTTTCATGCCGGGAAGACAACATGCTGCATGATAGAACCTGCTAACTATCCCTTGATGACACAAAAGTTTGTTCAAGTGTGAAGAATCTTTCCAATGTCTTTAACCAGCTGTATGGACGCCTCGATTTCCACTTTTCTCGTGGATAGGCTCTCGATATTGCAGCCGACCGGAATACTCTTCTCTTTGGAAAACGCAAGGATCTCCAGAAAAACGTCTTTGGATAACCGAAGCGACCGCTCTAATATATCCTTGGAATGCTGCAGATCATTCTCAAGCCATCTCGGGATGCTGATCCCGAGCCATTTCATAAACTCAAGCGTCTTCACCGACCCACAGGGCGTGAGCGTGAAAAGAATCGGCACCATGTCAATGCGGTTCTCTTCGCAATAGTAATAATAATCGGATAAAAAATCTTTGGCGGCCTGCGCGTTGTAAGTCACCTGAGATATGAAGAATTTGCACCCATCCAAGCTCTTACGAATCACCTTTAAGTGTTCATCCTTACGCGTCATGTGGCGTTCCGGTATGGTAACGCCCCCGAGCACCAGATTGCCCTTCTCTGAAAAATGCCGCAAAGCGTCTTTCAAGCTCAGCTTCACTTGCTGGGTCTTCGATGCCGCGCCAACAAAGACGGAATAGACTCTCTGCCCCGTATCTGTCCATTCGGTCAGCTGTTCCCTTGTGTATTTCCCGACGCACCGGTATACAATTTTGGGCAGATTAACGGCCGCCAGATAGTTTTCGGCGTACACGCCCGGATCGACGGTTTCCATGAACGGAAACGTTCTTTGATCATTGGTTCTGTCCGCTTCGTCCTGAATATCGTAAATCACCAGCGCATCCACATCGATTCTGTTGATTCGTTCCGTTTGCTTTTGGGCGATCTCCAAAAGCTTATCATGGCTGTTTTCCTGCTTCGGCGGCGTTAGGCCGTATGTCATGATTCCGGGCATTCTGTTTTTAATCTTATCGTTTAACATCACATCACCTCATCTGTTCATTCCGGCATTAACCTATATCGCCGCCAGCCGACTATGCGGAGGAAGGTGATACGATCAACCTAAGCTTGAGACACTGGCCAGCGTGCTTAAGCCGATTGTATCATACCTTATCGGATGTTTGAAGCAGTGATCGGGTTTGATTACGTTTGCCAATGCCTTCGTTTAAAGCCATAACGCGTCTTCATACCCGTTGATTCTCAATCACTGCGCAACGAGATCAGCGTTATAAAAATCCGATTTTTGTTTATATTTAATGAGACTAAGAAAACCGGCTGAAAATGATAAATTTTATTCGGATGGAACGATCATGACAAAAAAAATCACACTCATGCTGCTGGCCTTTTGCTTGGCTATCACCCTGATGGGCTGCAACGGCAGCTATGCAACAACATTGTCTGACAATGAAATCGACGCTCTATTTTCGCAGCGGCTTCACAGCCCCGAATTGCCGCCCGATGAAAAGCCGGCTGAGACGATCTGCACGGATTACACAGCCCGGGGGCTGCTCCGCATCTGCTATGTGAAGCAGGCGGATGTGAAGCACAAGCTTCAGGTGCTCCGTGGCGATCGGCACGTGGAATACAATCTCAAAGCAGACGGCAGCATTGAAGACTTTTCTATGCAATTCGGCAGCGGCGATTACACAGCGCGCATATTGCAGAATGAGTCGGGCAGCAATTATTTTGAAGTCGATTCCAAAGCGTTCACCGTTTCACTCAGCAGCGACACAGTCCCTTATCTCAATGCCGTTCAAAATGTCAGGTGGAACACCGGCATGACGCCCATCCGGGATGTTCAAAAGATCATCGCACCCGCTTTGGAGCACGCCTCGGACGACGACCTGCTGCACGAATGCACGCGTGATTTATACATTTACATCTGTACGCACATCAAATACGATAACGAGAAAACCCAAAACGTCGATTACAATTACGTGCCCGATATTGAAGAGACATACGCAACGCAAAAGGGTATTTGCTACGATTATGCCTCTCTGCTCGCGTCGATGCTGCGCAGCATCGGCATCCCCGCCAAGCTCGTCAAAGGCTATGCGAACGCCAACCCGTCCGTCTATCACGCGTGGAATGAGGTGTACTTGGACGGCGGCTGGCATGTGATTGATACCACCTTGGATGCTTCCGCAGGCATGACGGATACGATGTTCAAAAACGCTTCTGATTACACGAAGGTATCGGAATACTGAGTTCTATGCGCCTTCTGCGCAGATGCATCAACCCGCGAAGATTGCCGCAACCCACTCAATCCAAAATCAATGATTTAAAAAAAGCGAGATGCCAATGAACAGCACCTTGCTTTTTTGCATTATATAGTGTTTAAATTCACCCGCTAAGCAGTTGCCCCGGGCTGCCCTTAAAACCAAAAAGACTATGCTTATACCAAAAGATAGTACGTAAGCGCATGGCCCAATATAGCACGTTAACTGTATCACTCCGGTTTAATATCCCCGGTCACCTGATGGCGGCGGCTCCCGAGCCGCTTTTTATGGGCCGTCATTTGAGAGACCCCTAAAAGATTACTCTGACACTCTAACCGTTTACCGATGGTATTGCTGTAAGATTGCATCCGCAGCGCTCATAAACCGCTTAATCTCTCTGGACATCCGTCCCGGCATGGGTATCGAAGTTGACGCTGTCGATCACATACCCTAATTTTTTGCTGTAAACAACGATATTCAACCCCCGTAAATCAAGCGAGTATTCTTTATCCGCGAGTTTTACAGAAGAAATATTGCTGGAGATGATGCCCCCGCTGACCACACTGAAATATTCATCCGATGTCACTTTATGTTCGTATGTGATTTCTGACGGCGTGCATTCTTCAAACACGACATTTCCGGAATCCAGAACCGCAAGATAAGAATATCTGTAGATATCTTTATTAAAGTCGGTTTGCAAACCCAGCGCATGCATCGCTGCTTTTTGCCCTTCCGATAAGTTCGCGGAAAACTCATCTTTTGCAGAAATGATCACGATATTATCATTCGGGCGGGCAAAAGACGAAAGATACGCATCCAGCTTGTCGATACTCTTCAATGCGCCGATGGTAGGATACGTATCCAAATAGTCCTTATAAACGGCATAGCTGTTATCGAACGATTCTGCAATCACGCCTGAAAGCTTTTGATCGAATGTATAGTTCTCCGCAAGGTATTTCGCCAAGTAGCTTGACGTCTTGTATGATCCGTATATGTTTTCATGAATTTCGTCCGCGAAGTCGTTCTCCCCGTCTATTCCGATTTCCTTGCTGACTTGTTTTGTATTCATATCAAGATACTGAACGCCATATTTCTGCGCAAAAGCCTGCACCGCCTGATGGCTCGGCAAATCCCAGAACGGGATCGGCAGTGACAGCAGCAGGACATCGATGCCGTTTGCCTTGCAAAGGTCAATCATTTTTTGAACGTACACCGGGCCGATGCCCGAATAATCATAGGCGGATGGCTCTTCAGAACTGCCTTGCTCAATGGAGCTTGGCACTGTTGTGAATGTGTTCAATAGAATGGAGCTGCCCTTCAGGTCATGCTGCTCGGACAAATAAGAAAAATCAAAATCGTTCTTTTTAAGATCATTCCGGTTGTGATATAAGGTCAACGGCAATATATAATCAATAGCGCTTTGTGTTTTGCTCTGAGCCGCGATATCCATCGCAGCTTGAATCTTCACCTCAGACAATTTCATATGATCAAGAGCAAGGTGAAGCGCTGCGTTGTCGCTGTCGATTTCCGCCTGATCTTCTTCACGATCATATCGAGTGGTGATCCACCGTGCATTGATGACGACAACGTCCGGATGCTGATACTTCAGCGATTCTTTCAGAAGGTAATAAGCCGCAAGAGAAAACTGCCGCTCCGTAGAAAGATTATACGATGTGATCTGCCGTTCGTTCCATATCACCGCAGGCTGTATGCCGCTCGCGTTGGTACTCGTCCCCAAAACAAGCACATTCAAGCTATCTTCCGGCTCATTATAAAAGTTCGTCACCGTCGATGTATCGCTCCATTGATTTAAATACCTGGTGTACTTAATTGAATATATATCGTTGAGAATAATCACAACAACGATCACAATCGCAATGAATATGCTGCCTTTTAAGAACTTCTTCATGTGCTCAGCTCCTTCAGAATTGTGCATATATAAAGCTTGAAGCGTTGTAAGCAGACCCGTAGATACCAAATATGAGGATCACAATGATAGCCCCTAAGGTTATCGCCGCTTTAAACCACAAGTTTTGTTTATGCATTTCCCTTCGGATCTCCAAACCTCTTTCCTGCAAAATACCCACAACCAGCAATGCCAATATGGCGAATAACAAAACATTATAATCGTACTGATCCAGTCCCAGCTTTAACAGCGTTCCGTCATATAACGTCCACGGATCCCAGCGGGTCACCGAAGCATACAGCATATTGAAGCCGTCCATAAAACCACCGCTTCGAACAAAGCAGCGGCCTATTGAAACAAGGAGCAGCGTCCGCAGCATGCTAAACAACCTCCAGCTGAAGCATTCGCGGTTGATTTTTAATCTGTCTGCCAGCTTATTGAAGAACGGCGTGAGAAGCTGGGCCAGCGATATCAGCAAACCGTAGTATAATCCGTAAAACACGTATTTCCATGCGGCACCATGCCAGACTCCGATAATCAAAAAGCATATCAAGGTGGCAATACAGGCAGGGATTACCTTTGCGGCATGTTTACCGGGCCATTTTCTTAACTTGCGGGCAAGGCTTGAAACACCCTTAGACAAAACCACGGGGTAAAAAACATACTCCCTCGTCCAATTGCCGAGCGTGATATGCCAGCGCCGCCAGAACTCAGACACTGTCTGAGCAAAGTATGGCCGTTTGAAGTTTTCAGCCATTTTGATACCCATCACTTCTGCAATACCGCGTGAGATATCGATACCGCCCGAAAAATCGCAATAGATTTGGAGTCCGTATGCCAAAATAGCCAATGTGTTGGCGAAAAATCCATATCGGCCGCCGCTGTCATAAACGGATGCCACAAGTATGGCGAGGCGGTCGGCAATGATCAATTTCTTAAAATATCCCCAAAGCACCAGTTGAAGGCCGGATTTCAAATTTGTATAACTAAATTTGTTCGGTGCCGTTAACTGCGAGGCCAGCTCGTCATGACGGCCGATCGGCCCTTGAAGTATCTGCGGAAAGAAACTGGTGAAAAGGGCGTATTTTGCAATATTTGTGTCCGGCTTATACGCATCCCGATACACATCAATTAAGTAGCCGGTTGACTGAAATGTATAAAAAGAGATGCCGATTGGCAGCAGAATGTTCAGATTCCAAATGTTTTCCGGCAACCCAAAAAATTGGCTTAAGTTGTCCGCCACAAAGTTGTAATACTTTAAAAAGCCAAGGATGCCGAAAACCAGCAGCAGCGTACAAACCAGCGCACCGCGGGTTTTATTTCGCTGTGTTCGTGAAAACACTTTGCGCTGGTCCGGATTCCATATCGAATCGTTTTGCTTGAGAGTTTCTTTCGTCCGCTTGTTAATGCCCCCAATGGTCTTCGCCGCAAAAAAGGTTATCGCCGTTGTGATGATGATATATATCAGGCTTCTGACATCAGCCAGCAAATAGAACGCGTAGCTCGCCATTAGCAGCACAGTCCAGCGCCATTTTAACGGTGTTGTAAAATACAACAGAAAAACGACGGCAACAAACAGCGGAAAAGTCAGTGATATATAATTCATCTTATGATTCCGAGAGTGTCTGAACCAATGCCCACATGGCTTCAGCAGAGTTGAAGTTCTCGGGTTTCAGATGCCTCACCGTGATCTTCACGTGAAAAGCGTCGGCCAATTCCGAAACGATATTGACAACATCAAAAGAGTCGATAATCCCGTCATCAATCAGCGCTTTTTCCGTTCCAAAATCCACATCCGGACGGATTTCATTGAGTATTTCCAATAATTTTTCCATCATTCTGCCTCCCATTTGTTGTTATAATGTCAATTGCACACTGAGTTTGTTTGCAGATACAAAACCAATGCCATTATGCAGGCTCAAAGTCGCATTGTTTTTAATATCCAGCCAGCAAGACCGGACCGCTGCGCCTTCAGCGATATCCCGCATCAGTGAATCGAGCACCAATAGCCGCCCGATTCCGTGTCCCCGCATAGTCTCACTCACGGCAAGCTGTTTGTGTAAGGATGTATGGCCCTTTTTTGTTCTCCATACTGTGCCGCAAATCCCGGCAGCGCTGCTTTCAGCCACAGTAATCTCTTTTTTGATGAAAGACGCTTCAAGCTCTTGCGTATTCATATATTTAAAATCCAGAGGATCTAGATATGACCAAAGCCCTTTCAGAGCGGGAAGGTCTTTCTCGGCAGCGTTTCTGACAAAAATCTGCTTTTCAGCCGCAGCGTGTTTGGCTTCATCGTACTGGCATCTCAGCGATTGTTCTATATCCTTAACCCGGCATGTCACCATTGCGCTCGTTTTGTGGATGCTGAATTCATTGAGCATTTCCTTCATTTTTAAAATCCCCTCTTTGTCCCCTTCACGAAAGAGCACCTCACAGACCAATGGCTTTTCGGTATGACACGCACCGACAGGCTTTTGTTTATCCGCAAAAAAATACATTTGATAATAAGCGCCCTCATCACTGTAAACAGCAAAGCTTGTCCCGACAACCTGACAATAAAGCCTGCGCTGCCCGATGAGACGAGCAACATCGTCTTCATAGAGATAAAAGTTGTTGATAGGCTTATCCTGCGATTGCTCCGCTTTTTCAATCAATGCTTCTAATTGCGCCATGCTTTCTATAATTATCAATTATTTCTCCTGCCTCTTGTCACAGCTGCCTTCCGTCATCATTTTCTTGAGCTTTTGAATATCTACTTTCATATTCGCCATCAGCGGCAACGTCTCGAGCCTGATGATTTTTCGCGGAATCATATGAGCCGGAAGCCTTTTTCGCAATGCGACAGCAATCTCTTTAACCGATGCGCTGCCGCTGTAATATAAGAAGAGGCGTTCATTTTCTGCATCATATAAGCAGCAGCCGTCATCAACATCACTGAGTGCTTTGAGCGATTCTTCTATTTCTCCGAGCTCAATCCGATAACCGTGAAGCTTAATTTGCCGGTCCCGCCTGCCGTGGTACTCAAATACACCGTCAGGACGCTGTATGCTAAGGTCTCCCGTCCTGTAAATCATATCTCTGTACAGGTTATGCAAAGGGTTTTGGATAAATATTTGAGAAGAAAGCTCGGCATCGTCATAATACCCCAGGCCTATGGAAATACCGCCCACACAAAGCTCTCCCATTTCTCCGGGTTTCGCTTTTGTATTGTCTTCTTTGAGTATAAACATATTATAATTCTTGAAAGGAATACCTATAGGCAGCGTATCATCGTGATTGACAAGTCCGTCCACAACATAATAGGAACAGCAAGCGGTCACCTCTGTCGGCCCGTACAGATTAATAAACCTGACACCGGGCAGGTTCTGCTGCCAAACCCTTAGATATTTACAGGGCATGACCAATCCGGTAAAGCCAACGCGTTTGAGATATCTGGGCGGAATGGAATCGTCAAAAATGCCTTGTGTCGTTGGCAAAACCAAAGCGGTAACTGTCCATGCAATCGAGGTGACTTTATGCTCATTTAAAAAATGAAACAGATTTTCTGAGACGGTGAAATAAGTTTTGGGAATGATCACAACGCAGGCGCCTGTGAGCAAGCCGGTGTATATGTCTTTCACTGCCCCCACATAATCCAGAGGAGCCTGGCTGCCGATCACATCGGTATGATCGATTTTAAGAACATCTGTCAAACCCGTGATAAAATTGCACATGGCGCGATGCGACGTCACCACGCCTTTGGGGATACCGGTTGAACCGGATGTAAAAATGACATAGAGCGGATCAAGATCGGTAACCTGAGTACGAATATATTGCAGCTGCGTCTCCGTGATTTGCGTTTGCAGCGCGTCCTCCATGAGGATAACTTTACCGGTAAAATGAATCTCATTCACCAGCGGTAAATGTGCGTTATCTGTCAGTATTACCTTTTTACTGAGCCTGCTCAGTATAGCATTCAAACGCTCTGCCGGGCTTTCGGGATCAAGCGGAACATAATGGCAGCCCGAATAAAGGACGCCAAAGAAGCAAACCGGCGTGAATGTGTGTCTGCCTGTCAGCACTGCTACCGGATTGCCCGGCTCGACCATTTCAGACAAGCAGCTGCCTATCGCTTTTGCACCGAACATTGTCTGTGCAAAGCTGATTTCATTTTTATCATCAGAGAACGCTGTTTTATTCGGATATCTTTCGGCGGATGCTTCCAGCCATTCCAGAATACTTGTCTGCAAAAAGATAATCGTCCTTTCAATATTTATGATCAACTGACTTTTTCATTATTTTAAGTAATAGTAAATAAGAATATAAATATTCTGCACAAAATTATAACTTATAAAAACCCTTATTATAAAAATAGCATATCGATCTTTAAATCATCAACCATAAATAACTGGGATATAAATCTTTAAATGGATTAGTTTTTATATTTTTGTTATATTTCTGTATAATGCATCATGCAAAATGAATTGATAATATTATCTTTATCAGCGCAGAATTGCGTATTGTTAATCAATATTCAGCCAGCTTACGCTGACAGCTCCTCTCCAAAGGAGCCTTTTATTTTAGCATGCAACGAAGTGAAGCTTTCCATGGATTTTGCACTGAGAAGCTGCTTTTTTCAATACTCAGTCAGATCTTTATCATTAGCTGTTATCCCATATAGACAAGGAGGTTAAAAGTAATGGCATTGCGCTGCTTCGGTTTTCAACAGCACTGCGGCGCACGAAAACCAGCCCTTTAAGTCGACGCTTAAAACTCTTCAGCATTGGCTTTGGCAGCTGCGAAAAGCTACCTCTCATTTTCGCCAAATTTCGCCTATTTTCTTATTGACGAAGCCCAGTTGCATATGCTTTAATATATTTGCTTTGTTTACAAAGAGTAAACTTTAAGTTTAATATAGTGTGTTTTGAAAGAAGAGGCCGCGTGCTTTGGAAATTGGAAAGAAAGTGAAAGACCTGCGTATCCGGCTGGGACTTACACAGGAAGATCTTGCAGATAGGGCCGAGCTTTCCAAGGGATTTATATCCCAGGTGGAGAGAGATTTAACGTCGCCCTCCATCGCAACGCTCGAAGATATCTTGGAATGCCTTGGCACCACCCTAAAGGATTTCTTTGCGGATGTGCAGGAGCAGAAAACCGTCTACAAAAAGCAGGATATGTACGTCAAAACGGATACCGAGCAGGGCACCGAAATCGTCTGGCTGATGCCCGGCGCGCAAGGGTGCTCGATGGAGCCGATTCTGCTGACGCTGAACCCCAAGGCCACCACCTGGCCCGACCCCCCGCATGAAGGCGATGAGTTTGGGTATGTGCTGCTGGGCACCGTCACGCTGCACCTTGGCGACAAACAGATGCGCGTAAGACGCGGAGAAAGCTTTTTCTTCAGCCCCAAACACACGCACTATCTTGAAAACACAAGCAATCAAACGGCGAAGGTGATCTGGGTATCGTCGCCGCCGTCATTTTAGCGCTTCCTGGAGAAACGACGTATGAAAAAGATACTCGAGCTTAAAAACATCAGCAAAGACTTCGATAAGGGCGAAGTGTTGAGCAACATCAACCTGTATGTGCGTCAGGGTGAGTTTTTAACGCTGCTCGGCCCATCCGGCTGCGGCAAAACCACACTTCTGCGTATTATCGGCGGGTTTGAGACGCCGGATACAGGACAAGTTTTTTTCGACGGCAAAGACATCACCTCTCTGCCGCCGTATATGCGACAGGTTAACACCGTGTTTCAGCATTTTGCGCTGTTCCCGCACCTCAATGTGTACGACAATATCGCCTTCGGGCTCAATATTAAGAAGCTTCCTAAGGATGAGATTAAAACCAAGGTCACAGAGATACTATCGCTGACGGGTCTCTCTGGCTTTGAGAAACGTCACATTAGCAAGCTCTCGGGCGGCGAAAAGCAGCGCGTGGCCATTGCGCGCGCGCTCGTGTGCGAGCCTTCGCTGCTGCTGCTGGACGAGCCGCTGGGCGCGCTCGATTTAAAGCTTCGCAAAGCCATGCAGATCGAACTGAAGAACATGCACAAAAAGCTCGGCCTGACTTTTGTTTATGTCACGCACGATCAGGAAGAAGCGATGATGCTCTCAGACACGATCGTGGTACTAAAGGACGGCGTTATTCAGCATGTGGGCACGCCCGAGGATATTTACAACGAACCCAATAACGCGTTTGTCGCCGATTTTATCGGTGAGAGCAATATTCTTCCCGGGCGTTATCTCGGCAACGAGCGTGTGGAATTTGCGGGTGCGACGTTTGACTGCCTCCCCCACCCGTTTGCGGCGGACGACATCGTCGATGTTGTGGTGCGCCCCGAGGATATCGAACTTGTCAAATCCGGCGGCCAAGTCAGCGGTACCGTTACTTCATCCGTCTTCATGGGTGTCCATTATGACATCCGTATCACAGATGACAACGGCAATGTGTGGCTCATACAGTCAACCAAAACGCCCGGCGAGGGCAACCGCGCGCATTTCTTTATAGGTAAGGATTGCATCCACCTGATGCCAAAGGAGGATTCATGAACCGCAAGATATTCTCCGCGCCGTACATAGGCTGGGTGCTGCTTTTCGTGATCGGGCCGATACTGATTACGTTGTTTTACGCACTCGGCCAAAACGCGTGGACATTCGATAACCTTGCCAAGGCGTTTTCCGGCGATTATATCGTAACGTTCTTCGATTCGGTGCTCACGGCGCTGATCGTCACGCTTGTGTGTCTGCTCGTCGGTTATCCTGCGGCGTATATCATTTCTCGGCTGCGCGCCTCCACCGCACGCGTTGTGATCATACTGATGGTGATGCCCATGTGGATGAACTTTTTGCTGCGAACCTATGCGTGGAAGGCCCTGCTTGACAGCAGCGGTATTATCAATCAGCTGCTAACCGCCGTCGGCATTCCCGCGCAGCAGCTTATCAACACGCAAGGCGCGGTGATTATGGGTCTGCTGTATAACTTCCTGCCTTTCATGATACTGCCCATATACACAGCGATACAGAAGATGGACCGTTCGCTGCTTGAAGCATCGAGCGACCTTGGCGCCAATAAGTTTAAAACGTTTGGACGCGTGATTCTTCCTTTGAGTGTGCCGGGTATCATTTCGGGCATCGTGATGGTGTTTATGCCCGCTATCACCACGTTCGTGGTGACCAAGCTCCTCGGCGGCGGGCACTATTTTATGTACGGAGACCTCATCGAATTCCAGTTCACAACCGCGCGCAACTGGGAATTCGGATCGGCTCTCGCGGTGGTCATGTTTCTGCTGATGATCGTCAGTATGGTGATCATGCGCCGCATCGACAAGGACGGTGAGGGGTACCTGCTATGAGACGATTGACCAAGCGGTTTTACATCGGCATCATACTGCTGTTCCTATATCTGCCCATCATTACGCTGATTGTCTTTTCGTTCAACGAAAGCAAGACAATGGCGCGCTGGAGCGGCTTTTCGCTCAAATGGTATGGTGAGCTTTTTACCGACCCCATCATACTCGATGCGATATTCGTGACGCTGAGCATCGCGCTGCTTGCTTCACTGATTTCCACCGTCATCGGCACGCTGGCGGCCTTCGGCATCAACGGCATGAAAAAGCATGCCAAGTCTTTAACGCTGAGCGGCACCTACATCCCGATGATCAACGCCGATATTGTGACGGGCGTTTCGATGCTGCTGCTCTTTATACTTCTGAAAATCCCGCGCGGATATGTGACGCTGCTCATTGCGCACATCACGTTCTGTCTGCCGTATGTGGTGCTCTCGGTGCTGCCACGTCTTAGAAGCATGGACACCGCGCTTTATGAAGCAGCGCTCGATATGGGAGCCACGCCGCGTCAGGCGATGTTTAAAGTGGTGCTGCCCGATATCATGCCGGGCGTGGTCACAGGGTTCATCCTCTCGTTTACACTCTCGTTTGACGACTTTGTGATCAGCTTCTTCTCCACACAGGGCACGCTCTCAAACCTGTCCGTTTATATCTATTCGATGGCGAAGCTCGGCATTAACCCCAAGATTAACGCGCTGAGCGCGATCATGTTTGTGGTGGTCATCGTGCTGCTGATCATCATCAACAAGCGCAGCCCCGATGCGCTGGCTGCGCAGAGCAGTCAACCAAGAAACGGTGCCTACAAGCGCCAAAAGAAGAACAAACGCCGTGACAATGCGGCCGCATAATCTTTTATTAAGGAGAAACCGATGAAGAAAACTGTCCTCGTTCTTGTCACGATCATTCTGGCTGTGTCCGTCTTATTGGGCGGCTGCGGGAGCACATCGTCCTCCGGCAAAGAAAAGGTGACAATCAACGTGCTCAATTGGGGTGACTACATTGAAGATTCGCTGATATCCAAGTTCGAAGAGATGAACGACTGGATCGATGTGAATTATACCACCGTCGCATCCAACGAAGAAATGTACACGATCGTAACCACCGAAGGCTCTGACTTCGATCTGATTTTCCCGTCTGACTATATGGTGGAACGTCTCATCAACGAAGACAAGCTCAGTGAAATCAATTACGACAACATTCCGAATGCGGAGTTCTTGAATGATTTCAACCTGAAGCAGTCTTACGATCCGGGCAACGCACATTCCGTGCCGTATACATGGGGCACTGTCGGCATTCTCTACAACAAAACACTCGTTCCCACGCCGCCCACAAGCTGGGCCGCACTTTGGGATGAACAGTATGCGGGCAAGATCTACATGTACGACAGCATGAGAGACTCGATTGCGGTCGCTCTGCTCTACCTCGGCTATGACATCAACACGCGTGACGAAGCTCAGCTGGCCGAGGCCGTGGAAGCGCTCAAAGCGCAGAAATCCATTGTGCAAAGCTACGGCGGCGACGAAATGCGTGACAGCATGATCAACGGCAGCGGCGCGCTCTGCGTCACGTATTCAGGCGACGCGGTATTTTCTATGATGGAAAACGAAGATCTTGGTTACGTGGTGCCGGACGAAGGCTCCAATGTGTGGTTCGACTGCATGGTGATTCCCAAGACGAGCCAGCATCAGGCGGCAGCAGAAGCGTTTATCAACTTCCTGCTCGATCCCGAAGTGGCCACTGTCAACACCGAATACATCGGCTATTCCACGCCCAACAATAAGGCGCTGGAGATGGTTGACCAATGGTATATCGATAACAACGCCTACAACCCTGCTGATGACGTAGTGGACAGATGCACGGTGTATCATGACCTCGGTGAGTTTGAATCCAAATATGCCGAAGCGTGGCAGGAGGTCAAGTGGTATACGCCGTGATAGTATTGATGACATTTCTTATTTGTAAATCAACGCCCCGCTTTCGCATCGTTGCGAACGGCGGGGTTTTTTATTCCCCCGCTTTATGGGTTGGTCTTCCCCCTTTGATCATGATAAAATATGAAAAAGCAAAGGAGAACATGGATGGTTTCTATCGCGCTGCTGCGCGGCATCAATGTCGGCGGCAAAAATATGATGAAAATGGCTGCGCTCAAAGCGGCGCTTGAAGAGGCTGGGCTTGATACTGTGCAGACGTACATTCAAAGCGGCAATGTGCTGTTCCGGTCGCAGCAAAACGAAGCTGATTTGCGCCTGTTGATAGAAAATACGATTCAGGCGCGGTTCGGATTCGCAGTGCCCGTTGTATTGCGCACAGTCGACGAGCTTGATTCGCTGATTGGCAATCTGCCGTTTAAGGATGATGAGATTACAAAAGCACAGGAAGGCACGGATGCCGAGGTGCTGTATACGGCGCTGCTGAATGAGACTCCTTCGGCGGAGCGCATTGCGCAGGTGCTAAAATACAGAAACGCCGGCGAACAGATGGCTGTCGCCGGACGCGATGTGTATCTATTGTTTTCGGACAGCATTCGCAGCTCAAAGCTGGCAAGCCATCTTATTAAACTGGACGAGAGCGCCACGACGCGCAACTGGAAGACGATCTTAAAACTCTCTGAGCTGGCGAAATCGTTGACACCCTGACTTTTAATCAGGTGCTCCCCCGCGTTTCACGGTCTCTGCACCACTATCCTGTACTCCTTCGTCGTGCCCGCCTGCGATGTGACCACCACGCTTACCGTCGTGCTCTGGGCGTTGGCGAGCATCACCTTCAATGATGATTTCTTCGCGCCGTTGATCGTGACTTTGGATAGCTTATCAAACGCTTTGGCCGATATCGTGACTGCGCCTTTGTCCGCAGGCAGCGTCACCGTGTAATCCGTCACACCGGCGTTGAAGCCGGGTGACAGCTGGATACCGGCTTTGAGCGTTTTGAGATTCGTATTGGTGGACGGCGCGCGTGTGACCGTGACTGTGTACGTCTTTTTCGCGCCCGACTGCGCTTTCACCGTGAACTTGAGCACCTTGGTCTGCCCGTTTTTAAGCGTGAGCTTTTTCGAAGCCGGAGACA
>JAEXTV010000007.1 GCA_023406895.1 Bacillota bacterium | reverse complement strand
ACGCTGCCGGTCTTGCGATCTCCGAAAAAATGAGAGCCCAGATCCGCGGCCTCAACATGGCTTCCAAGAACAGCAGCGACGCGATCTCGCTCGTGCAGACCGCTGAAGGCGCGCTCACAGAAACCCATTCCATTCTCCAGCGTATGAACGAGCTGGCTGTGCAGTCGGCTTCCGACACGAACGAAGACGATGTAGACCGTGAAGCGTTACAGTCTGAGTTTTCTGCGCTCCGCAGCGAAATTGACGACATCGCCAACAAGACCACCTTCAACAACAAGAAGCTGCTCAACGGTTCTTTCGGCACAAAATACACCATCGATGCCGGATCTGAATTGAAAGAAGGTAGCGATGGTCTTCTGAACATCAAGTTCAGTGGATTCACCGCGAGCGGTTCAGTAACATTTGCGATTGACGCAGATGACGTCATTACCGCTTCGATCACTGTTGGTGGCAGCGATTATGTGGCAACCGCTCAGGATGCCGACGGTACAGGCACGCTGACGTTCCAGTTTGTCGGAGCAGCTGGTGAGCCTGCTGAGGGTCAGGAACTTGGCACCATTACAATCGAGAAAGCCAGCAGTTATACGGTTGCTGCCGGTATCGCATATGATGCTGCACTTGATACTCTCGCATTCACCGCGACGGCCGGTTCTGCAAAGATCCAGACGGGTGCCAATGCGGGCGAAACGCTCGACATCTCCATCAGCTCAATGACGTCTGCCAGTTTGGCTCTGTCCACGCTGAATATCAATTCCCGTGATGGTGCAAAGACTGCCATTTCCACAGTGCAGTCGGCCATCAATACAGTGTCCACACAGCGTTCCGAGCTCGGTGCTATCCAGAACCGTCTCGAGCACAAGATCAACAACCTCGACACATCGGCCGAGAACCTGCAGGCTGCCGAAAGCCGCATCCGCGACATCGACATGGCCAAGCAGATGACTGAGTTCACCACACAGAACATACTTGTTCAGGCCGCAACGGCGATGTTGGCTCAGGCGAACTCTGCGCCGCAGAACGTGCTTTCGCTGCTTAAGTAATTCCGTTAACCGGGCCTTCGGGCTCAATACCAAGGCGCCAGAATCAGCCGCCGGGATATCCCGGCGGCTGTTCGTATTTCACGGGATTCATTCTTTTGTTTTACTTTCTGAATACAAGAATTATTATGTAAAGTTTTGCATGAATTTGACGATATAACAAGTGTAAAGATACCGTGTTAATTCTTTGCCGTCTGTGGCAATGAATCTTGAAGGACACGGACGCCTCAATAATCGTTATCATGGAGGAAATTAATAAATATGAGAATTAATAATAACATTATGGCGATGAACACACACCGTCAGTACGCGACTAACAATAACCGTGTTGCCAAATCGACAGAGAGACTGTCTTCGGGCTCCAAGATCAACCGCGCCGGTGACGACGCTGCCGGTCTTGCGATTTCCGAAAAAATGAGAGCCCAGATTCGCGGCCTCAACATGGCTTCCAAGAACAGCAACGACGCGATCTCGCTTGTGCAGACCGCTGAAGGCGCGCTCACAGAAACCCACTCCATACTCCAGCGTATAAACGAGCTGGCTGTTCAGTCAGCTTCCGACACGAACGAAGACGATGTAGACCGTGAAGCGTTACAGTCTGAGTTCTCTGCGCTCCGCAGCGAAATCGACGACATCGCCAACAAGACCACCTTCAACAACAAGAAGCTGCTCAACGGCTCTTTCGGCACAAAATACACCATCGATGCCGCATCCGAACTGAAAGAAGGTAGCAATGGTCTTCTGAACATCAAGTTCAGCGGATTCACCGCGAGCGGTTCAATCACCTTTACTCAAGGCGCCGGCAACACGATTTCCGCCTCAATGACGACTGGCGGCAACACATATACTGCAACAGGCGTGCAGGATGCCGATGGTGCCGGCACGCTGACGTTCCAGCTTGTCGGAACAGGTACCGTTGCAGGGCAGGAGCTCGGTACGCTCACTATCGAGAAAGCCAGCGGTTACACGGTTGCAGCTGGTGTTGGTATTGCAGCGCTTAACACACTCGATTTCACCGCAACAGCCGGTTCTGCCAAGATCCAGACGGGTGCGAATGCGGGCGAAACGCTCGATATTTCGATCGCCTCGATGACAACTTCCAGTTTGGCTCTGTCCACGCTTGATATCAGTTCTCGTGACGGCGCGAGAGTTGCCATTTCCACAGTGCAGACGGCCATCAATATGGTATCCACACAGCGTTCAGAGCTCGGTGCTATCCAGAACCGTCTCGAGCACAAGATCAACAACCTCGACACATCGGCCGAGAACCTGCAGGCTGCCGAAAGCCGCATTCGCGACATCGACATGGCCAAGCAGATGACCGAGTTCACCACACAGAACATACTGGTTCAGGCCGCAACGGCCATGTTGGCTCAGGCGAACTCCGCACCGCAGAACGTGCTCTCGCTGCTTAAACAGTAAGGCTTATCCGCAAACGTTAACCAATCAGCCGCCGGAACATCCGGCGGCTTTTGTATTTGTTGAGATACAGATATCAATTTCGCGAAGTTTGCAGGAGCGCGTTTCCAAGCGCACACGCTCCGTATTATACGAGGAACTATCAGCATAAGCTGGTTGCGACTGCGAAAAGCAGCGTTCTCAGCACATAAACCATTGGATGCTTTTCCACTTCATAGCCACTTTGTTTCACGCCTCTCAGCGTGACCGCAAAAGTATATTTAGAGCAGCGACAATAGCAAGAGGCTCCTTTGGAAAGGAGCTGTCAGCGTCAGCTGACTGAGGATTGAGTAAAGCAGCGCAATAATCAGGGGATGCTATTCCGCTTCGCAGTCGCTTTGTGCCACGCCTTCCGCATGACAGCAAAAGCAGCGTGCCAGCCCACTGCCACGAATCTGGATAAACAAAAAAGAGCCCATATCCTTGGGCTCCGTGATGATTGCGGATTATTTAGTGAACGATATGGCGGGCGTTTTCGAGGCCTCGCGGTTAAGATCAATCGTTTCCACGAGCAGCTCCTTGCGGAATATGCGCATCTCTTTGGGGGCCTTAATGCCAATGCGGACGCGGTCTCCCTCTATCGCCAGCACTTCAATTTCAATGTTCTGGTCAAGCGCAATTCCCTCACCCGTTTTTCTCGACAGCACCAGCATTATTCTCGCCCTCCTTGGCTATGTTCTTCATAATGGCTTCGTATATCGGCATGCGTATCGGCATTGTTTTGGCATCCACGATAATCTGCTTGCCAATCCCTTTCACCGCGTTAATCACAATGGGTGCGGCGAGGTTCACCGTCATCTTTTCAATCGGGTTGGGAATCACCACCACGTTCATAATGAGCAGGTCGTTCTGGCTCTCCACAAAAAGCTCTTCGAGTTCGTTGTCACGGATGTCGATGTAGTAATCGTCAAGAATTTCAAATGTGAGGATCACCGGCAGCGCAATATACTTGTTCTCTGTGGACTGAAGCCAGTAAATCGGCTTTGTCTGCCCCACTTCAAGAATAATGAAATTGTGCAGGTCTTCAAAGCCCGGCAGCCCCTGCGGAAATTCGATCAGCTTGCTGTCCTTGGTGTCAAAAGTACCGAAACGGTCCGTATCAATGAGCACAAATTTGCCCTCCTTTTTCTTTCCCCATTATTTTAGGAAATCCACCAGCGACAGCTGGATAATGTTGCTGCCAATCTGCAGCGATGCCTGATACACGGTTTCCGCCATTTTATAGTTCATGATGGCATCCGCCTCATCCACGTCCTCAATCTTCGATTTTCGGTCCGTGTATGTGAGTATATCATCTTCAAACCGGTTCTGTATCAGCTCAAGCCGGTTTGTTTTGCCCCCAATTTCGGCTTCAATCGAGAGAACATTGCTTTGCGCATCCTGCAGCTTTGTGATATAGCCGCTCAGCTCACTGGCCGGGGCATCGCTGTTGAGCGCATTGTAAAAGTTGTCGAGTATGGTGTAAAGGTTATCATCACCCGTGCCGAAAAGCTGTGCCCCGTTGATCGATACCCCAAGCGTGATATTGAACCCGACCGCATAACTGATGCTCTCATCAGCCATACCCGCCAGCACCGGATCGGTCTCATCTGTCAAATCGCGGCCGTTATACAGTATATCCCCTGCTGCGTTCACTTCAAACGGCGCGTTGGTTACATTGTAACCGCCGAAAATATATTTATCGCCCGATTTTGCATTGCCCACAGAAACAAGATGATCGCGCAGCTGGGCAATCAGCTCTGCCGCCGCCTTCTTATCCTGCGGATCCATTGTTCCGGTCGACTGATTCACCGCGGTTTCATAGGCGGTTTTGAGCACCTCGTTGACTTCGAGCACCGATGATTCCGATTCGTCCAGCCAGGATAGCGCTTTGTCCACATTCTTTTGGTACTGCTCAGTCTTATATATCTTTGAGCGCACCTGCATGCTCGAAATCGCACCGATCGGGTCATCCGAAATTTTATTGATTCTTTTGCCCGTGGCCATTTGCTGCTGCATTTCGCCCACGGAGTTCAGATTGTTGTTGATGTTTTTTAAGTAATTGCTGAGCAGCATGCTATTTGTTACTCTCATCGGTTACTCCTCCCCCGCTCGTTACAGACCGACCTTGCCGGTCCGGTTAATCAAAACCTCGAGCGCCTCATCCAGCGCTGACAGCACACGTGAAGCCGCACTGTAAGCATGCTGGTATGTCATCATCTGAACCATCTCCTCATCAAGCGAAACGCCGGAGATGGACTCCTTTCTAGATGCCAGATTATCTACAATAGCCTGTTGGCTGGCGCTCAGCGTTTGTGCCGTGGAACTCGCAATACCCAGCTCCACAACCACGCTGTTCAAATATTCCTCAAAATTGCCGACGTCGGTCATATCGGTTCGCGAGGACAACTCGGCGAGCACAAGCGCAATTGAATTATTACCTGAATTCGTGGCTGTCACCGCCACACCCGACGCCGCAATATTTCTGACGTTGGCCAGCACCGGGGCAGACAGCGAAAGGTTTCCGGCCGTGATGTTGCCGTATCCGCCTGTCGGTATCTCAAAGAAACTTACGCCCGTCTGCGACGCTGCCGCGCCAATCGGTTTGGTATAGCCCGTCTCATGGATCGCGTTGAACTCTTCGGCGAGGCTTCTCGCGAGCCTGTTTAAGTTATTGATGATGTAAGGCATACCGATATTGCTTGAGGTATTCCCATCCCGTAAATTCTTGTACGCCATCAGCTTGCCGTCAGTGTAATCAAAACCCGTTGTCGTTCCTTCGTAGAAGATATCATAGAAGCCGGTCGTTGCATTCACGCTCGTTTCAAGCAATGTCGCCGATGTGTGGTTGATCAGCTCTGTCCCTCCGCAGGTGACGATCAGTTCGTTATCCGCGTTGATATGATATTCAATATTGATGAGCTCAGATAAATCGTCGAGCAATAAATTGCGTTTGTCACGAAGGTCGTTGGCTTGTTCTCCCGAAAGCTCAAAGGCGGTGATTTGCTCGTTATAGCTCGCAATTGATGTCAGCAAATCGTTGATATCCGTGACCGTGACTTTCATGTTTTCGTTATATGTGCTTTGTAAGCCGGTCAGCTGATTATAATAGTGATGGAATGATTCAATCATCTTCTGTGCGTTCTGCTGAACGCTTGTCCGAATCTCATCGTTAACCGGATCGCCGGACAGTTCGCTGAGGCTGTTGAAAAAATCCGCCATTGTCGCGGAAAGGCCGTTTTTAGACAGCTCGTTCATCACTGTTTCCACATAATCAAGCTCTTCAGCCTTCGTCGTGTAGTTGCCCAGCGTCGCGTTCTCATGACGGTACTGCCGGTCGAGATAATCGCTGCGAACTTGATCAATCATCGTCACGGCAACGCCGCCGCCGAGCGTTCCTTTATTCACACTGGAAATCCGGCTCAGGGTGTTGCTCGGGTCAATGCTGTTCTGTATAATACGCTGGCGCGTATAGCCGACGGTATTGGCATTGGCAATATTATGGCCCGTCAGGCTGATGCCCTGCTGGCTCACATTGAGTCCCGTCTTCGCAATTTCCAAACCGTAAAATAAGCTTGACATCTATATCACCTTCAAATCGACTGATCTATTAAAAAAGTCGCTTCTTCTTTGTCATTCATTTGGCCGGCGTTCGAATATGTGCTGAGCGGCCCCGTGTGCCCTGACATCAGGTTCACGCAAAAGCTCGCGTATTGAAGCTGCGTTTCAATGAGCCCCTTATTGGCTTGATTGCTGTTTTTTAGCTGCAAAACAACGTCTGAAAGCTCTTCACGAATCTGTATAAATTCAGCACGCAAATCTCCATCCAGCATATCAATCATATCGGATAACCGCATCGTGCTTTTGGGCCTGTGGCTTAACATTGCCACCTTTGCAATCAGCGCTTCACGCTCTGTCTCGAGCTGTTTTATTCTTTTAAGCACGGTCATTTCTCGTGCCACAATAAGCTCTAGGCGCGGCACATCGTTTTTAAACAGCACGTCTTTTTTTTCGGCAGCTAGGGCCAGCATCTGTTTGTATTCCACCGTCTCAAGCACCAGCACCGATTTGAGCGCATTCAATACCCTGATCACTTCACAAGGCCTCCTTGGTTACTGTCCGATAATCTTTTCGGCAACTTTAGATCCGGAAACAGAATACGTCCCGTTTTTAATCTGCTCCGTTATATCGTTGATACGCGCCACCTGCTGAGATGTCCGCGTATCCATCAATTCCTGCGCCGCCATGAGTGCCGCAGAAAATGTTTTTGCGCCCTCTGTCAGCTCCGTTTTATCTGATACGGATGGGTGCTGCTCCACCGCCATTTTCGGCCGAACAGCATACTGCCTTAAGAGTTCGCTTGGATTCACAGAATTCACTTTCATATATCATCACCTCGAAAAATAATTACCTGTCATGAATATTCACGTGCATCTTGCCCAGCCCCGATGAATGGCTCTTCTTCTGTATCGCTTCACTGAGTGTTGAACTGAGTTCTCTTTCCAGATGCTTTTTGCACGAATCGCAAAATCTGCCGGTTGTTATCGACCGCCCGCAGCTCTCGCAAAGCAGCATGCCGCTGTTCTCCGAAACCGATAGACGCCCCTCTTTTAAAAAATAAAAAATATCCTTTTCGGGCACACCTGTTTCCTGAGAAATTTCCACCGCATTCGCCGATGGGTGCTCATAAATGTATGCCTTTACCAAATCAAATTTGCTTTCCATTTCTTCCATACACGTGGGGCAGTATGGTGCGTTTCCAAGGGGTTGATACAGCCTTGCACATTTCTTACATTGAGAAACCGTTAACGCCATATTTAAACTCCTGTTCTATCTATCGTAAATTATAAACTTTTTCAGCCATATCATTCCACGATGTGATGGCGCGGGAAGCCAGAGAAAAAGCCCTCTGTGCGCGGATCAGCCGGGTCGTCTCTACTGACAAGTTCACATTGGACGCTTCCAAGACCCCCGAACGGACAGTCGCTGCCGATTTTACTGCCGCCCCCGATGATGCAGATTCAATATAACACCCTTCACCCACAAGCAGCAAGCCATCCTTATTTGGGAAATCAACAAGGTTCAACGTCCCAAGAACCGTATCATTCGCTGACAAAACGCCTTCCGGGCTCAGTTCCACCATTGATACATCAGCAGGCAGCTTGATGCGGTTCATATTGATGTCCAATACATATTGGCCGGACGGTGTTGTGAGATAAGCGCTGTCTTCTTCACCCGATACGCTGAAATTACCGTTGCGTGTATATATCACGCCGCCAAGGCCATCAGAAACCGTGAAAAACCCGTCTCCGTCAATGAAAAAATCGAGCGCATAACCCGTCATTTCCGGCTCACCCTGAACAAAGTTCCTTGGCGTGGATGCAACGAGTGTTCCGCAGCCTTGCTGCAAATTTGCCGTGCTCTGCGTATCAGCCGGATTGATCATCGCGGTATACAGCGCGTCTTTAAAATCGACACGCTGCCCCTTATACGCGGTTGTCTGGCTGTTGGCGATGTTGTTTCCTATAATATTCACACGCTGCTGCTGAGCCTGAAGCCCAAGTTTGGCTGTATATAACGCTTGCATTGTTTAAACCCTTCCTACTTCGTTGACCGTTTTTTGGAGAGACTGATCCACCATGGAAAGAACGCGCTGATTGAAACTGAAAGAGCGCGTGAGTTCGAGCATGCGCACCATCTCCTCTGCGGTATCCACATTGGATGTTTCAAGGTACCCCTGTTTCACGTTAATCTCTGCAGGTGTTCGCACCGGCTGATTCGTATAGTTGGTATAAAGGTTGTTCGCACTTTTTCGCAGGCCAGTTAAATCATCGAACGCGGCGAGCCTCACCCTGTTGACAATCTGTCCGCCCACAATGACTTCACCCGCAGCGTTGACCGCAAAATCCGCGGCACCAACGCGGATATGTCCGTTCGTCCCGGCTACATAATGGCCGTCGGCGTTCACGAGGTCTCCCTGCGCATTCACAAAGAAATTGCCGTCGCGCGTATACATATCACCCTGCGGTGTTTCCACCACAAAAAAGCCCGCTCCTTCCAGTGCCAAGTCGGAAGGCCGTGCTGTTTCCTCAAAACCGCTCTGGCTGAAATCCGTCACGATCTCGTCAATGTGTATACCGTTGTTCTGCATACCAATCTGGTTTGTTGCGCTGATCACGTAAGGGTCGTTAAGGCGCTCCATCAGCACATCGGAAAACGAACGGGAAATCAGCTTGTCTTTTTTGTATCCCGTTGTATCAACATTCGTCAGGTTGTTTGTCAGGACATCCATCCTGTCCGCTTGGGTGGCCATTGCCGTACCGGCAATATAGAAACTGCGAATCATACAGCCTCCTTATAGTCTTTCGGGCTCACGCCGATATTTTCGCCGCAAAACCCTACATACTATTTATCGGTACATATGGCATCCCACTTTAGAGCTTTATTTATCTTCTCCGGCTCCGGCTATTTTCATTGCCAGCGATACTTCTCTTATAGATATGCCCAGATGTTTGGCAATTTGATTTTGATCCATACCGTTTGCCCGAAGCTCAAGCACCCTGCTGCCGGTTCTGGACATTTTGTAGGCCGCGGGCCGCGCGGGCTGATCCGGTATTTTGAGAGGCACCGGCGCAACGAGATGCAGGCTTTCGATTCGCTCGGCCGCGGGCTCCTCCTGTTTTTCCATTGGAGCCATCACCGCCGGCTCTTTGCTCTCGGCAGGTGAACTGCCGGTTTTAAGCGTTTGCGCAAGTTGCTTGACATCTTCGAGCATCCTTTTCATCTCGGCCATGTTTTTGTCCGCCTCGTTTTGTGTCTCCTCCACGTATTCCTCAAAGCTGGCAAGCATATCCTCCACATTCTGGTAGAGCGTAAAAAGCTTTTGTTCTTTCTCATAGCTGGCTTTATCAATCTCTCTTGCCTTTTTGCTCTTTTTTAACACTCTGCCAAGCAGCCATATCGTTACGGAAAGCAGCAAGAAAACGTATGTCACAAACAAATAAGCTGATAAATCCATCTCTTTAATTCTCCATTATCTTTTTTTCTGTATGTATGCCGGCACCCTCATAAATACCCGCATACTGCATCTTATATCTCATTTTCATCACCGCTTTGGAGTGAATCTGAGAGACTCTGGATTCCGACACACCAAGCACGGCGGCAATCTCTTTTAATGTCATCTCTTCGTAGTAATAAAGCGTGATAACCAGCTTTTCCTTCTCAGGCAAATTATCGATGATGCCCCCGAGAATCTCAACCATCTCCTTGCCTTCAACCTCTTCTTCAAGAGATCCGGACTGCGTTTGAATGGACTGCTCCCACATATCATTTTGTATCATTTCCTCAAAATGAATGATGTTGAACATCTGTGATTTTCCCAGCGCACTTTGCAGCTCGTCTTCGTCCATTTCAAGATGCTGCGCCACTTCTTTGTCAGAGGGTTCGCGTCCATACCGGTTTTCGAGCTCAAAATAGGCATTGCTGATGGCTTTGATTTTACGCCGAAGGCTCGTGGGTGCCCAGTCCTGTTTGCGTATGCTGTCAATAATCTCGCCTTTAATCCGCATCGCCGCATAATATTCAAACTTGACATCGCGCCGCAGATCATACTTTTCTATAGCATCCATCAACCCTAAAATTCCGCAGCTTAACATATCATCGTAATTGCTGTATGCCTTATAGGTTGGCATCAGACGCAGCACAATGCTTTTCACCTGCGGCAAATAATGCAGAACCAACTCATTTTTGAGCTCAATTGTTTTTTCTTTTGTGTATCGTTCCCATACCTGATGCACATCAGAGCCTACGTTCATGTTCTCACTTCCCAGATCCTCTTTTTTTTCTGGCAATGATCTGCTGACGCATGATAAAGCGTGCCAGAAAGGTGCGGTCGTGCTGCGAACAATTCAAGAACAACAGCACCATGTTGTGAGGATCATTATCGTTAAATGGTGTTTCACATCTTAATACTTCGGTTTTGAAAACCCTGGTTTGCATGTCCGGCAGCTTGATTTCGGCACTGATCGGCGTCCCGTTCGGAAAGCTGTGGAAACAGCTCAAGAGCATACCGTCCTCAGAGATATCTACCGTCCTGCCTTTATATATCTTGTTTTGCTCTTCCTCGTCCCCGTCCAGCCGCCTTAACGTGACATTGAGCATAATTGGCAGGCGAAAGCTCTTACGGCGCTGGAACTTAGAGACCTCGGTGACGGCTTCAAGCTCGCACAGCTGCAGATGTTTTTTTACATACCAATCGATGATTTTTGCCTCAAACGAGAACACGCCGTTTGAGCGGTAAAAACAAATCTTCACATAGTCTTGCCTTGTTAATGGGATAGGTACCCCTTTTAACGTCGGATGAAACACCGTAAAGCGGCGATTATCCAACAGGTCCTGCAGCTTTGTTTTCACGGCAAGGTCACCGATTTGCAGCTCCATGAGTTCCCCAACCGTTACAATCTCATCAAAATGCACACTGTTACTCCTTTGTCATATCGCTTCTCAAAATAAATCGATCCAGAAAACCCGCAAGCCCTGGCTTTTTGCGCTCCGGAACAGGAATATCAAGGAAAGCGCTTACAATTTGGTTGATGTCGGTTGATGCCGCACATTGCGGATGGCTGACAAGTATCGGGACCTGTTTTTTTACCGCGCTGAGCATATAGGGATCGCGCGATATCACACCCAGCTTTTTCATTTTGACTTCCGTGTTTTTCTCCACAATTCGAACCAGCCCGTCCATCACGGAAACGGCTTCTCTTTTGTCTTCAACCTTATTGAGCACAAGGCTGACATTCGGATGGACGCCCTGCTCATTGACGATTTTCAGCAGCGCATACGCGTCTACAACCGAGGTCGGTTCCGGTGTGGTCACAAGAATCGTATCGTCACCCGCATGAATCAGCCGCATCGTGTTGTCGTTTATGCCCGCGCCCGTATCAAAGATAATCGTGTCGCATACGCTTTCCAGCGAAAGCACTTTATCCACTATGCCCATCAGCTGCAACGGGCCGAGCTTGGTCAGCTCGTATACACCCGAACCGCCTGAAATAAACTGCACGCCTTCGAGCCCTGTTTCTATAATCTCGCCGATCTCTTTTCGGCCGTCAATCACGTCCATCAGGTCATATTTTGTTCTCACACCGAGCATCACATCAATATTCGAAAACCCAAAGTCCGTGTCGATAATCAGAGCCCGCCGCCCGAACCTGTTGAGTGCAATACACATATTGAGCGCAAGGCTGGATTTGCCGACCCCGCCCTTGCCGCTCGTGACAGTGACAATCTTCATTTGTCTTTTTTGCATGTTCATCAGCATGCGAAGTCTTTCAGCCTGATCACTCATAGCACGACCTCATGTCTTCCCACGATATTTTCAGCCAGCATCGCGGAATCCACCTGACTGATATCATCAGGAACATTCTGCCCCATGGTCACGTACGAAAGCGGCCGCTTCGCATAATCCGTAATGTTCAGTATGTTACCCCATACGCCCACTTCATCGAGCTTCGTGACAATCAGCTTGTAATTGGGGATAAATGCGTAGTGGCTGATAATTTCGCGGCAAACCTTGTTGCCCGTGACGATACTGAGCACAAGGTAAACCTCATCCACATGAGCGGCGGCGATATACTCTTCAAGCTCTTTGCAATAAGACGGGTCTGTAACGCTGCGTCCTGCGGTGTCGATCAAAATCACATCCCTGTCGGCCATCTCCTCAACTGCCTCTTTTAAATCGCCGGCATTGTATGCGGTTTTCATGGGGATGTCCATGATCTCGGCGTATATGCGCATATGCTCCATCGCGCCCACACGGTAAGTATCCATATTCACAAGCCCGATACTCAAATTCTGGTCGAGCGCGAGCCGGCCCGCCAGCTTCACGAGCGTCGTTGTTTTTCCCGCCCCTGTGGGGCCCGCGAAAAGCAGCACGGTCTGAGCGTATTTTTTCAGCTTAATCGGCACCGGCTCTCCGAGCCTGTCAATCACTAGCTGCTGGGCCACCGCCTTCATTTCCACGGGCTGTTTTTGCGATACGCTGAAAGTGAGCATGGCAATCTCTTTGGCAATGCTTTCGCTCACATCCCGTTCAACCATTTCATAGAAGAGCCCCTCCACCTGAGCGGGAAGCGGGACCGATTCTTCTTTCGAAACCGTGCGGATCCGGTTGGATATATCCGTCACCAGCCCCTTTAACGACTCGATCTGTGCCGCAAGCGGCGCGATCTTCAAATCGGCTTCTGTCACCGGAGCGGCTTCGGTCTCCGCCGGCGCCTCAGGCTCGGGCGCGGCCGGCGGCTGGTGCTTGGGCGGATTCGATTCAAAGCTCCTCTTGGGTTCGTAGGCAGCCACCACCTCAAGGCCCTTTTTAAAAAGCCCCGTGATGCCCTTACCGCGCACCACCTTGCTGTCGAGAATCACCGCATCAGGGCCGAACTCTTTTTTGATTTTTTTCATCGCGTCCTGCATGTCTCGCGCGGTAAATCTTTTTACAAACACCTATATACTCACCGTCCAGTCCGAATAGATTTCTACATTGGCTTCGAGCTCGTTATATGAGAGCACCACCAGTTCGGGATAAACCTGCGCCGATAAATTCTTCAGGTGCTTGCGAATCTGCGGCGACGTGATCACTATGGGCGCGATGCCGAGGCTGAGAAAATGATCGACCCCATTCTTGAGGCTGGACAACAGCTGCTGGATCTGCGAAGGCTCCATGGCCATCCCCACGCCCTTATCCGACTGTCTGAGGCTCCCCGATATCACCTTTTCGGTATCCGGGTTTAATGTGATCACACGCGCTTTTCCATCCGGAATAAAATTCTTTGTGATGGCGCGCTTTAATTTCTGGCGTACATATTCGGTTAATACATCCGTATCCCTTGTTATCGTACCATAATCGCCCAATATTTCCAATATGGAAGCGATGTCACGAATCGACACATTTTCACGCAGCAGATTGGCGAGCACCTTTTGTACCTCGCCAATGGTGAACATTTTGGGCACCACTTCCTCCACCAGCGCGGGCTGTGTCTTTTTCAGATTGTCGATAATTGTCTGAACCTGCTGACGTCCGAGCAGCTCGTCCGCATGCCGCTTGATAATCTCCATTAAATGTGTGGATATCACGGATGGGACATCAATCGTCGTATATCCTTTGATTTCGGCTTTTTCACGGTCTTTTTCCGCAATCCAGAGCGCCGGCAGCCCGAATGTCGGCTCCACGGTTTCGATGCCGTCAATGGGATCGTCTACCTCTTCGGGCTTAAGCGCGAGATAACGCCCAAGCATCACTTCGCCGTGCGCCACCTCAAGCCCCTTTATCTTAATGACATATTCCTTGGTTCCGAGCTGTATATTGTCACGCAGCCGGACGATGGGCACAATGATGCCCAGATCAAGCGCGCACTGGCGCCGAATCATCACCACGCGGTCGAGCAAATCGCCGCCCTGCGACGCGTCCACAAGTGAAATCAGCCCGTACCCGAATTCCATCTCAATCAAATCCACATGCAGCAACGCGGTGACGTTCTCGGGTTTGCGCTTTTCAGACGCGCTGATTTCCGCTTCTGTCTGCACCTCAGCTTCTACTTTACGCTTCTCTTTCCGGCTCTTCACATAACCGATAATCGGCAGCGCCACAGCCAGAATCAGCAGCGGGATGATCGGCAGACCGGGTATAAAGGAAATGAGCAGCAGCATGCCGCCCAGAATATAAAACACAAACGGCTGGCCAAACAGCTGCTTTGAAAGATCCTGACCAAAGCTCGTCTTGGTGGCGGCACGCGTCACGATGATACCTGTGGCCGTCGATACAAGCAGCGCGGGAATCTGGCTGCAAAGGCCGTCGCCCACGGTGGCCAGCGTATACACCTGAATCACCTGTTCAAACGGCATCACCTTGCCGCCCACGCCAAGCACGCCGACGATGATGCCGCCCACCACGTTGATGACGGTGATGATAATGCCCACAATGGCATCACCCTTCACAAACTTGGACGCGCCGTCCATGGCACCGTAAAAATCCGCCTCTCGCTGTATGTCGCCGCGGCGTTCGCGCGCCTGGTCTTCGTTGATGATGCCGGAGCTCAAATCCGCATCAATGGCCATCTGTTTGCCGGGCATCGCATCGAGTGTGAAGCGTGCGGCCACTTCCGAGACGCGCTCCGCGCCTTTGGTGATAACCACAAACTGTACGATGACGATAATCAGGAAGATCACAAAACCGACGACAAGGTTGCCGCCCACCACAAATGTGCCGAATGCTTTGATCACGCTGCCCGCATCACCGTTGTTGCCGAGAATCAGCCTTGTGGACGAAATATTGAGCGCCAATCGGAACAACGTCACAATCAGCAGCATGGTGGGATACGTGGAGAAATCGAGCGTACGCTTGGTATAAAGTGTGATCAGCAGTATCATCAGCGAGATCGTGATGTTTGTAATCAGCAAAACATCCATGATTCCTGTTGACAGCGGAATAATGATCAGCAGTATAATGGCCAATACCAGCACGGCCACGAGAATATCCGTGATCTTCAAACTCGTCCTCCCTTTTTCTTCATGCGGTAAACATACGCCAGCACTTCGGCCACGGCTTTATACATGTCCTCGGGAACTTCGTCCCCTACCTCGCAAAAGAAGTAGAGCGCCTGTGCCAACGGTTTGTTCTCCACAATTTCCACGTTCTCCTCTTTTGCCTTCTCTTTTATCTTCTGCGCCAGGTAGTCCTTGCCCTTGGCGATGACAATCGGCGCGGTGTTTTTACCTTCTTTGTATTCGAGCGCAACCGCGTAATGCGTCGGGTTGGTAATCACCACATCCGCGTCTTTCACGGCCTGCACCATGCGCATGCGGCTCATCTGCCGCTGCTTTTGCGCAATTCTTCCCTTTATCTGCGGATTGCCCTCGGTCAGCTTGTACTCGTCCTTAACCTCCTGCTTTGTCATCATGAGGTCCTTGTTGTATTTCCACCGCTGATATATGTAATCAAACGGCGCGAATATCGCAAACGCAATGGCGAGGTTGAACGCGACTGAGATGATGATGTCCACAGATTCCGCCACCGCTGTCACAACATCCTGCCCCATCAATCCCTTGAAGTCTTCCATGTGTGCTTCAAACTCGTTGTACGCCACAAGTCCGAGTATCGCAATCTTGATGATTGCTTTGACAAGATCGAGCAGCGTTCTTGTGGAAAAAATCCGTTTGAAGCCCGAAAGCGGATTGATGCGGTCAAATTTGGGCGCGAGCGCTTTGGTTGTAAACACAAATCCCGACTGTATCACGTTGGAGACGACAGCTGCCAAAAACGCCGCGATGAGAATCGGCGCGATAATGCCGAAAAACATCCAGACGGCATCGATGAACAGCTTGGAGACCGCCGCCACAGTGAAGTGATCGGGCGCATCCATCGTAAAGAAATACCGCAGCAGTTTTTTAATGTTTTCAACGATCGTTTGCCCGAATATGGACAGGACACCAAACATCACGAGCATCGTTAAGGCCGTATTAACCTCAACGCTCTTAAATATCTGCCCCTTCTCCCTCGCTTCTCGCTTTCGTTTCGGGGTGGCTTTTTCTGTCTTATCACCGGACGACGGCTGCGGGCTCATGGCGCAAGCCCCGCAACCATTTGATCAATGGCCCCGAACATGCGCTCAAACAACACATCCGAAAAATTCACGAACACCGGCAATACGATCAAAAGCATCATGAAACCCAGCACAATTTTCAGCGGTATACCCACCACAAATATGTTCATCTGCGGAATCGCCCGCACGATAAACCCCAATGCCACTTCACCGAGCAGCCCCGACGCGATGAGCGGCAGCGACACATTCACCGCCAGCACGAATGCGAGCGCAAACACCTCGACCGCGGTCAGCCCAATGAGCGGGTTGAGAGCCACCTGCCCCACGGGAATATGGCTGAAGGTGGCAACAAGCATTCTGATAAGATGCAAATGGCCGTTAACCCCGAAGAAAGTCACCAGCAGTATCACGTTGAGCAGATTGCCGCTGACAGGCACGCTGATGTTTGAGTTCACATCGAACACGTTTACCATGCCAAAGCCCATCTGCATATCCATCATCTGCCCCGCCGTTTGAACCACCGAGAAAAACAGAGTGGTCACATAACCCAGCACCAGCCCGAAGAGCAGTTCCTTCACGCACATCAGCCCAAAATCGATCACGCCGCTGTAAGCAATCGGCGCAGACACCGGATTTGCCGCAAAAACGGCATACGTCACCACCACGCAGAAAGCGATTTTCACAATATTAGGCAGCGCTTTTCTGCCGAATATGGGCGAGGCCATCAGCAATGAGCTCACCCGGATCAATATCAGTATAAAATAATCGATGTTGGCCGTTACCGAGCCGAGTACCTGTTCCATTGCCGCCCGCTATTTCAGCATCGTATCCACATAACCGTACATACGGTGGGTGAAATCTGTCAGATTGGTCAGCATCATGCCTCCGAAAATGAGCATGACGATGAATATAGCCACGATTTTTGGCACGAAGGCCAGCGTTTGCTCATTGATCTGCGTCGTGGCCTGAAATATTGAAATGATGACGCCCACCACCATCGCCACGATCAAAATCGGCGCAGCAACGGTAATGATCGTCATAACACCATCCTGCATCACTGTTATAACTTCCGCCTGATCCACCCTTCACGACCTCCTTACGTTTGAGTTAAAACAGAACCGTTATTTCCGCTAGCCGAAGCTCGAGATCAGCGTCTGAACGGTTAACGTCCAGCCGTCCACCAGCACAAACAGCAGCACTTTAAAGGGCAGTGATATCACGATCGGCGGCAGCATCATCATGCCCATCGACATCAGCACACTCGCCACAATCATATCAAGCACAATAAACGGTATGTAGAGCAGAAACCCGATCTCAAAACCGCGTTTGATTTCACTGGTTATAAAAGCGGGAATCAGTGCCGTGTTGGACACTTCCTGCAAATCTTCAATGTCCTTATCCGCTTCGGACACGGATGCAAAGTATGTCAAGTCACTTTTGAAGGTCTGCTTGAACATGAAGTCTCTGACCGGCTCCATGGCCCGATCCAGCGCTTCGTCCTCAGTGATCTCGTTTGCCACGTACGGCTGATACGCATTGACATTGATATCGTTGATCACCGGCGACATTACAAAAAACGTTAAAAACAGCGCCAGACCGATCAGCACCTGGTTGGGCGGCATCTGCTGAAGCCCGAGCCCGTTTCTGACCAGCGACAGCACAATGATGATCCTCGGGAAGCACGTCAGCATGATGAGTATTGAGGGCAGCAGTGACAATACGGTGAGCAGCAGCACGATATCCACCGTGTCGCCGCGGTCGCCGAGCAGCCCGCCGAGCACCCCTTTGTCGCCCTGCGGATCCGTCCCCGTTTGATCTGAGCCTGAAATGGCCGAGCAGCCTGCCATCAAAATCACAAGAGACAGGCAAAGAATGATGACAAGTGCAATTTTTATTCCAAACAGACGACGCCGCCGTTTTTGATGCGGCGGCTGTGTGACAAGATTATTCATCCGTTCCCTCGTTGTCATGGGTTTTTAAGTTTTTCCGTCTTTCTATGGCACGCGTGATCTGATCGATATAATCATTTTCTATGGCATCACGCGGCTCCGGCTGTGCGGCTTTCTTTTCCCTCGCTTCCCGCCTTGCTTTCGCGAGGTCGCTTGGGGCTTTTCTCGCGTTTGTAAGAATTTCGGCAAATTTAGAAAGCGCACCCGGTGTGGCTTTGGGTTCGTCTTCGGCGACCGGCGACTCGTCGATATCCACCTCTCCGAGTGCGTTGATGTTCTGATTGGTGACGCCGAGCAGCATGCTTTTATCCCCCACCTTAACCAGCAGCAACATCTTATCCTTTGCGATGCCCATGCGATCCAGAACGACGATATGCCTGCTTTTAACGATACGTCTTGCTTTTCCCGATAAATATTTGGTCGTAAAATAAGCCGCCAAAAGAACGGCTACCATAATGATAATATAAAAAAGCGTAGACCAGCTATTGTCGCCCATGAAAGATCCCCTTTCAGCCTACACTTTTATAACCCAAATTAAATTATGTGAAACAGTTAATATGCTTCCAGAAATTACACCTGCATATTCATCACTTGATTGTAGGCGTTGATCACTTTGTTTCTGATTTGTATCGCGAGATCCAGCGCCAGCTCCGCCTTTTGAGACTCGATGAGCGGCGTGTGCAGGTCGTCCGTCTCTCCCGTCAGCAGCGCGGCGTTTTCGTTTGCCGAGGTGCTCTCCGCCTCCCGTGCACTGTTGAGCGCATCGCTTAAAATGTCTGTAAAGCTGCTCTCTGTCGTTTTTTTACCCGTGCTGCCGATCGAATCGATGCCGGCTAACCCGTTACTGATACCACTGATCTGCATGCGTCATCCCCTCTTTCTAACCGCTGATTTCCAGCGCTTTGATCGCCATGCTCTTGGTGGCGTTGAGCGCCGTCACATTGGCTTCATACGATCTTGTCGCAGACATCAGGTCGATAATCTCCTCGGTTTCATCCACGTTGGGATACGCCACATACCCCTGCGCATTCGCGTCGGGATGCGTCGGATCATATTCATATTCAAAGCTGGAGGCATCCTCCACAATACCTGTGACCATGACCCCGCCGCCCGTGGCCGAATGCAGCGCGTCTGAAAATGCTGAGGGCTTTTCGCCCATTGTGACGACTCTTCTGCGGTAAGGCTCCCCATCCGCGGTACGTGTGGTATCCGCGTTGGCGATGTTCTCACTGATCACGTTCATACGCATGCGCTGGGCCGTTAAAGCCGAAGCGCTGATGTCAAGCGATGATAAAAATCCCATTGGCACACTACTCCACGTTGTTAATCGCCGCGCTGAGCTTTCTGAACTCACTGGAAACCTGCTCAACCAGCGTATTGTATAATATTGAATTTTTCGCGAGCTCGGTGTTCTCGTAATCGATGTCCACGTTGTTGCCGTCCAGTCCTTCGGATGTGCCTGCGCTTGTATGAACGGCCGCTTGCATGCCTTGTGACGAAAAATCGATGTGTCCCGCTCTCGTTTTTTTGGCCGTCAAATCACCCGTAGTCAGCGCGGCTTCAAACGCTTCTTCAAAAGACACCTTCGAGCTTTTGAAATTTGGCGTATCCACGTTGGCAATGTTATTGGAAATCACCTCGTTTTTAAGCCACGAGGCATCCAGCCCTTTTTGGAGCATATTCACATTGTTAAACAACTTGTCGATCATTGCGCCCCCTAAACAGCCGCAAACTGCTTATAGTATTTCATCACCTTATCCACATACCCCCGCACGCCTTCGGATATCCTTGCATACTGCTGCGGGTCGTCCGCGTTCGAGATGTCAAGGCCGCCGATGCGCCCCGGCCCCGTGTTGTATGCCGCGAGCGCGAGCCGGATATCGCCAAAACGCTCCAGCTGCTGCTGTAAATAGGTGCTGCCGCCCATCACATTCTGATAAGCGTCAAATGAATTCGTGACACCGAGCGACCTTGCCGTGCCCGGCATCAGCTGCATAAGCCCTTGTGCGCCGCAGCTTGACACCGCGTCGGTGCGGAACGAGGATTCCACCTGTATGACCGCCTTAATCAGCGCCGGATCAAGCCCTGTCTGTCGGGCTGCCTGACTCACTGCCGATTCAATCTCGCTCGTGGACGCCGATACGGCAAGCGGCTGGCCGCCTGTATAGCCCGAAAACGCATCGTAAGCGTTGGACGCGGCGTTGGTCTCCGCACTGCTCAGTCCCATGCGCTGTTCCACGCCGCTCAGTATATCTCCGAAGGTGCCCGAAACGCCCCCGACCTTCGCGGCTTTCGTTTCCAGCACGCTTTGAAATTTGCTGAGCTTTTCAAGATAAATACTTTCAACACTGTTCATACAATTGTATTATCGTTTCTTTGTGTCATTTTCTTTAGCGGTTTTCTTCGGGACGGCAGCACCGGCCATACCAGTCGTAAATTCCGCGGGCAATCGCGCCCAGCGGCATCTCTTTTTCCACCGCACCGATTTTATTGGCCACCGCAGGCATCCCATAGACCACGCACGTTTTTTGATCCTGCCCGATTGTGGACGCACCGCTTTGCCGCATGGCCAGCAGCCCTTTTGCACCATCGCTGCCCATCCCCGTCATGATGATGCCCAAACGATTGATACCCTGTAATTTGGCAACCGAATCAAACAAATAATCCACTGACGGGCAGTGGCCGCTGATTTTCTCGCCCTCGCGGCATTCCACCACGAAACCGCTTCCGCGCCGAACCACGCCCATATGCAGGCCCCCCTCCGCAATCAGCACGGTGCCGGGCCTCACCTCATCCCTGTCTTTGGCCTCTTTAACTTCCATCGCGCATATGTTGTTTAAACGTTCGGCATAAAGCCGCGTGAACACAGGGGGCATATGCTGAACGATCACGATGCCGGGCAGGTCGCTTCCAAGTTCGCGCAAAATGGAAAGCGTCGCTTCCGTACCGCCCGTGGATGCGCCGATGGCGATAATGCCTTTTTTATCCGATACACCCGATTTCCTGAGCACCTCGCTTCTTGCCGGGCTGTGTTTATACTGCCCCACCTTGGCAATCGATGCGATTTTTATTTTCACCGTCATTTCGGAAATAAACTGCAGTTTGTCGCGTTCTGTTTTAAGCTCGGGCTTGGTAATAAAGTCAACGGCGCCCGCATCCAGCGCATCAAAAACGCTGCTGCTGACTGCGCTGATAACCACAACCGGCAGCGGGTACTGCGGCATCAGCTTCTTTAAAAACTCAATGCCGTTCATTTTCGGCATATTGATATCAAGGGTCATGACGTCGGGCTTTAATTCGAGTATCTTGTCCCGGGCTTCAAAGGGATCACCGGCCTTGCCGACGATTTCGATCCCCGGATCGCCCGACAGTGCGGATGAGATATACTCTCTCATAAACATGGAATCATCAACAACCAATACTCTGACTGCTTTTGCCGCCATATCTATCACCCTACCTTCTTATATACGGATGGAATCAGACTCTTGAAATGAAACTCTGATCTGTCAACCGTTTCAGACTGCCCGACAAACAAGTAACCGCCCGGTTCCAGCGCGTTATAAAACTTGCCGATCAGTGTTTTTTTGGTCTGATCGTTAAAGTAAATCATCACATTCCGGCAGAAAATGACATGGAACTTCTTTTTAAAGGGGAACTGCCCTTCTATGAGGTTATACCGCCTGAATATCACCTCTTTTTTGAGCGCGTCGTTCACCTGCCAGTTGCCGCCGTCCGGCATCTTATCAAAATGGTTCTTTTTCCAGTTTGCCGGAACGTTTTTCAAACACTCGTCATCATAAATCCCAAGAATCGCCGCATCGAGCGCCTTTAAGGATATATCCGTCGCGAGCACCTTGGTATCCCACCGGCCTTTTTCGCTGCCGAAATAATCGGCAGTCAGCATGGCCAGCGTGTAGGGCTCCTGTCCCGTTGAGCATCCGGCGCTCCAGATTCGAAGATCATGATCTTTGATACCGGCACTCAACTCGGGCAATACCTTATCTTTAAAGTACTGGAAATGGTCCCATTCCCGCATAAAATAAGAATAGTTTGTGGTCAAACGGTTTAATATCTGGTTGAGCTGTTCACCCGTCGGGTCATTCAGCGCGCATTCCAAAAAGGACGAATAATCGCTGAAGCCGCCAGCCGTCAGATAATTATTCAGCCGGCTCTCTATCAGCGTCCGCTTTTTAATCAGGTTGATTCCGTAATTTTTCTGCATGTAATCAACCAGCATATAAAATTCTTTATCATTAATTGTTATCATTTTTATCTGCGGGTGCAAAGAGGGGAGATGTCTCCCCCGTTTCACCAAAAATTATATTTTTACAGCCTTTAAGTCAATTTTTCTCATATAAAAAACACGGCAGTGACTGCCGGTTTTTTTGTTTCTTATTCGATTTCACTGATCTCCTGCGTTTCCTGATCGTCAAATAGCTTTTTGCAGTCCAGCAGCAGCGTGACCACATCGCCGATTTTTCCGATACCGTGAATATACCGGTTGCGGATGCCCGATTTGTAGCTGGGCGGAGGCGCAATGTTTTCATCATCAATGGTTAAAACCTCGGCCACTTTGTCTACAATCAGCCCGACAACCATCTCCTGAGTATCCACCACGACGATGCATGTTCTGTCGTCGTATTCAATAGCTTCTTTATTAAACTTGAGCCGCATATCGATGACGGGAATGATTTTGCCGCGAAGATTGATGATACCCTTGATGTATTCGGCAACTTCGGGTATTTTGGTAATCTGCTGCAGGCCAATGATTTCGGTGACATACTGAATCTCAATTCCGTAAATCTCGTCGCCCAGATTGAATGTTAAAAAACGGCCGTGCTGAGTATCCTCTTCCTGTTCAAACAATTCGTTTTCCATGTTCATCACGCTTTCCTCCTCAAAAAAATCTGTCTGATCTCACTATAAAAATAAATCTACCAACATTCCCCGAATATCGTCCACCATTTGCAGCAGCTTCAAATTGTCCCGCTGATAGGACAGAATCTCCCTTGCGAGTTCCTCAAGCTTTAAATTGACATTTCTGATCACAAGAAAAACCTTGTGCCGCCCTCTCGCGTCAAAGACGCTTGACTTCACACACGCGAAAGCGTTGCTCGCCGCTTCACCGAGCAGCTCACTGATCAGCATCCTGTATTCCGCAAATGCCTTGATATCCGCTTTCCCTTTTATCTTTTCTCCTTGCTTGTAAATCTTTTCCTGAAGCTCGGCAAGATACAGCTGGTACTGAGCCTCGTTGAGCGTAGTCAACTGGCGAAAAAAAGCCATGCCCGAATCCGGGGCGGCTTGTCTGTCAACTGCCGTATAACGCTCCATATTATCGGTGACGATGTGGTTGACATCCGATACTTTCATTTTACCGTCTCCACCCTGGCAGCTTACTTCTTTTCGTCGAAATAAAAGGCGTCGTTCTTCTGATACGCGTTTTTGTACTTGCCAATTCCTTTCTTCTTCTGGTTCAGATTCTTAAGGTCAACTTTATACAGCTCGATTTTTTGCCGCGCAAGCGCTTCGTTTTGCTCGTCCAGTCTTATAATCTCTTGAATAATACCACGAATCTCCTGCTTTAAAACAAGAATTTGCGCGTCATGGGTATCAGGAATCTGCTTCTCCATTTTTGAAAAGGCATCAATCTTGCCGATGATGCCTTCACGTTCTTCGAGACTTTTGGAAAACGCGTCGACATCGTCGTTCTTAAGCAAATTTCCGCTATGCTCAGTCAATTCACGCATTTTCGTCAGCCATTCTTTTTTCAGCTGCAATATCCCCAGCTGGTCCCGGTCTGTCAAACTCATTCGGCTTCCTGTCCGGCCGAATAAAGGCCGCCTTTATATTCTCTGCGCACCTGCTCCCACGCGTCGCGAAGGCTGCTTAATATATTGACAATCGGCGTAATTCCGGAGGCGTCTTTCGAGGCGTTGATGCTCACAATTTCATGATGAACAAACTCATAGAGTTTTAAGAGATCCTGCGCAATACCGTAGCTTAAATCAAGGCCCATCATGAGTTCCATGATGATATCCTGAGCCGTCTGAAGATGCTCGTTGGCCGCTTCCACATCTTTGTTTCCGATCGTGATTTCCGCGAGATGCAGCTGTTTGATAGCCCCGTTATACAACATGATCACGAGTTCAATCGGATTCGCCATCATAACGTTGTGTTTTTTATATTGCTGATACGAATTGGTCATCGCACTCATTTCTATCCTCTCCTTTGTGTGTGGCTTGTATTATGATGAGCTCGTTGAGGAAAACAGCGAGGACAGCCAGCTCGATTGGCTGTTGAGCTTCGCGAGGGCTGACTCCATCGCGCTGAATTTCAAATACAGCGCCTCCGACTTTGCGCTGAGCTTATCTTCGAGCTTGTCCACCTCTTCCTTAGAATCCGATATGCTGTCCTCAATTGCATCAAGCGAAACATCCGTCGCCTGTTTGGTATAACTGAGCAGCGAATCCGAAAGCCGCGCCACGAAACCCGATTCGTTAAACTTTGTGTTGGCATCGGTCGATTTTGACGTTTTGACAAAAAGACTTGTGACAGCGTCCGGGTTGGTTTCCAAGGCGTTTTTCAACTTGTCCTTATTGAGCGTAATCTTGGCGCCGTCGGTATAAGCCCCTGTGGTGAGGCCGATATCCGAAAGCTTCATGCCCGTGCCTTCCACCGTGGTGTAAAGCGCTTTTCTGACCGTCGTCAGCAGCGACTGAATACTCGAATCGTTGCGGAGCATGCCGCTTTTCGCCTTCTCTTCCCACTTCTCAATATCGGTATCCGACATCTCATCTTTCTGGGCATCCGTCAGCGGCGAATAAGACCTGTAAACTTCCTCGCCGATCATACTCTGGAGCTTGCCTATCAGTTCGTTGTATGAATCAACAAACTTGGATATTTTATCGACGACGGCGTCCACATTTTTTGTGACCGAAAACGAAATTCCCTTGTCGTTTTCGTCGGCAGGAATATACTCGCCGTTCAGCGTATAGGTGATACCGTCGATCGTGAACGTATTGCTCGATTTGACCACATCGTAGCCATCAATCTTGAGCACCGCGTCCTGCCCGTTCTTGGTTTGCGCCGCAATGCCAAGCGCGCCCGCCACCGTGTTGCCTTCTGTGTCCACATAAGAGAACATGTTGCCTGCCGTATTTTTGATATCAATCTTGCTGGCGCTGCCGGTCGTCTTGGACGTGATGGTAAAGCCGTCCTTTAAGCTGCTGTAGCTGATTTTCACGCCCGCATCCGATGCGTTGATTTGGCTCATCATGTCACTCAGCAGCGTATCCTCATTGAACGTAAAGTCGACGTTGTTGATCGAAAACTTGACTTCCTTGACGTCTCCGTTCTGCTGAAACGTTAATGCGTTTGTAAAGGCCAAATCCTTAAGCGCCGTGTCTCTGCTCAGCTCTGTTGTGAACACATCTGTGCTGCTTAAGCTTGCCGCCTCAGCGAGCTGGGTGATGCTGTTGATGGTCACCTTGCCTTCCGTGGCGGACGAACCCGCCTTGACCGTTACCGCACTCGTCGTGGTCAGCATCGCCACATCAAACGCGCTGTAAGCTGACGCGGAAAGCATATTGCTCGACGCGTTAAGCACACTTAAATTGCTCTCTCTGAACGTTTTAATCAGCGAATTGACGGACCTCAGCGCATCCGCCTTCCATTGCAGTTTTGTGGTCGTCTGGTTTTGCTTATCCAGCTTCGCCTGATAGGACGCCAGCATGTTTTTAACCATTGTATCCGTATCCATGCCGGACGCCAATCCGGTCACACGATTTTTGGTTACCGGTGTGATAGCCATTTGATTACCTCCTTTTACCCTAAAAAGCCTTATGCATGGGCAAAGTAAGAAACTTTTGATAAACTCTTATTATATATCGACGTAATGGGCGTATAACTTGAGAGCTTACGCCCTGCCTGCGCCACTGTCACGCCGCGTTTTTCATCATAAACGCCGTCTTTTGACGGGCACACCACCTGCACATGCCCGTGTCCGCTCGTGTTCTTCCATGCTGTGACCACGGGAGACCCCGCGTTGGCGAGCGCCTGCGCCTGCTCCGGCGTCACCTCAACCCAGCCGTATTGGCCGCCGTGCTGATGCAGCCAGTTGTATATGCTGTTGGCCGACATCTGCCTCGCTCCCTGCACATCAGGGTACGTCCGCGGTGCGCCCGTTTCTGCGTCGATATAATGCGGTATTTCGGCACCCATTGCGCTCGTCACATCCCACATGAAGATGTTGCAGTACGTATCTCCGCGCCCTTTTTTGTTGACCTCGTAGCGTTTGTTATTTTCCACATCAAACTGGTCGATCACCTGACGGTAAAGCGCCGCGGACCGTCTGCCCGGGACGCTCGTGATGGCCGGTGTGCACGGTTTGGATGCCGCGACGGGTGTCATCGCCTCATTTGTGCCTGTCGTCGCGGGAGCGCCGTAGGCGGCCGATGCGGTTTTCAAAAGCGCCGATGAGGACAGAGCGCCTTTGCTTGCGAGTGCGCTGCCGAGGCTGATCATCGCAAGATCCGAGCTGCCGCCCAGCATCGACAGCAGCATCAGGCTTGACATTTTGTCTCCGAGGCCCGAAAGCGTATCTGCCGAATCGGAGGAGCCGCTGAGCCCTTCAAGCATTTGTGCCGACAGCAAGCTGGAAAACAGACTTGTATCATTGCTTTGCGTCTCCTGGCTTTTGTTCAACAGCTGCTCCAGCATGGCCTGTTTAACGCTATCAATATTGCCGACAGCCATTCCGTTCCCCTTTTCTTTTATAAGCATGATATCAACGTTTTTTGTCAAGCCCAAACCGCGAACCGTATTTGGTATCCATGGTGTTGACAAAAACGAGTATTTCAGCAACCACTTTGTAGAGTTCCTCGGGAATTTCATCTCCGACGCTCATTTTTTGCAGAACGGCGGAAAGCTTTTGATCCTGAACCACCTGAATATGATGTTCGTGCGCTTCCTCAACCATCCGTTTGGCGACATACCCCTTGCCAAGCGCCACGATAAACGGCGCGTTGTCGTCCTGCGCGTTATACTTAAGCGCCGCCGCCTCGGTCATCCCGTCCTTTTCGCCATCGTTCATCATACTCTTATATCCAAATTCCCGGCGCTGCCGTCCGTTTCCTTTTCAAAGCGCTCCTCGGCGTTGAGTACCGTTGTGCGCGCAATCAGCTGTTTGACGCTGACACCCGAAAGCGTGTATCCGGCTTGCTGCACCGCACCTTTCAGCTGTGCCGCGTCTGTGCGCATGTCGTCCGCCAGCCGCATATCTTCCATATTAAACTCAATGTTTAAGGTCTTTCCGCTCGTTTTTACGAGTGTTTCTACACGGCCCATGTACTGCATGTCGAGACCCAGAAGTATCAGTATATTATCCGGATCGACGGCTTTCTTGCCGCCGCGATGCCGGTATACAAAGAGCTCCGCCGTGGTCTGCTGCTGCGTGTTCGTCTGCAGCGGGATCTGATAGCAGTCAAAGCGCTTGACCTCATTCATCAGTGACATCTGCTTTTCAGCCTGGTCAAGCTTTGAGGTGACAACATCCCTAACTGTATTATCGGCATGATCTGCCAAAAGCTTTAGCTCTTTTAGCTGTTCCGGCATTTCCCGCACGGCCTTTTTTATATGCACCGCAAGTTTCTCGGCATCTTCCATAGAGGCCAGCATGCCGAGCGCTTTTTGTACGATCTCATCGCCCTTTCGCATTGTTTTGACCGCGTTTTCTGTCATGTTATCGTTTTCACCTGCCGCTGTTTTTGCGTCCGCCGTCTGCCCGGCGGCGCTTCTTTCCGCCTGCGGCACGTCTGCCATTCTATCCGCAAACGGCCCTGCCAACGCTTTTTCCGCACCGGGTACATTTGTATCCGCATGTATCGGCAAAACAGTATGATCTAAGACCTGTCCGCCCGCAACATTCGCTGTTTCTGGTGCCGATAGCGGCATTGTTTGCGGCGCTTGCGTACCGGGCTCGCCCGCCGCAGGATTTGTCTGCGGTTGAGCCGGGCTCTGGCTCTGCTGTACCGGTTCTGCCGTAGCGGCAGGCGCTGGCTCCGCTGTCTGTATGCTGACGGAAGGCATCTTCGCCTCATCAGGCAAAGTCTGCTGCGGCATATTCTGGGCAGCGCCGCCCGAAACAGGGCTGTTTTGCGCGGGGCCCGTCTGGGCAGGTACGGCCGCTGCCGTCTGATTCGGAACGGTTTCCGCTGAGGCAGCGTGTCTTATTCCAGTGCTCGCAGAGGTGGTTTGGCTGTGTACGGGGCTGCTTTGTGTCTGGGTTTGTCCCGCGGTCTGTCCCGCTTTATCAGCTGCTCCCTGCCCGTCAGACAGCGTCTTGTGAGTGTTGCCGCCCAAATCGGCTTGCAAAGGCTGCGCGGTTTGAACCGCGGGATCGGCTGACAGCGATGCGGGACCGCTCTGAGAAAAAGCCTTGGGATTTGTTTCGATGGTCTTGATAATTTGTGTAAGCAGCGCCGTCAAGGGAGCGGGGCCTTTGGCCATCTGCGAGAGAACCTCGATGTTTTCCGCCGTACCGGCCAGCCCGTGCCGCGATAAAAACGCGGCGGTTTTGGGGTCGGCCCCCGGGTTATTTTTGAGCATGGCCAGCGTACTTAAAAGCGTCTGGGCTTTTACAGCCTGGCTCATGGTCCGGATATCCGCCGACAATTCGGATTCTGTCGCAAACGGCGCCTGGCGCGAGATATCCACCACGCGCAGCACATACCGTCCGCCGCTTGCTTCATCCACAACAGTCTCCACATAATCGCCCACAGCCACGCCGATATCGCTGAGCAGCTTGGCGGTTAACACCGCGCCGCCGTCCTGATTCTTTAAAAATACCTTATCGCCCTTGATATCCGTGACCTCCGCGATCAGCATATCGCCTTCGGACAAACCGGGACGCTGCGGGCTGTCGGGTCTATTTCTGGATATCCCAATATTCTCAACTCTCATAACTTTCGCCCTTTTTTGATAAAATTTCGCCGATTTTGCGTTTCTGTTGAATCAATTCGGGTTATATGTCTAATGCGTCAAAACGTATCGCTTTCTATATGATATATCGGATTTTTTAAAAAAGCTTAACAGTTTTATTAATCGATTCGATATGGTATATATGACGAGATATCGGGGCGCTTAATTTTGCGCACTGGTTTTGTTTTATTGTTGCGGGAAAATTACATCAACGAATGGAGCCACTATGTTTAACTCAGGGGGAATTCCAAGCGATCAGCTTGATTTTCTAAAAGAACTCGAAAACATCGGTGCCGGGCATGCAGCAACGGCCTTAGCATCTATGCTCGGGCATGAAGTTAATATACAGGTGCCGCACGCGCAGTTTTGTGAATATGAACAGATCTGCGATATACTCGACGGTCCAGAGAACATCGTCGCCGGGCTGCTTGTGGGCATTTCTGATGATCTGGACGGTTATATTCTTCTGGTGCTTAACCACGACGATGCGTATGAACTGACCAAAGCCATTATTACCCAGATGGGCGGCGAGATTGATGACAGCGGCGAGTTCAATGAGATGCAGCTCAGCGCGCTTAAAGAGCTGTCCAATATACTCATCGGCTCATACATTTCAGCCATTTCATCCCTGACCGGACTGCGCATTGATGCCTCTGTGCCCGAACTCGTGTTGGATATGGCGGGGGCGGTACTCAATCTTCTCGTATCCGCCTACGGGGAATACGGTGATAACGTGCTGTTTATGGAAACGGAATTCGTGGAAAACGAGCACAGCATATTCGGACATTTCTTTTTGATTCCGGATGTTGAATCTTATAACCGTTTGATGACGCAAATGGGGCTGGTATGAGAATATTTACAATTGGCGTTGCAGAACAGAAAATAGCAAGGTCTCCGGACAAACTTGTGACTTTGGGGCTTGGTTCATGTATCGGGCTCGTGCTGTATGATCCCGTTGCGAAAATCGGAGGTATGGTTCACATTATGCTGCCCACCTCGTCGATTCGTTCCGAGGTGACAAACCGGTGTAAGTTTGCCGATACAGCCATCGTGGACCTGCTGGACCAGGTTACAAAGGAGGGCGCTTCGCGTTCGAGACTCCGCGCCAAAATCGCTGGCGGCGCGCATATGTTCCATACCACAGGAACAATCGATATCATGAATGTCGGTCAGCGCAATATCGCGATGTGCCGAAAAGTATTGGAAGAAAACCGGATCACTCTGGACGGCGAGGATACCGGTGGCAGCAGCGGGCGTTCCATAGAATTTTGTTGTGAGAGCTGCACGCTGTCGATACGCACCGTATCGCCAAAAGCCGTAAAAATCATATGATGAGAAAATTGATCAGCAGAAATTTAAACCGTTAAACAGGAGGTCACTTAAAATCATGAAGAAAGTACTGATCGTCGACGATGCAGCATTTATGAGGGTTTCCATCAAAAATATGCTTGTCAAAAATGGCTATGAAGTCATCGGCGAAGCCGAAAACGGAAAAGTTGGCGTACAGAAATATCAGGAGCTTGGACCTGATATTGTGACAATGGATATCACAATGCCGGAAATGGACGGGCTGACCAGTCTTAAGAAGATTCTGGAGGCGGATCCCAAAGCAAATATTGTGATGATCAGCGCCATGGGCCAGGAAAGCATGGTCAGAGAAGCCGTTCTTTCGGGAGCCAAAGGCTTTATTGTCAAGCCCTTTAAAGAAGATGTGATCATTGCAGCGCTGAATAATCTGCCGTAAAGGAAGAATCGCATCATCTTAAGCTAATTATTAGGAAAGAAGGGAACTTTTCATGTCAGCGAATGATTCGATACTGGATGTTTATCTGTATGAAAACAGTCAGCTTCTCGACAGCCTGGAGTCTTTGCTTTTGGCTTGTGAAAAAAGCGGCACCTTTACATCAGAGCAAATAGGCGATATTTTCCGCATCCTGCATACGATAAAAGGATCTTCGGCGATGATGAATTTTGACAACATCACCGGCCTTTCTCATGCGCTTGAGGATCTATTCGGCTTCCTGCGCGAGCATCAGGCACGTAAAAGAGACTACCGCAAAATCAGCGACCTAGTCTTTTCATCTGTGGATGCGATGAAAGCCGAATTCGGCAAGATTCAAAACAGCGGTCTTCCCGACGGTGATTTAACCCATATCACTGACGATGTGCGCAAATTCTATAAAGTTCTCACTTCCTCAGACAGGGTTCAAGAACCAAAGGATGAGGAAATTTCCATGGATGATACGCAGGCTTCCTCTATGCCGTTCTCCGCGGCTATCTCCGGATTGAACCGCTATAAAGCCCATGTCACTTTTCAAAGAGACAGCAAGATGGAAAACATCAGGGCTCTCGGTATTGTGAAATCACTAGAAACATTGTGTCAAAAGGTTGTGACAGTACCCGGCGATCTCCTCGGTGAACACAGCGACGATGAAATCACAGCCAATGGGTTTGATCTCTACATCGAATCGGATCAGCCTTCTCATGTGATCCATAACAAAATCAAAGAAGCCTTCTTTATCAACGAACTGCATTTTGAAGATTTGTCGGAACAAAAGGCTGAGGAAGCCGCACCCGCCGAAAGCATCAAAGCAAAAGCCTCCGAAAACACGGCACCGAGCGCAGACGCTTCACATAATATCAAACAGCAAAACTACATGAGCGTCAACTTAAACAAGCTTGATATTCTTATGGACATCGTGGGCGAAATCGTCATCACAGAATCCACCGTGACCAAAAATCCCGAGGTGTTAAAGCTCGGGCTGGACAGCTTCGATAAGGCCTCACGCCAGCTTCGCAAGCTGACAGATGAGCTGCAGGATATCGTGATGGCCATCCGTATGATTCCTGTTTCAGCGACGTTCCATAAGATGGAACGCATTGTGCGCGACATGGCCAATAAGTTCGGAAAACAGGCGGAGCTCATCATTGTCGGCGAAGATACGGAGCTTGATAAAAACGTGATCGACAATCTCTCCGACCCGCTCATGCACATCATCCGCAACTCAATGGATCACGGTTTGGAAACCACAGAAGAACGTTCAAAGATCGGCAAAAGCCCCACCGGCCGAATCACGCTTGAAGCGCATAACTCAGGCAGCGATGTGTTGATCAGCGTTTCCGACGACGGGCGCGGCCTTAACAGAGACGCCATTCTCGAAAAGGGCATCAGCAAGGGCCTGGTGAAAAAGAATCCCGCCGACATGATGGACAAGGAAGTCTATTCGCTGATTTTTGCTCCCGGTTTTTCCACCAAAGAACAGGTCACCGAGTTCTCCGGGCGCGGCGTGGGCATGGATGTGGCACAGAAAAATATACAAAAGCTTGGCGGCACGCTGACCGTGGACAGCATGCCGGGCCGCGGCATGACCGTGCAGATACGCATCCCGCTCACACTGGCCATCATCGAAGGCATGCAGGTGAGCGTCGGCGGCAGTGTGTTCATCCTTCCGCTGCTGTCCATTAAGGAATCGTTCAAGCTGAAGAATCTGAAAGACATTGCCAAAGACCCTGACGGAAACGAAATGATTACGATGCGCGGCAATTGTTATCCGATATTGCGGCTGCACAAATTGTTCAATATCGACACCGATATCACGTCTTTTGAAGAAGGCATATTGGTGCTTTTAGAAACCCAGACACTGAACTACTGCCTGTTTGTCGACGAGCTGATCGGTGAACAGCAGACAGTTGTAAAACCTCTGCCCGTCTATATCTCGAAGATACTCGGTTTATCCAAGAGTATTGCGGGCTGCACGATACTTGGAGATGGGAGTGTCAGTCTTATTTTGGACGTGAATGGACTGATGGGTTGACAGATGAGATATATCCCGATTAGCCACCTGCGCCCCGGCTACAAACTGGCCTCAGACCTCGTGCTTTCGCGAAACCGTATTTTGCTTCGCAAAGGGCGGATCTTAACCGATGCGTTCATCAAAAAAATATCGGAGCTTGGATACCAGGGGCTTTACATCGACGATGATTTATCGGAAGGCCTTTATGTTAACGATGTTGTCAGCGCGGAACTGAAAATGACGATGAAAAACGAGCTTCAGGCACTGCTTGACAACACGAAGCTCAACAGACCAACGGCCTTTCGAACGCGCATGCAGACGATTAACAAGCTTCTCCAATGCACGGTAGATGAAATTCTTCACTCAAGCCAGGTTATGGTTAATATGATTGATCTAAGAACCTACGATGACTACACTTACAGCCACAGCCTCAATGTCGCCATATTGTCCATCGTCATCGGTATCACACTCGGGCTCAACAAAAAAATGCTCCATCAGCTGGCTCTCGGCGCGCTGCTTCACGATACGGGAAAGATGTTTGTTGAAAAGGAGATACTCAACAAGCCCTCGCGATTAACGCCCGAGGAATTTGAGGAAATAAAAAAACACAGCGAGCGCGGCTATGCGTACCTGTGTGACTACATGGATATTCCCGACGCGGCACGCAACACGGCGCTGCAGCACCACGAGCAGTTTAACGGCAAAGGCTATCCGCAAGGGCTCTCGGGCGAATCGATTCATCTTTTCGGCCGCATTGTGGGTGTGGTGGACGTCTTTGACGCGCTAACCGCGGACAGGCCCTATCGAAAGGCCATGCTGCCCTCGGATGCCATCGAATACATTATGGGCGGCTACAACACCATGTTCGACCCGAGCATCGTCAATGCGCTCACACGCAAGGTCGCGCCATATCCGGTGGGCACATGTGTGCGCCTGAGCTCCGGAGAAACAGCCATCGTCACCAAGAACCACGAATCTGCCAGTCTTCGCCCCGTTGTCAAGCTCATTGTGGACGGCAAACCGACAGATACATTCATGGATCTTGGGCACGACCGCGCGCTCCTCAATATCACCATCAAGGAGATCGTCAATATTCAGTAAAACAATTAAAACTTTTGATATACACTAGCCCTAAAAGGGCAATTTACTTTCTGCGTCTAATGAAAAGACCGTCAGCTGCATGATTTGTCCAGCGCCTGCAAAAGCAACAGTTAAAGAAGACAGAATCGGCTTTTTGACAGCCTATTTTTTTGCTCCGTTATTGCATTATGCAAAAGCTGTTTCTTCACACCAGCATAGCTTGCAGGTCGATAAGAGTCTAAAGAGCCTCTCGCATATGATGGAGATATGAACAACATTTAAACTATCCAAGACGCATATTTAGGCTTCTCCTTGAGGAGAAGCTGTCGCCGACAGGCGACTGATGAGGTGTTTGCATTATCAGCCTTTTTGACACCTCATCCGGTGTTTCGCACCGCCTTCTTCTCTAGGAGAAGGCTTTTATGAGTCATACTATTTATATCTTATATAAAGCATATTCTATGTGAAAACCAGTTTACTTATAGCTAAAGCCCATAAAAAAAGCACGTTTAAAGATGAAATAAACGTGCTTTTTATTTGAAAAATATTCTATTTAAACTTCACGGCGGTTCCGTACGCGGTCACCTCGGCGGCTCCCTGCATGATCGAGCTTGATGTAAAACGCATCGCGATCACGGCATCCGCACCGAGCACCTCAGCCTGATCCACCATGCGCTTCAATGCCATCTCCCGCGATTCCTCCATCATTTCCGTATACGCTTTGAGTTCGCCGCCGACAATTGTTTTGAATCCGGCCATCATATCCTTGCCGATATGTTTACTCTGTATCATTGAGCCTCTGACAAGCCCCAGCACTTCATACGGCTTACCGATGTTTTCCACTGTCATGATTATCATCGCAAAAATCCTCCGGTACGTTTTTAATATTGTTAATTATATCATATTTCCGTAAAATCGCATAGAAAGGCTGATAAAAAGCGCCCCCTGCCATGGATACCGCCGCACAACAGCGGCTTGTGTGGTTGTCTCAATCGTATGCGACTGACTTCGGGCAAAAAAGCCGCCTATTTATTATGCATGAGGCATGAACACCAGCCTGTCGCCGAGATGCCCGGGAAATGGCCGGCCATAGCGCTTCGAGAGCGAATCAGCCGCCGAGCTGCAGCATAAAGACTGTGACAGATGCCGGCCCCTTCGCGGTCGTCGCTTCGCACCTGACTGTGCAATGCTTTTTCCATCAGTCCTGGGCCGCACGGCTAAAGCTTCACCGCTTCTCCGAGTGCCAGATAGTATATATGCTTTTCCTTCACATCCGTATGCGTGATGCGCTGCAACGCCTTGGCATACAGGTTCAGCTGAACCGCATATTTTTGTGCCGATTTGGCCGCATCGACCCGGCTCACACGGTCCGTCTTGTAATCGACGATTACCCATTGATCGTCCTCCATAAAACACAGGTCAATCACGCCCTGCACCACCACGCATTCGTCGGAATTCTCCGAAAGCCCTGCTTCCCGCGCACTCATTCGCAGGCAAAACGGCTGCTCGGCGCGCCGCATCGATGCCGCTTGCGCCCGCCGCGCGAGCTCGCTGCGCAAAAAGCGCGTTACCACCGCCGCATCAACCTCCGCCGTTTGTGCGGTGTCAATGAGTCCTTTCTGCGCCATGCCGTTTATGCGCGCCCGCACCTGTGCCTCTTCCAGCGGTTCGAAGCCGATGTGCTCCATCACGCGGTGCATCAGTGTGCCGCGCTGCGCGGCATCCATCCCCTCGTCGGCAGACGGCATCACCACCGGGCGAAAAACCTCTGCGTCCTGCATCCTTTTGAGCGCCGACACGCTGACCTTTGACGGCACACCCGTATCGCCATCGTACGCTTCATACAGCGCCTCAGGCTGCTGCGCCTGTGCCTGCTGCCAGAACGCGGCAAGCCGTTCGGCTTTGCCCGCAGAGACTTGCTTTGCGGTCTCATCCCGCTCAATGCGCACGATGCTGTTGAAATCGATGCCCTCATCGCGGCACATCATGGCCACAGCCGGCATCAGCAGATCAAAATGCGTGGACGCGCCGTGCTGCCAAAGCACCGCCTTGGGTTCACTCCATGCTTCCTTGATCTCGCAGCCCGCACCGAGTATGATGAGCCGCTCAATCGCGCGCGTCATGCCCACATACAAAAGCCGCACCGTTTCGGATATCTTCTCGCGCCGCAGCCCCTGCGCCACAGCCAGACGATGCAGCGTGGGTTTGCGAATGTGTGTCGCTTCATCAAGATCATCGAGCGCAAGACCAAGCCCGCGCCCCACGAGCACGCTGCCGTAGGTATCTCGCTGATCGATCTTCTTGTGCAACCCCGATAGGATGACCGCGCGGAACTCAAGCCCTTTGGATTTGTGTATCGTCGTTAAATAAACGCCGTCCGAGCCGGCAGGGTTCTGCTGCGTCTCCTTCGCGCGCCCGAGGCGGTCGGCCACAGCCAGCAAGTCGGCAAGCGACGATACACCGAGCGACGCCGCTTCGCTTAAGAATGTGCCGATGGCAGCTTCCGACGCGGCACCACCCGGCGACGTGAGCGCATAATCACGCAGGCGCAGGTCCAGCCGAAGATGCATCAAAAAATCGGACAGCGTCATGCACGCCGCAAGCCGGCGGTATGTTTCCAGTTTGCCGCGAAACGCGCTGACCTTATCGCCGAGAGCCGACGGCTGACTGAACGCGCGGACCGCGGCACAAAAGCTTTCCGCCTCGGGCGCTGATAGACGGATTTGGGCAAGCTCCGGCTCGGTGAATCCGAAATGCGGATAGCGCATCACGCTCAGCATCGCGATGTCATCCGTTTCGCTCTGCAAAAGCTTCAGCGCGTTCTTCAGTATGGCAAGCTCTCCCGTTCCATCATCCGTGCCGCCTCCCCCGCCCGCCACGGGGATATTCATATCGGTGAGCGCCTTGGCGATGTGTTTGCCCGATTGCGTGATCTCAGGCCGCAGCACCGCGATGTCGCCGTACGCCATCCCATCATCCAGCAGCCGCCTGATCTGCGCGCCGATCTCGCGTGCCTCGGCCTCCACGTTCTCCTCGTCCTCGCGGTGCGCGATGATAATCTCCGCCTTGCCTTCGCCCTGCGCGCCCGGATCGAGCCGCTGGCCGCCTGTGTAATCAACACCCCCCGCGCCTTCGGTCATCATGTGCGCCATCACGCCGTTGATAAACCGTATCACGCCGGGCTGGCTGCGGTAATTGGTGTTCATCTCAATGAGCCCGTCTGCCTGCAGCTCGCGGCAGCGTTTGATCAGGAGATCGGGGTTTGATTCGCGAAACGTGTAGATGCACTGTTTCACATCGCCCACAAGAAAATCGTTGCCGTCGCGCTGTACGCTTGTGATGATCGCGTGCTGCGCTTCGTTGATGTCCTGATATTCGTCCACAAACACATGCGCATATTTGGCGCGATACCGTGCCGCCACATCGGCAACGCCGAGCGCCTTCAACGCAAAGTGCATCGTGTCGTCGTGGTCTATCAGGTTCTTCGCGCGTTTGGCCCGTGCGTAGTGCTTCATGAACAGACGCGTGAGGTCAATGAAGAACCGCCCGTCTCGCGCGGTTTGCCGCAGCTCAGCGTTGACCTTCGACGCAAAATCGCCTGCAACGCCGCGAAGACCGTCAAAACATCTGTTGGCGCGGTTGGTCAGCGTCGCGCTCTCGCGGTTCGGTGCACCCTTCGCCTTTGTGCTGATCTCCCCGGCTTCGGGCAATATCACAAAATCCCTGCTGACAGCCTGCGCCGCGCGCAGCAGCAATATCCGGTCGGTCTCGCTCTCGTCGGCTTCTTCCGCGAAGCCTTTTTCGGCCCAGACCGCACTTCTTTGCGCAAGATGCGCGGACGCGTCCGCCGCCGCCGCGACGACCATGCTTTTGAATTCCCCGAAAAGCACGTCCGCAAAAGCGCCGCCGTCAAAATGCGTATACGCCTCATCGAGCCACTGTTTCGGATCCTTGAGGCTCACCGCACGGTTGTATATGGCCGATACGATGTGCGCGATCTGCTCGGTATCGCCGCGGCCTGAATACTTCTCCGCAACAGGCCGCATCGCCGTGTCCGCTTTCGCCTGCTCAATGGCCTGCTCCATCGCCTCCTGCCTGAGTCTCGCCGTCTCCGCCTCGCTCGCGATGGCGAACAAAGGCGACGTGCCCGCGTACTCAAAATTATCGCGGATCAGCCGGCCGCAAAATGCGTGCAGCGTGGAAATATCCGCAAACGCGCACTTTTCAGCCTGTGCCGCGAGCCGCGGCGACGCGGCACCCGCGTCCTGCAGACGTTTATAAATACGCTCACGCATCTCGCTCGCCGCAAGATTTGTGAACGTGACGATCAGCATGTTCTCAATGTCCTCGCCCTCTTCAATAAGGCGCAGCACACGCTCGGTCAGCACGCTCGTTTTGCCGCTGCCCGCCGCGGCGGAGACCACCACGCTTTTGCCGCGCGCGTCAATCGCCATGCGCTGGCGTTCGTTCCACTCCCGGCTCATTCGCACACCTCCCCTTTAAGGGTCTCCCGGTTAAACGGTTGGGGCTCGCGCATCCGGTTCCCGTCGTATTCGGCGTTGATCCGGCAGACAGACGCGTAGCCGCAATAGTCGCAGACCTGCGCGTTAGCGGGCGTGATGGCTGTGTCGCCGCCGTAAATCTGTTCTGCCGCCTCTTTGATGAGCGCCATGCTTTTATCGAGCAGCCCGTCAAGCTCATGCGCGTCGAACAGGCGCGATGCCCCGCGCGCGTTGAGACTGCCCGCGCTTGTCAGCGCCTGATCCACCGCCGCGAGGCTGCCGCTTGGCAGCGCCGCGGAAAACGCTCTCTGCACGTCCGCATCCCAAAGTGTCAGGCCCGACATGCGCGCCTCTTTGGCTGCCTCCGCGGCGCTTTCGCAATACTTTTCCCCGATGCGCATATAGTAGCCGCCCGCAGGCTGCAATGCGCTGTCCTTGAGCAGCCGTCGTGCGGCCTCAATATAAACGGGCAGCTGCAATGAGAGCCCCATCGCAAAATCATTCAATGAAAATTTGACCGCGGACGATTTGTAATCCACCACGCGGTAATACCCGGCCGCCGTGTCAATACGGTCGATCTTGCCTGTGATCTGCACGCTGCCGAACGCCGTCGGCACATCGAACGCAAACGTCTGCTCACACGCATGCAGAGTCGCTTCGCTGCCAAGAAAATGCGCACGGATGCGCAGCGCCGTGTCCACAAGCTCGCGTGTGAGTAACGACGCCTGCATCGAAAAGCGCTCGTCTTCAATCAGCTTCGCGTTGTCGTGCTCGCTCATCGCCCGGCTCACGGCCTGCCGCATGCGTCCGGCCGTCTGCTCCTCGCTCAGCGTCTTGATGTCCGTCTGCTCTTCGATGAGGCCGCGCACAAACAGATCCAGCGCGAGATGCATGAACGTGCCGATATCGATGCGGTCGTTCACGTAGTCGCGCGGTGTCTGTGCTTTGATGCCGTGATCGAGAAAATGCCGGAACGGGCATTTGTAATAGTTTTCAATACGCGTCGCGCTGCACCTTATGCCGCCGTACAGCGTTGAGGCGTCAGCCGCACTGAGCCTCACGGCCGCGTTGTCACGCAGCAGCAGCTGCTCCGTGGTTTCACGCCAACCGTTCTGCCTGAGATAGCGCGCACACACACTGAGCAGACTTTGATCTGCCGCCCGGCCGCGCAGTACATCCGAAACCGCACCGAGCACATCCGCCTCCATGCCGCCCAGCGACTGAACGCTGTCCCCCGCCTTTCCGACCGTGAGCCTTGGGTACAGTCGCTTGAGGCGGTCAATCAGCACGGACGGCTGCCCCGTCTGCACGTTGTAGCTCAGCACCAGCTTTGCTTTGGGCTTCGCGAGCGCGGTGTACACTTTGAGCTTTTCGGCGCTGAGATCGTACACGCCCGTATCAAGCCCGCACGCGAGCAGCGCGTCTCGCTCCGCCGCCGAGAGTATGCCCGGGCCGTCGTCCCGCGCGGGCCACACGCCGTCTTGCACGCCGACGGCAAATAAGACTTTGATGTTTGGCAAACGCGACACCGACATATCAAACACACCCACCTCGTCCGTGGCAGGCGGGATCACCGCGATTTTGACAGCTTCAAAGCCCGTCTTCACCATCGCGCAGAGCGTCTGCGCATCGAGCGGCGCGTCGCCGTAAACGCGCGCGATGCCATCAAGCACCTCGATGCTTTTTTCCAACACCTGCCGGAAATAGGCGCATTCGCCGCGCGTCTGGGCACCGTCGATGGATTCGCAAAAGTCAGCAAGCCGTTCCGCCGCACCGCAGTCCGTCAGGAACAACTTCACCGCTTCTACGGAGATTTGAGCGTCCCCCTGCTTCACCGCATCCATCAGACGCTTAAGCGGCTTCATCACCGCCAAGCGCAGCCGCTCCGCCTCCGCTGCGTCATCGCCGCGCCAGAACGGATTCATATAATGCCAGCCCATATAGGCGTAGCGCTGCGCGTACCGATAGAGCGTGTTGCGTTCGTCTTCGCCAAGCGGTGAAAACGCGCTGTACACATAACCGGTGACCGCGGTCAGTTCACCCGAGGCGGCGAGCAGCGCCTTATAAATAAAATCAAAAAACGCGTTATCGGCAAGCTTTCGCCGCTCATCGATAAACACGGGAATACCGCATTGCGCGAATATCGACTTGATCGCAGGCAGATAGGCGCCAAGGCCGCTGCCTGCCACGGCGATGTCACGGAACCGCCTGCCGCTCTGAACCTCGCCGAGTATGCCGGCCGCGAGCGCCTTAACCTCCTGCTCGAGCGTCTGCGCCTCGACGATCTCTATGCCCTCCGGCTCTCCCTCATACGGCTGATACGGATAGCTGTAGAGATTGGCTTCCAGAAACGAAAGGGCATCCGTGGCATGGCGGCCCTGCATTTCAGGGGACAATACCTCCACCTGCTGGCCGCTGTTTTGCGCCGCGCGGATAAACCGCTGCATGTCGCGCCTTTCCGATTCAAAGATTTCACCGTCATGGCCGGTGCCCGCGCCGCGAAACGCCGCCACCGTATCGGCCGCGAGCGCCATCACGCTTTCGAGCAGCCGCATCACGGCTGGCGAGGCGCTGTCGAGCCCGTCGATCACGATGTGCGCGCCGCACAAAAACGAGGCCTTATCCGCGTTTTCGGCAGCCTGCGCGTACATGTCCGCGCTGTCGAGCCGCCCCGCGCTGAGTTCGTTGAATTTTCCATAGACATCCGCGATGTCCCCAAGCTTTTTTGCAAGCGCGGCATCGCCGGTGCGCGCGGCCGCGCCGCGCAGGCTTTGCGGCGTCTGGCAGTGGCTTTTAAGGCGTGTGATCAGGTCGGCGACGCACGTATCAAAATCGGGCAGCCGCGATACGCCGCTGAACGGATTTTGCAGCGCGTCGAGCGCGCGACGGCAGTAAACCGCCTTTTCGGCGTGCGTCATAAAATCAAAATGGCCCGCGCAATCGAGTATGCGGTAGCAAAGGCGCTGTATGCTGAGCACCTCGAGCCCGAGTATGCCGTCCACGTCGCACGAGAGCATAATGCTTTTTTCCGTCTCAAATGTGAGCGCGCCGGGTACGATCACGATGACCTTTTCAAAAGGGTTTTTGATAAGCCCTTTGATATGCGCCATCAAATACCGGCTTTTTCCGCTGCCCGCGCGCCCTGTAACCACTGTAACGCCCATACCCCGCCTCCTTTGCTGCTGTTATGCTATATCAACCGCTGTTCGAAAAATGGGACTGTCGCCCCTGTTTCATTTCTTTGCGATAAGCCTTTATTATGCCTTCCTCAGATTAAGTGCTCAATAGGATTGTTTTATGCCATTTTCTCTCCCCCGGTCACCTACCGGTGACAGCCAGGCTTTTACAAGTTTAAGGCTCCCTCTGATGACTACCCTGTAAGGGTGGACCGGGAGCTGTCGGCGAAGCCGACTGAGGGAGAGAAGTCAATATCAGGTGATAAACAAAGATTCACCGACTGCAATTTGAATATGGGATTTAGGCAACCTCTTTTATATTACACCTCATCCGGCGCTCCGCGCCACCTTCTCCTCAAAGGAGAAGGCTCAGTGTTTTTTGCATTAAAAAAGCCGCCAATACAGCGGCTCTTGTTGTAAGATTTGAGACTATCCTCTCACAAGATAGTTAAGAAGGAGGTTCAAATCTTCAGGCTCCGAAACCAACAGCTCAAGTTCATCGATCTTGGCTTCCGAGAACATCTGCGTCAGCATTATGTACTGGCAGAGTGTGGATTTGAGGTTCAGCCTGTCGCCTTCAGAGGTCACGAGCTCAATTTTGCCTTTGCAATTCTTGAGGACTTCGAAAAACTTCTGAGGCTCGTTGATGTTTTTAATCTTCATACTTAGCCTCCTTTTTATATTACTGATACACCTAATGTATCCACTAGAATATAACACACCTGTTGCATTTCGTCAATAATTTGAGTAGCTATTTACACATTATTAACCTTTGTTTCAAGCCCCAGCAGCGCCGCGAGTCGCGCGTTCTTTACCGACAGCGTTTTGGGCAGCGGCGGCAGCGGCTGGCCTGTTTTTTTGCAGGCAAACGCATACAGCAGTAACGACAGCCCCCCGGCAAGATTGCGTTTATCCCGCGCGGCGCCCTGCAGCTTAAGACGCGCTTTTTCCCAAGCCTCCGGCGTATTCATCAGCATTAAGGCGAGCGCATATGTGTTGACAATGTAGCCGAGGCTCGCTCTTTGCAGCAACGCGGCGGCGCACTGGTACTGCCCCATATACATATGTGTCCACGCGATTTTTTCGGATATGTGCCATGTGTTGTGCTTTCTGTCCGTGTAGCTTTCGGTCACGCGCTTGGCCGCTTCAAGAAATTTGATTGCTTTTTGAGCATGCGGTTTAGCGTCCTCCCCCAAAGCTCTTGCGATAAACGCCATACCGCTGTACGCGCAGCCCAGCTTATAGAGCTTTTCGGACGGTGCGCGCGTCCACGCCTTTTGCAGCGCGGCGAGCTCTTTGGCATCAATTTTCTCAAGCGGCAGCTCCGTCTCTGCGGCGTAGCACTTTTCGAGCAGCTCAGCGGCACTTTGCAGATCGAGCTTCGATATCGTCTGCAGCTTGCACGGCTCCTTCACGCCCGCGATAATGCGAAGATAATAATCATGCACGGGCAGATACGCGTCGTCGAGGTAATACCCGCCCAGCACATACAGCGCCTTGGCGTATTCGCGGCGGTTCTTCTGCCTATCTTCCTCGTTTTCCAACGCTTCGTAGAGCGCAATCGCGGTGGCAAGGTGCTCCTCGCCCACCTCGCGTATCTCGCGCAGCAGCTCCGCCTCGCGCGCGCCAAACGCGCGCTGCCCGAAAAGCAGATACGGTGCCTGCTTCTCGATGATGAGCTTGCCCTTGCGGTAGTTGTTGCGTATGCTCTGCGGATAGATTTCGAGCGCGCGGCTCAGCCACTCGTTGGCATAATCGATCTGCTCGCCGAGGTCCTGATCGCGCCGTTCGCCCTGTCGCATCAGTTCGTGCACGTTGGAGTAAAACCGGTAAGCAAGCGCCGTCGCACAGCGCGCGTTGTCCGGCTCAAGCTCGGTGCCGCGCCGTAAAAAAGCGACGCAATAGCTTCGGTACTGCGCCGCTTCCTTGAGCTTTTTTGTTTCGGACGCTTTAATGAGCAGCGTTACAGCGAGTTTGCTGCACGCCAGCCCGATCAGGTAAAGCGCATCCGGGTTTTCCCATATGCCCGGGTCAGCCTTGGCTTTGCTCAGCGGTGCGTAAAGCATGCACACGCCCTTATAATCCCCGCTGTCCATTCGCAATTGCGCCTGCTCGTCGCGTTTCAGCCGCTGACAGAGTGACGCGAAATGATCCCTTGGCATAAAGAAAAGCAGCGGCGCATGCCCCTTGTCGTTGAGCCATTTGCCGTCTTGATTTGAAAGGCGGTACACTTCGCCGCCGACCGACGCGCTCTTTACGCCGAGCTTTTTTGCCGCTCCGAGCTGCATGGTCAGGCTGTCCTTATCGATTGTAAAGCTATTAAGCGGCATCGCAAGAGCTTTGCTCTTTTCCCCTTCTCTCCCCGCCTGATAAGCGATCACCGTTTTGACGCTTTCCAGCTTCTCTCGGCATTCAGGGCTGGTATTCAGCACCTGTGTCAATGCCGTACCACTGAGACGGTAGGTGTTTTTAAAGCCCGCCGTATCAAAAACTGCAATGATTGCCAGCATAGGCTTTTCCCTTTCGTATTGGTTTTATATACCATTATTTTACCAGTACCACCGTCCGCCCGCAATACCCGCTGACGGTTTTTGTCATCAAATTTTTACATATTTCGCGCCGCTTTTCTTTTGTATTATTTCCCACGGTGTTATATAATCGTAATCGAAACTGGAGGCGAAACGAATGAAATACTCTGTCGTGATACCGGCCTACAACGAAGAGGCCGTGCTGCATCTCTCTTATGAGCGGCTTAAGAAGGTGATGGACACCCTTGGAGACTATGAGCTGATCTTCGTGAACGACGGTTCGCGCGACGATACGCTAAAACAATTGCGGCAGATTGCGGCGCAGGACAAATGCGTCAAGGTCTTGAGTTTCTCGCGCAATTTCGGGCATCAGGAGGCCGTTTCAGCCGGCATGGCCAAAGCATCCGGGCAGGCTGTTGTGATCATCGACTGCGACCTGCAGGACCCGCCAGAGCTGATTCCGGACATGATCAAAATGTGGAAGGACGGCGCGGACATCGTCTACGGCCGCCGCACCAAGCGCAAGGGTGAAACGGTGTTTAAAAAGCTCACGGCGTGGGTTTATTACCGTGTGCTCAAAACCCTGGGCGGTCAGTACATACCGGCCAACACGGGTGATTTCCGTTTGATCGACAGAAAAGTCTGCGATACGCTGACGAATATGCCCGAGCGCAACCGTTTCCTGCGGGGCATGGCCGCGTGGTCGGGCTTCAAGGCCGTGCCGATTGATTACGTGCGCGATGAACGCGCGGCGGGCGAAACGAAATACTCGCTTAAAAAGATGCTCAAGCTGGCGGGTGACGGCATCACCTCGTTTTCCAATAAGCCGCTCAAATTCCCGCTGATTATCGGCATGATATTGGCCTTTGCTTCCTTTGTTTATCTCGTGCTGGCTGTCGTGTTTTTCTGCACGGGCGCATGGCCGTATCTGCACATATTGTTCTCGCTGCTATTCGGCCTCATTTCGTGCCTGTTTATCGTCATCGGGATTTTCGGGCTTTATTTGGGCAGAATATACGACGAAGCCAAAGCACGGCCCATATATATTATCGATGAACAAATCAATTTGGAGGAATCATGATCGATCCGAGACTAAAACAGCTTTGCCATTCGCTTGTGACTTATTCGATGGCGATAAAAAAAGGCGAGCGCGTATTGATAGAGAATTTCGACTGCCCCGAGGAGCTTTCGGCGCAGCTGATCAAAGAGGTATACGATGCGGGCGGCGTGCCGTACAGCTGGATTCGCAACCAGCGCATTCAGCGCGCGCTGCTGCTCGAAGCCACAAAGGAGCAGGTTGAGGAGATGACGCGCTACGATGCGGCCTTGATGCAGGACATGGAGGCATATGTGGCTTTCCGCGGCTCGCTCAACACCTCGGAGCTTTCGGACGTGGACGAAGAGAAACTCAATCTCTACCGTTCCATCTATTCCAAGCGCGTGCATCATGAGCTGCGCGTGAAAAAAACAAAATGGGTGGTGCTGCGTTACCCCAACAGCTCGATGGCGCAGCTTGCGGGCATGAGCACCGAGCAATTTGAGGATTTTTATTTCAAGGTCTGCAACCTTGATTATTCCAAAATGGACAGGGCGATGGACGCGATGGCTGAACGCCTCAAGCGTGTGGATGAGGTGCACATCACCGGCCCCGGGACTGATTTAACCTTTTCAGTCAAAGGGATTCCCTCCAAGAAGTGCAGCGGCCATATGAACATTCCGGACGGAGAAATCTATACCGCGCCCTTAAGAGACAGCGCGAACGGCCGCATCACGTACAACACGCCGTCGTTCTCTCAGGGGTTCAAGTTTGAGAACATCTCTTTTGAGTTCAAAAACGGCAAGATTATCGACGCGAAGGCGAACAACACCGAGCGCATCAACAAAATACTCGATACCGATGAAGGCGCGCGGTATCTCGGCGAGTTTTCGTTCGGCGTGAATCCGTATATCCTGCACCCGATGTGCGACACGCTTTTTGACGAAAAGATTGCGGGCTCGATTCATTTAACGCCCGGTTCGTGCTATGAGGATGCCGACAACGGCAACGAAAGCGCCGTGCACTGGGACCTTGTGCTGATACAGCGGCCCGACTACGGCGGCGGCGAAATCAGCTTCGACGGCGAAGTGATCCGCAAAGACGGCAAGTTCCTGGGCGAGCTCGCCGTGCTTAACGAAGAAAATTTGGTTTAGGATTTTGTCAACGACATGGGCGGCTTCGTGAGCCATCTCTGTCTGCTAATAATTAAGTTTCACTGTCGCATAAAAGCGACAGCTCGTTTTGTTGAGCAGAACAGAAGTGAGCGAATGCAATCAAAGATGCGAGCACCATTGCCTCCCTCTAGAGGGAGGTGGCACGAAGTGCCGGAGGGAGTCATCGGTTTTAAGCCATTTTCTCTCCCCAGTCACCTATCGGCGACAGCCCCACTCCACCCTGATGGGTAGTCGTCAGAGGGGCCACGATTGATACTCTGGGAGCGGCATACTTAGGCCGCTCTTTTTTGTTGCTTTGCGCACTCATTGATACAAGACACATCATATTAAAGAGCAGCTGAAGAACGTATCAGAATCTGTCACCTTACCAGAACAGCGGCGCGTATTCGGGCCTTAGCCATCTGCGTATCAGCGGCGTCGGAATGACGAAGTCCGGCTCACCCGTCAGCCCCGAGGCAATTTCGTACTTCGCAAACGCGATATGCAGCTTCCCGTCCGACAGAAAAAACGCCGTGTTCTCCGATACGCCTGTGAACGCGTCCGGAAAATAATGCGCGTCGTTTCGCACTATCTTGCGGATCAGGCGATCAACCTCTGTGCGATACTCGTTGGACACAAACAGATCATCCAGAATGAGAAAACAGCTTTTTTGTATGTCCGTATTGTAATAAACGGTATGCGGAAAGCCCGTCCCGCCGTTGTCAAGATCATCCGTCACGCGGAGCGACAGCACCCCCCGGTTATTCTTCACCTCGTCGCTCACGCGCAGCACAAACACCCAGTCTTCATTTCCCTTTGCCTGATCGAAGGCATCAATGATCGCGTTGTTCACCTGCACGATGATTTTGTTATTAAGCCCATCTTCAAACGCTTGATTATCGAAACCTAAAACCTCGGGGTATTGGATATCGAACACAATGTTCCCGACGCCTTTGTTATGGAGCTCCTCGGTCACCGACACCTGCCGCAGCGGCACGGTGATAAAAGGCAGCAACCGGCCTTTTAGGCTGCCGCCCGCCGCCGCAACAAACACGATCAGCACAGCCGCACCAAATGCGATTCTTTTGATCAACTGTTAACCTCCACATATCACATTCATCACAGGAATATACTTATGCGGGGGATAAAAATATGCGTAAACAGGACAAAATCATTCGAATCGTTTGTGCGGTGCTGTTCTTCGCGGCGGTCGCGGCGCTCGGAGCATTATTCGTCGATACATCGAGCGAGTGGTATCAGTCGCTTATCAAACCGGCGCTTCAGCCGCCGCCTGTCGTGTTCAGCATTGTCTGGACGGTTCTTTACTTGCTGCTCGCCGCATCGCTCGCAATGGTCAGCATACTGCCGAACGTACAAAAAAAGACGCTCGGCTTGTTCGCTGTCACCGGCGTCCTTAATGTTCTTTGGACATATACGTTTTTTGAAATGCAGAATCCGGGCGGTGCGTTCGTCGTGCTCGTCGTCACCATCATCATCGCTGTTGCACTGTTTACGGATGTGTACCGCATTCAGAAAACCGCTTCTTATCTGCTGATTCCGTATATGGTATGGCTTTGTTTCGCGCTCTACCTGAATTATGAGCTGGCTTTTTTCAACTAAAGCAGCTGGTTAATCTCCAAATGTTCACCATCAGGCCCGCAGAAAAACGCATATCTCACGCCATTTAAAACCATCGGCAAATCAACAGGCTCGTCCGTTTCAAACGTCACACCCTTTGCCCTAAGGTCCGCCATAGCGGCATCAATATCCTCCACAAGCATCGCAATGTGATCTATAGGGCCGTCCGGTTTTTGAGTGGCATCCGGTTTTTGAACCAACTCGATGACACACGAACCATTCTTTACAAAAGCTATCCTGATGACACCCGACGGGTCCTCAATGTCAGCTTTCTCGTAACATTCAAAACCCAGTATTTTCTCATAAAATGTGACAGACCGCTCTATATCGCTGACGTAAACCCCGATATGCGCCAATCCCGTCACTTTTCCCTTTATGTCTGGCATTTTTGCTCCTCCGGTTGTTTAATAGTTTTATTATATCATCCGGCGATTCCTGTGTCATCCCTTTTTGATCTGTGACTTTGTTCCATAATTTTTCCGACTTGAGGCATTATAATAAAGAATATAAATGATTAATCAGCACGGAGCCGTTATGAATAAACAAAATACTCTGTCTCTCATTTCAAATATTCTTCTGGGAATCGGTGCCGGATTGTGCGTACTCTCCGTCACATTAACCATTATGGTCAGAGCCAGCCTGCCGCCCGGTATTTGTCCGATAGACAGCAACCGGTGGCTTTTCTTTTCAGCTATCGGCATGCTCGCTGCGTCATTAGCGCTGTCCATCTATGTTGACAGACTCAAAAAGCGGTCTGCCAAAGATGAATAAACGTATCAAAACAGAAATAATCAACCAATCGGTTGGTTTTTTTCTCGTTCTGTGACAAAGTCACAGAACCCAATGTTTACTTGATATTACAATACATTAGTAAGCAAGTATGATTTAAGATAGCGAGAAAATCGAATCTCTTATTCATAATAATTCTTATTTTGTAACAAAGTCACAGTCAATTCCGATTATTTTGGATTATAATGGGAGCATAGAAGAAGGGAAAGGGGAGCTGATAAACATGAAAGAGGCTAGCATCGGAAACGATGCCGATCAATGGGGCGAGGCCATCCAACAGAACTAGAGGTTAAAGGAGGTTCTTTCAGTACTTCACCGGTTCATATCAGTATAAGGCGAACGATTTAACATCAGGTAAATGCCCAGTGTTTATAAGCGCTGAATACAGAGTTTATTGGGCTTTCCGTTAACTGACTCTATTCTCATGTTGCATGGCTTCGTATCATGAAACACAAAATAAAATACTAGGGATGAAAATGTCGAGGTCAAATTTCCGTCTATTGAAGACATCAAAATGTCTGTCATCAAAAACACGGTATAAAACATTCGGGTATTTCTGGTTCGCAGGAAAGCAAAAAACATATTATTTCATACTCTGCGTCTAATTTGCGAATCAGCGCATAATTTGACCGATCTAACAAACAATAACAGCATAACCACCGATATTTTTAAAGGAGGAATCTTTATGAAAGCAACAGGTATTGTAAGACGCATCGATGAGCTTGGCAGAATCGTGATACCCAAGGAGATTCGGCGAACCTTGCGTATTCGCGAGGGCGACCCGCTCGAAATATATACCGACAGAGAAGGTGGCATTATTTTAAAGAAATACTCGCCGATTGGAGAACTCGCCTCGTTTGCGCTCGACTTCGCGGAAGCACTGTCTTCCACACTTGGTTTGACCGCAGTCATCAGCGACAGGGACACAATTCTTGCAGCCAGCGGCGAGCACAAAAGAGAGTATGCCGAGCGGCCTGTCAGCGGTGCATTTGAAGATGCGATTAACGCACGCAGCGTGAAAAAAACCACGGGAACAGATGTGATTCCGCTAGTCAGCGGTGAAAATCAGGCGTTGACCACCTCTCAGGTGATTGCCCCCATCTCGATGGACGGCCAGCCCATCGGCGCCGTCGTGCTCGTTTCCCGCAGCGGGTCTTTGGGTGATTCCGAACAAAAAGCGGCGGAAGCCGCGGCAGCCTTCTTAGGGCGGCAGATGGCACAGTAAAAACATAGCTTATAAAGTCAGCTTGAGACGCAATATGTGTTTCAAGTTGATTTTTTTTGCATCAACAGGTAGAATTGAAACAAACTATCTTTGGAGGGGCGTTTGTGAGCAAAACACTGGCGGAAAAGATTATTCAGAACCATTTGGTATCCGGCGAAATGAAGGCCGGAGAAGAGATCTCAATCAAAATTGATTATACGCTGACTCAGGATTCCACGGGCACCATGGCCTATTTGCAGTTTGAGGCGATGGGCGTGCCGCGCGTGAAAACCAAAAAGTCGGTCGCCTATATCGACCATAACATGCTGCAGTCCGGCTTTGAGAACGCGGACGACCATAAGTTCATTGAAACCGTGGCGAAAAAGCACGGCATTTACTTCAGCCGTCCCGGCAACGGCATCTGCCACCAGGTGAATCTCGAGCGCTTCGGCGTACCAGGCGCCACACTTTTGGGATCAGACAGCCACACCCCCACGGGCGGTGGTATCGGCATGATCGCCATCGGCGCAGGCGGGCTCGACGTGGCTGTCGCGATGGGCGGCGGCGCATATTATATCCCGATGCCGCAAATCCTCGGTGTGGAACTCACCGGCAAACTGGCCTTTGGCGTTTCCGCCAAGGATGTGATATTGGAAGTGCTGCGGCGCCTCGGCGTGAAGGGCGGCGTCGGCAAAATCGTCGAATACTTCGGCGAAGGCGTGAAATCGCTCTCGGTGCCCGAACGCGCCACCATCACCAATATGGGCGCTGAGCTCGGCGCCACCACCTCGGTGTTCCCGAGCGACGATGTCACACGTGCGTTTCTCGCGGCACAAGGCCGCGAGGCGGATTATACACCCCTGAGCGCGGACAACGGCGCAGAGTATGCCGAAACCATCACGATCGATCTTTCGGCGCTCGAACCGATGGCCGCCATGCCGCACAGCCCGGACAACATCAAAACCGTTCGAGAGATCGGACCGATCACGGTGGATCAGGTGTGTATCGGCAGCTGCACCAACGCGTCGTATCTCGACCTCATGCGGGTCGCTTCAATACTTAAGGGCAAGAGCATATCTCCCGACGTGAGCCTTGTGATCTCCCCCGGCTCCAAGCAGGTGATGACGATGCTGGCCGAGAACGGTGCGCTTGCCGACATGATCGCGGCCGGCGCGCGCATACTCGAATGCGCCTGCGGACCGTGCATCGGTATGGGACAAGCCCCACGTACCAACGCGATATCGGTGCGTACGTTCAACCGCAATTTCTACAACCGCTCCGGCACAGCCAGCGCGGGCGTTTATCTCGTGAGCCCCGAAACAGCAGCGGCCACAGCGCTGACCGGCAAGCTGACCGACCCGCGCGACATCGGCCTTGCTCAAGACGCGCTCACCGTCGATATGCCGAACGCGTTTTTGATCAACGATAATCTCGTGGCTCCGCCCGACGAAAACGGCGAGACCGACGTGGTGCGCGGCCCCAACATCAAGCCGTTCCCACTCGGCAAAGCGCTGGAAAACACCGTTAAGGGCGAGGTACTGCTGAAGATGGAAGATAACATCACGACCGACCATATCATGCCGTCGGGCGCGAAGCTGCTGCCTTATCGCTCCAACATCCCCTATTTGAGCGACTTCTGCCTCACACCCGTGGATGAGAAGTTCCCGGCAAGAGCCAAGGAAAAGGGCGGCGGGTTCCTCGTCGCGGGGCACAATTACGGGCAGGGCTCCTCACGCGAACACGCGGCGCTCGTACCGCTTTACTTGGGCATCCGCGGCGTCATCGCCAAATCGTTCGCACGCATCCACATGGCAAACCTCGTGAACTCAGGCATATTGCCGCTTGTGTTTGCGGATGAGAGCGATTACGACAAGATCGATATGGGCGACACGCTTACGATCGCTGACGCGCCCGCCAAGGTGAACGGGCAAACGGAATTCACCGTGCAAAACGCAACAAAAGGCATCACGTTTACCGTGCGTCTTGACGTCTCCGACAGACTCAAAGCCGTGCTGGCGGACGGCGGACTTTTGAACCATACAAAAAGAAGTGGCGGTAATGACTAAAGACTCGAGCCTTCTTCGCATATTTCTCACCATGCTGAAGATAGGCGCATTGACATTCGGCGGCGGTTACGCCATGGTGCCGCTGTTCCGGGATGAATTTGTGGGTAAAAACGGCTGGATCAGCGATGACGACATGCTCAATATGATTGCGCTCGGGCAATCGGTGCCCGGAGCCATTGCGGTCAATTGCAGCATACTCATCGGATACCGGCTGAAGAAACTGCGCGGCGCGCTCGTCGCGCTCGCGGGTGTCGTGCTTCCCTCGCTCATCGTGCTGACCGCAGTCACTTATGTGTATACCGCCGTGCGCGACAACGTTTACGTCGCGGGGGCGCTTCGCGGCATCCGTGCCGCCGTGGTGGCGCTGCTCGTTTCCGCGTTTCTCACGTTTATGAAGCCTTTTCATAAGGACGCCGTCTCGATGACGGCGTTTTTCGTCGCGTTCCTGCTGTCCATCGTTTTTGATATCAACAGCATCTATATCATACTCGGCGCAATGGTCTTCGGCATCACGGCGGGTATTTTCCGTGTGAAAAAAGAACCCGGGGAGGATCAGCCATGACGCACTATCTGCTGCTGGGTTGGATCTTCTTTAAGATCGGGCTCTTCTCAATCGGCGGCGGCTACGCGATGCTGCCGCTCATCAACAGCGAGCTTGTGGGCTATGGCCTCATGACGGCGATCGAGGTGAGTGATATCGTGGCCGTCTCCCAGATGACACCTGGCACGTTTGCGATTAACGCGGCCACATTCGCGGGCGTCAAAACAACGGGGCTGTTTGGCGGCGTGGTGGCCACCGTGGCTGTCGTTCTGCCGTCGCTCATCATCACAACGCTGCTCGCGCGGTATTTCTTCAAATTTGAAGACAACATCATCGTGCGGCGCGCGATGTGGGGCCTGAGGCCCGTGGTCACCGGGCTCATTGCCTCTGCCGCGATGCTGGCGGCTCTGCCCGCTTTGCTCGGTGTGGAAAGCATCGGTGAGCTGCGGTGGACCTCGCTGTTTTCGAAGGCGGACATCCCCTCAATGATCATCGCGCTGGTTTCGGGTATCGCCATCATCAAGTTCAAGCGTTCCCCTGTCCTCATCATACTGATTGCGGGTGTGGTCGGCCTGCTGCTTTTCGGCGTGCTCGGCATCGCATAAGCTTTTTTACAAAAGAGTGGGAAATGAAATCAAATCGCCGGTTCCCTGTTAAAAGCTTGCTTTTGCATATAAATGATCGTTGCTGTGTCTGCGATCTATTGATCTTGCATGACGACCTTGATGGGCGAATGGTTTTCAATTTCCGTTATAAAATCGGTATCGGGGTGTTCTGTCGTGCAAAAATCACTGCAATCTGTTGTTGCGTGATGGGTTGGGTATTCCGGCAGGCTTCCGTCCTTATTGTAGTCGTACCAAACACTTTCCGTAACGCCGAAAAAAATTATCTTCGCGGATATCATTTTGTATTCGCATTTTCGAATATCCTTATAAAACAGCTTGTCGTATGTTCTTCGGCTCAGTGTTTTGTTGCAATATAGTCTATCACGATAGATTATCAGATGGTCATCATAAAACCATATTTCCAGCGGAGATGCTACTGCGAGGCTGTTACGGCCCACGAACGGCGAGCCGATAAGCCGCCCAAACAGCAGCGCAAAAAGCACCCCCATGCTTAACGTCAATATGGCAGACAGTTGAGCAAGCAGTGACACAATAAGGATGAGTCCCGAAACGATGATACCGCCGATCACAACGGCTTCGATGACAGCATTTTTATCTTTGGAGGTAAATACTTTCTCATGAGTTTTTAATATATAATTCGGTTTTTCCACAATTGTGCTCCCTCATTGTGTTCTTATTTACTTATATCACAACTATTGACAATAAACAAATACCGTGGTTTTCACAGTATCTGGGGAAAGACACGTGAAAGCAACTGCCATATTGAGCAAAGACGAAAATAAAAAGTTCATATTGAAAGGCATAAAAATGTGGTATATATAGTATATATTTTTTCAGCTTATATACAGCATATTGAAAGGGATTCAAAACACATGATCGTTCCGGAATTCAATGACTATTATATGATACTTCAGGTGCATCAGGACGCAGAGCCCGAAATCGTCAAAAGCGCGTATAAGCGGCTCGCGCAGATGAACCATCCCGATATCAGCAAAGACGCAAGGGCCACCGAGCGCATGCAGCTCATCAATCAGGCTTACGCGGTCATTTCCGATCCGGCCAAGCGCAAGAGCTATCACAGGCAATGGCTGGTGTATAACCACCGCCCGCAGCAGCCGCAGTCGCGGCCTGCCGCTGCGCCTGCCGAGCCGCACGCCGAAGCCCAGAAGGCGCTGGACGCCTATTTTCGGAGCCTGCTTTATGAAAACTGGACGGCTGCGTACGACCGCCTGTCTTTAAAGGACCGCAGCATGTTCACGCTCGGCGAATTCTGCGAATGGAAAACCGCCGTCAAGGAACTCTATCAGATGGGCTCGTATGTGATTAAGCCGTTCCGCATGTACGACAAATGCGTGGTCAACGACGTGGAGTATGAGTGCGTCCATATCTTCTCCGTGTTTTTAACCGACCGCGACAACCGCACCGGCAAGGTGAATGAAGAGACGTATACCAAGTACGTGGTCAAAGAAAAAGGCCAGTGGTGCGTGTGCCTCGGGTACGCGCAATTGAAGCCGATTATCTATAAGCTCAAGTATCTCGCCACGCAGGCGCCCGCGATGGACCCCGAACGCGTTTACCGCGAGGCGCTGCTCAAGTACGACAAGCTCACAGGCTATTTAAGCCGCAAGGGGCTGCTCGACGCGATGGAAAAGGAGATCGCGCGGGCACGGCGCTTTAAGAAAACGTTCAGTCTGCTGCTTTTTACTGTGGAACCCGAGGGCGCGGTTGCGGGCGTGAGCGCGAAGGATTACGTGCAGATGTGCGTGGCCAACGCCGCCTCACAGCTGAGCGAGTCGCTGCGCGATATCGACTGCGCGGCGCGCATTGCCGAAAACCAGCTCGCGGTGATGCTGATTGAGACGGACGCGTTTCCCGCTCAGAAGGCGCTCAAACGCCTGTCTGCCGCGGTTCGCCCGAGCGATGGGCTGCGTTACCGGCTGTGCGGGCATATTCACGCCTACCGCGGCGAAACCGCCGAAGACACACTGCTGCAGGCCGAGCATGAAACGCGCATGCGCGTGGTGACGGGTACGGACAACGTGAAGCGGTATTATATCCATCTCGACGACCAGCAGGTGTAGGGAAGAATTGAGATAAGACCTTTAAAGCTGCCGAAACGTCAGCTTTATTTTTATATCAACCGGCATAGTGATGATAATGGTGTCGTTATTATTGGCGAATTCCTTTACTGTTTTTTACATATTGGTTATAATGGGTGTGATCATGTTTTTGATCAGTATAATCATCAACCGCGTTTTCTGTCGCCGCCCTTGCCATTATGTGCTGCCCTACAGGAATTCGACCATCCCCACGCATTGCCCAGGCTGCGGCAAGGAGCTTAATGCCAAGACTGACAACAATAACTGACTCATAAATATTATAAATGGCCCACTTGGGGTTGAGACTGGAGGGCGATATGAATTATAAAAAAGCGCGCAGGCTGAGCAATGTTTTCGGTTTGACGGGTGCCGGGCTCGTCGTGCTGATGCTGCTGTTAAACGGTGGCGTGGCGCCGATGCTTATTCTCGGCACGGCCGGCCTCATACTGATCGGCGTCGGCGTGGTGATCACGTTTGTGAACTATCGTTGCCCGCACTGCCATGCCCTGCTCCCCACCAGAACTGTTGCCATCCCCGCGTTCTGCCCGAGCTGCGGCAAGGACCTCAATGCCAAGACTGATATCAATGACTGACGTCATGATGAATTAAAATGACCCATCGGGGGGTAAGATTGGAGTGTGCCATGCATTACAAGTTAGCGCTCAAGTTATTCAATATCTGCTGCTTTATTTTCATCGGCCTTATGGTTGCCATGCTGCTTTTCAAAGTGCCGTATATCTTGTTTGGTGCGCTTGCCGTGGGAATCGGCTTTGTTGGGTTGATCATTACGGCCATATTCTACAGGTGCCCGCATTGCAACAGCAGGCTCAATGTAAGGGACCCCAATACGCCATATTGCCCGCACTGCGGCGGTAAGCTCGAGGAATAACAGCCATACAGCCGTATAAGAAAGGAGCCAGCGATGGGGTTTAGAAAAGCGGTGCGATTACAAAAAATTCTCACCTATATTGGGGTGGGCCTCTTATTTATAGCGTATTTGCTTTACTTTACTTCTTATGGGGTTAAAGTCGTGCTTGTATCCGTCGCTTTGGTTATACTATTCGCAAGCTTTATTATCTCTTATATGTTTGTTCGCTGCCCTCATTGCGCCAAAAAGCTGCGTACCATATTCTTTGTCATTCCTCAATCCTGCCCGCACTGTAAACGTGATCTTGATTTTGAAGATTGAAAACGCCATTCGACGCATACTCCCCTTTTTCTTCATATTCTGATAAAAAACCACAATATTTAGTATAATTCCCGTTGACAAAAACGCAATATGTTTCTATACTCAAGCTTAGATGTATTCAACCGTGTGCGGCATCATGTCCCGCCGATAACGGCAAAACAGCCGAAAGGTTGCGGCGCAAAGCTACAGGGCCTAAGGATTTTAAGTCTATGGCAGCCAGTTACCGAAGCGAGGCTTTTTGTTTGCCTTGATTCAGGGAAAACAGACGTTCAGGCGTCTGACATAGGTGCGCATTGCGCAATACTTCTAATCCTTTCATCTTATTTTATTTCATCTAGGGGGATCAAATAGAACGAGACGCAAGAAACCGCCAAGGCGGTTTTTTGCATTTGCCCGCGCAAACAAAGTGCGTGTCCATTCACTGATTATATTCTGTCATTCAGTCCACTTCGTAGTGAGCGAGCGAAGCGGAGAGAAACGAAGTGAAGTGACTATGGAAATGGACAAGAATTCCATGTGTTATCCTGATATAAATTCGCAAAGCTGTGTTCCAATATGGCAATTTGTGCTATAGTAGTGTCAGATAATTTTTAACGCTAACGCTATTGAGATAAAAGGAGAATTTGCGATGTCAAAAATTGATGTGGTCAGAAAAGAAATGATGGAGGCCTTAAAGGCGAAGGATACGCCGCGCAAGGACGCGCTCTCGCTGCTGCTTGCCGCGCTGAAAAGCAAACAGATTGACAAGCGCAGTGAACTGACCGAGGACGAAGAGAACGCGGTGGTGATGAAGGAAATCAAGAGCGCGCAGGAGGCGATTGATACCGCGCCGCCGAGCCGCACGGACATCATAGACGAAAACAAGTTTAAGATCGCCGTGTATTCGGCATTTGCGCCGCAGTTAATGAGCGAGGATGAGGTGAAGGCGGTCATCGCGGATGTGTTGAAGCAGATTGGGATTGAGAAGCCGACGCCGCAGGACAAGGGCAGCATTATGAAGGTGCTGATGCCGCTGGTGAAGGGCAAGGCGGATGGGAAGATGATAAACAAGCTTGTGGAAGAGGCATGTAAGTAAATAGAACTGACGAAGGCGCACCGGAGACGGTGCGTTTTTTGCGTAGCTACACAAAAAGATTGTACATTTTTGTCAATGTGTCGATTCCTGTAAAAATATGATGTATAATGTTTTATGTGGTATTAGTTATGTAATAAAAATTTAAATTTAATTGTCGGAGGCCCTCAATGGATAAGCAAGAGATAATAAAAGGATTAGAAGGATTCAATGGTCGACTGCATACTGAAATTTTTCAAGCATATGAACAACGTGGGAATGCATTTGGATGGGATAGGTTCCAAACATGGAGCCGCAAGTTATCGCAATTTTTAGATCAAGAACTTCCTGGAGAAAGTAAAAGACTTAAAGATAAGTTGAAGCCCCCTGTAGCATTAGTATCTATTGTAGGAGAATCAGATGCAAATGCGTTTTGGCGCGAGTATGGTGACAAAATAGCTTCTTATATTGAATCCTTAATCCTAGATATAAGAAATGATGAATATGACCTTCCAAAGTTAGTAGAAAAAGATATACCCAAACTTAAAGACAAGAGCTCTGTTAATATAGATCGTAACAAGATCTTTATTATTCATGGACACGACGGTGAAGCTAAAGAAAGGACTGCGCGCTTTATAACGCAACTTGGTTTCGAACCAATTATTCTTAATGAACAAGCAAATTGTGGACTCACCATTATTGAGAAAATTGAAAAATATACTGATGTAGGATTCGCGATAGCGCTATATACGCCTGATGACAAGGGAAATACTGAGAACGGAACAGAAAAAGGCAAACTAAAGAGCCGAGCAAGGCAAAATGTTGTGTTTGAACATGGATTCTTAATTGGAAGAATAGGGCGAAATAATGTAGTTACTTTGGTTGCTGATGACATTGAACTTCCATCTGATATTAGTGGAGTTGTATATATATCAGATAAGAATTGGCAGATAGATATAGCGAAGGAAATGAAAGCAGCAGGCTATACAGTCGATTTCAACAAGTTACTTTAAAATATACAATCACATTACTCAGCCAAAAAAAGTCCGAAGATTTCTCTCCGGACTTTGTTATTTCTCTTAGTTACCCACGTACATATTCCCATACGGCCGCGCACTCTTGGGCGCATACTTCACAAACTGGGTCAGCTTAATTTTCGATACATCCACCCCGAAATACGTTGAGTAATCCTTCAGCGTCTGCGTCAAAAAAGCCTTATCCTCATCATCCAGCGGCTGTGCTGAAATCTCGCGCCCCATCAGCGCCTCTCTCACCGGCCCGCGGATATACATCCGCCCGCCGTGCATGCCCGTCCCAAAGAACTTGCCTGCGGCATACTCTCCGGCCTTCAGGCCGATACCCATCACCACAATGCGTCCGCCCGCCATGTACTCCCCGAGAAAATCGCCCGCCTTGCCGCCAATCACGATTTTCGGAATCTTGTCCATGTATTCCTTCATGTGAATACCGCTGCGGTACCCGGCGTACCCTTTTATAAAAAGCTCACCGCCGCGCATCGCATAGCCCATAATGTCGCCGCAGTTGCCGTGAACAATCAGCTTGCCGTCGTTCATCGTGTTTGCAATGCCGTCCTGCGCGTTGCCGAACACCTCCACCGTCGCGCCGTCCATATAGCACGCGCTGTCGTTTCCGAGCGTGCCGTGAATGTTCAGCTTGGTATGGCTAGTCAAACCGCAGCCAATATAGCGCTGCCCGTAAACCTCACGCACAGTGATTTCGCGCGGCTCCTCCGCCAATGTTTTTATCTGCCTGTTCAGTATGCTGTAATAAGTGTTGCCAGCGATCAAATCCATTATTGCAAACCTCTTTCTTAAGAAGAAATTCTCTGCTTCATTCTCTCGTACCCCAGCGCGTTAAGGCCGAAATTGTCGTCCGTCAGCGCCTTATCCAGCGAGGAAAGCGCAATCCCCTCGCTGATCAGATACGTGTAAATGCCCGCGCGGTCCACATCGCCCACGAGTATCATGCCGACGAGCTTATCATCCTTCACGAAGAACCGCTTCGCCGCGCCTGTTTTCGCGTTCTGCTTGGTCAGCACGTCCACGCCGTCGCCGCCCTGCACGCCCGCCGTGATGATGGAGAGCCCAAAAAACCCGACCGCGTTCATCGGGAACACGCCGTCGAACTCCTCGTCCTTGCCGCCGCACATGTCATATGCCGCCGCACGGCCTTGGGCGTATGCGTTCGGCCACAGCGCCATAATTTTGCGCTCGCCCGTGATGATATCGGTGCCCTCGGTCACGTCGCCCGCCGCGTAAATATCTTTCACGTTGGTGCGCATCGCGTCGTCCACAATGATGCCGCGGTTCACGTCCACGCCCGCCGCTTTGGCTTCCGCCACGTTCGGGCGCACGCCCACGCCCATCACGAGCACGTCGCACGGGAGCTCGGTGCCGTCCTTCAAAACCACCTTCTCCACTTTGTCGCTGCCCACCACGGTCTCCACCGTGAGCCCCAGGTGGAACGTGATGCCGTTCTCCTCAAGGCGCTGCTGAACCGGTGCCGCCGCCTGCTCGTCGAGTATCATCGGCAGCACGCGCGGCGCGAGTTCCACCACGTGCACGCTGCCCGTCACGGGAGCCAGCCCTTCGGCAGCTTTGAGGCCGATAAGCCCGGCCCCCACCACCACCACGCGGCTCTGCGGACTTAACAGCTTCTCAATGCCGAGCGCGTCGTCGTATTTTAAGAATGTGAACACGTTGCTCTGATTCTCAAGCCCCTGCGTGGGCGGCACGAACGGAGACGACCCCGTCGCGATCAGCAGCTTGTCGTAAGGCACGCTGCCGCCGTCGCTGAGCGCCACGGTTTTCTTCTTGGGGTCAATCGACACAGCCTTGACGCCGAACAGCGTGGTCACGTTGTTCTTCTCGTAAAAATCCTTCTTGCGGTAAACCATGTTGCCCGGTTTCACCTTGCCAGCGAGATAGTAGGAAATCAGCGGGCGCGAATACACATGATGCGTTTCGTCCGAAATCACGGTGATCGACCCGTTCTTGTCACACTTGCGCAAACCTTCTATACACCCCACGGCAGCGGCGGAATTGCCGATAATCACATATTTCATGCTCATTCCCCCCTGTCTTCGTACTTAAGCGCGTTGTTCGGGCAGTGCTTCACGCATTCGGGCTCACCCATCGCGGCGCACAGGTCACACTTGGCGGCCACTTTCTTCTTGCCCTCGTCGCGCACAATCGCGCCGAACGGACACGCGAGCACGCACGTCCAGCAGCCTACACAGCGCTCGGCTTCATTGAGCACAAGGCCCGTCTCCGGGTCCTTCTGCATCGCGCCCGTGATGCAGGCCTGCACGCACTTCGGGTCGTCACAGTGGCGGCACTGCAGCGCAAAGTTGACCTTGTCGCCCGTCTCGATATGCAGCCGCTCCACAGGGCGCGGGCTTTCGAGCTTGTGCGCTTTGATAATATCAAGCGTCTGCGAGTGCGACGTGCGGCAGTACACCTTGCACAGCCCGCACCCGAGACACCATTTTTCGTCAGCGTATACCTTTTTCATTATAAAACCCCCGTTTATTCGCCGACATGCTTGATGCCGAGAATATCAAGTTCTTTTTGGTTGAGCCCCACACCGCGCAGCATCAGCCTGTTGCCCTTAAGGCTTTCGATGGCGTTGATGCCCATGCCGCCCAGCATCTCCTCGATCTCGTGCTTCCACGCACTGATCAGGTTCACGAGGCGTTCCGTCGCGATATCGGGATTAAGCCGCTTCACAAGATCGTCACGCTGTGTCGCGATACCCCAGTTGCACCTGCCGGTGTAGCAGTTCTGGCACATATGGCAGCCGATCGCAATTAAGGCGGAGGAACCGATGTAGACCGCGTCGGCACCCAATGCGATGGCCTTCACGATATCGGCGCTGTTGCGGATGCTGCCCGCCACCACGAGCGAAACCTCGTTGCGGATGCTTTCCTCCCTGAGGCGCTGATCAACCGCGGCGAGCGCCATTTCAATCGGTATGCCCACGTTGTCGCGCACACGCTGCGGCGCGGCGCCTGTGCCCCCGCGGAAGCCGTCAATCGCAATCACGTCGGCTCCGGCCCGCGCGATACCCGAAGCGATGGCCGGCGCGTTATGCACCGCCGCGATTTTTACGGATACCGGCTTTGTATAGTTCGTCGCTTCCTTCAGCGAGTAAATCAGCTGACGAAGATCTTCAATCGAATAGATATCATGATGCGGCGCGGGAGAAATCGCGTCGCTGCCCTGCGGGATCATGCGCGCCATCGACACCTGTTCGCCCACCTTTTCGCCGGGCAGATGGCCGCCGATGCCGGGTTTTGCGCCCTGGCCGATTTTAATCTCAAGCATGGCGCCCGCGTTTAAGTATTCCGCGTGCACGCCAAATCGCCCCGATGCCACCTGAACGATGGTGTTGGGCCCGTATTTGTAGAATTCCTTCGCAAGGCCGCCTTCGCCCGTATTATAGAGTATGCCGAGTTCCGTCGCCGCGCGCGCAAGCGCCTCGTGCGCGTTGCGCGAAATAGACCCGAATGACATCGCTGAAAACATGACGGGCACCGACAGCTTCACCTGCGGCGGCAGTTTCGTCAGCAGCTTGCCGTGTTTGTCAAACTCGAGCTTTTCAGGTTTGCGCCCCAGTATCACGCCTGTTTCCATCGGTTCGCGCAGCGGGTCAATCGACGGATTCGTGACCTGCGAGGCGTTGATGAGCATTTTATCCCAATAGATCGGGAAATCTTTGGGGTTGCCCATGCCGGTTAACAGCACGCTGCCTGTGGCCGCCTGCTTATAAATTTCTTTAATTGCGTTGCTCGTCCAGTTCTTATTGGGTTTAAACTCAAGATCGTTCACACGGATCTTAAGCGCCCTTGTGGGGCACAGCGCGACGCAGCGGTGGCAGTCCACACATTTTGCGTCGTCCGCAACCATCTTTCCCGTATCGGGATCCAGCCTATGCACCTCGTTGGCGCACTGTTTTGCACACACTTCGCATTGTATGCATCTATTTTCATCTCTCTCAACCAGATAATCCGGCCAGCCCAGTTGTAAACTCATTGGTTCCCCTCCACCAGTCCTATAATTGGTTCCCCGCCCGACGGTGACCACACGCGGTCAGGCGTTTCGCAAATGATGCGTATCGCGGCTTCTTCGCTGGCCACATAGAGCATGTCGCCCTTCTCCGCGGCCACGAGAGATCTCAGCTTTATTCTGTCGTTTAATGCCAGAAAGCCGCCCTGAAAACCGAGTATAATCGAAAACGGCCCGTTAATCAGCGCAGAACCGTACACCGCACGGATCGCCTCAAACTTCTGCCTCTTCTCCTCGTCCATCAGCTCAATCTCCCGCCAGAACGGTGCCGCCACAATATTCACAGCGTCCTTTAGCGTCATACCGTGTTTACGGACAAGCAGATCAAACAAGTATGTGATGACCTCCGTATCCGTCATCAATGTGCATTTGTATCCAAACATCTCCACAAACCGTCTGTTTGCATCGTAGGAAGAAATCTCACCGTTATGCACCACCGACCAGTTCAGCAGCGTGAAAGGATGCGCGCCGCCCCACCATCCCGGCGTATTCGTCGGGAAACGGCCATGTGAAGTCCAAAGATATGCGTCGTATGTTTCGAGTTTGAAAAAACGTCCGATATCCTCGGGAAAGCCCACACCTTTAAAAGCGCCCATATTCTTTCCCGAAGAAAAAACATAGGCGCCTTTATAATTCTCATTGATATTAAATACAAACTGTGCGACAAACTCTTGTTCGTCGAGCCCAGACCGTTGAAGACGCTGCTTGCGCGGGTACACAAAATAACGCCATATCAACGGGCTTGAAGGAATCTCTTTGCTTTTTCTTGTGGGAATGACTTCCGCTTTTTCTATTTCAAAATGACGCTCTAAAACCTCGTCAACCGCTTCCTTGGAAGGCATATCATCATAGAACAAATGCAGCGCGTAAAGATCCGCATAGTCCGGATATATCCCATAGCCGGCAAAGCCTCCGCCGAGGCCGTTGCTTCTGTCATGCATCAATTCTATTGATTTAATGATCGTCTCTCCCGAAAATCTTTCGCCCTTGCGGTTCAGTATACCGCTGATGGCACAGCCGGATGGAATCCTTACTTGCCCCTCTTTTACCATTGACTCTCCCCCTCGGATATTGGGCAGGTGCGTCTAGTGTCAGTCAAAAAAAACGCCTGCGATAAAATATAGACGCCAACAAGACTTGTTTGACAAGTCGTAAGAAATGTTCATTAATACTAGAACTGTCATTTCCCACGTTAGCTGTATCATTATACTATCTGCAATATGAAAAATCAATAGCAAATACACCGTTATTCTGCAATATGTTTGACTAATTGTTGCATTTATTCGTTGTAATGTGCCCAAATTGTGCAATTATTAACGATCTTCTGAATCAGGCGGCGCTAAATCCTGCATTTATCAAATTGCAACCAAGAATATGAAACCCATTATTGGGAAAAAATACATTCATAACTCAGGCGCACGCGGAACAAAATAAAGCTGTAAAACGAAATGAGTACCGTTTGCAGCCGGAGTTTACTGTGTGCCGAAAGAACATTGAGCAAAAAGCCGTTGAGGCGAGCCTGCGGCTTGCCGGCGGCATGATGGTAAGACACAAGGATAATGCGCTTTACAGCGCGAGGGCATTGCGCTTTTTGGCGGCGGAACCGGTTGTCCGCATATAGGCCAGAATCCGAACGCGGGACTTCCGCATAAGCCCTTATCAAATAGGAAGCACAATAAGCAGCGGTAATCAAAAGTTTTACTTACAAAAAGCAGCGGCGCGGTACATAAATACCGCGCTGTTGTTTGTTTTCAAGGCAGAATTGATAGAGTATCTTGATTATTACAATAATCGTCGCATAAAAGCAAAGCTAAAGGGCTTACCACCCCGCTGTTCACAGGTTGCAAGCCCTCTCGATTGCTCAATAAAAAAATATTTGTCTAAGTTTTTAGGGTCAGTTCACGTGATCATTATTTCAATCTATTGGATGATAATTTCGAGTTTGGAGACGCTGACTTTATTGCCCGCGACAATCAGCATATCCCCTTTTTCAAGAATATCCGCTCCATTCGGAGAGGTATTGATGTCTTTGTTCTGTTTTTTGATTGCAATGACGTTAACATCATATTTTTGCCGAAAGTTAAGCTGGCTCAAGTCTTTACCCACCCACGCGTCGATCACATCAATATCCATAATGCGCAGATCGTCTGCCATCTCCACATAATCGACCACTCGTGAATCCGCGAGCTTATGCGCCACACGCATGCCCATATCCCGCTCCGGGAAGACGACTTTATCCGCCCCCGTTTTGCGCAGCACCTTGGCATGAAGTTCGGTCTGTGCTTTGGCGAGCACAAAGTTCACGCCCATTTCTTTGCACATCATTGTGATGAGGATGCTGGCCTGTATATTTTCACCCATTGTGACCACTGCCACATCAAAGTTTTTAATGCCAAGCGCAACCAGCGCCTTCTCATCGGTGGCATCGGCCTGTATGGCATGGGTGACATAGGGCGCCACCTCATTGATGAGATCGGCACTGCTGTCTACCGCAAGCACCTCTTTGCCGAGATTTGTCAGACATTTGGCTACCGCCTGTCCGAATCGTCCCATTCCAATCACAACAAACTGTTTCTTAGACATATTATCCTACCATAAACCTTTCTTCGGGATACCGGATGTTGGCATCTTCTTTACGTGAACGCATCGCCAGCGCCACAACAAGCGTTAACAGCCCCACGCGCCCCACATACATCACAATAATCAAAATGATATGGCTTGCCGCGCTTAACATCGGGGTGACACCGGCTGTGAGACCGACCGTGCCGAAAGCGGAGACCACTTCGAATACGAGATTTTCAGGTGTAAACGGGTCGCCGCGATGCCCTTCAATACCCATCAGAGCGAGCGATGCCGCGGCCACCAGCAGCAGCGCCATCAGCATGATGGTCACCGCGCGTTTAACAGTTTCTGTGGCAATTCTCCTGTCTTTAATTGTGACATCGCGTTTGTCAAGCATACTGGATACCAAAAACATAAGCACGATGGCAAACGTGGTGGTCTTAATACCGCCGCCCGTGCCGGCAGGCGACGCACCGATAAACATCAGAATAATCACTATAAATTTGGTTGCGGGCAGCAGCGCCCCCTGGTCAACCGTGGCGTAGCCTGCGGTACGCGGTGTGACCGACTGGAAAAACGAATTCAGTAATTTTTCTCCGAAACCCATGTTTCCAATCGTTTTGGGGTTGTTCTGCTCAAATAAATAAACAGAGACCATACCGACAATAATCAATGTGACTGTCGCCATGATGACGAGACGCGCATACCGGGAGATACCCTGCTTGCTGCGTATACGCTCGGGGCTCAGAATATGGGTAATCACCACAAACCCGAGGCCGCCGAATATGATCAAAAACGCGATGGTGAGTATGACGAGCGGATCGTTTGAGAACATAGCCAAACTTGCGTAAGGCTTTGATACGGGCCCGAGCACATCAAACCCCGCATTGCAAAAAGATGAAATCGCATGAAAGAGGCTGAAAAAGATACCTTTATCCCACCCAAAAGCAGGAATAAAACGAATGGCAAGCAAAGAAGCGCCGAGCAGTTCGGCGATCAGCGTGACTTTCAACACTTTGAGTATCACCTTGACAAGCCCCGAGAGGTCAAACTCATTGAATGATTCCTTAATCACCATGCGTTCGCTCAAAGTGATACGTTTTCTTAGCAGCAAAAATGCCAGCGACATCACGGTCATGACGCCGAGGCCTCCCGCTTGTATCAACAGTATGATGACAATCTGCCCGAATATCGAATACACGGTTCCCGTATCCACCACCACGAGGCCGGTGACACAGACAGCCGATGTGGATGTAAACAGCGCGTCAAGATAAGGAACGGGGCGGCCGCTGCGCGACGCAAACGGCGTGGAAAGCAACGCCGATCCCAGCAATATGAGCATCAGAAAGCCAATAATGATCGTTTGTGCAGGCTTTAACCTGACAGCGCGGAAAATCTTCATTCAACCACCTTGCTGACCTTTATCCGCCCATTATAGCATACACGAACATTGTGTCAAATATTATAAAATCGAGAGCGAACGATATCAGCCTTTTAAAACGGCAGAAACAAGGGCTGACGTTTATCGAATGTGCAAATATACCGAAAACCGATTGTTTTTAAGAGATTTAAGGTGTCCGCTACGGCATGACCGACCACCTGTTCATAATGCGCGTCGGAGCCGATTGTCACAATCTCCCCGCCAAGCTCAAAATAACGCCGTATAATCGCTGTTTCGGGCATCGTTGACGGTGTCATGTAAAGCCCGTTTGTGTTGATTTCAATGCCTTTGCCCTTGTGAATCAGCGTTTTGAGCAGTGTGTCTATCGCGTCTGTATGATCCGCGTAACGCATCAATTTATCCTCAAACGGGCAGAACTTCGATATGTATCCGATATGTCCCATCACGTCAAAATAGTCAATCTGCGCGGCAGATTCAGCCGATACGCGCAGGTATTCTTTGAATATCTGCGCCTGGCTGTACTCCTTCCAGACCCGCTCATAAAACGGATCCAGCCCGAACACAACATGCTGCGAACCAATCACGTAATCAAGCGGCTGTTGCTGCAGCTTGTCCCGCATTTGCGGGGTAGTCTGCACATCAAGGCCAGCTTCTATTCCCATTCGGATTGTCAGATCAGGAAATGCAGCACGCACGCATGCGATGGCGGCAGCATAGCCTTCAAAGTCAACAGTAAAATCGGGGCCTTCCACAAGATTGAGGTCGATATGCTCCGTGAAGCAAATTTCCCTCAGCCCTGCGTCTTTCGCGGCCTGCGCCATATTCAGCATCGGCACTTTGCAATCTGCCGATATGCTGGAATGAATATGATAATCTATCATGCTTTAATCCTTTTTAACAGGTTTTTAATGCCTTTCACAATTTCACTCACAGGGATAATGGCAAACGCGAGCAACGCCGTATACAGCCACTGCTCACCGTTAAGCGGCGCGACGCCGAAAAATGTATTGAGCGGCTTTACCCAAACAACGGCTGTTTGCAGCAGCGCCGACAGCATGAACGACAGATGCATCCATTTGTTCGTTAAAAAGCGATGAATCACGCTGTGATCGGAGGAGCGGATATTGAACACGTGAAACAGCTGCACCAAGCCCAGCGTCAAAAACGCCATCGTCTCGCCCACAAGCGGATCGCCGTAAACCGAAGCGCCGATAAAATACGCGCCCAAAGTGAGAAGGCTCATCACAACGCCGTAAAACACAAGATTGGCCGCCATGCCCTCGGCGAAGAAGCTTTGCTTCGCGTCCCGCGGCTTGCGGTGCATAATATTGGCGGGCGCGCCTTCCATGCCGATGGCAAGCGCCGGAAATGTGTCCGTCACAAGGTTAACCCAGAGGATCTGCACGGGTGACAGCACCGTGATGCCAATCATCGTGCCGACAAACAGCGTGATCACTTCAGACAAATTGGCTGAGAGCAGAAACTGCACGGCCTTTTTAATATTGCGGTAAATACGTCGGCCTTCCTTAACGGCTTTAACGATCGTCGCAAAGTTGTCATCCGTCAGCACCATGTCCGACGCGTTTTTAGACACTTCCGTGCCCGTGATGCCCATGCCCACACCGATATCGGCGGTCTTCAGCGCGGGCGCGTCGTTCACGCCGTCGCCCGTCATCGCCACCACATTGTTTCGCGTTTGAAACGCCTTAACGATGCGCACCTTGTGTTCGGGCGCCACGCGCGCGTAAACGCGTATGTTGTCAATCTCGCTTTGCAGTGCCGCGTCATCCATCGTATCGAGCTCACGGCCGGTCACGGCTTTGTTTTTATCCGTCAGTATACCCAGCCGCTGTGCAATGGCTACGGCCGTAATTTTGTGATCCCCCGTGATCATGACGGGCTTGATACCCGCCTGTCTGCATACGGCCACAGCTGCGGCGGCTTCTTCGCGCGGCGGATCGATCATACCCGCGAGGCCGATGAACACAAGGCCGCTTTCGAGCCCTTCGGGATTGGATGGCACCGAGTCGAGCGGCTTATATGCGGCGCCGAGCACGCGCAGCGCGTTTTGCGCAAACCGTTCGTTGACGCTGTGGACCTGTGCTTTTAACTCTTCTGACAGCGGCACCGCCGCACCGTTCAACGACATATGCGTGCAGCGCGCAACCAGCTCGTCGGGTGCACCCTTAACGAAAAGCACGGGCGACTCCGTGCCGTTCACGGTGCTCATGAGCTTACGCTCCGAATCGAAAGGGATCTCAAATAAGCGCGGCATCGCTTGCTTGAGCCCAGCCGGCTGATGCCTTGTTGCGGAAAATGCATAGAGAGCCGTCTCTGTGGGGTCGCCGAGCAGTTTGTCCTCGGCTTCCTTGGTATCGTTACAGAGCAAAAATGCCTTGTCGAGCCAATCGAGTTCCGCGGCGCCGTTCACCGTAGCGGCTTCATACTCCTCATCATTATAATAGGCTTTCTGTACCGTCATCTTGTTCTGCGTGAGTGTGCCGGTTTTGTCGGAGCAAATCACGCTCGTGCTGCCGAGCGTTTCCACGGCGGGCAGCTTGCGCACAATCGCGCCGTTGCGTGACATTTTTTGAACGCCCATCGTCAGCTGCAGCGTCACCACGGTAGCGAGGCCTTCCGGAATGGCCGCGACAGCCAGACTCACCGCCACGAGAAACATGTCAAACGCGGTACGCCCCGTTAACACGCCAATCGCAAAAACGACGGCTGCCACGGCAAGCACCGCGATGGACAGCACCTTGGAAAGCGAATTGAGCCGCTTTTGAAGCGGGGTTTCGCTTTCTTTCGCGGCGCCGAGCGCACCCGCAATTTTACCGATTTCCGTGTCCATGCCCGTCAGACAGACGACACCTTTGCCGCGCCCGTATGTCACGCTCGTGCCCGAATAAGCCATATTAATGCGGTCGCCCAGCGCCGCGTCGTCGCTGAGTTCCGCTTTCGCATCCTTTTCAACGGGAACGGATTCGCCTGTGAGCGGTGCTTCCTCAATTTTGAGCGATGCCGTTTCTATCAGCCGGATATCGGCGGGCACATGATCCCCCGCTTCGAGCCATACGATATCGCCCGGTACGAGATCGGCCGCCTTGACGAACGCGATAACGCCGCCGCGCATCACATTGGCCCCGGGGGCTGCCATTTTCTTGAGCGCATCGAGTGCGGCTTCGGCACGGGCTTCCTGCACGGTGCCCATCACAACGTTCAACAGTATCACAGCCAGAATAATAATCGCATCCGCCAGTTCTTCAGGCTGAATCAGCGCGCTGACCACCGCAGCGGCCAGCAGCACAAGTATCATCAGATTTTTAAACTGACCGATAATGATACCCGCCAGCGTTTTCTTGCTTCCTTCTTTTAATACATTGGCCCCGTGTTCGGCAAGCCTTCGCGCAGCTTCGTCAGCCGAAAGCCCGTCTGAAGACGTGTTATAAGCCGCAAATATCTGCTCTTCGCTCATCACATGGGGTGATTCCTGTTTCATCATGGCTTCTCCAGTTTTGGTGTATACACCGTTTTCTTTTATTATAATGAAAACATTGTAAATGTACCGCTTAATTATTGTCAATACGCGGAAATAGTATCGCCTATCGTGACGATATCTTTGAAAATGCACCGACATAGCAGAAATCCGCGTTAGCACTCATTCTTTCCACTGTTGTCGCGAATGCGAATCATGAAATGACGACGGTGTGGAAAGAGGATCAATTTCGTTCATTTTCATAGCAAAGACATTCAAAACTTTAGAGCAGCCTTTGCATCTGGACCGTTTCTTATCGCTTTTTCATCTATTTTAACAATTACACAAAGCACATTCAGCTTTTCTTATCTTTTTTCGATGGACCGTTTGACCTCTTTCCCCGGCTGTCGTATACTATCAAAGATGAAACATGTATCCTCGCATAAATAGACGGATTAACGATGCGTAAAAGCCGCCCCACTTTGGACAAGCTGCTTTTGCGTTTTTCATACCATAAACCAAAGGAGCCGGAATGCAGCTGCAGCTTAAAAACCACACCACTCAAACGCTTGTGCCCGACCGCTTCATCGAGTGCTGCATCGGTGCACCCGATAAGTTCACTCAAGCCTATTTGTTGTTTTTAAAGTACAGCACCGAAAGCAGCGAGGTCGACTTTAGTCAGCTCTGCACGCGGCTGAAAATGAGCATGGAAGATGTGCTGGAAGCGTTTGAATACTGGCAGAAGCAGGGCGTAGCCCGCGTTGTGAACGGCAAAACGATGTGCATCGAATTCGGCGATTTTATGCAGCCTGACGCATACACCGAAGAAGACCTTTATACGGAACGCGAGTTCAATCAGATGCTGCAGAATCTGTTTGGTTCACGCCAGCTTTCACCGCACGATTATTTGAAGATTTACGACTATACCGACACCTTCGGTCTCACCAAAAAGGTGGTGCTTAAGCTCGTTGAATACTGTCTGCTCTTAAAAGGCCGCCGCGTGTCCATCGCTTATATCGACAGCGTCGCCAAAACATGGGCCGAAGAAAAAATAGATACCGAAGAAAAAGCGAACGAATACATCGAGTGGCAGCAGATGGAGACATCCGGCGTGATGGACGTTTTAAAGCAGCTCTCCCTTTCCGGCCGGCGGCCCACGAAGGATGAGTTCGCGCTGTATACAAAATGGACGCGCGAATGGGGTTTTACGGCGGAAGCGGTGCTGACGGCATGCGCGCAGACCACCGCCGCGCGCGAGCCGAGCTTTAAATACCTCGATAAAATTCTCGAACGGCTCAAAGACCGCGGCCTGACAACCTCGAGAACGATCGCCGAATCGCACAACAAAAACGAGCAGGAGTCCGCTGTGCTTAAGGAGATCATGCACCTTTTGGGCGAACCGTCTTTAAAGCCCTCGTTCGAGCACGAAAGCCTGTACCAAAAATGGACAACCGTATACGGCTTTGACAAGCCGATGCTGACACTTGCCGCCAAGCACGTAGGCGCTCGAGGGAAAAGGCCGTTCGCACTGATGGACAGCCTGCTCACCGACTGGTACAACAACCGCATTATCTCGCTGCCGCAGGCCAAGGCGTATCTCTCGAGGCAAAAAGAGCTCGACGAGTGCATGTCGGCGGTATTTGAAATGGCGGGTATCGCGAAAACGCCGACTGACGCACACCGCAAAATTTATGAGCGATGGCACGGTGAATGGGGCATTGCGCACGACGCGATACTTCTGGCAGCCGATATCAGCACACTTTCGGACAAGCCGTATTCTTATCTTAATTCCATACTGACGAACTGGCACAACAAGGGCGTCAAAACGCTGGACGACGCACAGCGTGAAATGAAAAAGCACAGCGAAAGCCATACAACGGTGCGCGAATCGTTTGAGCGTCCTGTGGAAAATTACGACCATCTCGCCGTCAATTTGTTTGAGGACGAAGGAGCATAATGAGTATATCCGACGTATTGGCGGAATACAGCCGCATACGGCAGCAAAACGAACGCGAACTTGACCGCCGCAAAGATGAAGTTTTTGAATGCGTGCCGGAATTGGCAGCGCTGCATGAACAGCTTGAGGCGCTGCTGATTGCGCGCCCGAAGCTGCGCCTCAAGGGTGAGCCGGACGGGAGTGACCGGATTGAAGCGCTGCGCGCGCAAAGCGCCGCGCTGCTGAGCCGCGCCGGCTATGAGGAAAACTATCTGAGCCCTGTTTTCTCGTGTGCACAATGCCGCGATACGGGGCTGCTCGACGACGCGACCCACTGCGACTGCTTTAAAAAGCGCGTGCTTGAGGACAAGCTCGATGCCGCGCGCCTGACCGACGACGGCACAAGCTTCGAGCAGTTTGACCTCGGTCGGTTCGACACCGAGCCGATTGAAAACGGAAAATCTCAGCGTGATATGATGGCGCGTATTCGCGAGCTGTGCATCGGCTATGCGGACAGCTTCCCGGGGTGTTCATCGCTGCTTCTGCTTTCGGGCAGCGTGGGCCTTGGCAAAACGTATGTCTCCAAATGCATCATGCGACGTGTGATCGAACGCGGTTTCACCGCAGCCAGCTTCACGGCATACCGTCTCTTTTCATTGTTTCACCAGCACCGGCTCGGCGAGGACGTGGACCTTGACCCCATACTCGAAGTGCCGCTGCTTATTATTGATGATATCGGCACCGAACCCATGACCAAAAACGTCACCAAGGAATACTTCTTCGATTTAATCAACGAACGCAGCGCCGCAGGCCGCAAAACGGTGATTGTGACCAACTTGCCGTTTCACGAGCTCGACGAACGCTACGGCGAGCGTATTTTTTCGCGGCTCATGGATGCCCGTTTCTCCCAAAAGATACTGTTCAAGGGCAAGGATATCCGGTATTAGGCTCACAAATGGGGCATAATGTTAGGCATAAGCATAAAGCTTCGGAGGACGCAATGAAACGCAGTGAAATTGACAATAAGTATAAGTGGAATTTAGGCGATATTTACGCATCAAACGAGGAATGGGAAAAAGATTTTGCAAAGCTGCAGGGCTTTGTGCCCGCCATTAAAGATTTAAAACAGGGCTTTGCGGACAGCGCCAAAAATCTTGTGAGCGCGCTTAAGCGTATCGACGAGCTCTCGCTAATGTGTGAGCGGCTCTACGTTTACGCCAAAATGCGGCGCGACGAGGACAATGCCAATTCGCTTTATCAGGCCATGACCGACCGCGCGATGTCGCTTTACGTGGCGGTGTCGGGAGAAGCATCGTTTGTGGCACCCGCCTTGCTTGAACAAAGCGAGGAAACGCTCGAAGGCTATATCCAAGAAGAACCGGCTCTGGCCCCCTATGCGTTTATGATTCGCGACGTGATGCGCCAAAAGCAGCATGTTTTAAGCGAAGGCGAGGAAAAACTGCTTTCAATGAGCGGCGATTTCGCCTCGGGTATCCGCGATATTTTCACAATGCTCGACAACGTCGATTTGAAATTCGGCACCGTCGAAACGCCCGAAGGGCCGGTGCAATTAACCCACGCCAAATTCATCGAGCTCATGCAGCACCGTGACCGCGAGGTGCGCAAGAACGTTTTTGAAACATATTACAGCGCCTTTAAAGGCATGATCAACACGATTGCCACCACTTACGCCACAAGCGTAAAAAAAGACGTGTTTTACGCGCGCGTACGAAACTACGAGAGCGCGCTCTCCAAAGCGCTCTTCGGAGACAACGTCCCTGTTTCGCTTTACGATGGCCTGATTAATGCCATACACGGCAACCTTGATATCATGTACGACTACATCGATACGCGCCGCAAGATACTCGGCCTTGACGATATGGCGATGTACGACGTGTATGTGCCTCTCATTCCCGATACGGGCAAGAAATACAGCTACGAAGAAGCGATGGATATCGTGTTCGAGGCGCTTGCGCCGATGGGCAACGACTATATCGCCCTGTTAAAGCGCGCCTATAACGAAAACTGGATTGACGTGTTTGAGAACGAAGGCAAAACGAGCGGCGCTTATTCGTGGGGCGCATACGGCACGCACCCTTATGTGCTGCTCAACCATCGCAGCGATCTTGACAGCGTGTATACCATTGCCCATGAACTCGGGCACGCGCTGCATTCGTACTACTCGGATGAGAGCCAGCCTTTCCCGCTCGCGTCATATACGATATTCGTGGCCGAGGTGGCCTCCACAGTCAACGAGGTGCTGCTGACTCAGCATCTGCTAAAAACGGGTGACGACGCGCTCAAAAAGTACGTGCTCAACCATTATCTCGATCAGTTCCGTACCACCGTGCTGCGGCAGACGATGTTCGCCGAGTTCGAGCGTATCTCCCACGCGATGTGTGAATCGGGCGAACCGCTCACGGGCGAGGCACTATCCCAAAAATATGCCGAGCTCAACAAACGCTATTACGGTGACAACATCAAAACCTGCGACACCATCGCGATTGAGTGGGCGCGCATACCGCATTTCTACAACGCTTTTTATGTCTATAAATATGCCACCGGCTTCAGTTCCGCCGTGATGATCGCCACCGGCATTTTCGAGGGACGCCCGGGTGTCCGTGAGGCCTACCTTGAGTTCTTGAAGAGCGGCGGCAGCGACTTCCCGCTTGAATTGCTTAAAAAAGCCGGTGTCGATTTCACCAATGGTGCACCCGTCAAATCCGCAATGGACGTATTCCGCAAGACACTCGCAGAATTCAAAGATGTGATGGGGGTATAAAAAAGTTTATCGTTTCCTTTTTCGCCCGTATACGCTATAATACATCTGTGCCAATGCAGTCTAAAAAAGGAGGCCCTACATGAAGATCTGCTTTTCCACACTTGGATGCCCCGAATGGTCTTTTTCCGATATCGTATCCGTTGCATCCGATCTTGGTTATAACGGCATTGAAATCCGCGGCATTCAACACGAGCTATATGCCCCCGCTATGGAGCTTTTCTGTGAAAACCGTATCGAAGAGACAAAGAAAACGCTCAAGCGTCTTTCGCTGGAAATTCCGTGCCTCACATCCGCATGCAATTTAAACGAAGAATCCGATATCGATAAAGCCAAGGCTTATGTGGATACCGCGAGCGCGCTTGGCACACCGTATATCCGCGTGCTCGGTGATTTGTCTCCCGCACCGTCTGCCGATGTCAGCCTCAAAGCGATCACCTCCAATCTCGAGGAAATCATCGACTATGCGAAGGGCAAAAACGTGATGCCCCTCATTGAAACCAACGGCTTCTTCGCAAAAACCAAATCGCTCGGCGCAATGCTCAAGGCGCTGGACCATCCCAACGTGGGCATTCTCTACGACATCAACCATCCCTACCGTTTTTTCGGCGAGGAACCTGCCTACACCATTGATAACTTAGGGCCGTTCATTAAACATGTGCACATCAAGGATTCCGTGATGGAAGGGAAAACCGTGCGCTACAAGATGGTCGGAGAAGGCGATCTGCCTGTCGCAAAAACGATCAAACTGCTCGAAAAATCAGGCTATGAAGGGTTCTATTCACTGGAATGGGTCAAGCGCTGGGATCTGTCGCTCGAAGAGCCGGGGATCGCGTTTGCGCAGTATAAGGAGTTCATGGACACTCTCTAACCGACTGAACATGCGGGAGGAACACCTCCCGTTTTTTTTATTGGATTTTAGCGTAATCCGCTATCTTAGACGGCCTGCTTCAACCGGGGTGGCAGCCAAGAACGGATCGACCGTAACAAGAGACACCCGCTCCAAGCAGAACAAAAAATGACCTCATTCGCAGTCGTCATGTCAATCGCGGTAACCTCTCTAGGTTTTAGCGTTTGGGATTGATTCTTGCGATGTACGAGGTCTGCCGGATTGAACCGCTGCCCTTTTATTACATGCCTCGAATCCAGTCCGCCTTTATGGAAGGCGTGTATAAGCACAGAATAGCCCAAGAAAAATACATTCTGACAGAATGCCTATTTCTCCGGAGTAGGCCGGCAGATAAAATTACTCCATTGATTTGTTCGCAGTGTTGCGTTTGCAACAACATGGCTGGTCACCGTTTTGTTGTTGACCTCGTCCGCAGAGAACCCCGCCTGAGCCAATATGGTTTTAAAGCTTTCCGCATTCGGATACCATTGAAAAAAACGGCCCTGCCCTTTGTATGAACCGGCAATTTCTTTTTCGTCTTCAATTCTGCAATCTCGCTGACCGATGATGGCGTTGATGAATAGCACCCCGTCATTCTTAAGAACGCGCTTAAATTCCAACAGCACCTTGGGCGCTTCTTTTTTTTGGATATGCGGAAACGACGAACACACCCATAAAGCGTCGAATGTGTGGTCATCAAACTCCAGCCGCCGCATATCCTGCACGCTGAATTTTATCTCACGATACCGCAGCTTTGAGATTTGTATCATATTCTCGGAAAAATCGATTCCTTGGGCACTGTACCCGTTTTCATGAAAGTACTGGCTGTAATGGCCGGGTCCGCAGCCGACATCGAGTATACTGGCGCCGTCCTTCACTTGTTTCAAAAAGAGCCCAGCCAGCTCAATATCGGGTTTGTCAGCCCATTCTCTCGTGTAAGCGGCGGCAAGGTGGTTGTATGCCTTTTTATTCTGCCGTGTGTAATCTCTCATGCCCTCTCTCCCATTGCCCGCTTCACATCATCAGCCCATGCTGGCGAAGCAAAAAAACCTTTCGGATCATTTAAATACTGTTTGAGCACATAAGCCGCCACGCGATCCGAGAAACGCAGGCTTGACATCTGCTGTCTGTAATCGATTCTGATGATCGTCCGTTGGTTCCTGTCGGCGATCAAAAAATCGCTCAGCGCATTGAGCCTGATGATGCAAAAGCCGAAGGAACGGAGCAGAAAATCAGCCATTTCATCGGCAGACATACAGCCTGCATCCGCTTTCATAAACCCGGCAATGGTCGGCGCTTCAGCGATAACCCCATGTGCATATGCGCACCTTTTGTAATACTCATTCCAGCTCATTCTCTCGTAGATATCATGAGGAACGACATCTATCACAGCAAATGAACCCGCATTGATAAACTTGTTCGCTAAGCACTCAACGGCAAGGCTCTGAGTTTCGTTCAATAAAAAGTATCCGGATACGTAAAGAATGTTCGTTGTATGAAACATGCGCGTGGGCAGATCATCTCCGCCGATCAAGAAATCCTCATTGGCTCCCCGATCGGCAATTAGTATTCTTTTATCATTTGGTTTGTAGAGAATAATCACCTTTCCCGTATTCTTTTTGCTCGGGAAATGAATGATGTCCAGCTTTTTTCTTTGACAGTAAGCCCTTATTTCTTCGGCTGCGAGATCCTCTCCGAGCGAACACAACAGCTTCACCGATGTATATCCGGCTTCTCTGGCGGCTTCAGCAAAGAATATGCCGTTTCCGCCCACGCTCGTGGTGACGCCCGAATAGACGCAAGGATTTTCCATGTGCAAAACATCCTGCCGCTCTAAAGATGTAATCACATCAATGTTCGCATCCCCTATAATCACGCAGTGCAATTCTTTCATCTGTTCGTCCTATCATTCATATCATTTGCGTCATAAATTATATCTGCACGACATCAGGGCTCTTTTTCCTCGCGAAGGCGAGTGTCTGTCTGAACAGCTTCTGAGATTCGCGCGATTGATATAACTGCTTCCAGTTATACTCTCCTGAGATATGAGACGCAATCATCATACGAAAAAACTGGCTTGGCAGATGGCCGACGGGATAGTACCAGCTTTGAGAATCTCCGGTTTGGAAATAAAGATATGGCTGCTGTTCGGCCGCACATAGCTTCAGTGCATTTCTATCCGCTCGTCGTCCGTCTGATTCCACAAAACCCGAGTTTTTTATATAAGCGTCTATATTTAAATCGCTGATGAGCGGCACTGCGTGTAAATGGGCGTGGTCAATGCAGCAGCCCGCCGTATGGTCAATGACTGATCCATGTTCAAAAAACAGCAATGGCGTTTTACTAAATATAACCTCTTCCAGGTATACCTTGGCTTTTTCTAGAGACGCAAACACAGCGTCATCCGTGCTGCCGAAACAGTTATAGTGCTCTTTGGTGATAATCAGAAAATGCCCGAATACGATCGGTGCAATATCGGGTGTGATATAAACATTCTCATCTTGATATATAATAGACTCTTCACCGGGAAGCCCGATAGAATTGTTTAAAGAGAATCGGCTGTCTTCACAGAAAAGGCATTCACTCGACATATACAATTATCTCCAGCTCTTATTTTGCGGATCAATGTTGTCGGTCATATATTGGCGAAGCGGCTCAAGAATTTTTTCATAACCGGTATTATTTCGGGTATTAAATCATAGCTTAGCACGTCGTTCACCGGTACCCATTTGGCTTCGGCTAAAAAATCTTCCCGTACCTGCCCCGATACACTGACTTCATTCGTTTTAGCTTCGCATTGCCGTGCAACCGCCACAACCTGAGTTTGAATCGTGTTCCCATTGCTGTCCGTTGAGTTCATAATCCATGTCCAGATATCAAAAGGCTCTCCCACTTTGATTTCAATATCCGTTTCTTCTTTGACCTCACGTTTGATATGCTCTTCTATGGTCTCTCCGAACTCCATGCGGCCTCCGGGCACTTCCCACTTGTCCGCATTTTGCGGATCTTGCGACGATTTTTTGATAAGGAGCAGTTTTCGATCCTTGATGATAAACGCCTTTTGAGCGAAGCAGAATGCGTTCATATATTCTCTATAATTCCTGCATGAATTTTTCTATTTCTTCTATCAGTGGCAGAATATCATTAGAATTATAAACAAAATGACGGATATGACTGATATCAAAAGGAAAGTCTTCTGGTCTCTGAGCACACATGAACACCGGCTTTCCAATTGTATGCGCAATACCAAGCTCATAGAAAACATTGGGGTTCCTGCCCGTACAATCCGCAATCACAAATTTGGCTTGGTTGATATTCTCCCATATATCTTGCATGATGAAACTTTGACTATGTTTTTTATCACTTCTCCATGGTTCGTATCCATATCCACGCACTGCTCTTTCAAACGCTCCAAGAACCGATTTTGGCATATCCTCCCCAAACGGCATGAGGATGGCTGCCAACTTTTCGTTAATGCTGAATTCATGCTTTATAAAAAATTTGGGGTTAATAATCATAAAACTCTCCTCATCTTTTACGTTGTTCATTATTAATTTATAAAGGTCGTTTATTAATAATAAGGCCTGATAATTTTCCCAAAACATTTTTTTGTCTTCCCGAATGTACATTCCTTCTGCCTGAGTTGTTTCGACAATTTTAACAATATCCTCAATTATTGAAATGTAATTTTCAAATTTTAGAAATCCAGAGTTAATGAAGTTAATTATTGTATGCAAGTATATAATGTTTTTGTTATAACGAAATGTATCCAGATCTTTATCCTTAACAATATATTCTTCAAATGCTATTGTATCGCCTTTGTTTTCACACTTCATGGCTCTTTTCAATGCATTTGTCGCTTGGCATATCTGTTTATTATCAAACATCTCCAAAGATTCTGAAACAGCCCATGCAGATAGTATTATGCATATGTAATTATCGTCATATATCGGCGAGGTCAGGATTTCCATCAGCTGCTCTTTAACCTGTAATAAAATATGGTGATTTTTATCAAGGTGCCTTTTTAACGCGATAAAGGCAAAAACTGTGGAAGCAAGACTCGTGAGATCTTCGTATGTCACATTTCTAAACTGTTTTTTACCAGCGTCGTATAACGAAAGAAGTTTTTCGACAATATTGTTGACTACATGCTCATCTTTTAAACTGTCATCAATATAGCCAGATGCTAGCAAAAACTTCGCCATTTTGAAAGAAACGTTGATGGATTGTTCCCTCTGATTTATCCGAGTCTGCTCCCATTCGCCGCTCTCAATGACATACTCATTGTCAAATACTTTGCATAAATGTTTAGTGTAAACTCTTTTGATCATTTCATTAACTTCGATGCTTCTGTGTCTGTCTTTTATCTGGGTCAACAAAATAGTTCCTTCGCATGACGCATAAATGCCGGTTGACTTAGCACCACTCTGCCATCTTTCGTGCCAACCAGTAGCATTGTCATCCCAAACTGAAGGAAGCGTGTTGTCGATCAGTATATCAATGCCATGTAGAAATGCATCACGAGATTTATTCGCCAAATCAATGTATCTAATTTTGATACACCTCTTCCGTAGAAAAATCATAGCGCGTAAATGGATATATTATTTATAGTACTATCGGGATTGTGCGATGTCAATAGATTGCATTTTCTGTAGAAGTTTGTCTGATTGAATTGTACTTCTCTCGTTTCATGGCAATAAAATGGCCTCTCTCACGATAGATAAATTCTTCAGACCGTCGTTGAAATACTCATTTAAATAGTCTCTTGTACAACCATCCCGGCATGAGCTTTAATATCCATGCCACAAGGCGCCACCGGCGCGTCACATACCCATGAGCTTTGCGCCGCTTTATCAGCCGGCAGATCTGCCTCGCCGCTTCCTGCGCAGATGCCACCCAAAACAGCCCCTCACCCTGCGCCATTTGTGTATCCACAAAGCCGGGCTTGATGTCTGACACGATGATATTTTTACTGACGTGCGCGGCTTTCATCCGAAGCCCTTCAAGATAGTTAGACATATAAGCCTTGCTTGCATTATACGCGGGACAGATGCCGCTTCCGCGCAGCGCCGCCACAGACGATAGACCGACCAGATGCCCTTCTCCCTGTTCAATAAAGCGGTTCATCAAGATATCCGCGAGACACGTAAACCCCGTGACATTCACATCAATCGTTTTCAGCTCCAGCTCTGCGTTTAGCTCCGGGTTTATGCTGCCCGTTGCCGCACAAATCACAGCCAAATCTACGCCGCCCATATCTTCGATCAGGCTGTTAAGCCGCTGCTGCGCTTCATCCGCATTGGAGACATCCATCATCATGATATGTGTTTCGCTGCCTATCTCAGCGGCCAGTTCCCCCAGCAGCTGCGTTCGTCTTGCCGCAAGACCGATTACGCCATAGTCGACAGAAAGCTGTTTAGCAAGCTCTGCGCCAATGCCGCTGCTTGCGCCGATAACAACCGCTCTTTTCATTACTGGTCCCTTTCGATGTGTGTTCCTTTCTTTATGGATACGCGTACAATATCTCTCATATACAAACGAAAAAAAGGAGCGTTTCCGCTCCTTTGAATCTTTACTATTTGCTCTGCGCTTCCTGCGGCGCATCTTCAGCGCCTTTGAGTGCCACGACCACGCTTCGAAACGGATCTTCACCCTCACTGTAGGTATAGACATTATCGTAATCCTGCAGTGTTGAGTGCAAAATACGCCGTTCATACGGATTCATAGGCTCCAGCACCACGCGTTTGCCCGTTTTCTGCACCTTATCGGCGAGCCTTGCCGCAAGCCGGCGCAACGTATCTTCACGCTTTTTGCGATAGTCCTCGGTGTCGAGCATGACCTTCGTATAATCTTCCTTGCCGTTGTTTAGCACAAGGCTGGTTAAGTACTGCAGCGCATCCAGAGTTTCTCCGCGGCGCCCGATCAGCATACCCATGCCGCGTCCTGACATGTCGATCTTGAGCAAACCGTCTTCTGTGGCCGATTTCAGCCGGACGTTAATGCCCATTTTCTCAAACACACCAAGCAGAAATTTCTCCGCTTCGTTTTCCGGCTCCTGCGGCACAAAGTTCGGATCTGCCGTTATCTCCTCGTGCTGGTCTCTTCTCTGGTGGTCACGGCGCTGCGCGTTGTCGCGATACTGGCTGTTATCCCGGCGCTGTCCGTTGTCGCGGCGCTGCCCGCCATCCCGTCTGTCTCTTGAGAACGAACCGCTGTTGCGATCTCTGCGCGGTCCGCTTTGGTCGCGCCGCTCATGATAGTCATGCGGGCGGGAGTGCTCAAAGCTTTCCGTTTTGATATCTTCCTGCTGTTTTGTGATTGCCGCTTTGATATCATCTTCCGACTTCTTCGTCAGACGCACCTTTGCACTTTTGAAAAGGCCGCCGCCTTCATCGAGAATTTCTATATTGACTTCATCAATGGACAAATCCATTTTGATAAGGCCGCTGAACACAGCTTCATCAACTGTTTTGCCCTTGCATTCTATCATGTCCATTAAGTTGCCTCCTCAATGACACCCTGCTTTTGCTTGGCATCACGCCGCTTATAGTACCAGTTCACAATCAGCGACTGACCCAGCGCGTAAAGGTTGGCAAACAGCCAGTAGATTGAAAATGCGGTATTGGCTGTTGCGCAGATCCATATTGAAAACAGCGGGAAGAACCACAGCATAAACTTGCTGTTGCCCGCCTGAGGCGTCTGCCCCATTGTGAGCTTTTGCTGTACGAATAAGGACACGCCCGCGAGTATCGGCAGTATAAACCAGCCATTCGTGTAAAGCGGTCCGTTTGCATCCGCAAGCTTGTTGTATTGAAGTATGCTCGTGGTTAAGGTTTCGTATCCCGAGCCACCCTGCACACCGGCTGTCAGGTTGAAATCCAGCAAATTCGAATGGGACAGCATATGCAGCGACTGCGGCGTGATATACGATGCGTTGGTCTGCACGAACGTGGCAAATTCACCGGAGGTGGGCATAATCGGCGACAGCATTGAATCTGGCTGCCAGAAGTTATGCACCCAGAGCCAGTTCGGCAGCGAATAATAAGCTTGTCCAAGATGCTGGGCATTGAGCATCAGCGCCACTGTCTGTTCCGCGGCCAGCACGCGCATCGCACCGAAAAACGCGAAGAATATCGGCATTGTGATGAGCATTGGCAGGCATCCCGCAAGCGGCCTCACGCCTTCCTTTTTGAAAAGCTCCTGCTGCTTTTTTTGCAGCTGCTGCGGATTGTTGGCGTAACGCTTCTTCATCGAATCGATCATCGGCTGTATCTGTGCCATCTTGCGCGCACTCTTTTTTTGTCTCAGATCAAGGGGAAGTATGAGTAGCCTGACCAGTATTGTCACAATAATTATGGCCACAGAATAGTCCTGTACCATGCCGTAGACCCATTTGAGCACCAGCACGAAAAAGTCTGAGATAAAATTATTACTTAGAAAATCCAATCGATTGGTCCTCCATCATCATTTCAAACGCTTCAAGGAACAGGGTCATACCCGCCCTTGCAAAATGGATTGCACCGCAGTATACGCCAGATACTCAGCCCCAGACCTTTGAGTGCACCATGCTTTTTAATTGCTTCCACCGCGTAATCCGAACAGGTCGGCGTGAACCGGCACGACCGTCGGGTGTATGGCGAAATGGCTTTTTTGTAAAACCATATTATGCCAAGCAATACACGTTTCATTCTTTCAATTGCCCCGCTCTTTTCAGCAGCTTGCACATGGAAAGCAGTATCTCCTGATACGTCATGTCCCTAATCTCTATGCGCGGCGTAAAAATGAGCAGACAGTTCGGATTCACATCATCAAGCACCGAGAAAAAAGCCTCTTTCATTCTGCGCTTAATCCGGTTTCTCACCACACTGTTGCCAAGCTTTTTAGAAACAGAAAAGCCAACTTTCAGATGCGGTGTTTTGGTCGGCACACAGACGAGCACCATGGCTTTATCAGAAACGGATTTTCCTCTTCTGTACACATATCTGAATTCTTTATTGCGCCTTAGCGAATATTCGCGCCTCAACTATACCTTCCATTCGTACGGCCATTAAACTTTGGTACCGAAAAAAATTGCCGAAATATTCTCGGCATCCAGCAATTATGCAGTCAGCTCTTTTCTGCCCTTCGCGCGTCTGCGTTTTAAAACATTTCTGCCGGCCTTGGTCTGCATTCTTTTTCTGAACCCGTGTTCTTTCTTGCGCTGCCTTTTCTTGGGCTGTAATGTCATTTTCATTTGGATCAAAACTCTCCTTCATATTATGAGCCAATATTGGCCAAATCTCTATAGCAAGACGGATATATTATATTGAAGTCGTATGATAATGTCAACAACAATGATGGCTCGGCGCGTTTAAACAAAATATAGGCCCGCAAGGTAAATTACGGCAGGCAGCGTCACGGTGCAGATCACAGTGGTCACCACAACCATCTGCGCGGCAAACGCGGGCTCGTTATCGAATTCACGCGCGAGCAGCGCCGAATTGACGGCCGTGGGTGTGGAAATACCAATAATCAAGGCCTGCGCCAATATCCCCTTAACCCCCAGCAACAGCACCAGCAGCAGCCCGATCAACGGCGCGGACAGCACTTTGACAAGGCTGATGGCAGCCACTTTTTTCATGCCGCCCAGCTTGATGGGCACCTCAGCCAGTTGGATTCCGAGCCCGATCAGCGCCATCGCAAAGAACCCATCCGCCATATAGTCAAGAGGGATCATGAAGGTCGCAGGCACCTCAATATGCAGCAAATTGAACAAAGCGGCCAGCACCATGATATAAATCGCGGGCATTTTCGCAATGCTGCTCAGCGCCTTTTTGCCGCTGCTGCCGCCGCTGCTTGCAAGGTATACGCCTGCGGTGTTGGTCATGACGTTTTGAATCACGACGATCAGTATTTGGGATGTATCCGCAAGCGGATTGCCCTTAAACGCGAGGTCAATCAGCGGTATGCCGTAATTGCCGGTGTTAAAAAGAGCCAGCGCATTGATCGTTGCATTTCGCATGCTTTTGGTATGTCCAAGAATCCGGCTGATGACAAGACTGATGACAAGCATGACCGCTTGAATCAGCATGATAAACGCCCCCACTATCAAAAACAGCTGCCACGTAAATTCGGTGTCAATAATCTTCACGAATATGACGGCGGGCGTCAATACATATATAAGAAGCTTTGTGAACGAGCGGACATCCGTTTTGAATATCTTTTGAAACACGTATCCCGCTGTGATGAGCAGCAGTATGGGCAGCGATACATCGTATAATATAAAGAGCAACTGTGTCATAATGAGTTCCTTGTTGTTGATAGGGCATTATACCATAAATGTCGCGGGTTGTACCGATATGTTTATACCGAACTGCGACGTTGGCTATGTATGTTATAAAATAGAATTTAAATACGCGAGATAGGTTATGACAGATCATCAGAAAATTTAGTTGGACGCCGACCGAATAATGGGCATAATCGCGTTCTTTACAAATCTTTTCGCTGCCTTTATAATAAGGAATATTGTCATCGGGTAAAATGAAATTGCCATGATGCGGGACACGGCGGTGCCAGTCCATTGGCGGCAAGCGACGGGGAGACGGTGAAAGCCCCGGCCAGTGCGGCAGATACGCTATCACCCGCTATGCTTTTTTGCCGAAGCTTACGTAAGCAAAAACGGTTTTGCGCCCGTTACCGCGCACAAAAGAGACGCTTTATGGCGTCATTTGGGTGGTACCGTAGAAGATATGCGTCTTTTGCCCCATGGGCAAGGCGTTTTTTTATGTTAAAACGAAAAGGTGAACTTTAAGAGGAGACAAATATGCTGTACAAACAGGTCGATAAAAACCTGAACTTTAAAGACAGGGAAATCGAAGTCCTTAAGTTCTGGGAACAAAATGAGATATTCAAAAAGACCGTCGAAAAAAACAAAGGGGCCAAGGCGTACACGTTTTACGACGGCCCGCCGACGGCCAACGGCAAGCCGCACATCGGCCATATTTTAACGCGCTGCATTAAAGACCTCGTTCCGCGCTACCGCACGATGCAGGGCTACGATGTGCTGCGCAAGGCGGGCTGGGATACGCACGGTTTGCCCGTGGAGCTTGAAGTGGAAAAGATGCTCGGCCTCGACGGCAAAGAGCAGATTGAAGAATACGGCGTCGAGCCGTTCATTGCGGAATGCAAAAAGAGCGTCTGGAAATACAAGGGCGAATGGGAACGCATGAGCGAACGCGTGGGTTTCTGGGCGGACATGGAGCATCCGTATATCACCTACGACAACAACTATATCGAATCGGTGTGGTGGTCTTTAAAGCAGGTGGCGGATAAAGGCCTGCTCTACAAAGGCCACAAGGTTGTGCCGTACTGCCCGCGCTGCGGAACGGCGCTCTCGTCGCACGAAGTGGCTCAGGGCTACAAGGATGTTGAGGAAGAATCGATTTTCGTCAAGTTTAAGGCCAAAGGCGAAGACAACACCTATTTTCTCGCCTGGACGACAACGCCTTGGACGCTGCCGTCCAACGTCGCGCTTTGCGTGAACCCGCGCGAAACCTATGTGAAGGTGGAACACGAAGGATCGTACCTGATCATGGCGGCGGCGCTCGTGGAAACGGTGCTCGGCGAAGCCAAACAGGCCATTGAGCAATACACGGGCAAAGACCTTGAATACAAGGAATACGAGCCGCTTTACGATTTCGGCACCGCCGACAGAAAAGCGTGGTTCTTAACCGTTGACGATTATGTGACGCTGACGGACGGCTCGGGCATCGTGCATACCGCGCCCGCTTTCGGCGAAGACGACGCGCGTGTGGGCCGCAAATACGACTTGCCTTTCGTCCAGATGGTCAACGAGCAGGGCCGGTTCAAAGCCGAAACGCCGTGGGCTGGCGTGTTTGTGAAAGACGGAGACCCGAAGATCATTGCGGATTTGAAAGATCGCGGGCTCATGCTCTATACCAAGGCGTATTCGCACAGTTACCCGTTCTGCTGGCGCTGCGACACACCGCTGCTCTATTACGCGCGCAGCACATGGTTCATCAAAATGACAGCCGTGAAAGATATTTTGATGGCAAACAACCGCGCGGTGAACTGGCTGCCCGATAACATTAAGGAAGGCCGCATGGGCAACTTCCTTGAAAACGTGATTGACTGGGGCCTTTCGCGCGAGCGTTACTGGGGCACACCGCTGCCTGTTTGGCAGTGCAAGTGCGGCCATCATACCGTGATCGGTTCCATTTCGGAACTCAAAGAAAAGGGACGCAACGTGCCCGAGAATATAGAGCTGCATAAACCGTTTATCGACGCGGTCACGATCAAATGCGATCAGTGCGGCGGTGAAATGAAGCGTGTTTCCGAGGTGATTGACTGCTGGTACGATTCGGGCTCGATGCCGTTTGCACAGTGGCATTACCCGTTTGAAAACAAAGAAGAATTCGAAAAGCGCTTCCCGGCCGACTTCATCAGCGAAGCGGTCGACCAGACGCGCGGCTGGTTCTATACGCTGCTTGCCATCGGCACACTCGTTTTCGGGCGCAATCCGTTTGAGAACTGCATTGTACTCGGGCACGTGCAGGACAAAGACGGCCAGAAGATGAGCAAGCACAAGGGCAACGTCATCGATCCGTGGACGGTGCTCGACAATCAGGGCGCCGACGCGGTGCGCTGGTATTTCTACGTGGGCAGCATGCCGTGGCTGCCAAGCCGCTTTTATGCGGAAGCCGTTTCAGAGGCGCAGCGCAAGTTTATGGGCACGCTTTGGAACACGTACGCGTTCTACGTGCTTTACGCGGACATCGACGATTTCGACCCGACACAGCACACATTAAAGCTCGATAACGTGATGGACAAATGGATACTCTCGCGCCTGCACACGCTGATTCAAACGGTGAGCAAGAACCTCGACGAATACCGTTTGACGGAACCCGCGCGTGAGATGGATAAGTTTGTGGACGATCTCTCGAACTGGTATGTGCGCCGCTGCCGCGGTCGCTTCTGGGCCCCCGGCATGGAGCAGGACAAATCGGACGCGTTTTTAACGCTGTTTACCGTGCTCGAAACGCTGTGCCGTCTGGCCGCGCCGTTCATTCCGTTTATGACAGAGACGATGTATCAGAACATCGTGCGCAGCGTGGATAAGAATGCGCCGGAAAGCGTGCACCTTTGCGAATATCCCAAGGCCGATCAAAGCATGATCGACAAAGAACTCGAGAAGAGCATGGATGCCGTGCTGAATATCGTGGTGCTCGGGCGCAGCGCGCGCAACACCGCGGTCATCAAAAACCGCCAGCCGATTGCAAACATGTATGTCGCGGGTGTCGATACGCTCGGTCAGATGTATACGGAGCTCATTGAAGGCGAGCTCAACGTGAAGCAGGTGCATCTTGGGGCGGATGTCTCGGCGTTTATCTCTTATAATCTAAAGCCGCAGCTCAAAACACTCGGGCCGCGTTACGGCAAGCTGATCGGCGCGATCAAAAATCATCTGGCCGAAGCCGACACCGTGGCCATTGTGAACGCGGTGCGCGCAGGCGAGACGTACGCGTTTGAAGCCGACGGGCAGACGGTATCGCTCGTCGAAGAAGACCTGCTGATTGAACCGGTTCACAAGGAAGGCTTCGTGGTGGAAACCCAAGGGGCATTGAGTGTGATACTCGACACGACGCTGACCGAAGCGCTGATTGAAGAAGGCTTTGTGCGCGAGCTGATCAGCAAGATTCAGACGATGCGCAAAGAAGCGGGCTTTGAAGTGATGGATCACATCCGTTTCGCCGTGACCGGCAGCGACAAACTGCTCGGCGTGATTGAGCGCAACACGGATGAAATTAAAGCCGAAGTGATGGCGGACGAAATCTCCGCAGAGCTCACAGGCTACACAAAGGAATGGGACATCAACGGCGAAGCCGCCACACTGAGCGTGCAGAAGATTTAATCTGATATGTCATTCATAAAAGCCTCTCGTTTCTGCCCTTGCCGGGGCCATGGACGCGGGAGGCTTTTTCAATTTCTTCTATAACCTGAGCAATCTCATGACTGCCAATCAAACTGTTTTGAGAGGTCGATAGGCAATTTGACGATGACGAGCCATTGCAGAGAGTGTTCTGGCACAACATAAGCGTATGGATGCTTTCGATACGGCTGCCGACAAAGCCTTCCTTGTCATTTTGATGGAGCGTGAGCGGAAGAGGAATCCCATGGTCAAGAGCTTAAATACATGGGATGTGGCCACACGTTGCTTCCCTCCTCATTATTCAATTGGAATGAATGACCGAGTGGAGTTCTTGCAGCCGTGGCATCCGTTTTCTGCTTTTCGCATATTGTGTTTTGAATAGCATTTGTATAAAATAGAAAAAAGACCAACATTGACGAAATCGCTGATATTAATTAAACAATCCCAAATGGCTGCGGATCAACATCCGCTCAGAGTGCTAAATAAAGTTTCATATACCCGTTTCGTTGGAGCGTAAGCGGCTGATAAGCAGCGGATAGGAATTCTCTCCTTTAACATTTGATAAAATGCCACTTTCCTTCACCGCCCAATGTCAAACCGGGAATGTCGTCAGCCTGAGCGGACGTGCATCCGCTTTTTAATACATAAGGGGGTATTCGTTTTGGAAGAGCTTGATTTAAAAGTCGGCAGAAGCATTTATACGCGCGCAGGATTTACCATACTTCTTTCTCTCGTCATCACAATGGTATTGCAAATTGTGGCGGGTGCCATTTTTGCGCCGTATCTGCAAAACGATTGGATTTTGCTGTCATCCATATTGCTGCCGCAGTATCTGGTGGCCATGCCGCTTGCTTATTTGCTGATGCGAAAGGTACCGGCCGTGCCTGTTGATAAAAAGAAGCTCACAGTCGGCATATTTGCAATTGTCATCATGGTCTGTATCGCCATCATGTATGCGGGCAATCTGATAGGGACGCTCTTTAACCTGATCATTCAATTGTTTACTCAAAACGATGTGCCGCAGACCCTGCAGAATCTGGTCACAGGGTCGAGCGTTTGGTCCACACTCGTGTTTATGGTGATATTGGCTCCGATAGCGGAGGAGCTTTTCTTTCGGAAGCTGCTGCTGCCAAGACTCTTGCCGTTCGGGGAGAAACCTGCCATTCTTTTAAGCGGTCTTGCTTTTGGCCTGTATCACGGAAACTTTTCTCAGTTTTTTTACGCCTTCGGGCTCGGCCTTGCCTTTGGATTCATCTTTGTTAAGACGGGAAAGATCACGTATACGATTATTTTGCATATGCTTGTCAATTTACTCGGCAGCGTTGTGTCGGTTGCTGTCTTGCAGTCGGGCATTGCGGTCATGGCCGTCTATGGCTTTATCATGATTGGCCTTGCCATCGCGGGTGTCACGCTGTTTTTCGTTAATTTAAAGCGCATACGGATGAGCCGCGGCCTTCTCGCCCTGCCCAAAGGCAAAAGCGCCGTATTTTTTAATCCGGGTACGGTATTGATGTACATCGGATGCGCAGTGCTTTTCGTGCTGACTTCGCTGCCTGCCGCAAGCTAGCTTTTTCCCGCCTGTTTTGGCTGGAAATATTGATTAAAAAGGCGCTCACGTATAAAATACTGATAGATTGCACGTTAAACACAGATAATCTGTTAATCATAAAAAAACAAAGATAATTATTTTATTTTTTACGCAGGATGAGAAAGGGATGCAGCGAATGCAAAACAAAAAAATTGTGTTTGTCATTGGGGGATCAAGCGGCATCGGTTACTACATCGCCAGGCATTTGGCTGCCAAAGGCATGAAGGTTTACAGCGGCGGCCGTTCATTTAAAAATCAAGAAGGCACGAGCGTTTTTGAAGACGGTTCCGGCTACCAAAAGCTTTTTGTTGATGTGACGAAAGCGGATACGCTTAGGCACGCCGTTGAGACGATACTCGCCGCAGAGCAGCGAATTGACGTGCTGATTAACTGCGCGGCTCAACTATGCCTTGGTGCCGCTGAAGACTTATCAATAGAAGAATACCAGGATATCATCAATATCAATTACCTCGGCGTCATTCGCTGCTGTCAGGCGGTGCTGCCCGTGATGAGACAGCAAAGAAGCGGAAACATCATCAACTTAAGCTCAATCAACGGCCTGCTTGCGACGCCCTTCACGAGTGCCTATGTCGGATCAAAACATGCCATTGAAGGTTTTTCTGAAGCGCTGAGCCTCGAAGTGAAAAAATGGGGAATCCATATCACCCTCATCGAGCCATCCGACCATCGGAACGGATCCAAGGCCACCCGCAAACATGCCAAACGCGCCTTAGATGAAAGCTCGCCTTATTATCCCGAATACAAGAAGGTCACCGATAAAATTGCGCATGACGAGGAAACGGGCAGCGATCCGGCCGGCGTCGGTGAACTGGTTTATAAAATTCTCCAGACAAAAAAACCGGCTTTGCGCTACAGGGTTGGGAAGTTTGACCAGAAGCTGACGGTGGTGCTGAAGAAAATTCTGCCCACCCGGGTGTTCGAGGGCATTATTTACGGGTATTATCTGAAATAATCCGCTGCGCCGATGCAGCTTTGTATAAACAACATCATTTTTAAGGAGAAACGTTATGGATGCATTAGCCACAATACTTGAAAGACGCAGCTGCCGTGTGTATCAAGATCAACCGGTCAGCGAAGATGTGATTCATAACCTGCTCAAAGCGGGTATGTACGCGCCTTCCGCAATGAATTCTCAGCCGTGGGAATTTCTTGTGATGCAGGACCCGGAAAAGAAGGAAGCGGTGTCGCACATCGTTTCTTACTGGAGCATGCTTAAAAAAGCGCCGCTTGCCATACTTGTTTTGTCGCGCGTGAACGGCTACCGCGCCAAACCCGATGAATTCTTCATTCAGGACTGCGCGAACAGCACCACATGCATTTTGCTCGCGGCGCATGCCCAAGGGCTCGGCGGCGTGTATCTCGGGCTTTATCCGCACGAGGACAGAATGCAAAAAGTGCGTGAAATCTACGATATCCCCGAGGACATCATCCCGTTCTCTATCGTATCGCTCGGCTATCCTGATTGCGTCTCGAAGCCGCACACCACATTCCATACGCATATGGTGCACCGGGACAAATACTGATTAGACCATACAAGGCTGTCAGATAAGCCTCATTTGGTTATTGTAATGAAATGCAACTGTTTTTGTCATCCTGATGAGCGAAGCGAGGAAGGATCTGAAAGAAAGATTCCGAAACTGTCGACTACAGAGCACTCCGGAATCCCATGAGAAGTGCCTTGCAGAAGCGTATTCCTTAATCACTTACGCTCAACGGAATGAATAAGTAAACTCTTAAGGGCACTCCAAATTGAAGTGCCCTTAAGTTAGAAGAAAAATCTATTTAGCATTAGTCAGGGCTTACCGACTGTGAACAGCGGGTGGTAAGCCCTTTTTATTACTTCGTTTTAAATTCGCGCCCCTGCGACTCCGTCAGGCGGTGCGCCGCAAACCGGCCGGAAGCCGCCGCGCCCGGCAAGCCGCCCGGCGGCAGCGTCCACATGCCGGCGAGCAGGAAATTCTCAAGCCCCTCGAGCTTGCCGGGGAAGTAGCGCGGAATGTCTTTTCCGCTGTCACCCCAGCTCATCCAAGCACCCCGCCACGCGTCACAATAGCGTACATACGTCATGGGCGTCACCACGTCCGTGTCTTCAATTTTGCCCTCTGCCTGCGGGTACCGCTTGAGTATCGTATCAATCGCATCCTGCTTTAAGCGTTCCTTCTCCTGCTTATACTTTTCCTTGTCCTCGTGCGCGTCTTTCCAGTAATCATAATCCGCTGAGTAGAACACACCGAACACCGTCTTCCCCTTGGGAGCCAGCGTTTCGTCGAACGAATAGTTCATCAAAGATACATCGGGCATCGTTTGTCCGCCGATGCTGGCGGGCTGCTCACGGCGGATATTGACGGTGCGCCAGTTTTCCTTGATTTCGCAGTCAAGCCCTAAAAACACGAGCGAGCAGGTCGGCACATAGTGTTTCTTCGGGTTCTCAAACAGATTGCGGTAAAGCTCAGGCGTGTATTTATTATCGAGCATTTTATAGAGCGTGGCATAGGCATCAGCGCATGATACCACGGTATCGCCGAATACTTCTTCACCGTTTGTGAGGCGAATACCCTTGGCCTTTCCGTCTTCTATAATGATTTTCTCCACACGGCTCTTGTACGATACTTTTCCGCCGAGCCCCAGATACTTTTGTTCCATGCGTTTCGCCAGCGCGCGCGAACCGCCCACCGGATACCCCGAATCGCCGATATTCATACCCGCCATCGACATCACAAGCGCATTCGCGTTGTAGTCGCCGGGAATTGCGCTCAGCAGCGCGTGCTGTAACAACGGCTCTTTATAAAGCTTCACATAGTCTGTCATCTTGATGGTGTTGAAAAAATTAAGCAGCCCCAGCTTTGTGATGTTTTTGCCCACGAACTTTAATCCGTCGCTCATCGACATCTGATCCATCGGTTTATCAATCGGCATGCTGACTTCACCCATCGTGCGCAGCGCCTTGCAGAGCCGTTTGATCTCTTTTTTATCCTGCGGTGAAATCTCCAGCAGGTGCTTTTCAAGCTTGCCGGTATCGGTATAAAGGTTCACGGCGCGGCCGCCCTCCTCATACCGAGAAAAGATATCGTGATTGACGATCTTGACGCCGTCATCCAGCGCGCCGGTTGTGCGCCAGATGTCATGCAGCGCCGTGCCGGGCTTCGAGCCCATCAGCCAGTGAATGCAGCCGTCAAAATGATAGCCTCCTCTGTCCCATCCTGTGCATTCCCCGCCCGGAATGCTGTTCATCTCATAGATGTGCGTATCAAATCCGTTCATTTGCGCGTAAATACCGCAGGTGAGCCCCGAAATACCCGCACCGATAATGACCACCTTCGCCATAGTCCATGCCCTCCATCAATATAAAAATTATTTTTTTACCATCGCCACAAGCAGATTCGGATCTGGCAGCTTGAAGTTTTTCATACTGAGCTTATAAAACGCCACGCCCTGTATCGCCGCAAAAAACAGAATGGCCATCTCGCGTTCATCGCCTTCCCTGACCTCGCCAAGTGCCTGCCCCTGCTTCAATATTCTCATCAGCGATTCCACGGCCACCTCGGATTCCGCGAACACCTTCTCATTGTCGCGCGTGTCCATCAAGGCGGCGTGAATCACGATCAAAAAGTAATACGAGGTGTCTTCCCATTGGTCTATGCCGGTCAGTATGTATTTGGCTGTCTCGTATACTTTCTGCAGCGGGCTTATCGGCAAGGCCTCCACCATCAGCAGCGATTCACCCGAGGTGGAAAGCGCCCTGTGAAGCAGCTCATAAAAAATGTCTTCTTTTGACTTGAAGTAATGATACACGAGGCCGTGGCTGATGCCGCCCTGCGCCACAATGTCGCTGATCTTCGTCGCGGCAAAGCCGCGCCGCGCAAACACCTTGAGCGCCGCCGATAGTATCTGCTCGCGTCTTTCATCTTTGATCTGCGCGTTTTGCTCTTCGTTTCTCGGGCTCATGAGCTCCTCCTTTTGATTGACTTATCAGTCAATCAAAATATAACCTGTTTTTACCTTCCTGTCAATACCTCTGTAACAAAAAAAAGCAAAGAATGTATTCTTTGCTCAGAATGCCAAACAACTTTTTTTACAGCCCACTCTGACGACTGCCCTTTGGGTGGATTGGGGACTGTCACCGGTAGGTGACCGGGAGAGACAAAACGGCTTAAATCGGGCCCATTAATATGGGTTACCGTCCCAATCAATCGCCCATTATAATTCAGATGAGGATTGCTGTATGCCGCTCTCTGTTCAATCGATGGTATTAAGCACCGCGCCCAATGAGCAGGCGATGCGAAACGGCTCTCTTCCGTTACCCGTTGGTGATAAACTGAATTTCTCATCGGGCTGATCATCTGAGTGGGGTTCTGTTGACGTTATTCAACCGGATGGCTATGTCCGCTGATCCTGGCATAAAAACGTATCGAGCTATAACGGCAAACATGCTTTAAAATCAGCTTAAAAGCAGGGCTTCACATGGTCCTTCGCGCAGCCCGGCTTTTTTTCGCACTGATAGCAGATCTCATTGGGCAAATCGCCGTTATCAAAATATCTTTTTATGTTATCAAGCGTCACATGCGCGATCTTCTCAAGAGCCTCATCGGTTAAGAACGCCTGATGCGATGTCAGTATCACATTGGGCAGCGATACAAGACGCGCGAGTATATCGTCCTGAACGATGGTATTCGAAAAGTCCTCAAAGAACAGCTCAGACTCCTCCTCGTACACATCAAGCCCCGCGCCGCGCACGTGCCCGTCTTTGAGCGCAGCCAGCAGCGCCGCTGTATCGATCAGCCCGCCCCGCGATGTGTTGATCACTGTCACGCCGTGCTTGGCAGCTGAAAGCGCCTGTTCATCGATGATATGCTTGGTTTCAGGCGTTAACGGACAATGCAGCGATATCACATCAGAGCCCTTCATCAGGTCCGTGGTGGACACATACTCAAAATCCGCATCCTTCGCGGGAAACGGATCGTACGCAATCACGTTCATGCCAAAGCCCTTGCAGATATCGATAAACACGCGGCCGATCTTGCCCGTTCCGATTACGCCGACTGTTTTGCCGTGCAGATCAAACCCCGTGAGGCCGTTGATATTGAAATTGAAATCGCGCGTTCGGTTGTAAGCGCGGTGCACCTTGCGGTTCACGGCGAGCAGCAGCGCCATCGCGTGCTCGGCCACGGCATACGGCGAATAAGCGGGCACGCGCACCACATGCAGCTTCTCAAATGCCGCCTTGAAATCCACGTTGTTAAAGCCCGCACAGCGCAGCGCGAGAATGCGGATGCCGTAGTCATGCAGCGACTCAATCACCTCGGCATCCACCGTATCGTTCACAAACACGCAGACGGCATCGCTGCCGCGCGCAAGCGAAACGGTATCGGCATTGAGCTTGCTCTCAAAATACTTGATTTGCAGGCCGTATTCACCCTTGAGTGCATCCATCCATACCTTGTCGTACGGTTTCGTATCATAAAACGTGATCTTTTTCATCGCTGTCTCCTTAACAGATAAATGTGCGCAGCACTTTTGCCAGCCGCTTCATGCCCTCCACGATTCTCTCTTCCGGCATGTTCGAAAAATTCAGGCGCATGGTGTTCTCATGACCTCCGTTTGGAAAGAACGAGCCGCCCGGCACAAACGCCACCTGCTCATCGAGACTTTTGATCAGCACATCGCGTGCGTTGACGTGGGGGGGCAACTCCACCCACGCGAACAGGCCGCCCTGAGGACGTGTAAACGTGACACCCTCCGGGAACTCGCTTTCCAACATCTTCACCATCAAATCGCGGCGCGATTTATACACGGCGCGTATGGTTTGAATATGCGCATCGATATCATAGCGCTCCAAATATTTCGCGATCTCCATCTGTGCGAGCGTATTGCACTGCAAATCCGTCCCCTGCTTTACGAGCACATATTTTTTAATGATATCTTTGTCTCCCGCAATCCACCCGATACGGTATCCGGGACAAAATATTTTGGAAAATGTGCCCGTAATCAGCACATTGCCGGCCGTATCAAAAGATTTCACGGACGGCAGCGGCTCCCCCGCGAACCGCAGCTCGCCATATGGGTTGTCTTCGATCACGACCACTTCATAGTCGGCAGCAAGCCGGGCGAGAGTTTTTCTTCGCTCGAGGCTCCATGTGCGGCCTGTGGGGTTCTGGAAATTGGGAACCACATATATCGCTTTGATGCGCGGCGTTTCTTTAAGTATTTTCTCAAGCTCGTCCGTTTTCATGCCATCGTCGTCCGTGGGGACGCTCACAAAATTGACGCCGTAAGCGCGGAAAGCCGTGATGGCGGCCAGATAGGTTGGGCTTTCGCATAGCACCACATCTCCTTCGTCCAAAAACACCTTGCCCGAGAGGTCGAGCGACTGCTGAGACCCATGTGTGATCAGTATATTGTCCTTGTCAAAAGAGGTATCCTGCGTTGTGTTCATATGCTCCGCGATCCATCGGCGCAGCGGCGCAAACCCCTCCGTCGTGGAATACTGAAGAGCCGAATCAGCGGCTTCCTCCAGCACAATGCGGTTCACCTCAATAATCTCCTTCGCAGGAAAAAGCTCGGGCGCGGGCAGCCCGCCCGCAAACGATATCATATCAGGCGATTCAGTCACCTTGAGGATTTCCCTGATTTCCGACGCTTTTAAGTTGCTCATGCGTTTCGCATATGTCACAGCCACGTAGATAATCTCCAATATTCGTTTAATATTGACATATTATACACCGAAGGCATTCAATTATCAAATATATCGAAGCGCTTCCTGCAAAATGAAAAAGAACCGCGCAAGCAGATCACTCCCGCACGGCTCTCTCTGATTCGGCCATCGTTAATCCTCGTCCAGCGACCGAAACGCTTTCGACTTTAGGGCCGTAAAACTCGCGATAACGCCCAAAACACCCGTCATCAGGAACATCACCGCCATGCCTGAGCCTTTGCCGCTGCCGACAAAAAAGGAAAGTACGTTTCGCAAAAGCGATGTCCCGGCCATCAGAGGCTCAAACACATGGTCGGCCAGTGTGCCGCTCAGCAGCAGGCCGATCGGTATTGTAAAAAACTGCAGCGTGTCGCGCGCGGCGAAAACACGGCCCTGCATAACCATCGGCACCTTCACGCGCATGATGGTAACCAGATTCGCGCTTAAAAACGGAATCGGGAAGTTGCCGATCACACCGGCCAATAGCCATACCACCGGTGACATTGAAATCCCCCATGGGATATCACAAAGCAAAAACGAAATCCCGCACGCAAGAAATATCACCTTCGTGCGGCTTTTGGGCGGCTTAATGAGTGACACCGCTATGCTGCCGGCCAGCGTACCGATACCGACAGCCGAGGAGACGCTGCCCATAATGATATTGTCTCCGCCCGACCGCGCAAGTATAAGCGCCGGGAGTATGCCATAGCCCGTCAAATAAGCGAAGAAATTGATCAGCGCGAAAAACGCAATGATTTTCAGCAAGGCTTTGTTCTGCTGCAAAAAGCGCAAGCCGCCGCCGAAACTTTGCCAGAACCCGTCGTGATGCACTTCGGCGCAAGGTTTCGGAATGTGAATGAATGCCGACAGCATCACAAACGCAAACACGAATGTGGCAAGATCGATGATCAGCACGGTGCGCAAACCACCAAACGCCAGCACGGCGCCCGCCAGCACAGGCGTTAATATGGTGGTCAAAGAATTGGAGAACGACTGCATGCCGCTGGCCCGGTTATACTGCTCCTTGGGCGCAAGCAGGCTGACCGCCGCATTTGACGCGGGATTCTGAAACGCGTTCATAAAGCTGATGATCAGATTTACGATATACAGATACCAAATCTCCAGTGCGCCGGCACTGTAAAAGACAAATACAAACATAGTTCCCATCGCAGCAACGATATCTGAAACGAGCATGATTTTCTTTTTGTCCCATCGGTCGGCAAACGTTCCCGCTGCGAAACAAAACAGCACGGATGGAAGGTACGTGAAAAAAGCGAGCAGGGTGATGCTGGTGGCTGTTCCCTTCTGCTGATAGACCCAAAGGATGAGCGCAAAACTCGTCATGGAACTGCCCAGCGCGGAAATGGACTGACTGAACCAGAGAATAAAGAATGCCTTCATTCCCTTTATATTGTTATATTTTTTCATGGCTTTGCTCCTTAATAATGCAGAAAAATAATTAAGTTATGCAAAGCCTGTATGAGACGGTAATACTACCGCTCCATGCATTTACCGCCTCATATCAGACAATGCACGGAGCGAAAACGCTGCAGATGATCATATTTCTTTCTCCTTAAAAATTCCAAGCAACAATATAACACGCAACCCCGATAAAGTAAAGATATGACTGTGGTCAGCAGTATGTTCCTGCCATTAGCTTTTACGATCTCATCATCTGGTTCAAGATGGATATAGAATCAGATTGTCTGATAGTTGATGGAACAGATATTTGAAACGGCTACCTTTATGCCATATCAGAATACGGCGATTGGAAATCTCAATATTCTGTAAGCATTGCTGAACCCGCAGGGTAAAGGGCATACTGCTTGTGTTCGCGGCTGCTGACGGTGACTCCGCAGAGCCGGAACGGGAAGAGCAAGCCCTACGCCAGTACTTAATCATACCTGCCAAACCCGCATTCCTGATCAAAAACAAAAAGCACCCAATCGGGTGCTTTTCATTTTGGTGGAGATAGCTGGATTCGAACCAGCGACCTCTCGCATGTGAAGCGAGCGCTCTAACCGGCTGAGCCATACCTCCGCTTTTGGTGCGTAAGCTATTATAATATATCGCAGAGCGTTAATCAACCACTTTTTCAATTTTTTCAGCAGCTTCTTCTTCCATCTGTTTTTTCTTTTTGCGGTATGAGCTTAAGCTTGCGAACAATATTGTGAGTGTGCTGAAAAATATCGCAAGGCCCGTCCATAAAAAAACGGAATTCTCCACAAAGCACGATACGGCTAGGTTGGCCGCGGCCACAGCCACCGCGACGGCAGCGACAATCACCCCCGCTTTGACTGATTTCAAATTCTTATCTTTATTCATCGATTGTCCTCACTTCATATCATAATAAAAATAATTGTCTTATCAATTCTCAATCTTTGTTTATCTGAGCGTATCGTGTTTGAAACGAAAAGTCAATTGATACTCAACGTTCATATGGAATGTGAAACTCTCATCTTTCCTTAACTGCATCCTATTAATTCATGTTAAAACAACGTTTGGCCTCCCCCTGCCCTCACCTTCCGGCTTATGTGAATGTCACAGCCGTCCTGCAGCTACACTGACGCCAAGTATGCCAACATATCTTTCGCTCATTCTTTACCACCCATTATCTTGAGATATGCAGCCAAACCATAACAATCCTAATTAATCATATTATGCATATTGCGAAATCTGTCGAACTATATTATATTATTAATTACAAGTGCAGTATTTTAAGATAATTTTTGTCTTTTTGATTATAGGGGTGGGTTTTTTAACCTGCAGACAAATGGGTACAGCATAATAATTCGACGCAGATATCGACAAGTCTACAAAAGGAGCAAGACTTGATGGAAAGAACAATTCAATTGGTCGGGTTGATGGTTGCGCTCGGTTATATCGTTTTAAATATTGATGATTTAATATGGGATATCTTCAACATTGTCCGCAAGATCAGATATGGCGAGGCCGGCCGCTTGCCCGTGGAGCAGCTTGATGCCGCGCCTCCGAAGCTGCTTGCCGTTATTATTGCCGCATGGCATGAAGATAACGTCCTTGAATCGGTTATCGAGAACATGATCTCTTCACTTCAGTATCCGAGATCGATGTATCATGTTTTTATTGGCGTTTATCCAAATGACGATGCGACGATTGACGTTGTCAGAAAACTCTGCGAAAATTATGAAAACGTTCATATGGTTGTTAATGCTCGTCTGGGTCCCACATGCAAAGCAGACAATATTAATAACATTGTCCGACATCTCAAGCAATTTGAAATTGAACATCAATGGAGATTCAGTTCCATTACCATTCACGATTCCGAAGATGTGGTGCATCCATACGAACTCAAACTGACAAACTTTCTGTTGAGTTCCTATGATGTGCTGCAATTTCCCGTGATTCCATTGCAGAAGATGCCCACAATCAGAAACATCTTTCATAATATGACGATAGGCACATACGCTGACGAGTTTGCCGAAAACCATTACCGAACAATGGGCGCGCGCGAGGCAATGTCGGCTATTGTTCCATCGGCAGGAACGGGGTACGCCATATCACATGCGATACTTGATTTTTTTGGAGACGAACCGATTTTCCCCGAGGATAGTCTGACTGAAGATTACAAGCTGTCTTTAATATTGGCCGAGAAAGGCTTCAATACACATTTTGTTCTTGAGAAAGTTCCCCGTCTGATGGATAACCATACAGTTCGCTGGGACTTTGTCGCAACGCGCAGCTTCTTCCCCGATACATTCAAGACTGCCGTCAGACAAAAAACGCGCTGGATCTACGGCATCACGATGCAGTCAGCCAAAATCTCGGAAGTTTTTAAATCCAACAGAATGAGATTCGCAGGCAGATATTCGCTCTACAAGGATCTCAAAGCCAAGCTCAGCAATCTGATGGTGCTGCCGGGCTATCTTGTATTTCTCTATTACATAATGTCTTTATTTATTGCGCTGCCCTACATGTATCCCTATGGGACATTGGCATATGATCTTTGTGTTTTCTTAACGATTATGATGTTTTTCCGTCAATTTATGCGGGCCGTGGCAATCACAAACTTTTACGGATTCAAAAGCATGGCTGTGGCCTGCCTTTTGCCCCCGCTTATGCCGATTCGGCTGGTGTGGGGCAACATTATAAATATGACTGCAACATTTAAAGCCTGGAAACTATTTTATCTCGGAGCCGGGACTAAAAAGAGAACAAAAAAGGTTGCATGGAGCAAGACGGAACATACTTTTTTACAAAGGCAAGTTCTGCAGCGTTATTACAGAAACGTCGGAGATGTGCTGCTCGAAAAGCAGTACATTGACATCAGCTCTTTGAGCGCGGCGCTTCGGCAAAGCATAAAAGAAGGGCAGCGAATCGGCGACGTGCTGTTGCGGCAACACCTTGTGACTGAGGAACAACTGGCGGAAGCTGTTGCCAGCGTACAGCAAAAAATATTCGTCAAAGATATTTCCGCTTTTTCCAGCAGCCTTGTCGATACCTTCAACAAAGTCGATCTTAAAAAATCGCTTGTATATCCCCTTTTGAAAACCAATAAGGGGTATGTCTTTGCGATAACGGAATTATCAGATACAGGTTATAGAATACCCGAGCTTCAGGCAGAAAGCAGCCGATTTGTTTACACAACAAAACAAGGTATTATTAAGGCTCTTCAAAGTCAAAATAATAGTGAGTCTCAGTCATATCACTTGATCTGCGACTCTTTGAATGCCGGGGCCATTTCTTGGGAGCAAGCTGTGCTTGCATTGGACAGGCATCGTTATACACCTGACATACTGGGTTTTATGGGCTTGAAATACGACAGCCGTTCCAATGAAAAAGCAGCCTTTATTTCGAAGAGCCATGATTTTTCAGTAGCAGAAAACTCCACTCTGAACATTTGATGATTTGATATTTTTATCATGGGGGAGGTGTTTGTATGACAATAAGAAAAAACTGGTTTATCTATTTAACTCTCATATTATTTGAAATCTGCGCCTTATATGCACTATTCAGTATTGTGACAGATATGGCCAGAGGAAAACCATATTCGTTTATATGGTATGGTGGAATAATATGTTTTTTGGCTGCCGCCACGGTGTTCGTGCATGTTGCCCTCAAGCTGACGACGCGGTTAAATCTTGCGATTATAAAGTCAGCCAAAGAACGAAAAAGCATCTTCGTTGAACGAATTATTGTCGGGTCTGTTTTACTCGTAAGTGCCGCATTAAGAATATGGGCGCTGACAAAGCTCCCTATCACCCCGTCATCTGATTACCAAACATATTTTCAGGTCGCCGATTTGCTTTCGAAAGGCACGCTTTCCAGCTCGGGCTACAGCGGCTACATTGCTGAATTTCCGCATGTGATCGGCTATCCGTTTGTACTGTCTTTGCTTTTTAGAATCACTGGGCCGTCTCTTTTGGCAGGGCTGAGTGTCAATTTAATGGCAAGCCTCGCCTGTGTATACCTGACATACCGTATTGCGCGTACACTATGCGGTCGTCTGGGGGGAATCGCAGCGCTGTGCGCGGCGGCATTTTGGCCTTCTCAGATCTTGTACGGAACAATACTTGCATCAGAGCCTGTTTTTACTTGCATACTTTTGCTGACCATACGGCTATTTATTTTCTTTTTCAGATACCCGGCCATACTGGAAAACAGAGAAGGAGCCATGTTTCTTTGCATTGCGTTGGGTGTTCTCACAGCATTGGCTGCCGCCATCCGCCCTCTTTCACAGATACTGCTTATTGCGATTCTACTTTGCATGTTCCCCTTTATCGTGAGGTTTAATAACAACGAAAAGATGCTTAATGGAAAATTAATTCGTGCATCCTGACAGGGCTGGTTTGTCGGTTTGGTTGTTTTTTTCAGTTTTTTTATATGCAATCTGCTCATTTCTTCATCAATTTCCAACACAATCGCTTACAAACTGCCCGGCAGCGGTGTATCCTTTGGCTACAACTTGATGGTCGGTGTCAATATCGACGCAAAAGGCGCCTGGAACCAGCAGGATGCAGATTTTTTTGCCAATCAATTTGCACAGACAAATTCTCCCGATGCAGCTCATCAAGCCAGTATTGATGTGGCTTTGGATCGTATCGGTAAAGATCCTGCAGGTGTATTAAATCTCGCCATGGAGAAATTCACTCTGCTCTGGCAAAACGATGATTATGCCGAAACATGGACAACACTGTTTCTTGATCAGCAGGGAACACTGACCCCCGAACGCCAGCATATTATCAATCAATTCAGCAATGTGAACGATTATTTCTATCTGCTGGGTGTTTTCTTTTCCTCGCTTTTTGGATTCAGCTTATTTAAACGCAAGAATATAGGACCGGAACAGGGGCTGATTCTGTTATTTATAGGCACAGTTATTTTGCACATGCTGCTCGAAAGCCAAAACCGCTACCATTACTTTATATTGCCTGTCTTTATGATATTGGCGTCTATGGGCATTTCACAGATATACCGCAGCTATGTTTGCACTAGAGCCGTGCATCAAGACCAGTGTGAAAAATGCGATTAAGATTGTTTCAAAATTTGTTTTATGGAAATAATATAAGCCTCTTTAATAGCAATTTGGCACTTGCGAGGTATCTATGAAAAAAATTCTGATTGTGTTTGGAACCCGCCCGGAAGCAATTAAAATGTGTCCTCTTGTTTTAAAGCTAAAAAAGTATGATTTCTTTAAAGTGGTGGTGTGTGTGACGGGCCAGCACAGGCAAATGCTCGATCAGGTGCTTGATTTCTTTAAAATAACTCCGGAACACGATCTGTCCATAATGGGTGACAAACAAACACTGTTTGATATCACCACCAAAGCGTTAAACGGCCTGCACCATGTATACGAGTCAGAAAATCCGGATGCGGTACTGGTTCACGGCGATACGCCCACAGCTTTTACGGCAGCGCTGGCCGCATTCTATTTGAGAATTCCTGTGGGACATGTGGAAGCCGGCCTTCGGTCGCACGATATTTATGCGCCTTTTCCGGAAGAGTTCAACCGTCAGGCCATAGGCATAATTGCAAGGTGGCATTTCGCGCCCACCGAAAACGCAAAGAACAATTTGCTTTCTGAGGGCAAAGATCCATACACTGTCTTCGTCACGGGAAATACGGTTATTGACGCTCTCAAACTGACAACACGTGATCATTTTAATGATGAAACAATGGCTTGGGCAAAGGATTCCCGAATCGTGCTGCTGACGGCGCACAGGCGGGAGAATTGGGGAACGCCGCTAAGAAACATTTTCAATGGCATCAGACGTGCCATAGAGCAGATACCCGACGCGAAGATCATTTTTCCGATCCACCAGAACCCTGTTGTCAGGCATGAAGCACAAGTTTTACGGGGATGTGAGCAGATTCGCATGATTGAGCCGGTTGATGTGCTGACTTTTCATAACTATATCGCACGATGTTATATGATATTAACCGACAGCGGCGGCATACAGGAGGAAGCCTCTGCGTTCGGAAAACCCGTGCTGGTGCTACGCGATGTGACGGAACGTCCCGAGGGTGTAAAAGCCGGTACACTGAAGGTGGTTGGAACCGACGAACAATCAGTGTGCGAGAACTTTCTTCGCCTAATGACAGACCGTGAAGAGTACGAGCGTATGAGCCATGCGGCCAGCCCCTATGGCGACGGCCATGCTTGTGAGTATATTGCAAAAAATACTTAACTCCTCGCTCTGCAACGAGGCCTGACTTTCTTTTCCCATCTGTCATTGCTATGAAAATAACTTTTCCAATCATCCCGTCCAAGACGTTGCGAGGAGCGAGGCAACTTCGACGCGGTCAAGCAGGATCTGTAACACATTCTCATCCGTTTCCCAGTCTCATTGCGATGCTCGTTGGCTGGCAGCAGAAAGAATGACCGTAAATGTAACTTGGCGTTCACTGTGATGCTTTGGCGCATGATGATTCCGCGTCTCGCAACACAATAACCAAGGGAGCTCACAGACGCTATACCGGCAGCCTTTTCAAAACAGGAAAGTTCCGGCCGGCGCTGGCAAAAAAGTTATGTTCTCTATTTTATTTTCGGTGAACTTTTCAGCGCATTCTCAACAGCCTTCAGGAGGGCCTTGCTGTCGGCTGTCGCGCCCGACACCACATCCACATCCGTGCTTTGCTGCGCCGTCACGCGGTTTGTCAATTCCTCCACCGCCTCGTCTTTCATAAACACCTGCGGCTGCATCACCGAAATGTCTGTGATTTCATGGTCTTTCACTGTCACCTCCACGGCATTGCTGAAACGAAAGCCATCGTAGCTGCCTTCATATACTCCATCTGCCACAGTGTCCAGCGGTATATTCTCCACCGTCAGCGCGAGCGCCGCCTCTTTGCCCAGCAAAACGAATGCCAAAAACCCGCCGATAATCACGGCAAAACCGATCAAAACGCCGAGCAGCACACGCAAACCCTTTCTTTTCTTTTTCATTTTGCCTTTCCTCCCATCCATGTTTGAATTTCCTCTGCGAACCCGTCAACCGCCCGCCAGTTTATGCCCGGTGCCTGCCCGTGCTGTTTTTCGTATTCCTTCATTGCGAGCTTGGCAAAACCGCTCATTTTCTCAGGGCGCACCTCGCCGCCCATATGACGGATAAGCAAGTCTTTGGTTTTGAGCTCTTCGGGCAGGCTTTTGAGCAGATATTGCTCATCTTCCTCCTGTGTACCCACGCCGCATGTGAAAAATGTTATCGGCTTTTGAGCAAGGTCATCTTTATAATGAGAGATAAACTTTTTGAATTCCTTCACCGGCGCGCCGATATACATCGCCGTCCCCAAAACCACGATGCCGTAATCGCTGATATGCGGCCCGGTTTTTAAAGCAGCCCCATCCAGGGTTTTGCTGCGGCAGTCGTAAACGCTCGCCGCAGGCAGCTTTTTTGCCAGCGCGTTTGCCACATCCTGTGTGGTTCCCGTTTTGGACGCATAAACGATCAACACTTTTTTCATACAGAAACTCCTTTGCAAATGTTAAACTAACACCGTTAGCGTTACTATAAACTAACATTGTTAGTTTGTCAACCATTTTTTACTAATCTTTATTAAACATAGACCCAATCTGACAGGTATACACGCCTATGTCAGTGCACGTGCTCACAGCTTTTTTGCCAAGCCTGTTTAGAACGGCAACAGACAAGGGTTCCGTGAAATCCCTATCAAAAGCAATCAACCGCACATGCTCTCGGTTGATAGGGGGTATTGCTTTTGGTCTGAGATCGTGAAGTAACGGGTTTAACGTATAACGACAACTTGACAGTGCTAACATTGTTAGTTTATGATGATGATTCAAGGGAGGATGGCATGAACAATCATGAAGACACGCTGACGAATAAAGAAAAGATTATGCAGACCGCAATCGATCTGTTTTCGGAAAAGGGCTATGCGCATGTGACGATGCGCGAAATCGCCGCCGCCGTCCGGATCAAAGCCGCGTCAATATATAATCATTACACAGGCAAAGAAGCGCTGCTCGACGCGATCGTGGATTATTTTCGCGCACAGCTGCACAGCGAAGTTTACCCCCGCTTTGCGGCTGACGACAATCTTGACGTCAGAAGCTTTATTGAGAGCGTGATTGCCGCCAACGCGCGCTTTTTTATCGACCCACAGTACGCCAAAATCGGCGGCATTGTCCTTCGCGAGCAGTTCACCAACGAAAATGTGCGTCGACTGCTGCTCGAAGAGCTGATTCAGAAGCCGCGAGACGCGTTTGCGGCCTACTTCTCGCGCCTGATGGCGGCAGGAAAAATGATCGAGGCCGACCCATATTTCGCCGCGAAGGAATTTCATGCGTTTTTCATTGACAGCTTCTACGAAAGCAGCCTTGGTGCTCCGCCGCCCGACCCCATTAAGGCACAGGCACAGCAGGAAGCCCATATTGATAATTTTCTAAAGACGTTTTGTTTATAAGCAGCTATTTTCTGCCGCAGTAAACAGCGAAATTGTCGTTTTTATACACCGCATCGATATCCGAAAAGCCGCATTTCGCCAGCATATCAAAATGCGCGAGCAGCGTCGCCGGATGATCCTCCTCATAATAGGAGGGAATCCACTTTTGCACAACTTCTTGCTCCGACACATTTTTAACCATGAACGCCTTCCACTTTTTCATATAAAGGCTCTGCAGCGCGTCGCCGCCGCCCAGCACGACGTCTGCGTTGACAAAGATACCGCCCGGGTTCAGCGCGCCGTAAATCTTACCATAGAATCTTAGCTTATCGTCGTCCGTTTCGAGGTGGTGCAGCGCAAACGACGAGACGATCGCGTCATACTTTTGAGGGAATTCGAACGTGTTGAAATCGGCCTGCAAAAGCATTGCATCTTTGCCAACTTTTTGCCCCGCAATGTCGAGCATGTTGGCCGCGATATCGACGCATGTGATTTTCGCGGCAGAGAAAGCATCCCTCACCGCTTTGGAGACGGTGCCCGTGCCGCATCCGAGATCGATCAAGTCAAAGCATTGCTCTTTGTCAAAAGGCAGCAGAGAAACAAGGATGTTGACCATTGTCTTGTAATTCGGTATCAGGTTTTTGATGATATCGTCGTATTCTTTGGCTTCTTCTTCAAAATGGCGCTGAACGCGGTCCATGGCAATCCTCCTCCGTTTTTTCTTGAGTATAGCATAAGTGAATTATTTACAGAATATCTTTCCGCGTGCAAAAGACACGCTGTCCCATTGATGCAAAAAGACCGCGAATCATGCGATTCGCGGTCTCTGCCGTCATCTATCCGTGTTCCTATTGCGCGCCGCCCGTAGTGCCGGCTACGTTGTCCACAACCTTGCCCGCATCAATGATGAGGTCGTTCGTATCGCCCATGAATGTGGGCAGCTTGCCGTCCCACTTGTTCCACTTGATGTATTCAATGTACTCGGGTGCCATCGCAAGCGTCTCCTGAATCAGCTTGATGCTCTCGGCTTCAGCCTGGGCCTGCGCCACCTTCTGCTGCGCCTCTACCTGAATTCTCGCGAGATCCTGCTCGGCTTTGAGCGCCTGCTGCTCCGCCGTCTGCTTGGCTTCCACCGCCGAATTGAACTCTTCGGAGAAGTTGAAGTTCACGATATTGAAGATCTCGATGCTCAGGCCGTACGGTGTGATCTTATCCTGCAGTGAGCTCTTAATCTGGTCCCCCACCTCGGCACGCTTCGTAATCAGCTGCTCTGCGGTATACTGCGCCGTAATTGCCTTGATGCTCTCCTGTATGGCGGGCGTGATGATGATGGACTCATAGTCAACGCCGACGTTCTTATACAGGCTTGCCGAGGAGCTGCTCAGCACGCGGTAATTCACCGCCACGTCGCACGTTACCGTCTGCAAGTCTTTGGATGCGGCACTGCCTGAGTTCTCCACCTTATGCGTCCTGTTGTCGATTTGAACAACGCTCTGCACGAAAGGCGTGATGATATGCACACCCTCCGTGAGCATATTATCGTTCACGGCACCCAACGTCACCAAAACGCCTGTGTGACCGGGCTGCACAACCGTAAAGCTCGAAGCCGCCACGATGATCACCAAAATAGCCACGATGGCAATCAGGACAAACTTCACCCTTTTATTCATAAGTAAATACCCCTGCTTTCTTGTGTATCATTTTTAAAACGGATTGTTTGTTATTATACTATACAAATACTGCCGTATCCAGATTTATTATGTAAAAGAAGTGAGAACACTTGGCTCAACGGATTATTTCAAGAAGCGCCGTTATTCCAGCCGCTAACCCATACCTCTCCTAACATTGTTTATGCCAGCTTTGTTTGTAGGACATGACGAGCAGGCCTGTTTGCCGGTGATCTATTCCATAACCAATCCCTTTCCGTGTGGCACAATTCTATCAGACTTAAGATGGCTTTGCTTGACTTTTCGGCTTGACGCTGTCAGGAAAGCACTAATAATCACAAAGTGGCGCCAGAGAAAATTCCGACGCCACAGCTGTGGTAAACTGGCCAATGGCTTCGCAGCCATGGCCAACTAGAGGACCTTATTCAGGAAATTGATCGTCCGCGGTTCTTTGGGGTTAAGCAGCAGCTCTTGGGGCGGCCCTTCCTCCACAATGTAGCCGCCGTCCATAAAGATCACCCTGTCCGCAACTTCCCGGGCAAAACCCATCTCATGAGTGACGATGACCATGGTCATGCCGTCAGAGGCCAGCTGCTTCATCACCTGCAACACCTCGCCCACCATTTCCGGGTCCAGCGATGAGGTAGGCTCGTCAAACAACATGATGTCCGGATTCATACACAACGCCCGGGCAATGGCCACCCGCTGCTTTTGACCGCCTGACAGCTGGGCCGGATAGGCCTCGGCCTTGTCGGACAAGCCCACCTTTTGCAGCATCAGCAGCGCCTGTTCCTTGGCCTGGGCCTTGGAAGCCTTTTTCAGGTCCACCGGCGCCAGCATCAGATTGCGCAGGACGTTAAGATTATTAAACAAATTAAAATGCTGGAACACCATGCCGATGTTTTCCCGCACCTTATTGATATTGGCCTTCTTATCGGTAATGTCATTACCATCCACGATGATCTGGCCGTCGGTAATCTCCTCCAGCTTATTGATACAACGCAGCATGGTCGACTTACCGCTGCCGGAGGGACCGATGATCACCACCACTTCGCCTTCGTAGACGTCGATAGAAATATCATTGAGCACCTCCAGCTCACCGAAAAACTTTTTCAGATGAGAAATATGAATTTTGATGTTGTCATTAGTCGCGGCCACGGCTGAGTCTCCTTTCCACTCGCTTGGCCGCAACAGAGAGGGCTGTGATGACGATGATATACATCACCGCAACGATAGCCCAGACGACAAAGGAGTTGAACGTGTTAGCGATAACATTTTTCGCTGAATTGACCAGCTCGGGAAACCCAATGACTGATAGGATAGACGTATCTTTCAAGGTAATGATGAACTGGTTGATGATGCTGGGGATCATGGTGCGGATAGCCTGCGGTAATATCACCCGCTGCATGGCGCGCCAATAAGGCAAGCCCAGACTGCGTGACGCTTCCATCTGGCCCTTGTCCACAGATTCGATACCGGCGCGGATGATTTCCGCCATATAAGCGCCGCAGTTCAGCGCCAAACAAATAATACCTGCTTGCAATGCGGTCAGCATCACATTGCTGCCTAAAACATTATTAGCAAAAAAAGGTACGCCGAAAAACACAAAAAAGGCCAAAACGATCATTGGCACACCGCGGATCGCATAGACGAAAATCGTGGCAATCGCCCGGCAGACGCGGCTATGCACCACGCTGAGGATACCAAAGATCAAACCGATAATGCAGGCAAAAATTAAGCCGAACAAGGCCATCAACAGGGATTGTCCCATAGCCTGGAGCAGCATGCTGCCGTATACCGACAGAATATTGACCATGGATGCATGGCTCCTTCCAAAAATGCGGGGCACATGCTGGTGCCCCGCCTCATGATTTTATCGCCCCTACAAGGTGGTAAAAAGTAGCTTAGTCGAGGTATTTGGCAATGATCTTATCGTAAGTGCCATTGGCCTTAATGTTGGCCAGACCAGCGTTAAAGCTGTCGATCAGGGCCTGCTTGTCGGCGGAGAACACGGCAAAGCCATAGGGTGCGCCTTCGTTTTCCGAACCGTCAACAATCTTCAGTGCCAAGCCGGCGTCTTTGATGGAAGCAGCCATGATGGGAGTGTCTTCAAAGCAGGCCACTGCTTGGCCGCCCAAAACTGCCTGATACATGGTGGGAGAATCTTCAAAGTAATTGATCTCGAAGCCATACTGTTCCTGCAGGCTTACAGCGTAATCAGCGCCGGCAGTACCGGTCTTGACAGCAACCATCTGACCGTTCAGATCGTCAAAAGAAGCGATGGTAGAGTCGGCAGCCACGGTCATGCACTGAGTGGCAGTGAAATAGCCATCGGAGAAAATCCAGCCGGAATCAATACGTTCCTGCTTGATGGAGGCGCCGGCGATCATGCCGTCAGCCTGACCTGCCTGGCAGGCAGCAATAGCAGCGTCCCAACCCAAGCTGCGCAGTTCATAAGTAAAGCCCTGATCGGCAGCAATGGCAGCCAGCAGATCCACGTCGATGCCCACGAATTCGCCGGCTTCATTGGTGTATTCAAAGGGTTTGAATACGGTATCAGTAGCGATGAAATAATCCACCGCACCTTCCTTTTCCTCAGCCGGACTATTTTCCGGGGTAGCAACCTGTGCAGCGCAGCCCGCGAATGCCAGGACCATCATGGCTGCAACTACAAAAAGAGTAAACAGCTTTTTCATAAATATTTTCTCCTTCTAAACTTTTTCTTTATAAATATTATATTATACAATAGTCATTTAGTACAGGCTTTTTCCATTTATAATAACAGCGGGACTGAACGGGCGTGTTGCACCCCCTTGTCTCGCTTTTCCCTTGTATTGCGGGTTTTTCTGATAGGCAAAATTAAAAGGTAGTCAGTCAACTTGTATCATTGACTGATTACCTTTGTGGTGGAGAATACCGGATTCGAACCGGTGACCTCTTGACTGCCAGTCAAGCGCTCTAGCCAACTGAGCTAATCCCCCAAATATTCATTTCTGCTGAAACGGACAAACACAATTGTAACGGCAAACCCCATGTCTGTCAACACCCAAGTTTAGAGAAAAGCGGCTCCCTTTATTAAGAGAGCCGCCTGGTACTTCCTTATCCCTTAACCGTTTCGACGATCAGTTTAACCGCTTCGTCCGCGGTCAGTTCTTTCGCTTCCTTCTCGCGGCGCGGCTTGTATTCCACAATGCCCTCCGCGGCGCGGCGGCCCACATTGATGCGGTGCGGAATGCCGAGCAGATCGGCGTCCTTAAATTTCACGCCCGCGCGCTCGTCGCGGTCGTCCAGCAGCGTCTCGATGCCTGCGGCTTTGAGCTGCTCATACATCTGCTCCGCCAGCGCCATCTGCGCCTCGTTCGCGGCGCTCACCGGCACGACAATCGCGTTGTACGGCGCGACGCTGTCCGGCCAGATGATGCCGTCCTCGTCGTGAGACTGCTCGATGATGGCCTGCATCGTGCGATTGAGCCCGATACCGTAGCTGCCCATGATGCACGGTTTTTGCTTCGCTTCCTGATCGAGGTACAAGCATTCCATCGCGATGCTGTACTTGGTGCCGAGCTTGAATATATGCCCGACTTCAATGGTTTTCGCAAGCTCCGCTTTTGCGCCGCACACCGGGCACGGGTCGCCCGATTCGATGAGGCGGATATCGCATACGTCCGCTGAAATAAAATCGCGGTCGTAATTGACGCCTGAATAATGGTAGTCCGTCTGGTTCGCGCCCACAAGAAAGTTGCGCATCGCGGTAATCTCCTTGTCCACGATGAGCCGGTCCACATCAAGGCCGATCGGCCCAGCAAACCCAACTTCCGCGCTTGTCGCCTTGCGGACTTCGTCGTAAGACGCAAGGTCAAGGTGCGCACATTTGAGGTAATTCTTCAGTTTGGTTTCGTTAAGCTCGCGGTCACCGCGCACCATTGCGGCGACGATCTTGCCATCCGCGCTGTAAAGCAACGTTTTGGCGAATTTATCGGGCGTGGTATTAAAGAAGCCCACAAGCTCCTCAATGGTTCCGGCATTCGGCGTATGCACCTTCTCCACCGCCACCATCTCTTCGGTGCTCTCCGTGGGTTCGGGACACGCGGCTTTTTCCGCGTTGGCCGCGTAGCCGCAGCTGCTGCACGACACAATTGTGTCGTCACCGATGTCCGATTTGATCATGAACTCCTGAGAACCGGAGCCGCCCATCGCGCCGCTGTCCGCGTGCACCACCACGTAGTTAAGGCCGCAGCGGTCGAATATCTTGCAGTACGCGTCGTACATCTTCTGGTACGACAGATCAAGGCCCGCTTCGTCGATATCAAACGAATAGGCATCCTTCATCACGAATTCGCGGCAGCGGATCATGCCAAAGCGTGGACGCCGCTCGTCGCGGTATTTGTTCTGTATTTGATAGATGGTTTTCGGCATGGCTTTGTACGACTGAAACTCGGGTTTGAGCACATGCGCGAAGATCTCCTCGTGCGTGGGCCCCAAACAAAAGTCGCGGTCGTTGCGGTCTTTAAACTTGATCATCTCGGTGCCGAAAACGTCCCACCGGCCCGACTGCTGATAATATTCCGCGGGCAGAAACGCCGACATGATGAGCTCCTGCGCACCCGCCGCGTCCATCTCCTCGCGGATGATATTCTCGATCTTTTTAAACACCTTAAAGCCAAGCGGCATCAGCGCGTAAACGCCCGTCGCGAGACGGCGGATCATACCGGCTTTTAGCAGCAGCACATGGCTTTCGGCTTCCGCCTCCGAGGGCACCTCGCGCTGCGTGGAAAACAACATCTGTGATAGTCTCATGAGAAAAAAACTCCTTCAAAGTCAGTTCGCCTGCCCAGTATACCACAATAAAACAAGCTGTACAATGCAAGGAGAACCGCATTTTTCATGCTTATGTCATGCTGAGCGAGCGAAGCGAGTCGACTACATAGTGGATAAGCATCCCACGGCTTATCGCTCCCAGCGGGTTAATGCGCTCTCATGTCATGCTGAGCGGAGTGATAACGAAGTCGAAGCATCCCATGGCTAACCGCTTCGACCAAACGATGCCATATTGAGTCTGTCATGCTGAGCGAGCGAAGCGAGTCGACTACGTAGTGGATGAGCATCCCACAGCTTATCGCTCTTAGCGGATCAATGCGCTCGCATCGTCATCCCATCACCGGCAGTATATACGTCCTGTCGCCCTGCTCAAACGTGTTCACAGCTGTGCCGTAAACACTCTCAATATTCTGTTTCGTGAGCACCTCTCCCGGCACGCCTACTGCGTAAACCTCACCCTTTTTCAGCAGCACAATGTCGTCGCAATAAGCCAGCGCGAGGTTGAGATCGTGCAGCACGCACACCACGGATATACCGCGCTCCTTCGCAAGCCGCCGCACGGTGCCCATTATGCTCACTTGATGCTTGATATCCAAGCCCGTCACCGGCTCGTCGAGCAGCATGATGTCCGCCTGCTGGCACAGTGCCCGCGCGAGTATCATCATCTGCCACTCCCCGCCCGAAAGCGACGTAATCAGCCTGTCCTTCAAATGCGCGATGCCCGCCGTCTCCAGCGCCGCGTTCATCGCCGCGTAATCCTCCGCCGACTCGCCGCGCCATCGCTTCATGTACGGGTTACGGCCCGTCAGCACAATATCGCCCACGGTGAAGTCGTACGCAAGCGACGTTTGCTGCTGCACAAGCGCCATGCGCCGCGCAATTTCGCGCACGCTTAAATTCGCCACATTGCGGTTCCCGATGGTGACCTCGCCGTGATTCGGCTGCAAATGCCCCGAGATGCACCCGAGCAGTGTGGATTTTCCCGAACCGTTCGGCCCGATGATGCCGCAGAACCGCCCTGAAGGAATCGCAAAGCTCACGTTGTGCAGCGCCCATTGCGGTGGCTCGTAGCTGTAATGCACGCCGGTGATATAAAGATCGCTCATCGCTTTACCCCCCTGCCCCGTCGCAGCAGGAACAAAAAGAACGGCACACCGATCAGCGCCGTAATCACGCCGACGGGGATCTCCTGACTTTCCACCACAATGCGCGAAAGCGTGTCCGCGATCAGCAAAAAGATACCGCCGCCCACAAACGAGACGGGCAGCAGCAGCCGGTGATCAGGCCCGAGTATCAGCCGCATGATGTGTGGCACAATGAGCCCCACAAATCCGATGATGCCGCTCACGGACACGGCGCTCGCCGTCGCGACCGTGGTCAGCAATATCAGGCCGCGGCGTACTTTTCCCGCGTCCACGCCGAGGTGTCTTGCGGCTTCGTCGCCCTGCAGCATAATATTGAGGTCTCGCGAAAAAAGCAGGCACAGCACAGACGAAACCAGCATGGCCGGCACACTGACGAACACCTTGTCCCACGATGCCGAGGAAAAGCTGCCCATTGTCCACATCACAATATGCTCCATTTTGTCGCGGAACAGTATCATGATGCAATACACAACCGCCGAACACAGCGTGCTCACCGCTACGCCCGCAAGCAGCAGCGAAAACGCGGACACCTTGCCGTGCACTTTCGCAAGCCGGTACACCACCGATACCGAGGCGAGAGCGAAAAGAAACGCCAGCAGGCTCACCGCCCCGAACCCAAGGAAAGCCAGAGCGGAACCAAAAGCGAGTGCTATCGTCGCGCCGAGCGCCGCACCGCTGCTCACGCCAATCACATACGAATCAGCCATCGGGTTCTTAAACATACCTTGCAAACACGCACCTGAAATGCCGAGCGCCCCGCCCGACACCAGCGCGAGGATCGCCCTTGGTAAACGCAAGCTGAAGAAAATGGTGGCCGTATACGGCTGAGCGCTGCCGTTGATCAGCGCCAGCAGCTCGCTGAGGCTAACGCCTGAGCTTCCGAATAAAAAAGCGGACACGACCGCGATGATGCCGAGCGGCACCATCACGATCCATGTCAGCCTTACTTTTTTCATGTTTGTCTGGTTCAAATGTTATTCTCCTGCGAGAAAGGATTCAATATGGCCCTGCACAGCCTTGAGCGCCTCGCCAATACGCGGGCCTGGCAGCTCCACGATGGCAGGATCGACGATATAATAGTGCCCGTTTTTCACGGCCGTCATATCGCTGTAGCCCGCCGCCGCCTTCAGATCAGCCTCGGCAACCCAGCTCGACACAAGAAGTATGTCGGGGTCATTTTTGACGAGATCTTCCACCGGGTATTCAAGCCATTCGGCATCCGAATCGTTTGTGACGGGGCTGCCGCCGGCCATTTCAATGATCGTGTTGATAAAGCTGCCTTTGCCGGAGGTCCAGTTGCCGGATTCACCGATGGTCATCACATAATAGACGGAGGGTTTTTCCGCAAACGCCGCCGCTTTTTCCTTCACGGCTTTTTCCGCGTCGGCAATCTGCCGGTTCAGCGCCGCAGCCTCCTCTTCCCTGCCAACCACCCCGCCGATCATCGTGATGCTCTTAGCGATGTCGTCGTAGTAGGTGGCTTCCACCGCGATCACCCTGAGCCCCGCCTTTTCGAGCGCCTCAATATCCTCGTGCTGCAGGCCGTTACCCGCAAACACAACGCTCGGGTTCAGCGCAATCACCTTTTCCACATCAAACCCGTTAAAGTCGCCGACTTTCTCGATGTTCGCCGCCTCTTCGGGATAGACCGAGCTCACATCGACACCGACGATTTTATCCCCACAGCCCAGCGCAAAGAGTATCTCCGTCGCGCTGGGTGCTGTCGATACAATCGTCAATGCCTCCTCAGGCACCGCCGAAGCCGTCACCTCATTGCCCATCGCGTCCACATTCTCGTCCATGATGTCTTTGGGCACGGGCGTGGCCGACGGTTCGGATGAGCTGCCGCCCGCGGCGCATCCGCAAAGCAGTCCCGCAATCAACGCGGCTGCCAACAGAACGTACATTGTTTTTTTCATTTGTCTTTCCTCCGTTATAAATTCTCTCCCCGGAAAGAAGAAACAAACGCCAACATCACTTCCGGCTGCTGCCTGGAAATAAAAAACACCTGAAGCGCTGATGCTAAAGGCGTTGATCCGTTTTGAAACGGCCGTCTGCATCCTTCCCTCCGAAGAAATCTGACTCAACACATCGGGCAGGTTTACCGGCTCGGCTTCATTCCGTCAAAAGACGCCTTCCCAAAGCAACGCTTCAGTGGCATCGTGTCTCATGCGGTCTGCCATACGGTAGCGGGGGCTGCAACGGCATTTCACCGTTTTCCCTATTATCCTTTCAATCAATCCCGAAAAGCCGCGCTCTTCAGGGCTTCTTTAAAAGGCACCAGATGGTCAATATTCTGTTAGAGTCAGCATAACATATGAGCAGGGCATGGTCAATACGCCATATTAATGTCAAGCGATTGGTCAGTATCAGCAAAAAGCCATATAAACCGACACTTTATTCTTGTCAGGTATGGAAAAACAAAACAGTTTCGTGTATGATAGGGGTGTTGGGCAAATGCTCTTCAATGTCATTATGTTCATTTAGGAGGGTAACATGTATTGTATCAAATGCGGCGCTCAGCTTCCGCCGGACAGCCAGTTCTGCACATCCTGCGGAGCTAAATTGGAAAATGCCGCGGTTACTGAGGTGCCGAATGTCGGTCCGATTGCGCCTCCCCCCATGGGCCAGCCTTTTGATTACGGCCAGCCGCCCAAGAAAAAAAGCAAAGCGCTGCTTTGGGCGCTCATCGGTGTGGGCGCGGCGCTTATCGTGGCTGCTGTACTTATATTCGTGGTCTTTAAACCCGGTGCAGGACCGTTCAGCGGAAACACAGTGCAAACACGGTTTGCCAATGATGTCGTCGGTGTGTTCACAGGTGCTGCCGAGGGGCTTGAGACAGAAAACGACATGAAAAAAATCATGAATCAGCCTTTTGAGCTGACGATGACGACCTCCATCGATGCATCCGGGATAAAAACCGGTACGGACATTGCCTATGCCTATGATGAATTGGCTCTTGGCGTGAATGCGTCTTCCACCGCCGATAACAGCGACAACGCGGTGCCGGATGGCACGGTGAAGCTGCTGCTGCTTGAAGATACCCTTTATATCGAGCAAGGCGACACTGTGAAAGGCGTGCGGTTTGACTCCAAAGCAGACCTTTCGGAGCCCATGCCTTTAAAGGACAGAATCGCCGCTCTGGCTGAAAACAGCAAGCTGGCCAATATTGATTACCTGCAGCTTACCGAAATGTTTCTGAACAGCATCGATGAAAGCTGTTTTGATAAAAATGGGAATGAAACCACACTGACGCTTGACGGCGACGCGCTTGCGGATACCTTGCGTACATTTGCGGATAAACTTGAAGAAAACGACAAGCTAAACGATGCCATCACGGATATGATTGAGGAAATCTCAGGTTACCCGTTTGAGTTGTCGGGTGCGATATCGATGGCCGCGCCAATGCTTAAAGATGCCGATTTTGAGCTGACGTTCTCCGTATCTTACAAAGACAACCGCCCGGCAGGACTCGACATTGTGTTCAGCAGTGCCGACAGCATGGTGTTTAATGCCTCTTTCGATTATAAGAACCAAAAAGACGGTAAACTGCTGACGCTTGATGTATCCACCCCGGACGGCCCGGTGATGTCGATGGAATGCGATATCACCAAAACAGCGGATGGCATTGATTTTGACGGAACCATCACCACTCCCGGCTCTGATACAATCACCTTTAACGGAACCGAGATCATGGATAACAGCAGCGCGTCCGTCACCGTGGAGATGTCCGCGGGCGACCAGAAGATGGTGATGACTGTCGATCAAACGGTTAAAATCGGCAAGCCGTCGGAAGCCGTTGAGGACGACAGCCGCTTTGCCTTGGATACAGGCAGCGCCGAAGTCATCGATTTCAATGACATATTCAGCGGGGGAGTGAACGGAGGCCTGAACGGGGCTCCCCTGATAGACTGATTATAAAAATGAATTCGGGGTATTTATATAAGCGAGGTTCGTTTTTCGGCCTCGCTTTTTCGTTAAGAGATGAGCCTTTAGTATCCATGTTGAAAGGCGATTGCGCTTAGTGTATACTTAAAGGAATTAAGCATAGCAATATTTTAAATCTTTTTATATAAAAACGGAGGAAAATCCATGCCCAAGCGAATTGGAATTCTCACAAGCGGCGGAGACTGCCCCGGGCTCAACGCGGCGATACGCGGCGTGGCCAAAGCATCGTATCAGTTTTTTCCGGATGCCGAGATTGTCGGCATCATGGACGGCTTCGGCGGGCTCATTGATGCGAATTACCGCACGATGAGCAAAGAAGAATTTTCGGGTATACTGACTCTGGGCGGCACAATACTGCGCACCTCGCGCCACCGGGATCAGACGATGCGTCAAAACAGCGGCAAGTATCTCGATTCGTTCAAAACAATGGCCAAAAACTATGAAAAGATGGAGCTCGACTGCCTCGTGACACTCGGCGGCAACGGCACGCATACGGCGGCAGGCCTGCTGGAGGAGCACGGGCTTAACGTGATCGGCCTCCCCAAAACCATTGACAACGACATTTGGGGCACCGATATCACATTCGGCTTCCAAAGCGCCGTCGATATCGCCTCCGACGTGATCGACAAGGTGCACACCACCGCCTTCTCACATTCACGTGTGATCATTGTGGAACTCATGGGCAACACGGCGGGCTGGCTCACGCTTAACGCGGGCATGGCGAGCGGCGCCGATGTGATTCTGCTGCCCGAAATACCCTATGATATCAACGTCGTGGCCGACGCCATCAACGAGCGCTACGAGCGCGGCAAGCATTTTTCGATCATCGCCGTGGCGGAAGGCGCACGCAGCATCACCGATGCCGAGGATCAGGACCTCAAAGGCAAGCATTATTCCATCGGCTATAAGCTGGCGGACGAACTCAATAACGTGATTGATATCGACACGCGCGTGGTTGTGCCCGGCCACTATCAGCGCGGCGGCCCGCCGTGCCCTTACGACCGCGTGCTCGCGACGGAAATGGGCGTCTATGCGGCAAAACTGATTGAAAAGCGTCAGTTCGGACATACGGTCGCCGTGAAAAACGGCCGCGTCACCTCCAACCTGATGAAGGATGTCGCGGGAAAAACCAAAACGATTCCGCTCGATTCCGAGCTGCTGCGCGTGGGCCGCGAGATCGGGCTCAATTTCGGAGATAAATAACAGGGATCAACGAAGCGGTCAGCGTATCTGGCCGCTTTTTTTATTGCCGCGGTATGCACAGATTATGCCCAAGGAGGTGGCTCCGCAGCGCCGGAAGAGATGTCTTGCTTATTATCATAAAATAACATCTCATCAGTCACCTTTGGTGATGCGGGTTAAGCAACTTTTTCGGTCATCCAGTCCTCTTCGTTGTGAGGAGCGAAACGATGACTGCGTATTGGACCGTATCTGCAACAGATTCTCATCCACTTCATAGTCACATCGCGATGCTTCGTTCACTACGACAGTGGATAGAATGACCGCTAACCTAACTTTTCGTTTATTGTGGTGCCATAGTGCATGATATGTCGATGCCAATAGCGCTTGATCATCGTGCACTTCAACCGCCTGATTTGAAGACTTCGCGTCAGTTTGTTGACATGCCTGCCGTCATCTACTAATATCTATATAGTCAAACAAGACTTTCGATGGGAGAATCACAATGAGCAATACGATCGCCATTATCCTTGCTGCCGGAGAAGGCAAGCGAATGAAGTCGGAGACTCCTAAAATTTTACATAACGCAGCCGGAAAAGCGCTCTGTGAATGGGTGGTGGATGCCGCCGCCGAAGCGACCGGTGAAAAGCCGGTGCTCGTCGTCGGAAAAGCCGCAGACAAGGTGAAAGAGTATTTCGGTGAGCGCGTGAATTTCGCCTGTCAGAGCGAGCCGCTCGGCACCGGCCATGCGGTGATGGCCGCAGGCGAGTCCCTCGAGGGGGACGGTTATGCGATTATCGTTGCGGGCGATATGCCGCTGATTCGTGCAGAAACGCTGAAGCGCCTTGCGGAAACGGCCGCATCGCGCGGGCTCGGCGCGTGTCTGCTCACCGCTGCTGTGAACGACGCAACGGGTTATGGGCGCATATTGCGCGGCGAGAACGGCGGCGTGCTCCGCATTGTGGAACACCGCGACGCGACGGAAGCGCAGAAAGCCATCCGCGAGATCAACCTTTCCATCTATTGCTTTGAACGGGCGCTGCTCAGGGAAGCGCTCAAATCATTAAAGCCCAACAACGCGCAGGGCGAGTATTACCTCACCGACTGTATTGAATACATATCGGGCCAGGGCCGCTTTATTGAAGCGGTGGCGTGCGTGGATGACGATGAGTGGATGGGCGTGAACGACCGCATTCAGCTCGCGGACGCGGCGAAGAAGCTGCGCGCGCGCGTCAACCGTGAGCACATGCTGCGGGGCGTCACACTGATCGATCCCGATACCACTTATATTGATGCCGCCGTCACCATCGAGCCGGACGTGACCATATATCCGGGCGTCACGCTTGAAGGCAAAACCCATATCAAAACGGGTGCCGTGCTTTACCCCGGCAGCCGCATTGCGGGCAGCACGATCGGCGCACAGACCACCGTTCAAAATTCCGTGATCCTTGATTCCACCGTGGGCGACCGTTCCACCATCGGGCCGTACGCGTACCTTCGTCCGCACAGCATCGTCGGCAACGGGTGCCGCGTGGGCGATTTCGTGGAGGTGAAAAACGCTGAGATCAAGGACGGCGCGAAGGTATCGCACTTAACCTACGTCGGCGACGGTGAGATCGGCGAGAAAACCAACATCGGCTGCGGCGTGGTGTTTGTGAATTATGACGGCAAGAAAAAGAGCCGCACGGTCGTCGGCAAAAACGCGTTTGTCGGCTGCAACGTGAACCTCATCGCGCCCGTCACCATAGGAGACGGCGCGTATATCGCGGCAGGCTCCACCGTCACGAAAAACGTGGAGGAAGACGCGCTCTGCGTGGCAAGAAGCCGCCAAACCAACATTGAAGGATGGGCCAAACGAAGGAGAGAAGAATGAGAAAAGCGGTCTTCTTTGATCTGGACGGCACCTTGCTCTCACTGGATATGGAACAGTTCACGAACATGTACTTTTCTCTCGTTGAGCAATGCGGTTTTTACAGCCTGTTCGGCAAGAACGGCAAAATGGTATTCGGCAGCGGGATTCACGCCATACTCAATAACGACGGCGCCATGCTCAACAGAGACATTTTCCTCAAGGTGGTGTCGGAAGCGTCGGGCACGGATCCGGCTGAGATACTTGAGCATATGGACGCATTCTATGTCAATGAATTCCCTAAAATTCACGGATGCGCCCGCAGCGACGCGCGCGCGGTAGAAACCGTCCGGATACTCAAGGAAAAAGGATACCGGCTCATACTCTCAACCAACCCGATATTCCCCTCATCGGCCACCAATGTGCGCATAAAATGGGCGGGGCTGAGCCCGGATGATTTTGAGTATGTGAGCTATTACGATAATTCGCATTTTTGCAAACCGAATCTGGAATACTTTAAAGAGATACTCGATCGCACCGGGCTCAGTGCCGGGGACTGCTATGTGGTGGGCAACGATGTGCGCGAAGACATGGGCGCCGTCGCACTCGGCTTCGAAGGTTTTTTGGTGCTCGACAACGTGATCGGGGATTTAGGAAAGGTGCCGCCATGCGTGCAGGGAAATTATTCGGATCTGCTAAGCTTCGCAAAAAGTCTCCCGCCGGTTTAACCGCCGACTATTACATCATCGGTCTTGGGAATCCGGGCGGAAAATACGCGCACACGCGCCACAACGCGGGCTTTGACGTGATCGATATCCTCTCCCAGCGCCACGGCATCCCTGTGCGCATGCATGAATACAGCGCGCGCATCGGCAAAGGCGAAATTTTCGGGAAGCGCGTGGTGCTCGGCATGCCGCAGACATACATGAACAACTCGGGTGAGAGCGTGAAAGAGATGGCCAAGGCGCTCGGTATCAAAGCGAGCCAGCTCATTCTCGTTTACGACGATGTAGACCTCAAAACGGGCAGCGTGCGCATCAAGGAACGCGGCAGCGCGGGCACACACAACGGCATGAAATCCGTCATCTACCATCTGCAGACGGATGAATTTGTCCGCGTGCGTGTGGGCATCGGCAAGCCCGACGGCGACATCATCGACCATGTGCTCGGCGAATATGCCGATAAACAGGCGGCCTACGACACGTTAACCAGAGCCGCCGACGCCGTGGAAGCGATTCTCACGGACGGCGTGGCACAGGCGCAGAGCCGGTATAACTGACAGAGTTAAGGATAAGAAAATGCATATCACGGCACACCTCGCCGAGTCCGGGGTGTTTACACAGCTTTTAGAATCGCTGCGGGCGGGACAGGTTCCCTGCTCGCTTTTTGGCGTACCCGACAGCTTGAAGCCATACCTCACGCTCGCGCTTGCAGAGCAGACGGGGCGCAGCGTGATTGTGATCTGCCCGGATGAAGGCAGCGCGGAAAGCGGCGCCGAGGCGATCGACGAAGCGGTTTTTATCCCCCGCCGCCCGCTTCAGCTCCGGGCCGCCGTCGCGCGCAGCCGCGACGTGATGTTCCGTCGTATCGACGGCATTTCAAAAATGCAGCACGGTGAAAACAAAATCGCCTTTTTAAGCGAGGAGGCACTGCTCGCGCGCCTCGTTCCGGCCGATGTGTTTTCCGATGCGCATATTGCCATCCGCAAAGACGCCGCGTACGACCCTGAGCAGCTGATACAGCAGCTCGTGCTTTCGGGCTACGAGCGCGTAGGCGCAGTGGAAGCGGCGGGCCAGGCCGCGCGGCGCGGCGAGATACTCGACGTGTTCTGCCCCGGCGCGGTCGCGCCGTACCGCATCGATTTTTTTGATACCGTGGTGGAAAGCATCCACGCGTTTGACCCGGGCACCCAGCGGCGCAGCCGCGAAAGCCTTAACGCGGTGACGCTGCCGCCCGCCGTGGAGCTTGTGCTCAGCGCGAATGCCGCCAAAAACGCCGCCGATTACTTCGCATCCGCCAAACCGAAAAACACCGTGCTCGCGCAGCGGTTTGACGACTATGCGCAGCATATGCAAAAGCATCATTATTTTGACGATCTCGAAAACTTCGCGTATCTGCTCGGCGGCAGCAGCCTGCTCGATTATGTGCCGAATGCATTGGTGCTTTTCGACGACCACCGGCGCGTGACGGATACGGAACAGCAGCGCATGGCCGAGTTTTCCGACCGACTCGACACGCTATTGAAAACGGGCACGGCACTCGAAGCGCAGCAGGCGCTGTACCTGTCTCTGCCGGAACTGACGCAGCGTATGCAAGACATCATCGATCTTTGCACGATCGCGCAGTCTCCCGATCTCGAAGCCAAAACCACGCTGCATTTGAAGGCGCGCAGCGCGCTCTCATATCACCGCAAGCTCGAGCTGCTTCAGGAGGATGTGAAGGGGCGCGTGAGCGCGGGCTGGCGCGTGTATCTGATGACCGGCAGCCTTGCGCGCGCGGAACGTCTCTCCTCCGAGCTGTCCGACGCGGCTTTCAGCGTGCCGTGCATCAAAGATGAACGCCGATTGGACACAGGAGAAGCGGGCGTTTACCCCGAGAGGCTGCTTTCGGGCTTTGAGCTCACCTCGGAAAAAGTGTACGTGCTCGGTGAGCACGAGCTGTATGGCTTTGCACGCAAGCACCGCCGCACATCGTCGCGCCAGCGCATGGACATTTTCACCGACTTAAAGCCGGGCGACATTATCGTTCATGATATTCACGGCAAGGGGCGGTTCTTAGGGCTCGTCACGCGCACCGTGCAGGATGTTTCTCGCGATTATATGGAGCTCGAGTACCGCGACGGCGACAAGCTGTTTATACCGACCGACCAGATTGACCGCGTGCAAAAATATATGGGCGGCGAGGGTGAGCGGCTCAGCAAGCTCGGCGGGCGCGAATGGGGCCAGACCAAGGCAAAAGTCAGAAAAGCCGTCAAAGAGCTCGCGGAAGATCTCGTTTCGATTTACAGCGAGCGACTCACGAAAAAAGGCCACAAATACGGCGAAGACACGCTCTGGCAGCGGCAGTTTGAAGACAGCTTTCCGTATGACGAAACGGAAGGCCAGCTGCAGAGCATTGAAGAGATTAAAAAAGACATGCAGCAGGAAAAGGTGATGGACCGGCTGCTGCTCGGCGACGTGGGCTACGGCAAAACCGAGGTTGCGATGCGCGCGTGCTTTAAGGCCGTGATGGAAGGGCGGCAGTGCGCCGTGCTCGTGCCGACCACGCTGCTCGCTCGCCAGCATTACCATACCTTCTGCGAGCGTTTCAAAGAATTTGCGGTATCCATCGAGATGGTGTCGCGCTATGTCTCCGCGGGAGACCAGACGCGCATCATTAAGGGGCTCAAGGCGGGCACCGTGGATATTGTAATCGGCACGCACCGGCTGCTCTCCGGCGACGTGAAGTACAAAGATTTGGGGCTGCTCGTGATCGATGAGGAACAGCGCTTCGGCGTGTCGCACAAGGAGCGCATCAAGGATATCAAACGCACCGTGGACGTGCTGACGCTTTCGGCCACGCCGATTCCGCGCACGCTGCAGATGGCGCTGACGGGCATCCGCGATATGAGCGTGCTCGACACACCGCCCGAAGAACGCAAAGCGCCCGAAAGCTATGTGATGGAATATTCGGGACAGCTGCTGCGCGATGCGATCACCCGGGAAATGAACCGCGGCGGACAGGCGTATCTCGTGTGCCGCCAGATTGCACTGCTGGATCGGCTCGCGGCCGAGCTGCGCCGCTATGTGCCCGAGGCACGGGTCGCGATGGCCCACGGACGCATGGGCGAAACGGCGATGGAAGACGTGATGGTTGATTTTATGAACGACATGTACGACGTGCTGCTTTGCACGACGATCATCGAATCGGGCATCGACATCCCCAATGTGAACACGGTCATCGTCTACGAGGCGGATAAATTCGGCCTCGCCCAGCTTTACCAGATCAAAGGGCGTGTGGGGCGCGCGGCCAAAACGTCCTATGCGTATCTCACGTATCTGTCCGGCACGCACATGACGCCGGACGCTGAAAAACGGCTCGCGACGATTGCCGAGTTCACCGAGCTCGGCGCGGGCTTTAAAATTGCGATGAGAGACCTCGAAATCAGAGGCGCGGGCAACCTCCTCGGCGCGGAGCAATCCGGCCAGATGGCCGCCGTGGGGTACGATATGTACTGCCGCATGATGCGTGAAGCCGTCGCCGAGATTCGGGGCGACCGTATTGAGCGCCCTGCCGATACGTCCGTGGAGATCGGCCTCAGTGCTCATGTGCCCGCCGCGTATATCGACGACGAGATTCAGCGCATCGAAGTCTATAAAAAGATCGCCGCAATCGAGAGCATCGGCAGCGCCAAGCAGCTTAAGGAAGAGATTGTGGACCGCTACGGCAAGATGCCGCGCAGCGTGGAGAATCTCATGCTGATTTCACTGATCAAGCGGTATGCCGCGCGCGCTGGTCTTGTGTCGGTCACGCGCAACGCGGGCGCGTTCACGCTCAAATACCCCGACGACTGCACAATTGACGGGCAAAGGCTGCTCGCTATCCTGCAAAAATACAAAAACACGGCGAAGCTTAGAAGCGCTCAGCCGCCGTACATCACATTTAAAGCGCCGCAGGGCGCGGTTGACGCGCTGCTGCAGTTTCTGCACGACATCCGCCACTGCTGCACAGCCAAGGCGGAGGAATAAGCAGGTATTGCATTTTTTATAAGAACTTCTCGCTTTGAATCACCCTGTCTACCAGTGCCATGGCGGCCGCTCCGCCCGGCAGCTCGCCGTTCACAATCAGTACGGCAATGCCGTGCACGAGCCCCCAGCAATATACAATCAGCTCGTCCTCGGTTCTCTCGTCATCCGGGTACGCCGCCTTGTAATTTTTCACGGCTATCTCAAGCGCCGAATACGGGCGCTCATCACCGCAGAGGTACTCATTTTTTACTGCCTCGCGCATCCACGCCTGCGCCTGGCTAAAAAACAGCAGCCGCATGGTTTCGGGGTTGTCCACGAAAAACTGAACATAATAACGCCCCATGGCTTTAAGCTGAGCCTTGGGATCGCCAGCGTCCGAAAAAGCCCGCTCCAGGCTTTCATCAAATTCACGCAGCGCGTTTAAAGCAATCGCTTTGATCAGCTCATTCTTATCTTTAAAATGGCGGTATGGTGCGGTTTGGCTCACATTGCAGGCCGTGGCCACCTTGCGCATCGAAAAAGCCTCATACCCTTCCTCGTCGAGTATCTTGAGCCCTTTGCGTATCAGTTCTGTCTTTAAATCCCCGTGATGATAGCTGTGTTTTGTCATAGCCCTCTCTCCGCTGCCGATAGCTTTACTATTTATTAAAAAAATTATAGCAGATAATGTTGACATTGTAAACATTGGCTGATATTATGTTTACGATGTAAACATTAAGGAGCATAGAATAATGAAAGCATATATTCTGTCCGATAAGGACTACCAGACAACCGCATACACGCGGCTGCTGGCGCAGGTGAAGGAAGCGCTTTCGGGCTTTGACATTGAGGAAAAGCAGATCGGCCGCGGCGATATCCACTATTGCGTGGGCTGCTTTGGGTGCTGGATTAAAACGCCCGGCGAGTGCGTCATCAAAGACGACATCGCCAGCATTAACCGTGCAATGATGAACAGCGACGTGGTGGTCTACCTCGTCCCCGTGGTGTTCGGCCAGTTCAGCGCCAACATCAAGTACGCGCTGGACCGCTGGCTGCCCAACATGCTGCCGTTTTTTCAAACGCGCAAAGACGGCTCCACCATGCACCCGCGCCGATATGATAGCTACCCCAAACAGATCATGATCGGCTACGGTGAGAATTTAAGCACGCAGGACGCGCAGCTTTTCTGCGATATCACGCAAAAACACCGCAGCAGCGTGGACGTTTGGATTGACGACGGCACAGACAGTCAGATCAAGAATGCAATGAGTGCAACCACGCTCAAGCGCATTGTGGGAGGGGCATTATGAAAAAAGTGACGATACTCAGCGCAAGTCCTAAGAAGGGAGAACCGTCCGTTTCCGCGTTGCTTTGCGAGCTTGCCAGAGATCGGTTTGTTAACGCCGAGCTTCATGCGGACATCATCGATGTCGGTAAAGCCCTGAAGAACAGCGAACCCGCTTATGAAGCCATGCGCAGCGCCGATGCCCTGCTGATTGTGTTTCCGCTTTATTTCTTCTGTCTGCCTGGCATGCTCACGCGCTTCCTCGAGGATTACGCGGCATCCACCGGAAACAACCAACCGGGACAAAAAATATTCACCATTGTCAATTGCGGTTTTCCGGAGCCCGAGATCAACGATGAGGCGGTGCGCGTGATGAAAAGCTTTGCGCGCCATATCGGCGCGGATTTCGGCTTCGGCGTCTGCTTTGGCAGCGGCGGCATGGTGCTGGGTGCGAAGGATGCGCCGTTCATGAAAAAAGCGATGGCCGATTTGTATGGCGCTGTGGACCGCATGGCGGCGGAGGTCATAAACAGCACGAATTCTTCTTCAGAAATTGTGCACATCGGCGTGAAGGTGCCAAGATGGATGTACTTTCTCGGCGGTAATCTCGGATGGGGACAGACGGCGAAGAAGAACGGGCTCAAGAAGCGGGACCTTTACGCAACGCCTTACCGGATGAAATAACGATTCAGATAAGAAAAGACAGCCGGAATTCATTCATCTGTCTTTTTTTCTACGATCAATACCCCTGCTGCACGTCAATCACACTGCCGTCAATGGCATTGATGGACAAGTACGGCATAAACGGTATATCACTCGTGTGCTTTTCACCAGCGTCGTCCCAGCTTGTGTGCGACCCGTAAAAATTCCAGACAGGCACAAGCAAACCCATTGAGTTCGAATCCTTTTCCACGATACGCTGCAGCGACAGTGTCACGCGCGTAATGTCTATTTGCTCTTTTTGGTTAGGATCGGTATATATACGGGTATTCATCACAATCATCTTCTCGAATATGTCTTCAATATCGCCAAAAGGCAGTATGGCCGTATCATCTGTGATCACCTCTTTCACAACAAGCGGGCCGATCCAGTAGACACTCGCGACACCTTGATCATCCGCTATAATTGTCAGCTCCTCATAATCCCACTCGGCTCCATAGTCCATCCCGTCGGTGCTCGTTACGCTTGTGTCCTGAGTGCTTTCCGTTTTCACGCCGTTCAAATTGCGCAGCAGCCGAAACGCATAGACCTGTGTTTCGGGAGGCTCCTCCTCATACTGGCCTTCTTCCTTCATACGCTCAATGAATTCCGGCGGCATGCTACTTTTGCTGGAATACAAGTTCACCGTATCGATCACCATATCGTCAATCCCCGCCTTTTTCAGCAAGGCTTCAACGGTATCCCTCGCCTGCTTGGGCGTTGTGCTGAGCAGACAATTCTCCGCTTTGCCGCCCGTGAGCGAGAGCGCCGTCACATCGGCAAGCTTGGTGCCGTTCTCGCAGTATTTTAGGCACGACGTATCGTACCCGCCCCGATTGTATTCCAGCCAAGACCCGCTTCTGGGTACCATGACTTGAGAATTTCCCTCCTCATCAACCCATGAAGACGTTTCTGCTTGGGTATAATCCGAATCATTTTGAACATTGAAATTCGTTGATTGATCATAATTGTGCGGATCCGACGCGGCGAGAACATCATGGTTGTGCCGGATAAAACGCCGTTTTCATTGATCTCATACTCGCGGCTTTCCATCGTTCCATCAGCGGGGATCATGTCGATGGCTTCCGGCGCTTTTTCGTATTGCGTCTGAAAGCCTTGCAACATTGTCTTAAGAAACTTGACAGTATCTTCGTCGGTTCCCTTGGCAAGCCTGGCCTGGCAGTCTATAATCTTCTGTTCATAATATGCCTTATCCTGAACTTCGGGTAAAAGATACATCGGCGTATCGGCACAAAGTGCGCCAAAAAGCGCATAGACCTGCTCCTGAGAAAACCGCCCAGCTTCCACACGCGCCATCGGCAGCTTGTAAGTTTCGGGCAGCTCAACAGCCACGTCACAATTGATGGTGAGGTTTCCCTCGGTGACTGTTTTTTGAAAACGCTCCGGAACGCCGTAATGTGCGCACAGCCCGGCATAGCTGACGGGTCCTTGCGAAGTCTCCGGTTTTGCGCTGCCCGATGTGCCTTTTTCAATCATCTGCGCCAAATTCTTTTGCACCACGATGGGCTTGTCCGGTGTGGCTTGACAGCCGACACACAGAACAGCCATCGCCGCAGCCACAAAAATCAATGCTTTTCTTATCATACCCCTCACCTTCTCAATCGATGGAACCATCATTTATTGGCATATTGCAGTGGATAGGATTTGTTTTCTTTTTCCTTATCTCCTTATATCTTCATATTTTATATGTCATTGTATCACATAACTTGTAAACTGCCTCTTTTTTATTTTCTCACTATTATGACCAAGGTCTTATAAAAAAAGAGCAGCCGTAAAACTGCTCATGTCGTTTGACTACAGGTGAAACGTTTTTTGAAATCCTCGATTTCACCGTCTCTGATATGCACGAATATCGCCCAACTCGTTTTGCTATGTTTATGGAATTTTTTGTTGACAAAGCAAAAATGCTGTATATAATAATGATTGAGTGCTCACTCATTTTTCTGGAGGAAACGTTATGGATCACAACACAAACTATGATTTTCAGCAGACCATCAGCGATTATATGGAAAACAGCCCGGACAAAGAGGTGCGGATTATCAACGCGGCGATTGAGATTTTCTCAGAAAAAGGCTTTGAAAGCACCAAAACGAAGGAAATCGCAGAAAAAGCGGGCATTGCCGAAGGAACTATATTTCGGTATTTCCCCAGCAAGGGCGCGATACTTGAAAAAATGGTGCCCCTTATGATCCGGGTGATTCAACCAAAGCTCGAAAAGCCAGTCCGCGATATTCTCGAGGAAAAAAAGGACTCACCCATTGAAGAATTGCTGGCAGAGATTCTGCTCGACCGGCTATCCATCGCTCATAAAAACAAGCTGTTTTTCAAATCGGTATTACCCGAGGTGGTGCACCGACCGAAGCTATTAAAGCAGCTTGGTGACAGCGTTATTCCCGCCGTGAAAGGCTATGTTTCTCAGCTGCGCGATTCCGCAAAACAACGCGGCGAAATTGCGCCGCATGTGAGCGCCGACATCATGTTTAACCAGCTGTTCGGATTTATCATCTCATACAGCCTGTTGAGCGGCAGCATGGACAACGCGGAAAAAGACGTGAGAGCGTTTATCGATTATGTTATGAAAGGATGGCAGCATCATGCCCATGATTGAAATAAGCGGCCTTATCAAGCAATTCGGCAGCGAACCGGTCTTGCGGGGAATCGATTTGAATGTGGATGCGGGCGAAATCCTCGGTGTGCTCGGCCCGTCCGGATCGGGCAAAACCACGCTCGTCAAATGCCTGATCGGCGCAATCGGCGTCAATCAAGGCCATATCGACATAAAAGGAACGAGCATACCGAATTTGCAGCTAATGGACAGCATCGGCTACATGGCTCAGCAGGACGCGCTGTACGAAGATCTCACAGGGTTTCAGAACATCGTATTCTTCGGAAGGCTTAAAGGCTTATCAAAACCCGAGGCGCAGTCTCAGGCACACGCGCTGCTTGACCTCGTCGATCTTGCTAAGGACAAGAACAAAAAGGCGGCCCACTATTCAGGCGGTATGAAACGGCGGCTTTCGCTCTGCGCCGCGCTGATCGGCAATCCGGATGTGATTGTGCTCGATGAGCCCACCGTCGGGATAGATCCGGTGCTGCGCGAGCTGTTTTGGGCCGAATTCCAACGGCTCAAAAGCCTAGGGAAGGTTATCATCGTCACCACGCATGTGATGGATGAGGCGGACAAATGCGACCGGCTCATATTGATCCGAGACGGCAGAGTGATTCAAAACGGCACACCGCAGATGATTCGATCTTTTACCAAGCAAGGCACCATTGAGGCGGCATTTATTGAAGCCGCCGCCGCAGATACGAAAGGAGGGCAAAAGTCATGAAAAGCTTCATCGTTGCGAGGCGGCTCATCCGCCAGATCAATGGCGACAAACGCACGCTCGCGATCATGATCATCGCGCCTGTGCTGATCATGACGCTGCTCTATTATCTGCTCGGTTCGGGCATCTCCACAGTGAATATCGATATTGTCGGCAACGACGATTCGGGCGCAGACGCGATAAGCGACTACGCCGCCGTCACGCTTGTGAATACCGAAGACGAGGCGGTTGACCGCATGCTCGCAGGCCAGAGCGACGGCTACATCAGCGGCGATACCTATGTCGCGGAAGGGTCCGACGCGTCCATATCATCGCTTGTGCAGCGGGCTTTCTCCGTCTATGCGATGCAGAAAAATCTCGCTTCGCTCCCGCCGCAAGCCAAAAGCATGATGGGCGAATTTGAGGAGTCCCCCGCTATCTCGCAGTATTACGGCAGTGACGACTACGAGCCGTTCGATTACCTTGCACCAAGCATGATGGGCTTTATCATCTTCTTTCTGATATTCCTGCTCGCGGGCATTGCGTTTTTGCGCGAGCGCATCAGCGGCACACTCGAGCGTGTGATGGCCACATCGATACACCGGAGTCAGCTCGTGCTCGGGTACTTCTTCGGGTTCGGCGCGTTTGCCGCGCTGCAGACGATTATCATACAGGTGTTTCTCACGTATGTGCTGGGTATTCACACAAATATCAACTTTCTGCTCATACTGCTGATCAACCTCACAATCGCGGCGACGTCGCTCTCGATGGGCACGCTGTTCTCCGCCTTCGCGCGCAACGAGTTTCAGCTGTTTCAGTTTATCCCAATCGTGATTATTCCGCAGGTGATGTTCTGCGGGCTGTTCAATCTGCGTGAAACGCCGATGGTGCTGCAGTATCTCGCGAAGATATTCCCGCTCTCTTACGGGGCGGATGCGCTGAGAAGCGTGATGCTGCGCAATGGGGGCATTGGTGACATCTATCCGGATCTGCTCGTGATGCTCGGGTTTATCGCGTTGTTCCTCGCGCTCAACATCCGCGCGCTGAGGAAATACAGAAGCATATAGCAAGTAAGATTCATAGATTTAAAAAGATACATCTTCAGAGTGGTGTATCTTTTTTGTTAAGTATTAATCATTTGATCAAAAAGTTTTATATAATAATATCCTAATCCTTATCTCTTTCATTTATACAGAATAACAAATAATCTCTATGCCAATAATATTTTTCGAGTATTTTTTCATCTTCTTCAGCTTCGATTCTTTGTAAAATATCTTCGAACGAGTTATTGACTAAAACCTTTATGTCCTTATCTTTGGGAAAGTTTAAATAATCGAAAAAGAATATACCATCAAAATCTTCTCTAATTTTCATTGATAAGAGAAAATCAAAAGAAGGGTCTTCACAATAAAACAGCTTCTTCAATTCAAGAACGCTTTGATCAATAACTACACGAGGGTATCTTGCAACTTTACTTTCGAGATTGTATGCATCAATTAATGCTTTGCCCCATACAAACATATCATCAACATATAATGACCCATAGACAACTCCCCCTCTTGTTAAAAAACCACACTCGAGAAAATTGCTTTGTAGCCACTGAACCGCTGTTTGAACTCGATTTAATGCTATTACTGGGTGATGATTATTTTCCATAGGATTGCATGGTATGGCTATGATTATATTATCTGAAAACACTTTGAACTTACAATCTTCAATACCTGATAGCGGCATAAATTTTTTCAAAGAATTTTCGAATCCTTTTAAAGATGCACTTAGTATATTAAGAAAAATATCATCTGTATCAGATTCAATACATTCTTTTACCCCTAGTAAATCTAGATATGCCAATAGATATTTTTCGGTGTGTTTTATTTCCATGTAATATCTTCTCTCTGTGTTATTTACATTAGAAAAATCAATTCCCTTAAAAGATTTCGGGACTATTATTTAAATATTCATCAAATCCATTTTTTAAGTAATATGTGTATTTATCAACGTTAAAGTCATGCTAGCCACAACATGGGATAAATATTCGTTTATGTCTTCTGACTAGACAAAACAATTGTTTTCGGCATTTCTCCCTTCTCCCTTAAAACCCGATATCCTTCGAAAAATGCTGATAATCCTTGTCGCCCTTCCAGTCGCCGCCCCACGTCCACCCATGCGCAATAAATATCTTATAGCACGCGTCATCGTGGTCAATCTTGCCCGCAAAATCCTTGCTGCGGTCCGCGTATTCCGTGCCGTTCTCGGGCGCAACGCGGTCTCCGTCAATATACGGATTCAATCTCGGGTTGATGTCAATCGCCGCGCCGTAGCTGTGGCGCGAGAGCGTTTTGCTGCCCGTCACCTTGCGGTAGTTAAACGCCGATGTGTTGTTCGCCGCCATCGAGAGGTTATCGTCCCCCGGCTCGCCGTAGTCATCCACAAGCCGCACGGATTCGAGCGGATACTTCGCCTGATACAGCTCATAGAAAATCTTTGCCACGTCTTTGGCAAGCTTTCTGTTGACGATGAGCTCCCCGTCCTTCACGTTGCCGTTAAAATCGTAGTGCTTGATTTTCACATAGCGCAGGTCATCATAGCTGATGGCGATATCACTGTCGTCTGCCGGGTAACTCATGCCCGTGATGCGCCGCTTCAATTCATCATTCAGCTTCATGTAACCAAACCCCTCAGCCACCGTCACCGTGTCGTCAGCCTTCGTGTCGGCGGGTGTCGCCGACGGCGAGGGCTTGGGCGTCTGAGTCGGTTCCGGCGTGGCAGACGGTGTCTCCGTCACATCGGGCGGCGTCGTCGGAATCGGCGTGGCCATCAGCGTGGGCGTGGGCGTAGGTGTGGCCAAAGCCGATGAGGCAGTTGGTGCGCTCACCGATGCGGAAGGCTCCGCAGCCGGCGCACAGCCGGATATCAACATCGCACATACAACCAGAGCAGGAATAACCTGTTGATATTTCAAGGACTCTCTCCATCTCAATAAGTATTTGCCATTCATTATACCACAGCGGCATGACATTTTAATCTGTCCTTCGCGAAAACTGCTTCCCTTATCTGACATTGTTTATACAATAAAATTATGGTATCGTGAAAGGAAAATTGCCTGAAAGGAGCATTTTATGAACGACGCCCTTATCGCCGACTGTCCCGAAAACTACCGTGTCATCTATTCCCTTGATGTCAAAAACAAAAAACTGGCGCTGCTGTTCAACGGGCTGGCACTGCTGATTGCGGTCATTATGGTGATCATCGCCTCCCTGAACATCCCTCTCATTACTCTCTTTGAGTCTAAGGATATGGGTTCGCTGGTTATAAAGTGCACGGTTCTCATCGTGGGGCTGGTCGTCTATCTGGTGCTGCACGAACTGGTGCACGGCTTGTTCATGAAGCTGTTCAGCGATGCCAAGGTCAGGTTTGGTTTTACGGGGCTGGTCGCCTACGCCGCAAGCGACGGGTATTTTCATAAAAAACCCTATCTGGTCATCGCATTGGCCCCTGTCGTTATATGGGGAATTGTGCTTCTTGTTGTTAACCTGTTGGTGTCCGTTTCATGGTTTTGGATTGTGTACACCCTGCAAATCTGCAATATTGCCGGAGCTGTAGGCGATGTTTTTATCACACTGAAGCTCATCAGTATGCCGACGAATATACTGATTCATGACGTCGAAACAACCATGGCGATATACGCCAAAAAAGATCAGATTTCATAACTCGATCTAACTGCATCAAAAAAAGCGCAGGAATCGTTTTGATCCTTGCGCTTTTATTTTTAATGTTGTTTCTCGCTGTCCCTCTGGCGAATCACGTTGCGCTGTATCTTGTCGCTCGTGGTTTTGGGCAGTGCCGTCACAAATTCCACAATGCGCGGATATTTGTACGGCGCGGTTGCCTTCTTCACATGGTTCTGCAGCTCCTTAATCAGCGCGTCGCTCGGCTCATACCCCTTGGCCAATACGATGGTCGCCTTCACCACCTGCCCGCGCACGGGATCGGGCGCGGCTGTCACCGCGCACTCGAGCACCGACGGATGCTCGATCAGCACGCTTTCCACCTCAAACGGCCCAATGCGGTAGCCCGAGCATTTGATCACGTCGTCGTTGCGGCCCACGAACCAGAAATAGCCGTCCGCATCACGCCACGCCATATCGCCCGTGTTGTAAATGCCGTCACGCCAGCTTTTGAGCGTGGTCTGCGGGTCCTGCCAATAGCCGTGGAACAGCCCTAAGGGGTGCTTCTTGTCGGTGTCCTTCACCACAATCGAGCCCACCACGCCGTCTTCGCACGGGCTGCCGTCCGCGTCGATCAGGTCGATATTGTACAACGGTGACGGTTTGCCCATCGAACCCGGCTTGATATCCACCCACGGGAAATTCGCGAGCAGCACCGACGATTCGGTCTGCCCAAATCCTTCATGCACCGTGAGGCCGGTCAATTCCTCTATTTTTCTGAAAACCTCGGGGTTCAGCGGCTCACCCGCGAGGCTCGCGTGTTCAATAAAGCTTAAAACATAGCCTGAAAGGTCTTCCTTGATCAGATAGCGGTATATGGTCGCGGGCGCGCAGAATGTTGTCGGTTTAATGCGCACCAGCGCCTCGAGCAGCTTGTGCGGCACGAATTTCTCGGTATCGTACGCGCCGATGGCCGCGCCGCATATCCACTGGCCGTATATTTTGCCCCACGCGAATTTCGCCCAGCCCGAATCCGTCTGCGTCATGTGGATGCGGTTATCCTGAACACACTGCCAGTATTTCGCGGTCACAATGTGGCCGAGCGGAAACGCGAAATCGTGCCAAACCATCTTGGGCATCCCCGTGGTGCCCGACGAAAAATAGATCAGCATCGGGTCGGTATTTATCACGGCTTCACTGCCGGTCGGGCGCGCAAAAGCGGCATCCGCCTTTTGCATCTCGCTCTCAAAGCTTAAAAAGCCGTCCGGCATCTTGTCCCCCACGCTCAGCAGCGTCTGCAGTGTGCCGCATTCGCCTCGCGATTCTCTGATATGGCGCACCACCTCGTCTTCGTCCACGCTGATCAGCATTTTCACATTCGCGATGTTGCAGCGGTAAACGATGTCCTTGGGAGTTAATTGATAGCTCGCGGGAATGCAGATCGCACCGAGCTTCATCAGCGCCGTGATGCACACCCATGCCTCGGGGCGCTGCTTTAAAATCAGCATCACCACATCGCCCTTTTTGATGCCGAACGAGGCGATCACGTTCGCGGCACGGTCGCTCAGCGCTTTGATATCAGCGAACGAAAAACGCTTCACCTCGGCGTCATCGTTTGTCCATACCAGCGCGGTCTTTTCGGGATCGATTTTTGCCCATTCGTCCACAACGTCGTATGCAAAGTTAAAGCTCTCGGGCTCGTTGCAAATATAATTCTCTTTAAAATCCTCATAGGAATCAAACGTGATGCGCGGGCAATACCGGCTCAGAATCTCACTCATATTTTTTTAACCCCAACTATTTTTCATTAATGATCGTAATAAATTTTGCGGAACCGCCCACGGCCGCCTGAGAATGCGGCAGCTGCGGATCAAAATAAATGCAGTCTCCCGCGCCGAGTTCATACGCGTGCTTGCCGAGCGTGATGCGCATTCTGCCTTCGAGCACATAGTTAAACTCCTGGCCACCGTGCACCACCATGGCCGGCGGCTTATCGCCCGGCTCAAGAGAAACGAGCAGAGGCTCCATATCGCGCCCAATAAAGTTATAGGCAAGGCTCGAATAGCTGTAACCCGGATACCGCTCGATATCCACGCCATGGCCCGCACGCACAATGCTGTGCGTATCCATGCGCGGCGCTTCCCCAGTGAGCAGCACGGTCGGGTCGGTCTTCAGCTCAGCAGCAATTTTATACAGCACACTGATCGGAATATCGAGCTTGCCGCTTTCATAGTCAACATATGTTTTTTCGGGTACGGCAATACCGGCGGCCATATCCGCGGTGCTGATGTCGAGTATCTCCCGGAGCTCTCTGATCCGGCTGGAAATCTGACGCAAATTATCATCCATTGTGACGCCCCCTTTGGCGAAAAATTAATTTGTCTTGGCCTGAATTTTCACCATTATACCACGTCCTGACGGCTTATGGTTATATTCAATCCAAATTAGATGCGCTCTTTTTTATCCTTCCTGATTTGAATATTACCAAATACATGGTAAACTTGACTTGAGTCAAATAAGGCGCGAGGTGACAGTGATGAAGAATGCCCTTTTGATTGAGCAGAAAAAAGAACTCACATCATATTTGATATATAAAAAGCTCAGTGAGACAATCAAGGACCGGGACAACAAAAAAACGCTCAAGGCCATCAGCGACAACGAGCTCGACCATTACAACAGGCTCAAGAGCATGACCCAAACGGATGTGAAGCCTCGGCGATTTTATGCGTTCTTCTTCTATCTGATTGCCAAATTGCTGGGCCTGACCTTTGGCATCAAGCTGCTCGAGATGAATGAAACGGACGCGTCGCAAACCTACGCGCTGCTGAGCGGCGACTATCCGCAGGTTGCCGAGTTCGTCAGAGATGAAGAGATGCACGAGCAAGCGCTGATTGGCATGATCAATGAAGAAAAGCTCAACTACCTCGGGTCTATCGTGCTCGGCCTTAACGACGCGCTTGTTGAGCTCACCGGCGCGCTTGCGGGCTTCACGTTCGCATTTCAGAATACGCAACTGATCGCCGTCACGGGCCTCATCATGGGCATCAGCGCCTCGTTCTCCATGGCCGCCAGCGAATACCTCTCTACCGTCAACGATACGGGAAACTCAAAGGAAGCCGGGAAATCCGCCTTGTACACAGGCATTGCTTATGTGTTGACCGTCGTCGTGCTGATACTGCCTTATCTGCTCATCGCCAATCCGTTCGTGAGCCTTGGTGTATGCCTCGCCGTCGCCGTGCTTGTGATCCTCGTGTTCAATTTTTACACGTCTGTGGCCAAAAGCACACCGTTCAAGCGCCGTTTCTTCGAGATGGTGTTTATCAGCCTCGGCGTCTCGGCTGTTTCGTTCGGCATCGGCCTGCTTGTGAAGAACGTATTTGGGATACAGATATAAGATTCGCCTTCAGACAATATGGAAACGAAAAAAGCTCTGGCGCATGCCGGAGCTTTCAGCGAATCAAAGATATCATCGCAACTCGTTTCATGTTGCGTATCGCTGCGCTATGAGGCATTGTGCGACGGCAAGCAATCCCTCCTGCGGCAGCAGGCAAAATCACAGTCACGCTCGCTTTTCGTTAATCACGTTGTGTGAAGCGTAAACTCGACAATAGCCTGCTCTGGCAAGCCTGCCCTTTTTGCGATTATTACCATATTCCCATCACATGCTGCATCAGCAGGCTCACCCCCGTAATACCCACCCAGCAGCAAAGGCCCGCGAGTATGGGCTTGCCGCCGTTTTTTACAAGCTTTTTGATATCCGTATTGAGCCCTATAGCGGCCATCGCCATAACAATAAAGAATTTGCTCAGCGTTTTGAGCGGCGCAAACATGCCAATCGGAACGCCCAACGATACGCAAACCGTGGTTATCAGTGAAGCCAGTATGAAGAATAGTATAAAATGGGGAAATATCTTCGTTATCTTCACTTTCGTACCCGAACCGCCCGCTGCCTTTTTTGATCTGTATAAGGCAATAGCCAGCGTGATGGGTATTATGGCGAGCGTACGCGTCAGTTTGACCACCGCCGCCGTATCGAGCGTATTCGAGCCGTGGAGCGCATCCCACGCGGCCGCAGCCGCCGTGACGGACGAGGTATCGTTCACGGCCGTCCCCGCGAAAATACCAAAGCCGTAATCGGATAACCCAAGCACAGCACCCAAAGCGGGAAAGATGAGCGCCGCGGCCACATTGAACAAAAAGACCACGGATATCGACTGCGCAATCTCCTCATCGTTCGCATCAATCACGGGAGCGGTGGCCGCAATGGCCGAACCGCCGCATATGGCCGACCCCACACCCACCAGCGTGGCTATTCTGGGCGGCATTTTCATCGCTTTATACAGCCCAAATGAAATCAGCAGCGACACACTGATCGTTGACAGAATAATCGGCAAAGACTGGACGCCTATGGCCACAATCACCGAGAGATTCATACCGAATCCGAGAAGTACCACGGCAGTCTGCAGTACTTTTTTTGATGTGAAAGCAATCCCCGATTTCACAGTGGTTTTGTCTTTTAAAAAAACGGTGACGAGCATGCCAATCAGAATGGAAAATACAGGCCCTCCCACCACCGGAATCCACTCTCCCCAAAACCATGCCGCGCCCGCGATAATCAGGCACAACGCTATTCCTCTTATGTTCGTTTTTATCCAGTTCATTTTATGTCTGCCTTTCCGCTGTTCCTCTTACTATAGCACAAGGTGTCAACAGAGCAACCTTTACCGTCATTTCTCTGTCAGATATCCGATGGCTAGTTTTGAATAAGCGTCTGTGAATGACATGCCTTTATGCAAGACCACAAAAAAAGCTCTGACCCATGCCAGAGCTTTCATGTATTTGCTTCTTATTTCTCAAAAGCGATGTTCACTTGTATCACATTATCGTCCGCTATCAGCTCCACGCATAGCACCTGATTGGAGCTCATTTTGATGGACATGTTTTCTCCCTGCAGCAACGTGGGCGTGGAAATATCGATCGGCAAACCCAGGTTATAAAAATTCGTAGCCGCGCTGGCCGTCAACATATTGGCCAACTCGGAGAGTGCACTCTTCGACATTTCATCGAGCTCATCGACCGGCATGCCCATCATCATGGTCGATGCGATTCTTTTTGCGCTTTCGGTGTCAATACTGTAAACAACGTTTCCCCTCATCTTCCCCACGATACCGATGATAATGTTAACCCCTGAATTGATAAGCTCCTGCCCCTTAACCGACAGGCTGCCCTTTTGTATGGTGCCGTAGCCAAGCTGCGGCATCACGGATATAAATGAATCCAAAAACGGATCGACGTATTTTACATCCACTTTTCCTCACCCCTTTGAAATCCGACATTCAGCATTATTTTCCCAAAATCTGTCTTCGCCATCACATTGGTTGTGGTGAAATTGGGGGCGGAAATCAGAACGTTTTCCCCTTTTAGCATGGCCGGCGGGGCCACACGCAGCCCAAGCTCTTTCTTCTTTCTGTTCAGCAGTGAACAGGCGTTGCCTGATATGATGTTCGCGAATTCTCCGAGAACAGCCGTCACCTCGTCCTTGCTTTTCGGTTCTCTTTTGAGCACGGCGGCCACAAGGCTTTGAGCCGTTTCCGCGGGCAGGTCAAGCAGCATTCTCCCTGAGAATTTGCCGATAATGCCGATAATGATTGACATTCCCTGCGATTCAAACTCGCTTGCCGATTCATATTCTTTTTCGAATGTCGGGATTGTCTTCGTCATCCGGTTTAAGCTGTCCATCAGCGCCTCTTTAAAAACAACGAAATACTCGGCTTCGAGGAACTGATAAAGCTCTTCGGAAGCCATCACCCTGCTGATGGTCGTCATCAGCTCATCGGCATCCACCGGTTTTTGTATATAGGCGGATACCTTGTTCTTTTTGGCTTCCTTAACGATTTCTTCATCCATCATAGAGCTGACCACGATCACTTTAATGTTGTCATCGATTTCGTGGACAGCGCGCGTGCACTCGAAACCGTCCGTGCCGGGCAGCGTCATATCCATGGTCACAAGCGTCGGTTTCTGTGCTTTTACCACCTCTTTGACTTCTTCCAGCGTGCCCGCTTCTCCCACAACGTTGAGCCCGTTACGCTCAAATATGTCCTTTAAAAAAGCAATTGAAAAAGAGGAGTCGTCGACAATGACGATTCTGATGTCATCCATAAATAAACGCTGCCTGCCTTTCATATAATTTCATTTTGCGTATGCATTAATAGACAAAATTCTATTTATTTAAACAAGTTTTACGGAAAAAAACAATTAACTGATAGGGTTGGTTAAGCCATCAGTTCTTTCAGCTAAAAAAGCCTTAACATGACGTCAAGGCTTGAGGATTGTTTATATGCCGTTTATTTTTGTCAGGCCTTGGCCTGTCAGTGCCTCTCGTTCCACTCCAGCTTTTTCAGCCTGATCAGCGTGATGGCAATAAGGGCGAGTATGCCAAGCAGCGTGATAAGCATCGTTTGAATGAGTGTCCCGGATGGCGCGCTCAATAGCTGGGCTTCGGCAAACAGCCCGGACGGCAGGTACATTTGAATGCCGAGCGCGCCGCCGGCAAAATGCAGCGTGTAAGCCGAGGCAAGCGTCACAAAACCCGCCACGAGCGGCTTCTTGAATAAGGCGCCCCACATCACAAGCATGGCGAGCAGAAACACCATGTACAGGCCTATCAACCCTCCCGCACGCAGCACCGGCCCGAATAACACGTCAAATGAAAACAGCACACCTGTGTACGCGTAATTGGCCATTACCGCAAGAACGGAGGCCAGCATCACGGCGGCACCGAACACGATGATCTTGGCACCCGCAATGCTGCCAAAGCGTTTGCCCGAGCATATGGGCAGAACCAGCGTGTTCTCCTTGATCTCCTGGGCCATGAGGCCGCAGAGCGAAAACACGATCACAATGGAAATGAGCTCAAATATATCGCCCATATACGCGCGCATCACACCGGTCTGCGTTGTATCCACAAGCTGTGCCATCATATCCGAGCTTAGCCCCATTTGGCTCTTCATGATCTCGGGCACGATGAATTTGGTCATGATCGGGTCCATCAGCGCGAAGAACAAAAATGCCACAAACAGAATCAAAAAGCGGTAACTGCGAAACCCGAAACGGAGTTCCTTTCTTATGTCCTGCATCATTTTCCGTTGACCTCCTTGATAAATATATCTTCCAAATCGTTTTTCCTTTGAACAAGTTCTCGCACGGAGATCCCGTTGTCGGCCAAAAACCGTATCAACCGTTTTGAGTCTGCTGTTTTGAGCGTTACGGAAACCTTGTGGCCATGGGCCTGTACCGCGAGGACACCGTCCATCTTCTCAAGGTCATCAAGCAATGCCCCGTTTAAAGCCTCCCCGAGCACCATATCGTAAATCGGGACGACATTATCCTTTAATATTACGGCCAGCGGTTTTTCCATGATCATCTGTCCCGACGCGATAATGCCCACCGTATCACAGACGCGTTCCACATCGCTTAATATGTGCGTGGAGAAGAACACCGTTTTGCCCATTTGCTTTAAATCGGTGATCAGGTGCAGCACATCGCTGCGGCCTTCGGGATCGAGCGCCGAGGATGGCTCGTCGAGTATCACGAGCTCGGGGTCGTGGATGAGGGCCGCCCCGATGCCGAGCCGCTGTTTCATCCCTCTGGAAAACCCGCCCACGCGCCTGCGGGCTGCATCGCTGAGGCCCACCCACTCGAGCATTTGCTCAATTCTCTGCTTTCCTGCGCTGTGAGATGGGCTGTTTCCGAGATAATCGAGTGTTTCGTATGCCGTCATCCATGGGTAAAATTTCGGGTCTTCGGGCAGATAGCCGATTTTAAGGTCGCTCGGATGTGAGATTTTGGTCACATCCATGCCGTTCACGGTGCAGCTGCCCGCCGCGGGCACGGAAAGACCGGCCAGTATGTTCATCGTGGTCGATTTGCCCGCGCCGTTCTGGCCGATAAACCCATAAATCTCCCCTTTTTTCACATGCAGATTGATGCCTTTGAGCGCATGGTATGATTGAAATGTCTTGTGCAGGTTCGTCACGGTAATCATCAATACGCCTTCTTTCTGCCGACAATGAGGAACAGAATAGGCCCGATCAGATTAAGAATCAGGCAAATCAGCGTCCAGGCCACCTTGTTTAGGTTCGCAACGCCTTCTCTGAATATCTTGACGATGCAGAATATCGCAAGGCCCAGCTGTATCGCGGCCAGTGGCAGCACCATCAGTAAAATAGTCGAAATCGAAAGTTCCATTCTTATTTCCTCCATTCATTTGATGGCTTCACTATACTTTCCGCCGCGGTCATATGATAAGTGACCCGGGTCATGAATGCAGTCATAAAAAAAGACGCCTTCGTTTGTAAGACATCTTTACTTTCTTCGCACAGTCTTTCGTTTATGCTCTGTCAGAAATGTATACCCACGGCAGCAACCGTTATTTGAACGTCACCGGGAGGTTACGAGATGAGCGTACGTCTATATAATCCTCTCATTTCAGCCGGCGCATCACTCATCGCTGCAAAGTGAATAACTGTATTCATTGCTCCTTGCCGCACAAGGTATGAGGTTTCTTCTGCACTAAAAACCAAGCCGCTTAAACGCGAGCACGGCGTTGGCCCTGTCGTTTACATTGATTTTGAGATAAATCTGGCTGATATAGTTTTTCACGGTACCGGTGGATAAATAAAGCGCTTCGGCGATATCGCGGTTGTTCTTGCCCTGCATCATCAATCGGATGATCTCGATCTCGCGTTCGGAAAAATCTCCGGGCGCGATATCCGCAGGCGCGCTGCCCACCAGCTTCGACGTGATTTTGGCAGCCACCCGGCCGGGCAGTATGATATTGCCGCGCAGTCCGTCGTGAATGGCCTCAATCAGCTTGTCGGCCCCCATGTCTTTAAGCAAATACCCCGACGCGCCATACGTCATGGCCTTGATGATGTATTCGTCGTCGTCAAACGTGGTCAGCACAATCACCACGGTATCGGGGAACTCCTTTTTGATACGCTGCGTGGCCTCCACGCCGTCCATTTCCGGCATGCGGATATCCGTCAGCACAATATCGGGCTTTAAAAACCGCACCAGTTCAACCGCTTCTCTTCCGTTGCCCGCTTCGCCCGCCACCTCAATATCGGCATGCATGGAAAGCAGCGCGCGCAGGCCGTCGCGTATGATCGTCTGATCGTCCACCAGCAGCACCTTAATCATTGAATTCTCCCCCCGTCGGTATCGTGATTTGCACGGTAAACCCTTCGCCCGGCGCGCTGCTTACGCTCAGCATACCGCCGATGCTTTTCACGCGTTCTTGCATGCTGCTTAGCCCGAAGCCGAAATTCACATCCTGCGCCCCCGTGCCGTTGTCGCTGAACGTTAAATGAATGGTGCCCTTGAACTCCTGAATCAGCAGATCGGCCTCGGTGCTGTGCCCGTGCTTCAAGCTGTTGGTTGCGCATTCCTTGACCGCGCGCAGCAGCACGCTTTGCTGAATGGGCAGCAGCTCAGATCTTAAATCCACAACGTCAGTCAGCTTCAAATCGCTGTTCTCGCGTATTTCGTCCAGCAAACGGTTAAGTTCGGGCAAAAATGCTTTCTCTCCGCCCGATTGTATCATCTTCACAGAACTTCTGATGTCATTGAGGCCGCGCTCAATCTGCTCTCCCGCGAGATGAAACTTTTTCAGCGCGGCAGACGGGTCCGCATCCATCAGCTGCTCACCCGCCTTGATGGAGATGATCGCGGTGGTCAGCGTATGGCCGACCGTGTCGTGAATCTCTCCCGCGATGCGGTTTCTTTCGGCCACAGCCCCCATCTCCTCAAGCTTTAACGACTGCTCTTTGAGCGTTATGAGCGCGCTGCCGAGCCGCGCGTTTGCAATCAGCTGCTTTTTGAGCGTGTAGAACGCGAGGAACACAAGCATGAACACGAGCAGATTGCCATAGATATACCCCACAAATTCGTTGTCGGGAATCGTCCCGAAACGCACCAGTGTTTTCACAATGCTCATCACAAAGTAGATCAGGAACGAAATCAGCGAGTAGACTTTGGCGGGTTTGAGCGGATAACCGTTGATGATGGACGCCACCACCGCCATCACAAGAAACTCCGCGCTTTGGGTGATATCGATAGCCGCCACCGCCATAATCAGCGCAATCTCAAGGCTTGGCAGCAAATAATAAAGCACTTTCTGCCTCTTCTTAACCAGCAAGCCGTTTGCAATCATCAATACGAAGCAGACCGCAAGCAGCGCGATAACGGGCGAATACTGCTCAAGCCCGCTGCTCCGGGTGATCAGCCGAAAGCTGAATATTTCATATGTAATCACCAGCACCACAAAAATGCCCTGCCGGATATGGGTGTCCACATCTTCATCATCCTGGCTGCTGTAAAGCGGCGCATCCTTTTTTCGTGTTAAGAACAGGTAGGCGGCTGCCGCGACGATGTTGAATAAAACGATGGTGATGATATAAACGGCTTTTTGTTTTTGTGAGAGCCTCGGGTTCTCCCAGCAATGCCTGATGTAGTAGGCTTCTATGAACAGCTGCAGCAAAAAGGCCGGCACAATGATGGGCAATATATCGTTCAGGTTCATAACCGCTCCGAAAGATGTTTTTTCTATTATACCATTTATTTGACAGCGGCAACACAACACGGCGCTGACAAAGACAAAATTAATTAAGTCACCCTGCCGAGCGGGATGGGTAAAAAAAATGACCGGCCTGCATAAAAGCAGGCCAGCCACTTCGGTTTGCGAACTACGCCATAAAAACATTCACGGCTCTGAGCCTGTTCCTGTTTTTCGGATCTGCTTCTGTATCAAAGGTGACTCTCTGGCCTTCATTCAGGGATTTGAAGCCCTGCGTCATGATTGCCGAGAAGTGCACAAAGAAATCTTCTCCGCCGCCGTCTTTCGAAATAAATCCAAACCCTTTGTCCGCATTGAACCATTTGACTGTACCACTAAACATTTTTGGTACCTCCTGTTTTAATTATATCCCGTACAAAATAAAAACACATGTTGTGTAAGCCATTAAATGAAACAATGGTTTACACAACATGTGAACTCAATCGGTACATTTAGAATACGTCTTATCATACCAAGATTGAGGCCGCATGTCAAGGGCTAATACGCGCGCGTTTTCCTGAGGCTGCTAACACACGAATATTCTGTTAGCGCAGCGGCAGGCTTCAATTTCGCGATCCGACAGAAAAATAACCGACATCGCGTCCTCATGCCTGGAAATCCTGTATTGTTCATTGCTTTGGTTCCTTTTGCATGTCGGGTTTTCGTTGACCCACCGAAGGAGCCCGCGCTGATCCACATCGATCACGGACGGCTCTTCGCTGCCGCATTGGCAAAACACAGCCAATTCCTCATTGCCCATCGGGTTCAATCGTGTGCCGCTGCTCAGCATAACCCGAACAAAGTACTTTCCTCTGCTTTTCGCACTATTTTGCATGACCACAGTTTCCTTTCACCTGATAAAAAATAAAAAAGCGAAAACTCATATTCAATGAGATTTCCGCTTGATTTCTTAAAAACTCAGAACATACGTTGCTTTTATTATATACGAAAAATGCTTTTTTGTAAATCCGATAAAATATTGCAATACGCAGTATATCATTTTAACAACGTCATCTTCTCTTCCGGTATCGCATGTGTTGGTGTTCTTGTTCTTTTTCTTGCTTTTGAACGATCATCGGCTTTTTCTCCGCAGTTCGCTTGGAAACCATTTTTAATAAAGCGGCTGCAATATCAAGCGTGGTCAGGTTCACTTCATGACTCTCATTAATCTCTTCGGCGACTTGCTCAATATAAGTGACATACTGAGAGTAATTGTTGTCTTCAATCGTAGCCACAACTTTTTTTAGCAGCCTGCCCATTCTGCTTTCTTCTATATCAAAAAGTGTGGGAGGCTCATACATTTTTATTTTCTTCTTTGTGAACCGTTGTATATCCTTTAATTTGAATAGCTCTCTGCCGCTGACAAAGGTATAGGCAACACCCACTCTTCCGGCTCTGCCGGTTCTTCCGATACGGTGGACATAATATTCTTCGTCATTGGGTATATCATAATTAAACACCGCCTCAATATTTTCGACGTCAACACCGCGCGCAGCCACATCCGTTGCGACCAGAATATTGATATCGCCGTTTCTGAACTTCGACATGACGGCATCCCTTTCATTTTGGCGCATATCACCGTGCAAAGCTTCCGCTGTGTACCCCCTCGTCTGCAGGCTCATAGCCACCTCATCCACGCGCTTTTTTGTGTTACAGAACACCAGCGAAATACGGTAATCGTTGCCGTCAATCACGCGCGATAGTATTTCCAGCTTAAATGGCTCACGGACTTCAATGTAGTATTGGTCTATGCCGGGTACCGTGAGTTCTTTATGCAAAATTTTAATATGCTCAGGGTCTTTCTGATACTTTTTTGTGATGGCTAAAATGTTCTTCGACATGGTTGCGGAAAACAGCACAGTTTGTTTTTCTTCAGGCGTCTTTTGCAGTATCACATCCAAATCCTCCTGAAAGCCCATGCTCAGCATTTCATCCGCTTCATCCAATATCACCATTTTTAAGTTTTTGAGTTTAAGCGTTGAGCGGCGCATATGATCCATCACTCGTCCGGGTGTACCGATAATGATTTGCGGACGTTTTTTGAGCGCGCTGATTTGCCGGTCAATCGATTGGCCGCCGTATATCGGCAATATCCTGACTCTCTCTTTATATTTTGCAACGTTTTGAAATTCTATGGCAATTTGGATGGCCAGCTCCCGCGTGGGGCATAGCACAAGCATCTGCACGTTGTCGTTATCCTCGAGCATCTCCACAGCCGGAATCGCAAACGCACAGGTTTTCCCTGTGCCCGTTTGGGCTTGGCCGATAATATCTTTGCCCTGCATAATCGCAGGAATCGTTTGCGATTGTATGGGGGTTGCTTCTTCGAAGCCCATCTCCTTCACCGCTCTTTGAACTTCATTCGACAGATTTAATTCGTTAAATTTTAGTATCATGTTTTTCTCCTAAGACCTTTTTCGTTTTTTAGTATACCAATTTACCCTTTATCGTATTGTCAGTGCCGCAAGCCGATTCTGATGGCAAACAAAAAGCAGAAAACTCATATCCAATGAGATTTCCGCTTGATAAATCATCAAATCCACTCAATAATACACGTTTGTTTAAATACAGCATATGCGAAATCAACGTTTTTGTAAACCTTTATTATCCTGTTTGCATGCCAAACGAAGAGAAAAAACATCGATCTGATCACCCTTTGCGTCTTGCTATGTGGTCTTTGGAATATTGGCAGCAACGATTGCATATGTTACCATGGATTTAATTAACAAAGAAATTTGGAGGGAATAACAATGTCTGATAATGAGAAGAAAAGATCGGGCAATGGTTATGCGCCGTCCGGTGCGGTCTATGGGCTGGGGTTTATCGGTGCGGCGATTTACTATATTTCCGTCGCGACGACGTTTGGGATGGGCGTGTTGGGGTTTTTGAAGGCCATTGTGTGGCCGGTGTTTCTTGTGTACGGCGTGTTGGACTTTTTAGGGAAATAGGAAAAGCGTTATTCTAAGTTTCCAACTATGTTTTAGTAAAAATCCGACGGTATTGTGATGCGAACCTACGACGCCATATAGCCGCGACTCTATTCGGTAAACCCAAAAATCATTTCGGCTTCTACTAGTTTAACAGGGTGATACCATTTACCTTTCCGATAATTATTCGCGTTCTGTTACACAGTAGCGTAATGACTATATTAGTATTCAAATATCTTGATGGCACATTGCAAGCTTATCGTCGATTGGGCTTTTGACTTCTTATTACTTTTTGTTTTTAAAATAAAACTCCCATACAATCTTTGTAACGCCATATTTGTTTATGCACTTTTCTTCAAGAACAATCTCTTCCCATTCGTCAAAGAGATTTCTAATATCATCGAGATTGAAGAATCTTTTTATACCCTTATTAAAACTATAATAATTCCTTTCAATTTCAGTCCCTTTCATTGCTCCGAAATTGATGTCTTTTATCGAATTAACTCTTCCTAATAAATATCCATTTGGTGTATTTACCCTTAAAATCTCTTTGACTATATTGACTGTTGATTCCCAGTTAAAGTAATGCAAACTAAGATCGGTGATAATAATTTCGATAGAATTGTCTTCAAAAGGCAGGCCTTTTTCCATATCAAAGCACATTGTTTTAATATCTGGACATCGTTTTTTTATTCTCTTTAGTGCTTGCGCCGAAAAATCACAGGCAATTAAATCGATACCTTGTTTACATAAGAAAATAGTATCTGCACCATCTCCACAACCAAGATCAATTATTTTATTTGATGACTTAAATAGCGACAAATATGGTATCAGCCAATCATCCTGCATCGGTTCTTTTGAACTTTTTGATTTGAAATACTCGTCCCAATATTCTCTTTGTGTTGTCATTTAGTTCTCCAGTGAAGCCAATTTATCGGTTAATCTTTATGTTCTTTATTGGATAATCATAATATAAATAATGCCATAAATCTATATTACCAATATAGTTATCAGTATCCGCCAATAATCAGAGTTGGATACTAACACCACCACCGGTTATCTCATAACAACAAAAAAAGCACTGAATCACTTCAGTGCCTTTGGTGGAGCATAGCGGGATCGAACCGCTGACCTCTGCATTGCGAACGCAGCGCTCTACCAGCTGAGCCAATGCCCCATATCCAGAACCGTATTATAACGTATTTTTTTCTCCCGCGCAATAGGCTGTTTTGTATTTATTTTATAAATCATCATGGTCACATCCTAATTATTACAGTATAATAATCGCATCAGAATTCGGAGGTTTTGTCATGCCCATTACCACCAAGGCGGCGCCGCTGTGAAGACGGACAGGCTCGTTGCCATCATCGTGATGCTGCTGCGGCGCGAACGCGTCTCCGCCAAAGAGCTCGCGGAAAAGTTCGATGTCTCGGTACGCACGATATTGCGCGATGTGGACGCGATTAACCTCGCGGGCATCCCCATCGTCACCTATCAGGGCAGCGGCGGCGGCATCGGCATATCCCCCGGCTACCGCATTGACAAAAGCGTGCTCAATAGCGACGAAATGGCCGCGGTGCTCTCCGCGCTCAAGGGCCTTGAGGGTACCATCAGCGGCAGCAGCCGCGAGGTGCTGATGGAAAAGCTCAAGAACACGCTCAACACCGCGCAATTAAGCAGCCTCGATACGAAGATGCGCCAGTTCGTGATTGACCTCTCCCCGTGGCACGAGGACGAAGCCGCCAAAACAAAGCTTGCGCTGATCCGCGAAGCGATTGAAACCTCGAAAACGCTGACCTTCACTTACACCGATTCGCAAGGCAGCAAAACGGCGCGCACCGCCGAGCCGTATTCGCTGATGCTAAAGGCGCAGAAGTGGTACCTTTATGCGTGGTGCTCGCTGCGGCAGAGCTTTCGCTATTTCAAGGTGGCGCGCATCAAAGAGCTTGCGCTCAGCGGTGAAAAGTTTGCCCCGCGCGAAGTGCCCGTTGAACAGGCGGCCCAGCAGGCTCAATGGCAGCACGACAGCGGCATGGTGAGCTTAAAGCTGCTTTTCACGAAGCAGATGGAAGATATCATCGCAGAATGGTGGGACCTTGAGGAAGCCGAAGACGGGCGGCTGATGGCGCAGGCCACGATGCCGGATAATTATCAGACGGTTGGCTTTCTGCTGAGCTTCGGGAACCAGGTTGAGGTGGTATCACCAACTCGCATCCGCGATTTGCTCAAAGACATCGCCTTGGAAATCTATAAAAAATATTCAAGCAAACATGACATATAGCTGTCAGGTTCATTGTGCTACAATCGGAAAAAATCTGAGGAGGCAACACAATGAACGAACAGTTTCAAATTGTTGATGCGGCGGCGCAGCCCGTGCTGGCCATTCGCACCATCACGGCAGTGAGCAACCTGCCGCAGGAAATCGGCAAAGCGTACGGGGCCATCGCCGCGTATATGCAGGAGCTAGGTGAAGAGCCCAAAGAAGCCCCTTACACCGCTTACTTTAACATGGATATGGAAAACCTCGACGTTGAAATGGGGTTCCCCGTGTCAAAGCCGTATCCGGCCAAGGGCGATGTGAAGCCCGGCGTGGTTCCGGCGGGCAAGCAGGCATCCGCGATGTACAAAGGGCCATATGCGAAGATGGAATCCGTCTACACGGCGCTTACCGATTGGGTGACTCAGCAAGGGTATGAGCCGTCGGGCATCTGCTACGAGTATTATTACAACGAGCCGGGCGAAGTCAGCGATGACGAGCTGCTGACCAAAATCGTGTTTTTACTTAAATAGCGTGACATAAACAAAGAGGCGCTTTCTCGCGTCTCTTTTCACCTTCGCCGCAATTAACGCTTTCTGTTTGGCACGGACAGCGCTTGATGATTTGCATGTAAAACGCGTTTTGCCATGGGGTTCCTCTTCCGCTCACGCTCCATCGGAATCATCATGCACTATGGCACCACAATGAACGAAAAGATAGGTTGCCAGTCATTCCTTCCATTGCCGTAGTGAACGAGTGTAGCGAAGTGACTACGAAGTGGATGTGAATCTGTCTCAACAGATCCTTCGTCACTTCGCTCCTCAGGATGACCGGTTAAGATACTTTTCATAGCAATGACACCCGTTGCTTTATAAGCGGACTGAGGCGCTGTCTGCGCCTCTTTATTGCAGTATCGCCAAGAACGCAACGCCCCCTGCTGCTGATTCACTGTCTCGGGTTCCCGTCCTTGTCAAACTTCTGCCTGAGCGCGTGCTCCGTTGGGAAAATCGCGATGATCAGCACAAGAACCTGCACCAAGCACAATATGGTGCCCCACATACCGATTGTCTCATCATCCTGCCCCAAAAGAAAAAGCATCGCGCCGGCGGACAGCGGCAGCATCACCAGCCCCGCACGAAACCATATCCGGCCGCTGTGCCGATGGGCAAACGTCCATGTATCCATATTCTTCATCGACATCGCCGTGCGGTATCCGTATAAAAAATTGATAGTTTTCGGCACTCTGACCGAAAACAGTTTGCCCAGAAAAATCATCGCCATGGGAATCAACAAATCCATGATAAGCATGAAAACCCAAAAACCCATATTATCCCCCTGCTAGTAGCAACTTTCGTCAATTGTCTTTATTCTGCTGAGAAATTATATCACAAACGAGCCCCAAGCTTACCGTTTTTTCCATTGCATGCCCCTATACACATGTCCGTCACACAGCTCCTCAATCATCTGCTGTATGCGCTTGCTGCGCGTCTCATTCCTTTTGGCTTGCGTGATCCAGCCGATGTAGTCGTTTTGCTGATACGGCGGCCTCTCCTTAAAAACATCCGTCAGGTCTTCATCCACGGCCGCTGTTTCACATCCTCAGGCATCGGATGAATGTCTCTTTTCAGCCTTGAAGAATCCATATTTTCTCCTCATGCCGCTATCTTTTGATGGATGTCATCCGCCAAAATGATTATATAACAAAAAGGCCTTGACGCAAACCGACTTCACGGCATTAACCGCATTAAAAACTCGCTGTCTCTTTTTTCAGCAGCAACCGAAGCCCGAAATAAACAAGCACGATCCCGATACCAATGTTGAGAATCATTATGACGATACCGGGCAGAAACGCGTTGGCAACCAGCCCCAGTATATCCACGGCTGTCATAAAACCCAGCGTTGCAAGCAAACAGCCTACCCCGAACAAAACGAGCTGCCGCTTATTAATCCCATTCTCTATCACCTGAGCCGAAAACACGCTGCTCCAAAAGATGATGGTGAGCGGATTGGATGCCGTCAGCAATACTCCCTGAATAAAGATGTTTTGGCTGCTGATATCCGAATGAGGGGTCAGTGCCGGCAGCAGGCGAATATTGAATTCACCGAACACCATGTTGATGCCGAACAGTATCAGCACGGCCCCGCCCACCAGCTTTAAAATAAACTTGGCTTTTGGTTTGTTGATGACTGACGCCACACCGAACCCGGAAAGCGCCATATAAACAGCGTCCACAAGCGCGATTGCCAAAACGAGCATAAAGCCGGAAAAAAATCCGTTTGATGCGGATGTATTAAAAACAAGAAGGCACATGGGGCCGACGGCCAGCTGAAGCAGCATGCCAAACCGAAAACCTTTAAAAATCATGTCTGTCTCCGAAATCTTTTCTCATATGAGTTGTTATATTGACGCATCGGCTATTGCGGTTTGATTCTTTTGCCGCCGAATGCATGAATGGTGCGTGTACCGGCCGTGCATCGTCCCCATTGCAGCGTGCCCGCCGGCACAACCAGTTCATCTCCCGGGTTCAGCACAATCTCCCTATCCTCAAAACAGGCTGTGTATTGCCCGGAAACGACAACGGTGTATTCGTCAAAGTCATGCCTGTGCTTTTTAGAGTCTCTGGCCTCATAACACGTCCAAAACGCCATCTGGCCGCCGCCCGGCCCCTCATAATAATAGCCCACCACATCCTTTGTGTTCTGAGCGGCTGCGGGAACACGGTTGCCTTCATTTTTCATGAATTCAGGGAAATCTTCCATTTCTTTCTCCTTCAACGTTTATCAAGCGCGCCCGTTGTGACATTCTGTTCAAAAAATGAAAATGTGTTTGCTATATTTTATCATCATTGCGCAGATGTACAATGAATTTATAAACACTTTATATAGCATCTATCAAAACCTCTTATATCACTTTTAGCTTTTTATTGACGCAAATGATGAACCTGTTTCGCCTCGCAGTCCGCCATCGCCATGCACGCCTTTCACCCATTCCAGCTATTTGCTTATTGATTTTTATACCAACAGAAGTCTGCCTGAGGCTGTTTGTGTGAAGCACTACTGTCGCTCCAGAGACCCCATGCCATATTTATATTGACAGAACATAAAAGCAGCTGTATAGTCGTATAATAATTTATTAAGTAAATTAGTAATCTAGTACTTTAAGAGGTGTATCATGAGCCCAAAGAATATCAATATTTCCGTATTCCTTGATGATGCGGGAAGGATTAAACAGATCCCCGCACCAAACAGAACGAAGGTGCCGGTTTTGCAATACCTTGCCGGAAAATTTGAGCCCGGGCGTGATTATAACGAAAAGGAAGTCAACAAAATCATAGATGCGTGGCATACCTTTAACGACTATTTCATATTAAGACGGCTGCTTATTGACTATGGCTTGATGGCGCGGGTACCTGACGGAACGCGGTATTGGGTTGCGGAGAAAGACCATTCTGAGAAGATTTAAATTGACATTATGCGGTATGCGCTCCGCTCCCTTCGGTCGCTATCACGCCATGTTCACCTGCCTTCATCCGCCATCTGGCGGCGGCAGGCTCACGTTCGAATCCTTACTGTGCCAAAACAAAAAGCCCACATGTCGTGTGAGCTTTCCGTTTTGGCGGAGAAGGTGGGATTCGAACCCACGTGCCGGTTCCCCGACAAACGCATTTCGAGTGCGCCCCGTTATGACCTCTTCGATACTTCTCCGTATATGGGCCGGCAAAATGTCAGCCGTTCGAATGTCCATTATAAATTATTTCCCCGCGTAATTCAAGTACAAAAAATTGCGGATTCTCCTTTTTCATGCGGATAATATCCAGCTATGCGCATATCCGCACCCTTGCATGCAAACAATACCAATATCTAAAAAACAGGCTGCCGAAATCAATGTCGTCCGCCGAAGGAGGAACCATGTTAAGCTTCAACCAAAAGGAAACCTCGCTGCTGAATGACCAGAAAAAGCACGAGGAACTCTGTATTAAAAAATACTCGAGCTACGCCAACCAAACCCAGGAGCCGCAGCTTAAGGCCATGTTCAATACCCACGGTCAACAGGAGCAGCAGCATCTTGATTCGCTGAACCAGATGCTCAGCGGACAGTTGCCGAATACGCAGGGCGGTCAGCAGCAGAGCCAGCAGCAATACCAGCAGCAAAGCGCCCAGACGAATTTTCCGATTATCCAGCAGGGTGCGGGTGCACAAACCGACCAGGTGATGTGCGAAGACCTGCTCTCCACCGAGAAATACGTCTCTTCCACGTACAACACGGCGATTTTTGAGTTTAAAGACCCCGCCGTGCGCAATGTGCTCAACCACATTCAGAAGGAAGAGCAGGAGCACGGTCAGGAGATTTACGCCTATATGGCTGCCCATGGCATGTACAACGCTTGAAATCAGCAGCGCCCCCATAAGGGGGCGTTTTTTACTGCTTATTTATCTGATGCGTGCCGCTTCGATTGTATTCCAGCGCGCCTGCGCATCGTGCCAGCGCTTATAAAGCAGCTTGGCCACCAGCGTACCTGGCACCATGCGCCCGAGTACGCGCAACATGCCGTTGACGCAGCCCGGAATATAGATGCGCTTGCCTTTGAGCGCCAAGTCAATCGTTTTGCGCGCCACCGCGCCGAGATCGTTCGTCGTCAGATCTCCCCACAGGCCCTGCGCCGCAATGCCGAGCAGCGCCTCACGTGTGGTCATGAGACCGCCGGGGCACAGCGCCGTCACGGTGACATTCTCGCTTTTCAGCTCCTGCGCAAGCGCAACGGAGAAATCAAGCAGAAACCGTTTGGATGCCGCATACGTCGCTTTAAGCGGTATCGGGTACTGAGAAGCCAGACTTGAGACATTGATGATGGTAAACCGCTCATCTTTGTGTCTTCTCTGCAGCGCCTCGTGCGTCACCTTGATCGTCGCCTCTATGTTCACCTGCACAATGCGCGCGATGTTCGCGCTCGGCTGCGAAAGAAACCCGCCCTCATAATCGATCCCCGCGATGTTCAGCAGCATACCAAGGCTGATATGCTCGTCGCCGATGTATGCAAAAAGCGCTTTCAGGTCGTCATCGTTTGTCAGGTCGCACGCCTTTGTGTATACCGTCACACCGAACTGCCGCTCAATCCCCTGCCGAATCTGTATCAGCGGCAGCTCCGCGATATCCGTCAGCAGCAGATCATACCCGCGACGCGCGCACTCCACTGCCATCGCACGGCCAAGACCGCCGCTCGCGCCTGTGATCAGCACCATCATACCGTCTCACCTCCGTCGAACTTGACGCCGCATAGCTGTTCGCTGAGCTCAAACAGCTGCCGCGCATCGGGCTCACTGTCGGCATGCTTATCGTACGCCGCAGGCTTGCATGCGTGGTAATACAGCTGCATAGGCTTGGGGCACTGGTTTGAGAGATAGGCGTATGTCTGCGCCACATAATCGGGCGCATCGCCATGCTTCTTGCGCAGCGACCAAAACGCATTGACGATGCCGCTTGTCTGCTTGTTGCCGATGTTTGTGTTCACAAGCCCTGGGTCCACCACGTACGCGGTCACGCCGCTGCCCTCAAATCGCCGGTTGATTTCACCGGCAAACAGCATATTGCAGAGCTTGCTTTGCTTATACGCCAACAGCGTGCTGTAATGCCTTGCGAACATCACATCGCTCCAGTGCATGCGTGCGTGCTTATGCGAGTTGCTCCCAGTGAATATCACGCGCCCCTTCGCGACTTTGAGACTATCCCACAAACGGTACGTCAGCAAGAACCCGGCAAGATGATTGAGCGCGAACTGCAGCTCGTAACCGTCCGCCGTTGTGGTGTACCCACTGCGCACGCCGCCCGCGTTGTTGATCAGCACATCAAGCCTGTTTTCCGGCGCGATCAGCGCAAGAATCTTATCCGCCACCGCGTTAACCTCCGCGAGGTTCGATAAATCGCCGTTGACATAGTCAATCATCGCTTCGGGCACCTCAGAGAGCATGTTCTGTTTGGCCGCCGCGCATGTCTGTTCCGTCCGACCGACACCGATCACGCGCGCGCCCGATGAGGCCAGCGCTTTGGCCGCCGCATAGCCAATACCCGATGTCGCCCCGGTGATCACAATCGTTTTCATTGTCCCAAATCCTCCGTATAGGTATCATACAACTCCTGAGGCATATAAATCGTGAGCTTCATCTCGTACGGCTGCGGAAACACACCGAAGAATTCCGCCGGAAACGGCGTTTCCGTTACAACCAGCACGCCGTCCTGCACGCGCACATCCACCACATCGTCCATGTTCACGGGCCCCGGCAGCCACGCTTTGGCGTAAGCCTTGACATGCGCGCTTTCGGAAGGCACCGCCATCACCTGTGCGGCCACAGTATTAAGCTGCAGAGCACTGAATGGATCTTCCACGGCATAATCCTTCTCGGCCTCGTGCGACATGAGCTGGCCCGAGCCCATGATATAGCCCAGCATGACAGCCGTACCGCAAATGCCTATCAAAAACAGTATCAGAAGTATTTTCGCGGTCTTTTTCATATCGCTTCCTCCTTATGAAGGCGCATAATGCGCCGCGCCAGCAGCGGCATGCGCCCGAGGCTCAGCCGCCAAAGCTTCACGCCGCCGTTCATCATCAGAAGCCCGCCCGGCGCGAAGATAAGCGCCGCAAACAACGCGAGCACCGCGAATGATTCATGCGCATTCCCGAAATTGACCGCCATCAGCACGAGGCTGCCAAGCCCCAAAAGCACGAGTGCCGCCGCTGCTGCAAACAAACAGACAAGAAAGGCTAAACCCGCAAAATACAGGCTGCCCACCAATATGCCGCCGCCTGCCTTATAGCTTAAGGCCGCACCGATCATGCGCAGCGTATCGCTGATGCTTTTCGACGCGTGCGCCGCCTCTGCCGTGCTTTGCATCACATGCATTTTGGCAAGCTGCTTCGGGTCTCCGAGCGCCGCCGCCACCTCCTGCTCCGTTTTCCCCGCCTCGAGCCCCGCCTCAAAGTGCTCGCGGTAGTCATCCGAAATATCCTGCTTTTCTTGTGCGCTCATGTGCTTTAAACAGCGCATCAGAGTTTTTAAAAACTCATCCATTGTCGTCCTCCATGATCTGCTGCACACTGTCAGCAAACGATTTCCACTCGTCCCGAAGCTGCGCTTCGGCCTTCCTGCCTTTATCCGTCAGCGTGTAATACTTGCGCGGCGGTCCACCTGATTCTGCCGAAATATATGTCTCGCACAACCCGTCGGTCTTGAGCTTTCGAAGCAGCGGATACAGCGTTCCTTCTGCTATCTCGATGCGCGAGGATATTTTTTCCGCAAGTTCATAGCCATACGTATCCTTTTTGTTGAGCATGGCGAGCACGCATAGCTCCAAAACGCCTTTTTTAAACTGTGCGTTCATGAGCCCTCCCTCTTAGCTTTAATCCAGTACTATATTATGTTCAGTAGATGGTTTGATCTTAGCACAGACTACTGAATAATGCAATATAGTTTCTTCGGGCTAATCACAATTTTTTAACGGATGAATAGTTTAAATTAAGCCTTTATGATTTGAGGTGGTGAATAAACACATGAACGATAACTGTTTTAAGCTCTTGTTGCTCTTGAGCTGTCTTAACGGCTGCGGCCCCTGCGGCTTTGACGAATGCGGCTGCGGCCCCTGCAACAACTGTGGGCCCTGCAACAACTGTGGGCCCTGCAACAATTGTGGGCCTTGCAACAGCTGCGGCCCTTGCGGTGAAGGCCGATGCCGGTGCTGCGGCGGACCTTGCGGCGGTGCCTGCGGCAGCTGCCGCTGCTGCGGCGGACCTTGTGGCAATACCTTTGGGTTCCTCGGTTTTAATCGCGGCTGCGGACCTTGCGGCGGGCTTGGCGGAGGTTTTGGCTGGAACAACTGCGGCCCATGGGGGCGTTGCTGATACACATCTCTCAGATTCATACAAACGCCCCGCCGGCAAAAACCGGCGGGGCGCCATTTCATTGTTTCAATGCATTTACGTGATCAGATCATTTCTTTGTTTCCTTGATGCGCACATATTTGTGTACATTGTTGGGGCTGCTCGTTTTGCGCGACTGTATTTCAAACTGCTTGAGCGATGAGACAAACGGCGTCAGCTTGGAAAAACCGTAGTTACGCGTATCAAAATCAGGATAGCGCTTGTTCAGCACCTTTCCCACCTGCCCCAAATACGCCCAGCCGTCTTCGTCGGAGCTCTCCGTGATAATGACCTTGAGCGCTTCAATAATCTCTTCCCTGCTCGCCATGCCTTCCTTGGGTGCAGCCTTGCCATTGCCGTTTGCAGGCTCTTCCTTTACAGCCGGTGTCGGCGTGCCTAAAACCTCAAGATATTTGAATATTTCACACGCGGATATAAACGCAGTGGGCGTTTTCTTTTCGCCCATGCCGATCACGAACATGCCCGATTCGCGCAGACGCGCGGCAAGGCGTGTAAAGTCGCTGTCGCTTGAAACGATGCAAAACGCCTCCACATTTCCCGAGTACAAGATGTCCATCGCGTCTATTATCAGCGCAGCGTCCGTCGCGTTTTTGCCCGTGGTATAGCTGTACTGCTGGATCGGTGTGATCGAGTTGGCGAGCAGCACGTTTTTCCACGAGGCGAGCTGCGGCTTTGTCCAGTCGCCGTAAATGCGCTTATAGGTCGGCGTGCCATGATTGGATATTTCGTCGAGTATCGCTTTGATGTATTTGTCAGACACGTTGTCCGCGTCGATAAGCACCGCGATTCGTTTATCGCTTTCCATGAGTCTCCTCTATTCGTTCAGATTTATGTCTTATTATACCTTTAATTTGAACAGTCAACAAGTGATGCCGTTTATATCCGGGAACGGCAGCCGCGCTGAACAATAAACGCGGGTATAATGAACGCAGCCGTCAGTATGAGAAACGTTATACTTTGTATATATGGGTTCGCACGAAAATTGACGAGTATATTTGAAAATATGCTCCAATTCAATGTGGCCATCAGGGCAATTACCACAGGCACGATGCGCGGCTTGGCCGACCGGCTAATCAGCAGCGCCCCTGAGATGAACAACACGAAGAGTATCTGCGCCGAACCGTAAACAAGCGGCCTGATTGCCAGCACCCGCATAGCTGTGAAGCTCGCGGCCAGCGCAAAAAGCAATCCGCTTCCCGCATATGTCATGAAAATATGACGCTTTTGCAGCTGCCCTTGCGCACCGAGTTTGGTGAAAAAAAGAAGCAGCAGAACAAATATCAGGGCGGCAATCAGCGGCATCACGCCGAAGGTCGATAACTCCTCCCCTTCCGATCTCACCATAATCGGTTTGCCGTCCCAGAAGATGCTCGCAATCCAACCAGCCATCAGCGTTATACCGAAGGAAACAGCGGCGGAAACTGTCATTGTCAGCGCAGCGGATGGGATGTGGATAAACATTTGAACCGCTGCGTTAACCGCCCCCAGTGCCAGCCCCGCTGCAAGCGCCAGAATCAGCCCCGGTACCATCTTGTTCTCTATCATAAAACCCGCAAGCACCCAGCAAGACACTGCAAATACAGCATTGACTGACAGGTCAATTCCCTTTAACCGGGTTGTCAGCACCAGAGCAAAAGCCAAAATGGTCTTTGGAATGACTTGTTCTGCCAGCGTTGATAAGTTTCTTGGAACATAGAATTCGGGGACAGCTGCCATTACAACCATCATCAAAACTGCAAATAAACCAAGCTGAAGAATAAGGGCCAGATTGTTGCTCCAAAAGCTTGATTTTTCGGGATTAAAACGATGCTGAGTCTCAGGCGCAAAACGCGTTTCCGGCATGCTGATGCCTCCTGCTATCCAATATAGGCATGTATAAACTTGCTTTAATTATAAATTATAGCAGAATATTTCGCAATCCGCCAGCAACGCGGCTGAGTGACTTGACCCCATATTATATCAGCATATAGAGTTTCACACGAATATCGCACTTAATAGAATCACCGTGAGAAAAACGGTCTCTCGGCAATGTCGAACTGATTTGTCGTTCCTTAATCGCAAGATACCGATAAGGCGGACGAGCCTCAAAATGCAAATGCCGCCTGCATATCACAACGTCGGCGTTTTATCGGCAGAGCATCCGAAACAGCCGATAAGCCCTTTCTGATAGCTTTTCACCGCGCGATTATCCTCTTCTTGTCATTAAGATTATTTTAACGCGTATTTATGAGTGCTTAATAAAAGTTCCCCGGCGCAATTCATCAAAGGCAAACGCCAGTTCCTCTTGAGTGTTCATGACGATGGGGCCTCCCCATGCGATGGGCTCATGAAGCGGCTTGCCCGAGAAGTATAAGAATCGCAGCCCGGCATCGGCAGATGCACAAACATTAATCTCATCCCCTTCGCCGAATAATACAGCGCTATGCGCAGAAATTGGCTGCCCGTTAATCACCGCATCTCCGATTACAAAAACAAAAACCGTTTCTTCCGGTTTTGTGGCTATGCCGACCTCACCGCCTGCCGTAAGCTCGATATCATAAATGCTTGCGGGAATATGGCGCGGTATAACGCCCGTTTCGTTCTCAAACTGACCGGACAGCACACGGATCACCGCATCATCCTTTTTTGTTTGCGCTATCATCTCACCCGTGATGCTCAAATAAGCGGGGCTGGCCATTTTCTGATCCCGAGGCAGATTAAGCCACAGCTGTATACCGAGCATTCGCTCGGAGGCCTTGGGCATTTCCTGATGCAGAATGCCGCTGCCCGCCGTCATCCACTGGCTTTCCCCCGCGAGTATGGTGCCCTTGTTGCCGAGGCTGTCCTCATGCTCAATGCACCCTTCAATTAAATAGGTGATTGTTTCAATGCCCCGATGCGGGTGCATCGGGAACCCCTTCGTATAGTCCGACGGATCTGTTGAATCAAAAAAGTCCAGCATTAAAAAAGGATCGAAATCCTTCGTTTCCGAGTGTGAAAGCACACGGGTCAGCTTCACCCCGGCTCCGTCTGTGGTTGCGTAACCGCGTACGATTTTCGTGATTTCACGTTTTTTCATATCTTTATTCCTCATCTGCCGCTATATGGCTGCATATTTTCTGTCGCAAGCTTTCTGCTTGTTGCATCAATATCCTTATTATAGCCGGCTGGCGCTTTTATCTTTCCTGAGGCTCTTGCTCGGGTTTCTCCGTATCAGCCTTCACTTGCTCTTTTGTCAAACGCATATCCGCGGGTTCACCGCGCTTTTTATTGAGAATAAAAAGCAAAACCGCACCGGCCACAAAGAAGATGGATATCAGCTGCGACGTAGACAGCGTACCCACGCTGCCTCGCGCATCGCTTCTGAAAAACTCGATGCCAAAGCGCCCGATACCATACAAAAGCAGATACAGCGCCCCCACGTTCCCTTTAATTTTGGATTTCCTCGCGTACAGCACAAGCACCAGCGCAATAAGAAAATCTCCCGCCGATGATATAAGCTGCGTGGGCAGCAGCGGAATCCCCGCCGGAGCAATGCTGCCCTCGGGAAAGATCACGCCGAAAAAACCGCTCTCACAGCCGTAGCAGCAGCCCGCAAGAAAACAGCCGATCCGCCCAAAGCCCTGCGCCGCCGCCACGGCCGGAATGGCGAGATCAAAGTAGCTCATGAAGCTAAGCTTCTTCTTGCGGCAGTAAACCATGGCCGCCGCCACACCGCCAATGATGCCGCCGTATACCACAAAGCCTTCGGAACCGAGCACCCGCAAGGGATTTTCAAAGAACGCTTTGTATTCTACAATCACATATAAAAGCTTTGCGCCTAAGAAACCGAAAATCATGGCGAGCAGCGCAATATCGATGATGGCTTCTTTTTTCAGACCGTAAGCCTTCGCGCGGGTATAGCTCATGATAATGGCGACAGCAAAGCCCATCGCAATCATCAGCCCGTAGGAATGAATGGTCAGGCCCCCTATAGAAAACAGATCGTTATACATATGTCCCCCAAAAGTATCTATGTTCATTCACAATATCACGTCTGCGTGTTAAACACAATTGAAAAGCCCGACATTGCCGGGCTCAAACTGCTGACAAAATCTAATAGCCTTGTCTTAAAGATGACTGTTTCTAAAACGATGGATCGGTGATGGGTACAAAGTGCCGGAAAGAGTGACTCATCACCTATCGGCGACAGCCTCCACTCCCCCCATGACTTATCGTCGCCAGAGAGAGCCGCGGCAATAGGGTTTATAACACTCTGTAAAGCCGGCATTGCAGGGTTCAGCTTGATAAAAAATCCATACTGTCATGCTGAGGAGTGCAGTGGCGTGACTATGAAATGGAACGTATTCCATGTTGTTTTCCATGGGATTTCAGTTCACATCGTCGTCATCGCTCCTGCGTCGCGGATCACAGACAAGATACTCTCCTCAACATATTTGTGACGATATCAGCCGTCTAAGCCCGGCATTGCCGTCTCAGGCTGCTCATTTTATTTATTCGAGAAACAGCATGTCTTCAATAATTTCTGCCGCGTCACGAACGAGGCCGGGGCACACGGCTTTCACCTGTGCAGCGGCCAGCTGCTGGTCACCGGTGAGAAAATCCGCTTTCACCAGCTCACGGCATATTGTCGACCCATTTTTCTCTTTAAATCTTCTGTCAAACTCCTGCACGAGTTCATACGTCTTTTCTTTGGACGGATTATCGTCCATTTCGCACTTTCCATGCTTAAGGCCGATCAGAAGATAAGCGCCCGTCACCGCGCCGCATGTGTCTCCCAGCCGTCCCATTCCTGCACCGAATCCGCACGCCGTTTTCAAACCGGTTTTTTTGTCCATACCCAACTGTTCGCAGTACGTGGAGAAAACAGCTTGCGCGCAATTAAACCCCTGATTAAAACACGCTGCCGCCTCATTTGCCCGACTCATTATTATCACTCTCCTTTTGTCATACTATTGGTATCTTTGGCTATTAAAAAACCACGTTCAAGAACGTGGGCCTTTGGGGATGCGAGAAAAACGGCTTGAATGTCTCTCCTTGTTCGGTCGCAAATTTTTACAATAACCGTATATTCTTATTATTGCATTTAATGGTATTATAGCTCATGAAAGTGATAAACTCAAGCGCCGTGTTGCTGTGTGGAAAACCAAACAGCATCATTACCATTGATTCGGGCAGCAGCGCCTATGCCGTTCACAACCAGTGCGATTCTTTCAGACGGCGCTTTTGAAAAAACGATCACGCTTATCGACTCAAAAAAAGCTTTGGCCGGCGTGGCTAAAAAGGTGGTCCTTTTGGCGGACCATTCAAAATTCGGCGTCTCTGCGCTCTGTCTGTGTTTGCCTCTTCATAAAATCGACGCGATTATCACAGATGACGGAACCCCTGCCCATGCGATTGACAGCCTTGTGGCAAAGGGAAAAGAAGGGGTGATTGTCGATACCAAAACGCAGCAGATTGCACAGCACTACAACCCCCGGTAAATAGCAGGCACTCGCGCTATCACAGCTAAAAAGTTTCGCTAACAAGGCATCCATATGTCTTGTTAGCCGGTGTCAAATTTTTAATTTACCTTCCTTAATATAACCAAAACCGATGGCATGAGGTCGCTTGCCGATAATGGCACTGCTTGTTGCGCGATTTTTTTCATCAAAAGTTTCATGCACTTCATGATAAGTCAGCGCCATTCCCTATGTTTTTGGCCGGGAATACCCAAGTCTTCATTATTGCTCAGATTTTTTGATGATTCGCGGCAAAAAATAGCGTGGGACTTTCCTACTTTGTTGATGATGTGGTCGCTTCACCATCTTAACATCGGAGCCTTTTTTCTTTAAGCTAACTCCCTCCACCGGCAGACCCGGTGGTTTATTTGGTTTTGTCCGCTTTCGCTCTCAAAACCACACTAAAGTGTACAAATAAAAAAACCGTGATATCATCACGGTTTCCTTGGTGCGAGGAAGGGGACTTGAACCCCTACGGTGTACACCACACGCCCCTCAAACGTGCGCGTCTGCCAGTTCCGCCACCCTCGCATATTTTTAGTCGCAGATGAGATTATAACATATACGGGGCAAAAGTCAAGCCGGATCTGTACTGATATTCTTGAAAAAGCGTTCAACCAAATTATGAAAACATTATGAATAAACACGCAAAACCATTTCAGTCATTGTTAATTTCAAATAATTGTATTATAATGCATGCATCACACGATTACTGTCAGATAAGCGGGAAAACAATGAAGAAACTATTGATCGTTCTTTTGGCTGTGCTGATGTTATGCACAACGGCAGCAGGATGCAGCCAGCAAACGTCCGGAGCACCGATTAGCGGGCTCATTATTTCCGAAGTGGTCAGCTCGAATTCGAGTTCTCTCATTGACCCGGTCTTTGGGAACCCGGATTGGATTGAGCTTCATAACGCTTCAGATAAAGCAATAGATTTAAGCGGCTTTGCCATTACCGAAGCAGGACGCAATAAGTTTGAATTTCCCGAAGGCACCAGCGTCGAAGCGGGTGCCTACCTTCTCGTTTACTGCTGCGCTTCCATTGACGAAAATGCCGGGCAATTCTGCACGGGCTTTAAGCTCTCAAAAAGCGGTGCCGAATTGAAGCTGTCATCTCCTTACGGTACCGTTCAGGAGCTCTCGGTTCCCGCGCTCGAATCAGATATCTCTTACGGTGCGGACGATAAAGGCACTTATCATTTCTACCCGAACCCCACACCCGGCGCAGCCAATTCAGGGCAGGGGTTTGAGTCCATTGAAGAAATCAGCAGCAAGGTTAACGATCAATTAAAAATCAGCGAAATACTGCCGCAGAGCGTGACGGACGCGGATCCGTATGCATGGATCGAGCTTTACAACGCCGGCGATACAGCGATTGAACTCTCGGATTATTATATCACCGAAAACCTCTCCGACCCCAAAAAAGCCAAAATGCCGCCTTTGTCACTCGCGGCGGGCGAATACGCGCTGCTGCGTTTCACAGGTGCTGAGGGCGACGCGCAGATACCGTTTAAAATCAGCAGTGAGGAATCCACCGTAGCGATACTCGATGTGTTTGCCAACGTGGTGGATAAAATTTCGTGGGATGCGGCAACCCCAGCCGGCATTTCTGCCGGCAAGGGCGACGTGGGCAAAGCGGTTTACTACAAGCAGCCCACACCCGGTACGGCGAACGGCACCGATGTGTCGGATTCCATCGTGATTACCGATGGCACAAGCGACGTGACCGTCAGCGAAATACTGCTAAAAAACAGCTTCTCGATCATCGACGAGGACGGTGACCGCAGCCCCTGGGTGGAACTTCACAATACCTCCGGTCAGGCGGTGAATCTCGCGGATTACGCGTTGTCGGACGATAAGGCACGGCTGCTGAAATACAGGCTACCAAGCGTTGAAATCGCGCCGGACGGTTATGCCATCGTTTATCTCTCCGGCAAGGAGAAAAGCGATGCCGAGATTCATGCCAATTTCAAAATCGGCAGCGACGAGAAGCAGCTGTTCCTCACGAACATCAGCGCTTGCACATCGCAGACGATCGACCTGCCTGCGGAAACAAAAGACAATGTGTCCTACGGTCTCGGTGCGGACGGAAGCTGGATGTTCTTCTATCAGCCAACGCCGCTCTCTCCCAACAACACACAGGGCTTTGCCGAAGTTGCCGCGATAAGCGGCACTTCTTCTCTAATGATCAATGAAGTCTCGAGCGTCAGCGCCGCCAAGGACAATCAGGATGACTGGATTGAGCTTTTTAACAACACGCCGGCCGACATGGACATATCAGGCTATTACCTTTCCGACTCGCGCAGCGACCTGAAGAAGTGGCAGATCGGCTCCGCACAGATCGGCGCGGGCGGCTATACCGTGATCAGCAGCTATCAGAACGGCGAAACATCAGGCAAACTGGGCATCTCACTCTCGGGTGAAACACTGTACCTCTCGAACCCGCAGGGGCTGGTGCTTGATCAGTTGGATACGGGCGTGCTGCGCCCCGGCATATCCAAGGGCCGTCTGCCGGAGGATACGGCGACAGCAGTATTCTTTTCCGCACCCACAAAAGGCGCGCCCAACGGCGGCAGCACGGTGAGCGGCTACTGCGCTGCGCCGCTCTTTTCAGTGAGCGGCGGCTATCAGAGCGCGCCGGTCACACTCGAAATCAAGGCCGTAACGCCAGACGCGTCGATTTTCTACACGCTGGACGGTTCCACGCCCACGCAGAATTCCACGCCTTACGCGGGCCCGATTCCGATATCCGCCACGCAGACGGTGCGGGCCATTGCCGTGGCGGAGGGTAAGCTTCCGAGCGACCAAACGGTGGCCACATATTTGTTTGAAGACAAGCATTCGCTGCCCGTCATCTGCCTGTCTATCACCGAAAGCGATAAGCAATACGTGTTTGCAAGCCAGCAACGCGGCGATGGGCGCGAACGTGCGGGTTACGTGGAGTATTACGAGCCGGACGGCACGCTCGGCGTCAAATTCCCCGCAGGCTTTCGCATTGCGGGCGCGGGCACACGGCAATACCCGCAGCGCTCAATCAATCTGTATCTGCGCGGCGGCTATGGACAAAGCGAAGTGACCTACCCTTTCTTTAAGGACTATGATATCACCACATTCAAATCGCTTTCGCTGCGCAACATGGGTCAGGACTGTGGCGATACGCGACTGAGAGATGCCTACTTTCACATGGCTGTGAACGGTATGAATATCGACAACATGCAAACCCGGTTTGCGGCTGTTTATATCAACGGCAATTACTGGGGCCTCTATGAGTTCAAGGAGAATCAAAACGAGGATTACTTCGCGGCGCGGTATGGCATTGATGCCGACAAAGTGGAGATGGCGCGTAATCAATATATCTATGTCGGAGAAAAAGCGAGCATCAATCGTGTGTTCTCGGTCGCCAAAAGCGGCACGTCGAGCGACGAACAGTTTGCCAAATACACCGATATTGCCGATTCGGCGTATTTCATGGACTATCTGATCGCGACGAGCTTTTTTAACAGCAGCGATTTTTACAACCAAAAATACGCGCACACATCTGACAACGCGCTGAAATGGCGGCCGGTCTTTTACGATTTGGATATGGCCATGGGCGGGTCCAGCGGCTTTAACCTCGGCTCATTGTTCAGCGCCACCGGCATCAACGGCCCGATGCACACGGACGGCACTCAGTTCTGGATTGATACGGGGCTGTATTACGGGTTTAAGAAGAACGCCGCATGGTGTGACGCGTTTGTGACGCGCTATGCCGAGGTTTTGAACACAGTGCTCACAGAAGACAGGCTGCTTTCGCTTTTTGATGAAATGGTGGCATCCATGCGCGATGAAATGCCGCGCACCATCAAAAGATGGGGATCACCTTCATCCATGAGCAGCTGGGAAAACAACATTGAAGACCTGCGCGGCTCCATAAAGAACAGGCGCCAAAACGCAATCAAGAGCCTCCAGTCGTATTTCAATGTTCCAAACGAGAGGATGGCCGAGCTGTTCCCGAACGGATAAAAGCATACACAAACAGTCGTCCCGCTTTGAGCGGGACGTTTTATTTTACGGCGATTAACCGGTTGGCCTTCTCCTCGAAGAGAAGGTGGTACGCGGTGCCGGGTGAGGTGTCGGGCTCAAGTTTGTCCGCACAGACACCTCATCAGCCGCCTGTCGGCGGCAGCTTCCCCTCAAAGCGGAAGCCTTAACAATCCCCTTTATACGGTTTCATTCGCAGTTCTGCTGTCCCGCTTTAAGCGGGACGCAGAGTGTCAAAAAGCTCTGCTATCGTGGCCCCCTCTGATGAGGGGGCTGTCACCGATAGGTGACTGGGGGAGGGATATTGGCTTTAAATGGTTAAAATCAGTCGCCTTTTTCCGGTATGTCGCACTCATCACTGTTTATCTGTGAGCGCATATTTAGACTTTATCGACAGCCTGTGTCTCGCTTCAAGCGGAGCGTTTTTGTGTCCGGCGGTATTCGGTTTACTTATCCCCCGCGTTTCGCTATAATGAACGCATCAAGATTTAAGGACTATTTTATGCGAATTATTGAATCGGCTAAAATCACACAGGCCGTAAAAAACCTGTTTTTAAGCGCCTGCCGCATGCCGGGCCCCGATGTTATCGATGCGATTGGTAAGGCGCACGAAAACGAATCGTGTCCGCCCGCAAAAGAAGGGCTGCGCCAGCTGCTGCTCAACGCGCAGATTTCTGAGGAGACGCTGATGCCCTACTGTCAGGACACAGGAATGGCCGTCGTATTCCTCGAAATCGGGCAGGATGTGCATATTGAGGGCTCACTCAACGCTGCCGTCAACGACGGCGTGCGCGCGGCCTACGATGAAGGCTATCTGCGCAAATCGGTGCTGGACCCGTTTACACGCGACAACACAAAAGATAATACCCCCGCCGTGATTCATTGCGAATTCGTGCCCGGCAGCGTGCTCAAAATCACCGCCGCGCCCAAGGGCTTTGGCAGCGAGAACATGAGCAAAATCGCAATGCTCAAGCCCAGCGACAGCCTCGACGGCATCAAACACTTCGTGATCGAATGCGTGAAGGCCGCAGGCGGCAGCCCGTGCCCGCCCGTGGTGCTCGGCGTCGGCATCGGCGGCACGTTTGAAAAATGCGCGCTGATGGCCAAGAAACAGCTGCTGCGCGACATCGGCAGCGTCAATCCCGATCCGTTTCTTGCCGAGCTCGAAGCAACCCTTAAAGATGATATCAATGCGCTCGGTATCGGCGCGATGGGCTTCGGCGGCAGCAACTACTGCTTCGCCGTCCATATCGAGAAATACCCGACACATATTGCGGGGCTGCCTGTGGCCGTCAATTTTCAGTGCCACGCCGCACGCCATGCCAGCATCACGCTGTGAGGAGCATACCATGATCGATTTAATCGCGCCGTTGAGCGCCGAAATAAAAAGCCGCTTGAAAGCCGGAGACAGCGTGACGCTCTCGGGCCCGGTTTACACCGCGCGGGACGCGGCACACGCGCGCTTGTATAAAATGATACAAACCGGCGAACCGCTGCCGTTTGAGATCGCCGGGAGCGGCATCTATTACGCGGGGCCCTGCCCCGATATGCCGGGCCGCTTGATCAACTCGTGCGGGCCCACCACATCGTCGCGCATGAACGCGTATGCCCCCACGCTCTACGATCTCGCGCTTTCCTTCGTCATCGGCAAAGGGCCTGTGTCCGCAGAAGTACGGGAGGCCATCATAAGGAACGGCGCGGTTTACTTTGCGGCTGTGGGCGGTGCGGGCGCGCTGATTGCCTCACATATCACCCGGGCAGAAGACGTTGCGTTTGCGGACCTAGGCGCGGAAGCAATCCGCCGTTTGACGTTTAACCAAGTGCCGCTTATCGTCGCGATTGACTCGCTCGGTACCTGTGTTTACGACCGATAGAATTTCTGCATCATATCGTTATATAATGGCGCGCGGTGTCGCAATAAAAACACTTGAAATACCGCCGCGGATGCTTTATAATAGCACTCGCAGCATTTTTCTGCCGCTATAGCTCAGCAGGTAGAGCACTTCCATGGTAAGGAAGGGGTCATCGGTTCAAATCCGATTAGCGGCTCCAGGACATAGCTCCATAATTCCTTTACAAAAGGATTGGAGCTTTTTTCATGCATCAATGTCTCAGTTAAATTCTGGGCAGAAATATTATTACAATTATTCAAAAAATAATAACGTACAGAAGAACAAATTCTCCAATGTGTATTTGAACAACTCAAACATCCTCTAGCAAAAAATCACGAACAATTTCGTCAACATAAAGAAATTAATTCATCTTGACGTCAATATAATGCAGTGCTACTCTGTAATGCGGAGTGAATACAGCAATTTATAATTGCTGTTAATATTTTTGTGAATAACACTGTGATTGCATCACAAAAAGAAAAGTATATTGTCATAATAGTTGCTGAACTCCCTGTCGTTATATTGGGCAAATATACTTTATGTTTTGCAGACGTACGGTTATTTTGCACTTTAGTCGGGGGGTTGTCTTTTTATTGAATGTGTTGAGCCCGCTTGGGTTATTTTCCGCTTCTTTATGGGTGTATATCTTCGCTGCCGTGGTTTCTTTGGTTCTTGCGGGAAAGCATAGGCTGTGCAGAATCGTTTCCAATCTATTCTGCATTCTCGCGGCGGCTTTAAGCCTTGGGTTTTCTCTCCAGTTTATCATTTCGGGCAGCGGCCCGCTGATTTTCGATGTATTCAAAACGCAAATCCCATTGCTTTCCTTTATAATACGTATCGATACATTATCGGCCTATTTTATACTTGGTCTGTCCGTCATCTCATTGTGTGTCTCGCTGTATTCAATCGGCTACATGGCGCATTACGAAGGCCACAAGACCGGCATATTCGGTTTTCTGTATTCCACGTTTATTCTCTCAATGATGCTGGTATTTACGTCAGGCAACGCGGTCTTTTTCCTGATCACCTGGGAGATCATGTCCGGTGTTTCGTATTTTCTCGTTGTCTTTGAGTCGGAGAAGGAGGAAAGCAGAAAGGCAGGCACACTCTATCTGATTATGACCGGAATCGGCACGGCTTTCCTGCTCGCCGCGTTCATGCTGATGTACGCTTACACCGGCACATTTGATATGTTTTCGGGTTCGAACGCCATTCCTCCAGGCATCAAAAACCTCATGTTCGTGTTTTTCCTTATCGGCTTCGGAACAAAAGCGGGCGTGATCCCGCTGCATATCTGGCTGCCTGCGGCACATCCTGCGGCACCCAGCAATGTGTCGGCGCTTATGTCGGGCATCATGATCAAAACGGCGATATTCGGAATCCTGCGTTTTGTGCTGGGATATCTCGGAACAGAGGTTTGGTGGGGTGAGGCGCTGCTCATTCTGGGGGCCGTATCGGCGGTACTGGGCGTCGCCTACGCCATGATGGAACAAAACATCAAAAGGCTGCTTGCCTACAGCAGCATAGAAAACATAGGGATTATACTCATCGGGCTTGGCATAAGCTTTATCGCGTTTGCGCAGGGGAAAACAGGCGTCGGATCGCTCGCACTCACAGCGTCTCTGTTCCATGCACTTAACCATACGCTGTTTAAAAGCGGGCTGTTTCTGGGCGCGGGCTCCATACAGTATGCCACAGGCACAAAGGACATGGAAAAACTCGGCGGGCTGATCAAGCGAATGCCGGCCACAGCGCTGCTGATGCTGTGCTTCTCGCTCGCCGTTGCCGCGCTCGTTCCGTTCAATGGTTTTGTGGGCGAGTGGCTCACTTATCAGTCGCTTTTCGCGGGGATGACCCCCGGCCACGCGGGCATCAACATACTCTCCATGCTTGCGGTCGCCGCGCTGGCCCTTTCCGGCGCGCTTGCGGTGGCATGCTTTGCCAAGCTCTTCGGCATTTCGTTCCTTGGTAAACCGCGGTCGGAAATTGCATCAAACGCCAAAGACGTCCCTTGGACAATGAAGCTTGGAATGGGCATACCCGCGCTGTTATGCCTTGCCGCAGGGCTGTTCCCGATGGAATTTATAAAACCCGCCGGTATGGTGACGGCGACCATTGGCGGGGTCTCGCCGGTGTCTCAGCTTGAGGGGGGCTTGCTTTTCGCCAGCCTGCCATTGGAAGCCACGGGCAGCCGCATATCACCGTTGAGCTTGGCTGTGATACTGTCGGGCATCCTCGTTTTGACGCTGCTGGTGCTGCGCATCGTGGGCGGCAAGTATATCAGGCGCAAATACGGCACCTGGGATTGCGGTTACGAAGCGCTCAGCGCGAGAATGCAGACGACCGCAACGGGCTTTTCAAAACCATTGAAAATCGTGTTCCGGATATTGTTCCGGCCGACAAGAGTGCTGAAAACAAGCGGCGATTCTCCCTATCATCCCGAGAAAATGATGTATACCATGGGGTCAGAATCCGTCATTGAAAAGTATCTCTATCAGCCGTTAACACGGTTTGTTCAGAAGGCATCAAACAAGGCAAAATACTCCGTTCAAACAGGCAGCGTCAGAAGATATCTTGCCTATATCCTGTTCGCGGTTGTTGCCATGATGCTGTACAGTATTTTTTCGTAAGGGGGATTCATGAACACACTTACCTACGCAGTCCTGCAGATTGCCGTCATCCTCCTGTTTGCGCCTCTTTTAAACGGCGTGATAATAAAAGTGAAGGCGCTGACGCAAAAACGCAAGGGAACTCCTTTGCTGCAACAATATTTTGACCTGTTTAAGCTGTTCAAAAAGCGTTCCATCGTTTCAGAAACCACCTCGTGGATATCCCGTGTCACACCGTTCATCGTGTTTGGTACGGCTCTATCCGCCTCTCTTTTTGTGCCGGTCACAACAGTCATGGCGGCCCCTTCGTTCCCCGCAGATGTCATCATGCTGTTTTCCGTGCTGGCGCTCGGGCGGTTTTTTATGGTGATATCCGCGCTCGACGCAGGCAGCACCTTCGGCGGCATGGGCGGCAGCCGCGAGGCGATGTTATCGGCTCTCATTGAACCGTCCATATTGGTGACATTTTTGACGTTGGGCCTCTACGCACACTCGACATCCGTTTTTGATATCATGCATGCGGCGAGCGCTGCGGGAACGCCGCTGCTCAACCCCATGTTCATATTGTCTTTTCTGGCCATGCTGATCATCATCATAGCCGAAACCTCACGCATTCCGGTGGACGATCCGTCCACGCATCTTGAGCTGACGATGGTTCATGAGGCGATGCTGCTTGAATACTCGGGCCGCGGCCTTGCGCTGATGGAGTATGGCGCCTCTGTGAAGCAGCTTGTGTTCTTCACGCTGCTGATCAACATATTCGTTCCGACGGACCAGCTACTGGGCGCGACGGGCGCCGCTGCTGTGGCGTTGTCGCTGCTGATTTATCTGGTAAAGGTCACGCTTGCGTCAGTGCTGACAGGCATCATTGAGTCCTTTACCGTTAAAATGCGGTTTTTCAGCGTCCCCAATCTGGCGGCGCTGGCGTTTATATTGTCGTTTGTCGGGTTCCTGCAGTTCTTCGTTTTCGGGAGGTAGCGATGGATACATTCAATTCGATCTTTTCTGTCCTCATCCTGCTGTCCGCCATCATGCTGATGGCCAGCAAAAGGATAAAATCATACATTACGGTACTGCGGCTGCAGGCTGTGTTCATCGCTGCCGTCACCTGCGTCACGGGTATAAGCCGCATCGCGGAGCGGGGCGGCATCGATCTGCTTGTGATCAGCGCAATTATCGTGGCGCTGAAGATTATATATATACCCCATATGCTGCACAAAACATGGGCGTCTGTGGAATACAGAGTCGAGAAAGATTTTCTGATGAACATTCCGCTGCTCGTCATGATCAGCTGCGGTCTCGTGGTGCTCACTTATTTCTCGCTGTCCGCTGTCGGCTGTTTTACGGGTACAGATATGCTGCTGCTCGTCAATTCGATATCCATTGTTCTGATTGGGCTGTTTTTTATCATCAGCAGAAAAAAGGCAATCGGGCAAATCGTGGGTTTGCTCGAAATCGAGAACGGGCTTTTTGTCACCGCGCTTTTTGCAACGGATGGGTTGCCGTTTATCATCGATATGGGGATTTTTGTGGATATTATGACGTCGGTGCTGATACTTGGCTCGATGGTGTTCAAGATCAACGAACGTTTCGAGTCTATCGATATCGACAGGCTGAACAAACTGAAGGGTTAATGATATGGGAATCATGTTATGGATTGCACCGGTTGCCGCCATCGCGCTGTTTGCGTTGCTGCGCTGGGACAAGGCGCTGCACGGTGTGAGCATCGCCGTTTCCGCTGTGCTGGTTGCAGGAGGCTGTTTTGTGACCGCGCAGGTGATGACCGCGGGCACGTATGGATACGGATTTCTTGACGGGCTGTTCTATGTGGATCAGGTCAGCATCATCGTACTGGACATTGTGCTGGTTATAGGCCTGATGTCCGCCGTTTATTCAGTCGGTTATCTGGAAACGGAGAAAGCCCGCGGCGAGATCACGAGCAAAAGAATCAGAGTTTACTATATGCTCATGTATACGTTTATTTTCACGATGATACTCGCGCTGACGGTGAGAAACATGGGCGTGATGTGGATCGCGATAGAGGCGACAACGCTGGCATCGGTTTTTTTGGTGGGCTTCGGCAACGGCAAATCGGCGCTCGAAGCGGCGTGGAAATACGTGATCATCTGCTCGGTCGGCATTGCGATCGCATTGCTCGGCATCATATTTTTGTATGTGTCCTCGTCGGGTGTACTCGGTGAGGAAAGGGGGCTGGACTGGACCGCACTGTTTTCCGGCGCACAGTCGCTCTCGAGCCCCATACTCAAATTCTCTTTTATATTTATACTCATCGGATTTGGTACCAAGGCGGGGCTTGCCCCCATGCACACATGGCTGCCGGACGCGCACAGCCAGGCCCCTTCGCCGATAAGCGCGTTACTTTCCGGCGTGTTGCTGAACGGCGCGATGTACGGCATCATTCGCGCTGTGGCGATCGTCAACAGAAACATCGGAAGCAACGGTTTTACGGGCGGCTTGATGATCGCGGCGGGCCTGCTGTCGATACTCACGGCGGCGCTGTTTATCATCACACAGAAGGACTACAAGCGGCTGCTCGCGTATTCCAGCATCGAGCATATGGGCATCATTTCGCTGTCTGTGGGGCTTTTTACCCCCGCGTCGCTGTTTGCCGCGTTCTTTCACATGATCAATCACTCGCTGACAAAATCGATGCTCTTCCTGTCCTCGGGCGGCGTGCTGCAAAAGTTCGGCACGCGCGATATCGGCAAGGTGAGCGGTGTGTTTAAAGCGCTGCCCGTCACGGGAACGGTCTTTATGCTGGGCCTTTTCGCCATAGGCGGGATGCCTCCGTTCGGCGTCTTTGCAAGCGAATTCAACATATTGGCATCTGTTTTCTCGAATCAGGCAAGCACCGGACGGATCATTCTCGGCATCGCGCTGGCGCTGATTCTGGCGGTTGTTTTTGCAGGCATCATTTATGCGCTGTTCAATATGTTTTTCGCCAGAAAAGAGGACAATGCCATTGAGCATGGAGAAACGAACATCCCCGGCGTGTGCGCGCTGGTGTTGATGCTGGCTGCCGTGATATACACGGGAATTTCGATGCCTGAGGGCTTGAAGAACCTGATATCCGGCGCTGTCAAAATCGTCAACGGAGGTCAGTCATGAGCATGTCATGTGAACAACAGTTGATCAATGCATTTTCACCGATGCTCAGCAACAGACGTGAAGCCAACGGCAACGAGGTTTACTTCGATGCCGAAACATCAAATATTCAGGATATCTGCGGCTTTATCAGTGCTGATATGGGCCTTGCGCTTGTGGATATGTTTGCATGCGACGAGAGAACACGGCGCGGATGCTATTCGGTTTTCTATGTTTTCGCGGACCGCGATGCGGGACAACTGCTGATTATCCGAACATCGGTGGAATCTCCGGATGGAACGTTTGCGTCCATCACCACCGTCAATCCTGCCGCCGCGCTGTATGAGCGGGAGATACAGGACATGTTCGGGCTTCAGGCCACGGGGCACCCGGAGCCCAAAAGGCTCGTGCTTCACGGCAACTGGCCGCGGGGTATCCATCCGCTGCGTCACGATTTTGACGCCAGCTGCAGGCCGGCGTGGGCCAATGAGCCGGCCGAATTCAGGCGGGTGGAGGGAAACGGTGTTTACGAGATACCCGTCGGCCCCGTACACGCCGGTATCATCGAGCCGGGGCATTTTCGCTTCAGCGTGGCGGGCGAGCCCATCATCAACCTTGAATCCCAGCTTTATTTTGTGCACAAGGGCATCGAAAAGCTGTGCGAAGGCGAGAGCATCGAGCGCTGCTTTTACATTTCCGAACGTATCTCCGGTGACGAGACCGTGGCCAACTCACTGGCGTACTGTCAGGCTGTTGAAAAGCTGGCAGGAATGGATGTGCCGCCACGCGCCGCGTATATGCGCGTGGTGTTTGCGGAGCTCGAACGGCTCACCAGCCATATGGGAGACCTTGCGGGCATATGCCTTGATGTCGCTTATGGTTTCGCGGCGTTTCAGTTCAGAATGATGCGCGGATGGTGCTACGCTGTCGCGGATGAGCTTTGCGGCATGCGCTTTTTAAGAAGCGTCAACCGTCTGGGAGGCGTCAGGCACGAATTTATCGCCGGTAAGGAAAACAGCATCATCGCACAGCTCAAACGGATTGAAAAGGAGCTCAAGGATACGCAGGACATTATCAAATCCAACAGCATGTTTATCGACAGGGTGGAGAACACTGGCGTACTCTCCAAGGCAACAGCCAAGGATCTGAACGCCGTGGGCCCGGGCGGCCGGGCGTCGGGCATGCGCGGTGATGTGCGCAAGGCCTTTCCTTACGCGGCTTATGGCAAGCTGCAGTTTAACGTGCCTATGCACAACAATGGTGACGTCAATTGCCGTATGAACGTGAAGCTTGAGGAGTGCTTTGAATCGATCAGCCTGATGATACAGGCAATTGAAACCATGCCGCAGTCTGCGCTGGCCGAACAATTGCCGGACATTGAACAATACAGCTTCGCTTTCGGGTTAACCGAAGCGCCGCGAGGCGAAAACATTCACTGGGTTATGGCGGGCGAGAACAACACCGTTTTCCGATATAAAATCAGAACGCCGTCCTTTTGCAACTGGCCTGCGCTTTGCCACGCCGTCAACGGCAATATCGTGCCCGATTTTCCGCTGATCAACAAAAGCTTCAACCTGTCTTACGCAGGCAACGACCTATGAGGAAAATAAAATGCTGAAAACCATTGGAAAGATTACAAAATACCCGAGACTGACGCTCAAATATCCCCGCAAGCCCATGGACAACAGCCTTTTTCTAGGGGCTCCTGAGATCGACAGAACCATGTGTACGCTGTGCGGAGAATGCGAGCGTCGCTGTCCGTCGCGCGCCATTGTGATAGACAGAGCCGCGGCTGGCATCGGTATCAATATGGATGAGTGCGTTTTCTGTGCGCTGTGTGCGGATATCTGCCCGGCTGGCGCTGCCCGCATGTCGAACGAATTCGAGCTCGCGCAGAAGGACAGGGGCATACTTCGGGTTTCGGCACCTCAGCAAGACGGCGGGACAATCACAGGCGAAACCCTCGAAAATCTGGAGGATCGCCTTGCGGAAAATATAAAGAAGAAATTCGGCCGCAGCTTGCAGATACGCGAGGTGGACGCGGGCAGCTGCAACGGCTGCGACTATGAGGCCAACGCGCTTAATAATCCGTTCAACGATGTGGAGCGTTTGGGCATCCATTTCGTTGCGTCTCCGCGGCATGCGGATATGCTGCTGGTGACGGGCTGTGTGTCGCGCAATATGGAGCTTGCCCTTATCAAAACGTACAACGCCACGCCCGATCCCAAGCTGGTTGTCGCCGTTGGGGCATGCGCTTGCAGCGGCGGAATATTCCGCGACGCTTACGCGGCCAGACACGGCATCGGCTCTGTCCTTCCGGTGGACGTATTTGTGCCGGGCTGTCCGCCAAGGCCTCAGGCCATTATGCATGGTATTCTCAAAGCGATCAACAGGATAAAATAATAGTCAGCCTTTACAGTAGCCGCGATACGCTGATACGCCAGATGGTTTAACCGTTATCCCGCTCAAAAAAAGCAAACGTCCATCCATGCTTTTTATTGTGAAGCGGAGAGTTAAAGTCCTGTTTTTGCAGAGTTTTGGGGCATCATGTGTTCCGTCAAGACTTTGAACATTCAGATGGATGGACTGATCGGCCGCCGAAGCACGCCTCGAACCAGATCTGGTCAAATGACCTTTTGATGGTATGAGAGCAAAACGCGCCCCCCGGCATAGATGGAAACTCCAATATCTCTCGTTTTTCAATCCGACAAATAGAATCGGTTCATGAACGCACATCAAAAGAATAAGCGTGGATTGTAAAGCGGCCATATTGGCGGCCTTGGTTGTCCTCCGATTCTATCCCGCTTAGTGTCTCTTTTTAAGCCGTCTTCGTTTTCTCATGTCGTCAAGCTCCATGGTGATACTGGCCATGATATCACCTTCACTTATACCAAACCGGTCGGCACCGGCGTGAATAAAGTATTGGGCGATGTCCTTTTTGTACCGAGTGCCGGACGGCTCATATGTCAGCAGGTAGGCGGCCGTTCTGCCGATATCGTCTGCAATCTCACCCCTCCCGGCCAATTCGAGGTCAATGCCGCGCAGCCCGTTTTGTGCGATGATGAAATTGCGCAGATTGATATCGCCGTACAGACAGCCCGGGAACACTTTATAGAACCGGTCTAAGAAGTCAATCAGCATATCAAGATACGGATAGAACGGCTCACCCGTCTTTTCGGTTTCCTCCAGCTTTTCAATCAGAAGCGGCCCTTTGATATACTCAAGCGCCAAAGCCTTTGTGCCTTTTGCCAGCACCAGAGGCCCAAGAACGCCCTGCATGTGGGACAGATACCGGTATTCCGTTTCCATTTGGCCCGCTATGTAGCGTTTGTAGACAAAATCGAAGCTGGAGCCGTCAAACCGGCGCGCATGAACGAGAACCACCTCATTGCGTCGGCTGTAAAAGCGGCTCACCACGCTGTACGCAGCAATGTGCATTTGATCCACGATCGTTTGCTCGATAGGGGCACTCAACGATTCCGTCACTTTCTTCGCCTCACTTCCCGCGGCTGTCTATTCGGTCCGGCCGGGCTGCCAGATCACGGCCTTTTTTTCAATCAAATCCGCAAGGCTTGCCGTATCCGCTATACCGTTGATCACGGGCAGCCCCTTGTATTCGCTCATGCGCCCGGAGATCACGCCGGATACCGCAAACGTATGTGCGTTCCATTTCGCTTCGATCCCCGCTGTGTCAATCGCCGTGATTATCTGCGGCACATCCGAATCGCTTACACCCTCCAGCACCACATAATCATAATCATAGTACGACAAAATACGCGCTAACGGCAGCCGCTCGTTAAAAAACACATGCGTTTCCCCCTGCCCCCGTGCCGCCACGAGCGAGGCGCCCGCCCGCCGCAATCGGTCGGTATTCGTTCCCTGCACATCCGTTCTGATCGCGTGGTGACTTTCCTTCACAGCACCGACGGTGCAGCCGCGCCTTATCAGCTCTTCAATCACAGCCACCGCTGTGGCCGTTTTTCCGGAATGCGAATAGCCCACAATGCTGAATATTTTCATACTTTGCTCCCTGCATAAATTAGCAAAAGCACTGCCGTCAACAGTGCACCTATCGCAAAGTGCCTTCACTCAATGATGATCTCCCGAAGGTATTTGCACCAGCGCTGAGAGAACGCATCGTTTTTAATCACAATTTCTATGGGGCCTGTTCCCCCCTGTGCCATTGTGCCGGACGGCATGCCGTCCCTTTCATACACCACATAAACATTGCCCGGCTCTTTTACTTCCTCCGGCGATGTAACCACCGTATAGCCGTCAGCCGCTTTAAACACAATTTGTGATGCGCCGTTTATATCGACCCCCATGCGATTGAGCACATCGATGAGCGGCACACCGCCGAAGGTTTTTTCTACCGGGTCTTGTCCGTTCGTGTTTAGGTCAGCGGAAAACGTTGTTTTGGGCAGCGCCTTTAAATCGTCGATATTAAAAATTGCCGTTTGATCGTTCGCTGTGACGGCCACAGCGTCATCCGGGCTGCTGTGCAGCCCCTGGCTGTTCAGCAGCGCGAACAGCGCCACGCCCGCCGCAAGCAGTATCAAAATACTTGCTGTCAGCCAAGCCCTTTTATGCATCCGGTTCTCCTTTCCCAAAAGCGCGCACCCGCCTCAGCCGCTTGATCAGCTGCCACGCAATCAACCCGCCGACGCATCCGGACAGCGCGGCGGTGAAAAGCATCAGCATCAGCGGAATCGTCGGCAGCCGGAAAAACACCAGATTCGTGAGGATCGAACCCGTGACGTTTGCCGCGAGCCCGCATGCCAAGCAGATTAAGGCATTGAGCCCCTTTCTTGCCGTCATCAATGAAATGAGGTCCACCGCCACGCCGGGCAGCCCATACGTCACGAGGCTCAGCACGCCATGATTGCCGGGCACACCCGTCACCATCACGAGCAGCGCCTGCAGCAAGCAGGTGAGCGTGGATGCGCCGCGCCTTCTGGTCAGCCCGACAGGCACAATGATGAACAGCATATAAAAGCCGCCCGCCATCGCTCCGCCGGGTATCATCAGCGGCCCTGTGGCAATATGCACGAGCGGTGTCAGCAAGGGCTTCACGGCAATACCGAGCGCCGCGCACAGGGCAATGCGGATCAAATCCCGTAATGTATACAACGTGAGGAGCCCATTTTTCTTATTCATTGATTATGATTTTCACGAGCAGCTTCACGCGCATGTTGCCCGGCTGGCTGGCCGGAACCGCGCACACATAGCCGTCTTCCTCCGTCAGCGCCTTGCCGTTCACCACAGTTCCGAGTATCGTCTGACTATCATTCACGATTTCCGGCGTGTAGTCTTTCGCGTAACCGTCCGACGCTTCGAGCGTGACCGACGCATACTCCTTCACACCCAACGCTGCGAGAACATCCTTGAGCAGCACGCCCTGCCACGTTTCGTCCGTCGCCGTACCGTCCTTGGTTTTGAGCACCGTGTCGATGGTGACCGCATTGAGCTTTGCGTAGTCTTCGCTCGTGAAGGCGTCTCTGTCCGCCCCCTGCACCTCGACCGACCACGCCGCCTGTTCCGTTTGTACTGCGGGCGCACACGCCGCCAGCGCCGAAACGACCAGCATCACGCCGAGTACCGCAATCAATAGTTTCTTTGTCATCTTCTCATCCTCCGCCTATTTATATAATAAAAAACATTTTACTCACTGCACTTGCCAACAAAAAAACCCCTTTCAACTTTAGAAAAGGGCAATAAACAGCTTGCAATTATGCAAGCGATTGTTTATTTCCTTTCCAAACGCGGGAGACTGCGCCGTTTCCTTACGCAACCCATCGGCCGGACAACCATGGTTTCCTTTAGGTCTGTCCGGCTCGGAAATAGATATGTATTTTCAATGTCAGCCACGCGGCTGCCGCGATGGCAGGGCGAAAACCCTCACAGTCTTTATTCTACAGCTATTGCCATGCGTCAATGGCGGCTTGAAGCTCGGGCGATGCCGCGGCAATGTCGTTGAGCTCTTTACCCTGCATCGCACCATTAAGCGCCGCCATGACCGCTTTGGCACCCGCCGTTGTGCCCATCGGGTGGCCCTGCACCGCGCCGCCCACACCGAGGATCACGTCGCTGCCGAACGTTTTCATCGCGCTGCCTATGGAAAGGGGCGTCACCCCGCCGCCCAGCGATGTCATCACCGGCTTTATGCCGCCCATCGGCAGCTTTTGTTTCTGGACGGTCTGCAGGCACTCAAACAGCTCACGCGTATCGGCGCTGCCCGCAAACATCGTCATCACAGAATCGGCCCCGGCCAGCCGCGCGAGGACGCCGAGCAGCACAGTCCCCGTGATGCCAAGCTGCGGTGCGTTCATCATGCCGGCTCCTGCGTAATGCGCAAGGAAGCAGAGCTTCTCGCCGAATTCATCCGTGAGCTCGCGCAGTGCGTCGATACCGGTGGATACGAAGTTCACCATCGCCGCCTTGCCGCCCTCATCAATCACAGCCTGGGCGTGCGTGCGCATGCGTTTTGGCGTGTCGGTGATATTGACGATATAAACCGGGGCTTTGCCCGTTTCGTCTTTGAGCCGTCGTGCGGCCGCGTTGTATGCTGCGAGACGCCCAGACACGCTGCTGACCGATGTATTGCCGAAAACCTCATCATCCTTAATCAGATCCACACCGCCGAGCCCGCTCTGGTAGAACAGCTCCGCGCCGCGCTCCGGCGCAAACCCGAGGCACGGCTTGATCATGTTCAGCACGAGCGGCCTGCCCGTCACGCCTGTGGCGCTGCGCCAGCCCTCAATGCTCAGTTTCGGGCCAGCATAGGCTTTCAAGGCTTTCGCCGTCAGTTCAAGGTCAATCAGCTTGATGCGAAGGGCCGTCGATACATCGTTGCCGACCATCGCGGTCAGCATCATCGCGAAGTTCGACGCGAAATTGTGGTGAGGAAACGCCACGCGCAGCACCGAAATGCTCTCATCTGTGGGCAGCGGATACACCGCAAGCACACGGGCCTGCCAGTTTTCCACCATATCCTGCGTAACGCCGGGCAGCGGCAGCCATGTGCCGATGCTCTGCCCCGTTGCAAACTGGCCCGCTTTTTTAAGCGCTGTCGCGTTCGTAATCCCAAAAGCCAAATAAGTGGCGATCACATAATCGTCGTCCGCGACCGACACCGCATTATCAAAAGGCAGTTCAAAATACATTGTTGTCTCTCCTGTTATCGCTTGACACGTTCTGACTCATTGGAAGAATGCTGATGGTGCTTTATTATTTGCAATGAGCAAACCGATGGATTGTGTGATGCCACGGTTTTGTTCATGACAGCAAAGCGGTAAAATCAGCTCCATCGCAGCAGACCGAATGAATCAGCGGGTCTAATCATCCCTCAATAAGCGCCGCCATCTCCGCTGCGGCGGCTTCGCTGAACGCCATATCCGTCAGGTTGGCGTCCACCTCAATCTGTTTAATCCGTTTATCAAGGCCGTTGCGAAATACGTTGCATATCGCTTCGTCCACTTCGGGATCGTAAAGGCTTTGCCCAGGCAGCGTATCCACACGCAGGCCGCGCAGCGGCAGCAGCACGGTCACAGGCCCCTTGGCCTTGTTGAGCCGCTCCACCACCAGTTTGGCCGCTTTTTCGGATTCGTGCGCGAATGCCTTTACATGCGCCACGGCATTGTTATGCAGGTTGTATTTGCGCTGCGTCCAGTCGCCGATGATGCCGTTCTTAAAATCAGCGAGGTACACATCCACAAAATCGAGCGCACCCGGCGCGACCACCATCGGTATGCCTTTTTCACAGCCTACTTTGAGCCTGTCCGGCGCGCCGTTTGAGAATCCTAAATCAAACACATCCGCTGCAATCACCTCGTGCAGCGAGAGATCCATGGCAGCTGTGATGAGCCCTTCCCCGATCAGATACTCAAGGTATCGTCCGCCGACGCCCGTGGAATGAAAGCTGATCACCTCATACCCCTGCGCCTCAAGCAGTCGCGCCGCCTGCACTGCCGAGTTGTTGGTGACGCCCATCAGCGTGGTGCCGATGCGCGTTTTGCCGTCGCTGGGCAGCCGTCTTGCCTGCTCCGTCATGCCGATCACAGCCGCCGCCGCGTTGCCGAGTATGACCTCGGTCACCGAATTGATACCGGTGATATCGGCGATTGACGGGATCATCACGATGTCCTTGATACCCACAAACGGCTCAAAGCTCCGGCAGCCGCACGCGACCGTGGACACCATCACCTTGGGCACGCCCAAGGGCAATGTCTGCATCGCGCCCACTGCGGCCATCGTGTTTTGAAGACCGCCCGCGGATATGATGCCGTCGAAAGCGCCTTTCGCATACAGATACGGTACGATGGCCTTCGCGCCGTCCATCATGGCCTGAACCGCCTCGTTCTTCGGGCTGGCTGCCAGTACAGACGGCTCCATTCCGCCCGCGAGGCACACTTCGTCACGCGTGATGTCCGGCACAAAATCGTAATTGCCGCGTGTGGAAAGATCGATGACCAGCGCTTTATGGCCGCGCTGTTCCACGCACGCCTTTAAAAATCTCGCTTCCGCTTCTTTTGTATCTATGCTCAGTATGATGGCGATCGTTTTCATATTGTCATCCTTATACCGTTTTATTCCTTGCCGAGCTTTCCTCTGGATTCGAGCTCATCCGCCACGTAGCCGATGCCGTACTTCTCGAGCGTGCTGCGTTTGGGATACCCCGTTTGCTTGTCCCAGCCGTGCAGCTCGTAATAGCGGTCGAGCATGCCGTCCCATTTATCCATGTCGAGCTTCCAGCCGTCCATCTTTCCGTTGTGCAGCGGTTCCGTTTGGTCCCTCAGCGTGGGAAGATCATCCTTTCGGCTGAAATTCGTGAAGCGCGCGTTAATGGCTTTTTCGAGGTTGATCTGGCGCTGCGCGATATCCTCAAGATCCTGCGCGATCATTTCAACGCCGGTGGCCGCCGAGAGCATCTCGGCAATGTCCGCCACAACGAGATAATCGAGCTTGTTGTAGATGGTGTTCTGGTGGCAGATTCCGGTTGAGTTGTTGATGCGGTGCAGCACTTCAAACAGATATGTGACCTCCGCTTTGCCTTCGTAGCTCAGCGGGTCCTCCACGTTTCTGATACCCAGCACTTGATACGCTTTTTCACTGTCTATGTTGATAGCCTGCTCATAGCCACAGGTGCCGGTGGTGTGGCCGCCACCGCGCGTGGAAACCGTGGCGCCGAGCGCCCAAGCGTTGGAGCCGCGCAGGCATTCATATAGATCCTGCCCTTTGATGTGCATCGCATAGTAGCCCGACTCCCTGCCGATGATATCGGCGGCACGCTTGCTGCCCTCCGCGAGGATATTGCCAAAGCCCTCCCGGTAGCTCATCTTGCGGATCAGCTCGAGTATCTGGGCTTCATTGCCCCACTCAAGTTCCATGCCGTCTGTATCTTCTGTGGTGAGAATACCGCGCTGATAGCATTCCATTGCCCAGGCAATGGCACAGCCCGCGAGGTTGAAGTCGATGCCCATCTCGTTGCAGTAGGCCGTCACCTTCACCATAAACGTGGGCTCTGTCACCGCACAGCGGCCCACAATGGTCCCAAAAGCCTCCCAGTGGTTGAATTCTGCGGTGAGCCCCTTATACGGCCCGTCGGTAATCGTCACATGGCGTCCGCAGCCGATCGGGCAGCCCGGGAAGTTCTGCTTGGAAACCGTGTATTTATCGATGACCTGCACAGGGTCCATCGTGACATCCGTATCCTCAGGGAACACGCTCTCCTGCGAGTTTCTGTATGGGATTGCGCCCATATCCTGCTTGTGCTGAAATATGCCGAGCGTGCCGTATTTGCGAAAACGCTCCGTCTCGGGGCAGTCGAGTATCTTTTTGCGGCAGCGATGCGCCGCCTGCATAAACTTCTCGGGGTCAGCCACCTGAATCGGCTTTTTGCCTTTGCAGACGATGGCCTTCAAATTCTTCGACCCGATCACCGCACCCGTGCCGCAGCGGCCGAAACCGCGGCCTCTGTCCTGTATCACGCAGGCGCCGCGTGCAAGGTTCTCTCCGGCCGGCCCGATGGATATGATGTGCATCTTGGGGTCACCCAGCTCTTCGCGAATCGCATCCAGCGTCTCCCATGTGGTTTTGCCCCAGAGAGCGCAGGCATCGCGTATTTCCACCTTTTCATCCGTCACATACAAATAACAAGGCTTGTGGCTGCGCCCTTCCACTATAATCGCGTCGTATCCGGCATGCTTTAATTCCATCGCCACATAGCTGTCGCTGCTGCCTGTCGCCCAGCCGCCCGTCATCGGGCCGATCGTGCTGATGTTCATTTTGCACGCGCCGGGCGCTACCGTACCGATCAGCGCGCCTGCCGAGAATATCACTTTGTTTGCTGGGTCAAAAGGCGTCACCCAGTCTTTTATTTCGTCATAAATCATTTTTGCGGCATAACCGCTCGATGTGAGAAAGTCGCGGTAATATTTTGAGTTGTCCTCAACTTTGATCTCTTGACTTGTTAAATTGATACGAAGCGTCCTGCCCATTATGCCGTAACACTTATTCATCTTTGCTTTCCCCTTTCTTGATGCGCTCCGAAATATGCCGCGTGAGGATCGCTTTTAATTCTTCGTGCTTCGGACAATACGAAAGACACATCGGTTCATCACCGAGGCATCCGTCGCATGGTATTCTGCCCGTTGAAGTGTCTTCAATGAGGCGTACGTTGTATCCCTGTTCGTTTTCCAGCTCGACAATTTCTATGCTGGAGATAAGATGATTGAATTCTTTATTATGCTTATATGAGCATGCAATTTCGCAGGTTAAGCATCCTCCGCATTCCGCCATTGTGTAGTCCATGATGTTAACTCCCTAACTTTGCGGCAGCCCATATTAAAATCCCTGATGTTATATGTCGTAGGTCACTTGATCTTTAAGCTCCAGCACCCGCCGGTGCAGCGAATCGTGCATCAAGGTCTTTAATTCGTTTGCCTGCCCGTTCTTTAGTCTTTCAATATACTCCTTATGTTCGCGGAGCATATTTAACGCGCTGTTTTTATCCGTGGCATACTTTCTGCCGTAGATCAGCTTGTAAAAGGCAAGGTTATCCCAAAGCGTCGCGATGATGTTGATCATGTACTTCATACCGCTGACCTCGTAGATCTCAAAATGAAAATCGCGGTTCAGTACAAAAATCTGCTTGGCATTCGGGGTCGCCTCACTGATCACATTTTCCAGCCTTGCATGCAGGCTTTCAATGGCTTGCAGTTTTGAATCCGTCATGTTTTTGCAGGCGTAATAAGCAGCCAATGGCTCAAGTGCCTCGCGCATGAGATAGATCTGAACGATATCTGTCATCTGAAGCTCAGCCACTCTCGTCCCCACATAGGGAATTGAATGGACAATGCCGGATTTCTCCATGCTTTTAAGCGCTTCTCTGACAGGCATACGGCTGACGCCCATTCTGGAAGCCAGATCTTCGGCATTCAGCTTTTCGCCCATTGAGATGGTACCGTCCATAATCCAATCCATCAGCTGCTCTTTGACAAGCTCGGGCATTCTTTGGTATTTAATCTTTTGAGATTTTTCAATATTCGTCAATTCCATATTCATTCTCCAAATATGATGAGTTTATAATTGCATCTAATCATAGATTATACCATCTCATGATACTGGATACAATATTATAGCGACTCATTATCTCACTGCCCAAGCTGAACTTTCCTGATTATTTTAAAGCCGTCGCGTGTTTTTGCCGTGTGTACGAGTCGAACAACACCATCGCGATGATGACGATACCCACGATGGCCGGCTGCGCAAACGAGGAAATCCCCAGCAGGTTCATCACGTTCATCACAATGGTGAGCAGCAGTGCCCCGATGACCGTACCCACCACACTGCCTTCTCCGCCCAGCAGCGATGTACCGCCAACCACCACGGCCGCAACCGTCTGTAAACCGTATGAATCGCCCATTGTCGAGTCAGCCGCGTTGAGCCTTGCCGTCATCAGCAAGCCGCCGATACCCGCTGTGATGCCGGAGAATATAAACGCCCAGTACAGCGTTTTTTTCACAGGGGCCGCCGAGTATTTGGCCGCATCCTGATTGGCACCGATCGCATAGATGTCTCTGCCGAAAGTGGTTTTTTGAAGGATAAGGTAAGCGATGACCACCACAATCAGCGCAATAATCGCAATCACGGGAATCGGCCCGAAATAACCTGTGCCAAACCATGTGAAATCGTCCGCAAGGCCGAATATCACCTCACCGTTCATGACGATGATGGAAAGACCGCTCGCCACCCAGCTCATACCGAACGTCGCAATAAACGGCGGCATTTTGACCGTGCCCACGAGAAAGCCGTTGAACAATCCAAACAAGGCACCAAACGCGATGGCAATGATGAAGGTCAGCGGCGCCGGCACGCCCATTTTTAAAAACTGGGCCACGATGCAGCCGACAAGCCCCGATACCGCACCCACGCTGAGGTCAATACCGCTTGTGAGTATCACCGCCGTCAAGCCCGTGCTCAGTACGAGCAGTGTGCTGGCCTGTCTGAACAGCGTGATCACATTGCTCAATGTCATAAATTCTTTAATGCCTATGGATGAGATCACAACCACGAACAGCAGCCCTATGATGCTGTAGAACGACCTGAGTCGCTTCATTTTATTGAAATACTTTTTCATGGCTGTCCTCCCTAATTCTCTTTCATCCGGCGTATAGTACTGTCAACGACAATCGCCGCAAGTATGATAATGCCTATGATTGCATTCTGATAGATGGACGGCAGGTTAACCAGGTTCAACCCGTTTTTGAGCATGGTGATCAGCAGCACGCCGAGTATGGTACCGCCAAGACCGCCTTTTCCTTCCTTAAAGGATGTGCCGCCCAGCAAGGTGGCAGCCACCGCCTGAAACTCCCACCCCTGCCCGACAATCGGCTGCCCCGATTCGAGCCTGCACGTGGTGAGAAGGCCGCTGATTGCCGTTAAAAAGCCCGCGAACGCATACACAAACACCGTGGGCTTGATCACGTTGACACCCGCAAGAACCAATGCTTCCGCATTGCCGCCGAGGCCGAATATTCTCGCACCGACCCTTGTATGGTACAATATCATCCAGGTCAATATGAACATCAGCGCCGTGATCCAGACAATCAGCGGGAACCCCAAAATAATGGTTCCGGATATCACCTGAAAAATATCATTCGCGTAGTAAATGGAGGAGCCCTTTGTAATCAGCAGCGCAATGCTGTAGAGTATGTTTTGCATACCGAGCGTCACGATAAACGGCGGCACCTTCCATTTGGCGATGATCACGCCGTTGATGGCGCCCGCTATCATGGAGCAACCGACCGCGAGAACCGCCGCCACATAGAACGGCATGCCCATCTGCATAAAGCTGACCCACAATACCGTGACGAGGCTGACCTGTGAACCGAGTGACAGATCGACACCCTCTGTCAATATGACCAGAGTCTGTGCGTATGCCACCAGCATAAGCGGCACTGACTGAACGAGTATGTTTTGCAGATTCTTAAACTCAAAGTAGTTGGTTGCGAACGAGCCGAACCCGACCACCATCACCACCAGTATCCAAAAAACAGGAGGTATATTTCTAACCAGATTAACGACTTTTGACGACTTTGCTGATTTATGCCCCATGTTCTTCACCTCCAATTCCCAGCATACAGGCACCGATTTCATCGGTTGAGAATTCGCAGCGCATGCATTCATTCACAATTCTGCCTTCGCGCATCACATAGATGCGGTCACTCATTCCGATGACCTCTGGCATTTCCGAAGAAATCATCAGTATCGATTTGCCCTCCTGCGTGAGCTTATCCATCAGCGCATAGATCTCCATCTTCGCACCGACATCGATACCTCTCGTGGGCTCATCAAATATCAGAATATCGGAATTTGCGCTGAGCCACTTCGCCAAAACAACCTTTTGCTGATTACCGCCCGACAAAAACCGGCACTCACGGTAAACATCGGGTGTGGCGATCCTGAGCTTTTCCTTATACTCTTCCGCAACCTTTATCATTTTCTTTTGAGATATAAAGTGCTTCGGGAAGTATTTTTTCAGGCTGACCGCGAGGATGTTCCACGCGACCGAGTCTTTCAGAGCCAGCCCGTGCCGCTTGCGGTCTTCACACACCATGCCGAGGCCTTTTCTCACCACCTGAACAGGCGTATGAGAATGGGTCTCGACGCCGTTGATGAAAATTTTGCCTTTGGCAACCGGGTCGATGCCGAACAGCAATCGGGCAAATTCCGTTCTGCCCGCACCGACCAGGCCAGCCACCCCGACTATCTCCCCTTTATTCAGCACGACGCTGACATCTTTCACCCGGCCGGCTTTGTCACATAACCCTTCGGTGCGCAGCACCTCGCCGGTAAACTCATTGGGCGTGCGGTGATACACCTGTGAGACATCGCGCCCCACCATCATGTTGACGAGTTCCGTATCGTTAACCTCTTGGATGCCCACCGTACCGATCTTTTTACCGTCTCTTAGAACCGTGATACGGTCACCGATCTGGTGGAACTCCTGCATTCTGTGCGACACATAGATAATGCCGATACCTGCTTTTTTGAGGTTATGTATTCTTTCAAATAGTGACTCGACCTCGCGCTCGGAGAGCGTTGCGGTCGGTTCGTCAAACACCAGTATCTTAGGATTAAAAGACAGGGCTTTCGCGATTTCAACCATCTGCTGCTCCGCGACGCTCAATTCCTTCACATACGATTTGACATTGATGTAATCGCAGTTTAAGGATTTCAACAACTCCGAAGCCGCTTTTTCCATTTTCTTGTGGTCAACAAGCCCAACTTTATTTAAAGGTTCTCTGTTTAAAAAGATATTTTGAGATACATTTAAGTAAGGAACCAACGTGAACTCTTGATAAACGGCGGCAATACCATTGGCAAGCCCGTCCTTTGCCGATTTGAGCAAAACAGGCTGACCATCAATTTGGATTTCTCCGCTTTCCGGTATGTACGCACCGAGTAAAACCTTTGCCAATGTGCTTTTTCCTGCGCCGTTTTCGCCCACCAGAATATGCACTTCACCTTTTTTAAGATCAAAGTCCACGTTGTCAAGGGCCGTTACACCGGGAAAAAGCTTTGTAATACCACGTGCAGTTAAAATCGTCTCTGACAAATTACTCACCTCATAACCGCTATGGGGTCATAGCCTTATTTGTGCGAATTAATAACTTTGGCTGCAGCCCCGCCTCACCAAGACGAGGCGGGGCAAACAACCATGGTGAATTTAAGCTTAAAAGTTGATAGTCCCTATTACTTCCACCAAGCGATGTTGCTGATGTAGTTGTCAATGTTCTCAGCCGTGATAACCGGTTCCTGAAGCGTTGACGGGAAGGGAACAAAGTATTTCGGAGGCATTGTTCCGTCGTTGAGGAACTGCACGATGTATGCCGCTGCCAGATAGGTGGAGCCAACGGGGTCTACGTTGTATGTCGCGTACATTTCACCGGCTTCAACCGCTGCGCTGCCGTCCTGATTGCCGTCGAAGCTGCCAATCACAACTTTGCCTTCGAGTCCGGCTGCTTTGAGCGCCTGAATGGCACCGAGCGAGCTTTCATCGTTGCAGCCAATGATCGCGTTGACATCGGGATACTTTTGAAGAAGGTTTTCAGTCACCTGCATGCCTTCTGTTCTCTTGAAGTTGGTCGTCTGGGATGCCACGACTTCGATATCGGGATAGTTTGCAAGAGCCTGTTTGATGCCGGCCAGTCTTTCCTGCGCATTCTGTGCTCCCGGAGGGCCCTCGAGTATGATCAGTTTGCCTTTGCCGCCGAGTTTTTCAGCCACCATCGTCGCGATTGTGACACCGGTCGATGTGTAGTCAACGCCTGTGCGCATGAAGGTTTCGTTGGCAGCGGGTGTGCCGATGCAAGCCACGGGGATACCGGCTTCGTCACATTTTCTGATTGCAGGCATAATACCATTCGAATCGATCGGATGGAGGATGATACCCTGAACGCCCTGCTGAATCGCGTCTTCAATAAGCTTGACCTGTTCTTCCAGGCTGTCCTGTGTGGCCGGAGCCAGAGAGATGCATTCAAAGCCCATATCCGCAGCTGCTTTTTCCGCGCCCGCGATGGATTTGAGAAGGAACGGGTTTGTGGTGTTCTTCACAACGATAGCGATTTTATACGACTCGTTGGCTTTCACATCCGTTGTCACCTCAGGTCCGATTCCCGATATCGGCAGATCGGCGGGGTCGACAGGTGTGGTATCAGCTTCGCTGGCCATCAGATCGGTAGAAAATGCCGAACGGCTTTCCTGCGGTGCCGCTTCTTCGCTCGTGTCCGCCGATGCGGATTCAGACGGTGCAGCCGATTCCGATACCGCCGCGCTGCTTTCAGCCGGTGCCGAGCTCTCAGAGGGCGCGCTGCATCCGGTCAGAATCATTCCCACAGCAAGCATCAGGACAAGCGTCAATAACAATGCTCTCTTCATGTTTTTAAATTCCTCCCATTTTTTTTTGCCTAAACCTCAACAGCCACACATCGTTATTGTTTCACAATAACATAAGTTGCAGACAAGATGGTGATTTAGGAAACTTATTAAACTGCCAATTTTTCCCGCGACAGATCTTTTACAGGTTTGGTTTTTCATTAAAACTTCGTGCGTGCAATACTCTTGAGGAACGCAACCATTGCCGTTTCTTCCACAAGCTCCGCGTTATGCTCCGCGTTGATGACCGTATCTCCCACCGCAACAATACCGTGGTCAACAAGCAGAAAAGCGGGCGTCTTGGGGGTTTCATCAAAAAGCGCTTTGACGAGCGGGAAATCCTTTGCTTCCACCATCGGCGTTTTCACATCCAGCACCTGAATGGGGCAGCCGAATTTAAGCTGCGTGTGCAGCGTCACACCATCAAGCGGCCGCTTGGTGCAGGCCCAGCCGATGGCCCAGGGCGCATGGCAATGCATCACACCGCTGACCTGCGGTGCAATCTTGTAGATGTACCCGTGGAGCAGCGCTTCCCGCGTGGGCTTGCCTTCTCCTTCCACCACATGGCCGTCAAAATCGGTCACTAGCAGATTCTCTCTGGTGGCATCCATAAACGAGCCGCCGCTGGATTTCACGATCATCAAATGTTTACCCGGAACCCGTGCGCTGAAGTTGCCGCCGCTTCCCGTTTGAATGCCGCGGGTGTAGGCGCGTGAGGCTGCCAGAATCATTTGGTCTTTAATGCTGTCATAATCGTTCATCACTTTTTTGCTCCGCTCTGCTTTTTCACATTTTTTGTTCTTGTTTATATAGCGGCATCACTTGCCGGATCAGACTATTGAAATCAGGGGCGTTCCACGCGCTCCTGCCCACAAAAAGGCCGTCGATATTTTCTTTGACAATGAGCTCCGGTGCGTTTTTTGGATTGACGCTGCCGCCGTAAAGCACCGGGACTTTATGGCCGTCTTCCCCAAACATCTCTTTGAGCACCGCCTTGATGACACCATGCTTTTGGTCAGCATAGTCGGCCGAGGCCGGTATGCCGTTAACGCCAATCGCCCAAACAGGTTCGTACCCAATCCAGATGCGGCCGAGCTCTTGCTTTGTAACCCCGCTCAGGCCGATTTTCAGCTGTGTGCTTAACACCTCATCGCTGATATTTAAATCTTTTTGCTCTTTTGTTTCACCAATACACAGTAAGGCTGTAAATCCATGGCGCAGTGCGGCAAGCACTTTCCTGTTTTCCTGCTGATCGGTTTCACCCATCACATGTCTGCGCTCGCTGTGCCCGATTTCAATGATTTCTGCGCCTGTTTCCTTGATCATGACCGGAGAAATTTCTCCGGTAAACTGGCCTTCATCTTCCCAGTGCATGTTCTGCGTGCCCAGCTTAATGCTCTGCTGCGGAACGCATTTTCTCGCGCTTTCCAAGGAAGTATAGGACGGGATAACGAACAAGGTGAGTTCCGTTCTACCTAAGTCTCGTGTCAATGTGTGCAATTCAGTCAAGTACGAAACCGTCTCTCTTATCGTTTTGTACATCTTCAGGTTTGTACCCATATAAAGCATCTTGCTCATTATCTCCGTCCCCCCTTATCAGCGAATGTTTGCGGCGTCTATTTCCTTGATGGCGTTCACCTTCGGTGTCGAACTGCCATCCACAAAATCCAGGCTGATCCATTCAAGTGTGATCTTTTTGGCAAGCTCTGGCCCGATCACACGCGCACCCATGCACAGCACGTTGGCATCGTTGCTGAGCCTGCTTCTCTCCGCCGAAAAATTATCGTGGCAGACGGCTGCGCGGATGCCCTTAAACTTGTTTGCCGTCATCGCCATGCCAATGCCCGTTCCGCAAATGAGGATGCCGTCTTTTGTATAGCCACTGTTGATGATCTCTTCGCAGAGTTTCTTGGCGACGAGCGGATAGTACGTCTCGTCATTGGATTCGTAAACACCCACATCCTCAACCGTTATGTTCTTGGCCTTGAGCAGCGCGGTGATCTGCTTTTTCAAATCAACCGCGGCATTGTCGCAGCCGATTACGATGGTATTGTTTTTCATGTTGTCCCTCCCGGCACGTTCTTTTCAATCAAACGCCAAACACGGGTGTCTCTTTCACGCGGTCTTCAAGGGCCTTGTCGTGGCACAACAGCAGGAAGCTCGGATCCTTCGCGCGGGACTTCTGGTATTCAATGCTCTTCCACGCCTCGACGATGTTGTAAAAACGTCCGGGCGGCGTGATGTTGTAATGCATCTCGGGAATCTCGTTGAGGTTTCCCATCACGAATATGGAATCACCGGCGCAGATGTAGCTGCCGTCCTTCGTATCCACTTCCACCGATATATGCCCCGGGGAATGCCCAAACGATTCGAACACGCGCACACCCGGCATGATCTCTTCTTCACCCTTCACGGTTTTGAAGGTTTTGCCTTCAAACGGCCGTGTGATGCCAAGCGCCGGATGCTCGTAAGATTTGTAGTAAAGCGGAATGGGATTGAACGCAAACTCCACCTCACGCTCATGAGCCACAAGCGTTGCGTTCGTGAATTTTTCCATATAGAACATGTGGTCCCAATGCAGATGCGTGAACACCACGATATCGATATCTTCCGGTTTGTAGCCAAGCTTTTCGAGCTGTTCGTGAATTGCCATGCCCGGGTCTTGATATGAACCCGGATGATGATACGCGTTTGCTCTGTCAGTCCACGCCATTCCCGTATCTACCAAAAGCAGCTGGTCCCCGCCTTCGATTAGGAATGTAAAAACAGGAAGCGGTACTTTCTCGGTCGGAATATTCTTCAAATACGGTGCACATGAATGATGATAGTGATACTGCAGCGGATAAGTCGGTACATAACCCGTATTAATTGGTCTGACGGTTAAGTTTGCCATGTTGTAATGCCTCTTTCTTCTTTAATTGATATTTTCCGAACACCCGGCGGGCGATTCGAACGCTGAAACGGTTGTGTTTAATATCAGTTATCTAATATCTTTGATATTGTATCCAATCTATCTTGAAAAATATGTTCCTGACAATAGAATGTCAGAAACGCGTTATTCAAGTGATCCTTTATATTGGATACAATATCATTTCATCTGAAGAAAGTCAACTCCCAACCGCATAAAATTTCGGGCTAATTTTTCCCCAAGCCGACCACAGTCATTTCGATAGATGTTAAGCATGATGGTGGGCTGCTATAAAAGCAGCGGAGTTTCAGCTGCATATCACATAATACAAGTTTCTACGCCCGAGACAGTTTGTCCTTATCTTTCCTAACACATTTTCTCTGAGCAATGCCCGCTGACAGCAGCAGGGTTCAAGATATGAAAACTCGCCCCGATCGAGCAAACGGTTCTGTTGACACCTTTCGATATTAATGAAATGAGATTTTGCGCCTAATGAAATGAAAAGCCCCATTTTCATTTGAAAACAGGGCGTTTACAGCATAATATCATCTTTGCCGCTCGCTTTTCAGATCGATCATGCGCTGGTTTCGGCTGCCTCTGAAGGCCAGCGTCAAATCCTTTTCCGCGAGTATAAACGGGCCGTCTATCAGCACATCGGTTTGCCCGAGCAGCGCAGCCACACCTTGATCCTGCATGTGCAGCAAGTCTTCATAAAGATAGCCTGTATAGGTGGTGACATCCAAGCCCTTGGCATGCACCATGCGTGCAAGCTCAGAAAGCCGCTCCGGCTGGCAAAAAGGCTCGCCTCCGCTGAAGGTCACGCCCTTAAGCAGCGGATTGTCGCAAATCTCCGAAAACAGATCATCAATACTGACAATTTTTCCGCCGTCAAACGCGTGCGACCCGGGGTTGTGGCAGCCGGGGCAGTGATGGGGACACCCTTGCACAAACACGACAAATCTTATCCCCTCACCATCCACAATGGATTCCGGCTCTGTGCCGCATATTCTCAGCTCACAGGCCATGCTTAAGCCGATCCCCTTCCTCCGCGCGTTTGGCGTTGTTCCATCTGTCTATCGTACCCACCAGATAACCCGTGATGCGGCGGATGCGCTCAAACTTCGGGCCGCCGTCGTTTTCACTGCGGCCGCATCCCGGGCAGATGTTGTCGATAATGCCGTTGTAGCTGCATACCGGGTCCCGGTCTACCGGGTGGTTCACCGAACCGTAGCCGATACCGCTTTCCTTCATATAACGGATGATGGCTTCAAACGCATCGAGATTTTTGGACGTATCTCCGTCGAGTTCCACATAGCTGATATGCCCCGCGTTGGCCAGCGCATGATACGGCGCTTCAAGAGATATTTTTTTATGGGCTTGAATCGGGTAATAGACGGGGACATGAAACGAATTCGTGTAATAGTCACGGTCTGTCACGCCTTCAATCACGCCGTATTTTTTTCTGTCCATTGCGACAAAGCGGCCGGACAGGCCTTCCGCGGGTGTGGCCAGCAGCGTAAAGTTTAGCCCGGTCTGCTTGGCTTCCTCATCCAAACGCTGGCGCATATGGCCGATAATCTCAAGGCCGATACGCTGGCTTTCGCTGTTCTCGCCATGGTGCTGCCCCACCAGCACCTTGAGGCATTCCGCAAGGCCGATAAACCCAAGGCTCAGCGTTCCGTGTTTTAATACCTCGGCAACACTGTCTTCCGGGCCCAGCTTCTCACTGTCGATCCAGACGCCCTGCCCCATCAAAAACGGGTAATTGTATACCTTCTTAGTACACTGGATTTGAAAGCGGTGCATCAGCTGCCTGATGGCCAGCGCCATCCGCTCATCCAGCAGCTTGTAAAACCGGTCCATATCCTTTTTCGCTTCAATACCGATGCGCGGCAGATTCACAGAGGTGAAGCTCAAATTACCGCGCCCGCAGGTGGATTCACGTGTTTTATCGTGCACATTCCCCATCACGCGCGTCCGACAGCCCATGTAAGCCACTTCCGAATCATAATCGCCCGGCTTGTAATATTGCAGGTTAAACGGCGCATCGAGAAAACTGAAGTTCGGAAACAGACGTTTGGCACTCACACGCATCGCGAGCCGGAACAAGTCGTAGCCGGGGTCGTCCGAATTATAGTTGACGCCTTCTTTCACCTTGAAAATCTGCACGGGAAAAATAGGTGTCTCCCCGTCTCCCAAGCCCGCCTCGGTGGCCAGCAGCAGGTTTTTTATCACCATACGCCCTTCGGGAGTGGTATCGGTACCATAGTTGATTGAGCTGAACGGCACCTGCGCGCCGGCTCTGGAGTTCATTGTGTTCAGATTATGAATCAAGGCCTCCATCGCCTGGTATGTCCGGCGGTTGGTTTCATCCATTGCTCCCCGCACCGCAAAATGATGAGCTTTCCCGGCTTCTTGCATGCTGAGCGAGAATGGCGGTTTTGTCAGAATTCCGACGATTTCACCGGCATAGGCATCCGCATTCCCCAAAGATATATCGTTCCATCCGCAGCAGGCCGTTTTGATAAACCCGTCGGCGTCCGCTTTATTGAAGCCATGCACCGCCTGCAGATAACGCGAAAGCTCCTTGTTATAAGCTTTGCGGAATGTTTTCTTAACGCCGGGCGCCATGCTGTAGTCAAAATTCGGGACGCTCTGCCCGCCATGCATCTCGTTCTGGTTGGCTTGAATGGCAATGCACGCCAGTGCGGCATATGAGCTGATATCGTTGGGTTCGCGCAGGTGGCCATGTCCTGTGCAAAAACCGTTCTCAAACAGCTTAATCAGATCAATCTGGCAGCAGGTTTCGGTCAGCATATAAAAATCCTGATCATGAATGTGGATATCCCCATTGATGTGAGCCGACGCGATATCGTTGGGCAGAACATAATTGTTGGCAAAATACTTGGCCCCTTCGGAGCCGTATTTGAGCATGGTGCCCATCGCGGTATCCGCGTCGATATTGGCATTCTCGCGCTTCAAATCAACATCCCTGGACGTCCGGTATGTGAGCTGCTTGTAGATGTCCATCAAATCACCCTCGGCCTGACGGATCTTTGTATGCTCCGCCCGGTAAAGGATGTACGCTTTTGCTGTTTTCGCATAGCCCGCACGGATCAGGTTCTCTTCCACCATATCCTGTATTTCTTCCACGGCGGGCACGACATCCGCACCGAACCGGCCGGCAACTCTCGCGGTCAATAAATCAAGAGCGTTTTCGTCCATGGCTTCATCATGAACAGCCTGATTCGCTTTCATTATGGCGTTCCTGATTTTAATAAAATCGAAAGTGACGATCATGCCGTTTCTCTTTTTAATATGCGTAGCCATAGACATCCCTCTTCATAATTATTCTTAATATTGTGTGTAGTTTATTATATGTGTCTTCACTCTCATTGTCAATCATAAACCACAATATTTTGTACATCATTTTATTTGTATGTCTATATATTGTTTTCTGGTTTCTTGTTTTGGAGTTAAAAAATGCTTTTGAAATGAACCACTGATTTCTTTGTTTGTGAAGCATTCACTTAGTTCTTAATTATAACACAAGTTTGCTTATTTCGGCGGCAAAAAATGATGCCCAGCCGACTGCAAGGAGGCGTCATTATTGCGTTGACCTCAACGCCCGGCGGCAGATGCCGTATCGGCAAAACACACGCCCATGCGACACTCTGGTCCCTCTCTGGCACAGTGATTAAATGAGCTCTCCAGACATCTCATGTCTTCTTTCGGTACGGCCGTATCTATAAACAAAAACACTCTGTCCATAAGCTTAGGCCTTATGGACAGAGCCGAGGAACTCCCATGAGTCTATATTTTATGGTGTTGCATGTTGAGTCATGACCTTTGTCCGTAATAGGCGTTTTTGCCGTGCTTTCTTAAAAAATGCTTGTCGAGCAGCGCCTGCTGGATATCAGCGGCCGGATTCAAATCCATCGCGATGTACGCCATTTCAGCGGTGTATTCCATCACCA
>JAEXTV010000013.1 GCA_023406895.1 Bacillota bacterium | reverse complement strand
TCATCCGCGCCAAGCTGATCTACCCGCTGACGAACGGGCGCAACATCGGCGAAATATTGCGTCTGCTGGATGCGCTGCAGACGACAGACCGCGACAAGGTCGCAACACCCGCGAACTGGCGGCCCGGGTTCCCGACGATCATCCCGTCACCGCAGACGTTAGGAGAAGCGAAGCAGCGGCTCGATTCGGGCGACAACTGTATGGACTGGTATCTGTGCTACAACCAGCCGAAGGAACTGACATAGGGGAAAAGATGAATGGAAGCGCTGGATAAGTCCGGCGCTTTTGTGATACCCACGATCATTTCATTATCACTTGCCAATCCTCCTCGTGGCTTTGTGGGTTTGCCTACAAATAATGCCGCGTCGGTTGCTGACCGACCAGAACAAGGCGTATATTGGTGTCTGTGCAAACCCATCTGGCAAGCACTCTTGATGCAATTAGCGGTATATCAAGGCTTAGAAAATACAACCTCAATACGCCAAGGTTTAACACTCCTGCATTGTCTTTGGAAACTTACATAATGACAGTACCCGATGATTGGGCTAAAGCCAAATTTAAAATGAATTAAATTTGAAACGAATAGCAAAGAAAGATGATATTCATTATGACATTATCTAACAGGTTCTAGCATCGGTTAATGACCCTTTCCTTACCATAGAAGATCGATTAATGTGTAAACCAGTATTAATAGAAGATCCAGGCATTTCGTCAATCATAACCGACAAAAAAACCGAATAATCGAGAGGTTGCAAATAGGACTAGGCGGTATGTTAAGGGATTAGGGAAAAAAGTCTGAACAAGTCTCTTCTATTTGCTTTTAAACTATTAAAATGTAATAAAAACAGTTTAACCCATTTGCTTGACGTTTTACACAGATACATGTAGTATAAAGCAATATTATGGGTTCATATAGCAGTATGGGCCCGTAAAAAACAGAAGTAAGGAAACGTTTCCAATGTCTAATCAGATGAAAAGAGTGACTATTAAAGATGTAGCAGAGCGAGCTAATGTTGCCATTGGTACCGTATCTCGCTATTTAAATAATAACGGATACGTCAGTGCTGACGCCATGGAAAGAATACGTAAAGCAATAGAAGAACTGGAGTTTATACCCAGTGCAACGGCAAGGAGCATGATCAATAAAAAGAGTGCCATTTTTGGTATTACCGTTCCGGAAATAAACAACCCTTTTCTTGCTGACCTAGTCGTCAGAATTGAATCAGCTTTATCAAAAATGAACTATTCTATCATGTTGTGCAATACGCAATACAAGAGTAAGAAAGTCGCAAGTTTCATCGAAGATCTGATTATGAGAAACGCGGAAGGACTGTTTCTTGTCGCTACAGACATCAATGACCAGGCTCTCGAAAAAAAAATGAGCAGTTTTTTATATACAGTATCCATAGGACATAAGCTAAACAATTTTGATTGTATACGGCTGACGGACTATAGCTCGGCCTATGAACTGACAAAGCACCTGATCGAATTGGGTCATAAAAAGATCGCGTTTATCGGGTTCAACGAGAATGCTCATCAGACAATGTACCGTGTGGAGGGCTATTGCGCTGCGCATAAGGACTCTGGCCTCGGCTTACGCGATGAATTTATGCTACAATCGTTTGCAGGCCACAAGGACGGGTATCATCTGGCGAAACAATTGCTTTCGCTTGATGATAAGCCAACAGCTATGATTGCTGTCAACGACTTCTACGCAATGAACGCCTATTCCGCTATTGCGGATTCTGGTCTGGCGGTTGGCAAGGATATCTCGGTGGTGGGCTTTGACGATATATTCATGGCCCGGTTTTTGTCGCCTGCACTGACTACAGTTCGCTGTGATTCCGATGCCGTGGTACAAAACGCAGTCAACATGCTCAAGGTGCATTTGAGAGAGGGGATGCAGCATAGCCCATGCGATGTGGAATTGGATTCAACAGTGATATACCGCCAGTCCACCAGCAGTCCTGTGGCAGGTTAAATAACGTCATATGGCGGAAGACATATTGGAACAATATAATTATTACAATACCTATTTCAATACAAAAAAAGAATGAAAAAGCACTTGCATAAATTAAAGAGTAGTGCTATATTTAAGACACTTGATATGGAAACGTTTCCACGTTGACGAAGAAAGACAATTATATCAATTGCGTATGAGAATAGTACGCGGTATTATTTGTTGCTGCCTTTTTATTGCGGAATCTTTTTCGGGCTCAAAAGCCCTAAAAAAATAGGAGGAAGAAAATCCATGAAGAAAATAATGACGATGTTGCTGGTGATTTGCTTACTATTCACCATGACAGCCTGCAGCAGTGCACAGGCACCTGCGGCAACGGACAGCGCTACAAACACAGAACCAGCCAGTTCGAGCGAACCATCCGAATCTGCGGATGCGGAGACATCGGGCGATAAAACTCTGACGATTGGCTTCTCGTGGGCCCACAAGAACGACGCGCTCTTCTATGGAATGGCGGATACGCTGGATGCAGCCGTGAAGGCGACGATGGGCGAGCACGGTTATACCAATGTCGAGTGGATCGATGTTATTGCCGAAGACAATGCGCAGACGCAGGCTGACGACATCGAAGACCTTATCTCCCGCGATGTTGACGTGATTGTGGTCTATGCATATGATAGCATTGCTATCGGTTCTTCGATTGAATCAGCAAAAGCTGCGGGTATCCCGATTATACTTTACGACCGCGCGGCGGATTCATCCGTCACTCAGCCGGATGCCTTCGTGGGCCTCGATACAGTGGCTCAGGCGTATGATGCCGGCAAGGTGTTCTTCCAGATGATGAAGGATGCAGGTGTTACTCCCAATAAGATTATCTCGATCGTGGGCGATTTGGCTGACCAGAATGCGCTCAACAGAATCGAAGGTTTTGACAAAGCGGCAGCTGAATTCGGCTGGAAAGTGGAAGTCACCGTTCCCTCCGAATGGAATTCTGATACGGCACTTGCCAACTTCACAACAGCATGGCAAGCCAATCCCGATTCCAACTGCGTGCTGATCGCGTCTGACTTCATCATTACCTCGGTCCAGTCTGTGCTGGAAGCCAACAATACATGGATCCCCAATGGTGAGGAAGGCCACGTCTGGGTCTGCGCACAGGATGCATTCCCGGTTGGTCTGCAGTATGTACGCGACGGCTATATCGATGTTGAAGGCGTGTACAACCTCGAGGGTATGGCTGACCTCTTTACCTCTGTCGTGTATGACCTCATCGATGGAAAAGAGCTTGCGAACCCCCATCAGACCGTGGGTGCCAGTATCATGACCAAAGACAACGTGGATACCGAGGCATGGTGGGCTCAGGCTTACGAAGAAAAATAAAAAAGGTTAATGAGCTAAGTGAGCTGCCGGGATTCGCTTCCCGGCAGCTCGCAAAAACAGAATTATCAGTTAGTCCTTGTAAGTGTGTGCAGCACACAATCCCCGCACAATTGGAGGATACTTTATGTCCGGCATTGATAAACAAAACGCGCATGCTAAGAAAAACGCGTTGACAAAAGGGCTCAAAAACCCAAACGTATTGCTGCTGATTGTTGGCATTATCATTCTTGTCCTGATTTCATTGTTCGTTCCCAAATTCCTGACATGGCGAAATATTTCCAGTGTGATTGTACAGGCTAGTTCCACCGGCCTCATGGCAATTGGACTCACGTTCGTTATTATCACAGCGGGTATAGACCTCTCCCTTCCTACGAATATGGCCTTTTCAGCCATTATCGGGTGTATGGTGATGGCCAATACGCAAAGCGTCTTGTTGGGGATTCTGGTTATATTGTTGGTCGCCACGGCGATCGGAGCTTTCAACGGTCTCAGCGTTGCCAAATTCCGTATGGTGCCAATGATCGTCACGTTGGCGATTTCTACCATCGTGTCGGGTGCGTCGAACTGGATAACAGGCGCGAAAAGCATCGGCGGCCTTCCGCTGGAATTCAAACAGATATTCGCAGGCGATGTGCTGGGCGTGCCCACGCAAGCCATCATATTGATTGTGGTAGCGGTGCTGATGCATCTGCTGCTTAGTAAAACCGTTTTCGGACAGCACCTGTATCAAACGGGCGTTAATGAAAAGACAGCGAGAGTCAACGGAATCAATACTGAACGCGTTAAATTCCTCATCTACCTGATCAGCGGGTTGATGGCGGGCATCGCGGGCGTATTGGGCAGCGCAAAGCTAGCCTCGGCGGGACCGTCGCTGGGAACGCAGGATCAGTTCATGGATATCGTCTGTGCGACAGTACTGGGCGGAGCCAGCGTTATGGGCGGCAAAGGCACCATTGTGGGTACTGTCATCGGCAGCATATTCATGTCGATAATTACCAATGTCATGAACCTGTATGGCGTTGAATACTTCATCACTTTTGTGATCAAAGGTGCAACGATCATACTGTTTACATACTTCGATCTCATTCGAAACAAAATCGGGGAAGTGAGGGTACGCTAGATATGGAAAATATGAAATTGAGGCTGGAAAACATATCGAAGGTGTTCCCGGGTGTCAGGGCGCTTGATGGCGTTACAATAGAAGCGCTGGGCGGTGAGGTGACTGCACTTATCGGCGTGAACGGCGCGGGTAAGTCAACACTGATGAATATACTGGGCGGCGTGCACAAGGCGAGCGAAGGCCGTATATATATTAACGGCGAGGAAGTCAAAATTGCTTCGCCGCAGGACGCCGAGAGCCACGGCATCGGCTTTATACATCAGGAGCCAATTACGTTCAATTACATGACCGTAGCGGAGAATATATTCATATCCAAGCTAAAAAAGGGTGTGAGTTATAAGAAGCTCAACGCAGAAGCGAAAAGATATCTAAAGATGATGGATTGCGAAATCAAACCCACGGCAAAGGTGGGAGACCTGCCGATAGGCGAACGCCAGATGGTAGAGATCGCCCGCGCGTTATCCTGCGGGGGCAAGATACTGCTGTTCGATGAACCTACCGCCTCCTTCACCACGGCGGAGAAGAAGAAGCTGTTTGAGATCATCAGGGAGCTTAAAAGCCAGGGCGCGGTGATATTTTTCATCTCGCACTTTCTGGACGAGGTAGAGGAGATCTCCGACAAGACCATCGTGCTGCGTGACGGCAGGGTGGTGATATCGGGGAACACCAAAGATATCCCGCGGTCCGAGATATTGAAAAACATGATCGGCGGAGAAGTGGTTAAGCTGGAAAAGCGCACGGACAAGGATTTTGGCGAGGTGGTGCTGAGAGCGGACGGAATCACCTCGGGCAAAGCGCCAATTGATGTCAGCTTTGAGCTGCATCGCGGTGAGATTGTGGGGTTGTGGGGTCTGATGGGATCGGGCCGGACTGAGCTGTTGCAGACTCTTTACGGTCTGAACAAAGCAGACAAAGGCCGGGTGTCGATCGACACAGGTACCGGACTCAAGCATGTGAGCTTCAAAAAGGTGCGCGAATTCTGCGGCTATGTGACAGAAGCGCGCCACGACGACGGTCTGTTTCTGCCGTGGCCGGTCTGGAGAAATATCGCATCACCCAATCTAAAAGCGTATAAAAAGCGGCTGCCCTTCCTTGACTTCAAAAAGCAGCGGGAGGACGCGGAAGAGTATGTGAAAAAACTCAACGTCAAAACGCCGGGCATACAGACAAAGATAGAGTCGCTGTCGGGGGGCAACCAGCAGAAAGTGATTATGGCCAAGTGGCTGCTGCGCAAGCCTCGGGTATTCCTGCTGGATGAGCCGACGCGCGGTGTGGACGTGGGGGCAAAGGCCGAGATACACAAAATGATTCAGAATCTGGCGCGGGAAGGCACCGCGTGCCTATTGATCTCTTCCGAGATTGAAGAAATATTCGCGCTGAGCGACCGCGTACTCGTCATCAACAGAGGCAGGCTGGCGGCGGAAATCGACAAGTCCAATATCGACAAAGAGATTCTCATGTCGTATTGCGTTTAAGAGCGGAAGGAGAATCGGTTGTGAAAATAAATTTACTGAGCGCAAAAAACAGACGAGACAAGATCACAAGATTTTGTGTTAACTATGCTCTCTATATATTAATCATCGGTCTGGTTATCACCTACGCTTCACTGACGCCGCTTTTTCTTTCTGGACAGAACATCCTATCGTTGCTGACTAACTCAGCGCCGTTGCTGGTGGCATCAGTCGGCATGACGCTGATACTGATCATCGCGGAGATAGATCTGTCCATCGGTTCCATTGCGGGAGTCGTCGCGTCTGTCTGGATACTGCTGCTGACGAAGACGGATATGGGGATCTTACCAGCGTCACTGATCGCGATCGTGGCGGGCGCGCTGATCGGAATGCTTAATGCGCTGCTCATTGTGGGGCTGAAGATCAACTCGTTTTTAGCTACGCTGGGCATGCAGATTTTCCTGCGCGGGTTTGTCTACATATTTACCGACGGCGCACAGATACTGATGACGGATGCGGTGAAGCAAGCGAATGCAGCGCTAAAGAACGTCTTCTTCGGACTCTCGCCGCTGCTTGTGTTTGGCATACTGATTGCAATTGCTATGACGCTGATCTACAAGTACACCGCATTTGGCCGAAAAGTCCAAGCCATTGGCTGCAATAAGGCAGCGTCCCTCAAACTGGGCATCAATGTAAAACGGGTGACGGCCGTCTGCTATATACTCTGCGGCGCACTGGCCGGTGTGGCTGGTATACTGACGGCGACTAACGTCGGTATGGTGCATCCGTCCAACATCGGCTCAGGGCTGGAATTTCTGGCGATTACCGCCTGTGTGCTGGGCGGCACGAGCTTGCTGGGCGGTACAGGCTCCATAATTCCGGGAACACTGATCGGTGTCATATTCTTAAACAGTATTGAAAATGGCCTCGGATTGCTAGGAGCCAGTGCGTACGCTTACCCGGTGGTGAGAGGTCTGGTGATATATCTGGCCATGCTGACGGACTCGCTCAAGCATTCCATGTCCGCGAAGAAATAAACATAAACAACAGGAGGAACAAACATGTACCGTAAACCCAAAATAGGCTTTGTCACCATATCGGATAACCGTGAGAAAGCGCACAGGGAACTGTTGCCTGTCAACATAGAATTTGAAAATTATGTTATCGGTAAGATTCGTGAGCATGATGATTTTGAGTTGGTCACGTCAGACGTGATCGTGCATACGGCGCGTGAAGCCGTGGAAGCGGCGCACAAGCTCAACGCCGCCGGAATCGACGGTCTCATCATGAACTTTACCATCTGGGTATACCCGAATCTGGCGGTGATACTGGCACGCAACATTGACAAGCCGATACTGATGCTGTCCAACCTGCATCCCGAGCGGGCGGGCCTGGTGGGTATGATGGCGTCAGCTGGCAGCCTTGACCAGATGGGGCGGCAAAACTACCGCGTCTGGGGCGATATTGCGAAACCCGAGGTGTATGAAAAGGTCGTCTCGTTTGCCCGTGCCTGCGCGGTGGTGAACGGCCTCAAGGGTTCGGTGTACGGCATGTTCGGCGGACGGAGCATGGGCATGTATACGGGTGTGGCCGAACAGTCGGTATGGATGAAGAAGTTTGGTATCGACTGCGAGCATATCGACGAGATGGAAATACTGCGCAACGCCGAGCTGGTGGACAAGGACAGAATCGAACGCGCCTTTGAATGGCTGACTGAAAACATAGGCGAGATCAAGTACAACGGTGCGGGGCTCACCCCGGAGAAGCTGCACTTTCAAATCGCATGCTATCTGGCCACCAAGGATATGATCAGGGAGCGCGAGCTGGACTTCATCGGCATCAAGTGCCAGCCGGAAATGGGCAACCACTTTGTGACACAGTGCCTGACGCAGGCATTCTCCAACGACTTCTACGATATGGAAGGCGATAAGGACATTACGGTGTGTTCCTGCGAAAACGATATGGACGGCGGGCTCACGATGCAGATGCTTCACCTGCTGACAGGGCTGCCCACTCTGTTCTTCGATTTCCGCCATTACGACACGGAGAACGACGTGTTCGTGTTCTCCAACTGTGGTTCGCAGTCCACATACTATGCGGCCCGGTCGAGGGACTGCAAAGAGAATCTCTGTAAGGTTAAGTGCTTTGCGCAGACGCCGGAGTTTTATCCGGCCGGGGGCGCGACGGTGCGCTATATGGCCGCGCCGGGGCAGCTCACCTGTGCACGCCTGACACGCAAGGACGGTAAATACAGAATGGTCATTTTCCCGGCACAAGTGGAAACGTTTCCCGAGGAAAAGATGCTGGAGACGTCCAACGAGTGGCCGCAGGCATTTGTGCGCATCAACGTGACGCCGGAGCAGCTGATCAATATCTACGGCTCCAACCACGCGCACGCAGTGGAAGGCTACCATGTCAAGGAACTGGTCAAGATCTGTGAGATGCTGGACATAGAGTCCATCGTGCTCGAATAAAAGGGGGGCCAAACCATGAAGATCGGAACTTATTTTGCCTATTGGGCACAGGAGTGGAAGGTCGATTATTTCCGGTACATTGAAAAGGCAAAGCAGGCTGGTTTCGATGTGCTGGAGGTGTCCTCCGGAATATTGGAGCTGCGGGACGAGGAACTCACGGCGCTGCGTGACGCCGCCAAAGAGGCGGGGCTGGTACTGACGGCCTGCCTTGGCCTCACGAAGGATATGGATGTATCGTCCGCGGACGAAGCAACACGCGCAAAGGGCATCGATTACATGAAGCGGCTTTTTGTCGCGATGGACAAAGCGGATATCCGCAAGGTGGGCGGCATCATCTACGCTTACTGGCCGTGCGACTATTCGCAGCCGGTGGACAAACCGGCTGTGCGTGAGAGAAGCATCAACAGCGTCCGTGAGTTGGCGGATGAGGCGGCTCGGTTTGGTATTGAGCTGGAGATAGAAGTGGTGAACCGGTTCGAGCATTTCCTGATCAACGATGCCAAGGAGGCGGTGCAGTACGTAAAGGATGTGGAACGGCCCAACGTAAAAGTGATGCTGGACTGCTTCCATATGAATATTGAGGAAGATAACTTGGGGGACGCCATACGTTATGCGGGTGAACACTTGGGGCACTTTCATATCGGAGAGTGCAACCGAAAGGTTCCTGGTAAAGGCCATATGCCCTGGGATGAGTTGGGGCAAGCGCTGCGAGATATCGGTTATCAGGGTTATGTGGTAATGGAGCCATTCGTAAAGATGGGCGGCGGTGTGGGCAGCGACATCAAAGTGTGGCGTGACCTTTCGGATAATGCTAATGAAGCTCAGATGGATGCAGATATCGCTGAATCAGTAAGGTTCGTTAGGTTAATGTTTAAATGAAGTCTTCTTCCGTAAGTAGTTTAAACAAATGTAGAAAACGTTTTATAAGCGTCGGACTAATGAGTCGGGCGCTTATATGTTTAATATGTATCGATTTTGAAGCAACTGTATGGACTGGTATCTGTGCTACAACCAGCCGAAGGAACTGACACAGGGGAAACAAAGAAAGTGCTGGATGAAAGTCCGGCGCTTTTGTGATATGCTCAATCATTTCATTATCACTTGCCAATCTTCCTCGTGGCTTTGCATAGGCCTACAAATAATGCCGCGTCGGTTACTGACCAGATTAAGGCGTATATGCGCACCAATCTGGTGAAGTCGGTGCTCTTCTCCGAGAAGATCGCTGAGCTTATGAAGCTTTTTCACAATGGCATGCCATGAGTGAAAGTTTTTTAGATTAATTAGGTGAAATCGTGAAGATATTTCTTAAAACAGGTCTTTTGACCTTCCTATTATATATTTGAACTAAAGCATGCCGCCTGGGGGGCTTATCGTGTTACTCGTAAGAAGAAAACAAGACGCTGAACCCAACGCCTTGTTTTTCGGTGGTTGTTGATTTAATTTTGTGTCGGTCATAACACCTTGGGTATGATTACTGTTGAAAAAAACTCTTTCGCCGTTTCCGGCTGTATATGGTGCGCTTCGCCGTCAATAAAAAGCCCAACACCCGCACATTCGCACCGCTTCATACAGAACGTGCTTTTCAAATCAAGCTTATCATGAAGGCTGTGTTCCTCAATCAACTGCATAAAAGTTTGTATCACATTGTAAGACCCCTTAAGGTGACAGGAACTGCCGATGCAAACGCTTAGCTCAATCATTTATTCTCCTCCGTAACATAGCTCACATGGAGCAGCTCATGGACGCGGCCTTTTAGCAGCCCCCCGTACAGCGACATCATCAGCGGGTTTTCTTCACTGCGTTTGATGCTGCTCATTTTGTCGATGCTGTAAAGCCTTTTGCCACGCTTATCTTTTTCAATTTCGGCGACAAAAGGCTGACCCGCACCGCTTACGCAGCCGCCGGGGCACGCCATGACCTCAACAAAATCGTAATGAGCGCCCGCCTTAACGCGTTCAATAAGATCAGCGGCGTTTTTTAGCCCACTGACCACGGCGATTTTTAGCTCGCGGTCACCCACGGTAACTGACGCTTCCTTAACCCCCTCCATACCGCGTACGCCGGTAAACGTGAGCGCCTGAAGCGATGTGGACGTTTTGTCGAACATAATACGCCGCAGCACTGCCTCGGTAACGCCGCCTGTGACACCAAATATCAACCCCGCGCCAGTGGTTGTACCAAATGGCATATCCACTGCTTCGGGTTCGAGCTCTGAAAAAACTATGCCCGATTCCTTGATCATGCGTATAAGCTCCTGAGTGGTTAACACATAATCCACAACAGGTTCGCCGTCTTGGGTGAACTCATCGCGGGCAGCATCAAATTTCTTGGCAGTGCACGGCATCACAGCCACATGCACGCAACGCCGCGAAGAGGCGGTGTTTTGCGCCTTGATAACCGAGCCAAACATTTGCATGGGCGAACGGCAGGTAGATACATGGGAAAGCAGTTCGGGGTTGTTTTTTTCGCAGTACTGTACCCATGCGGGACAACACGACGTAAACAGCGGCATCTCATTCTCTTTTTCGATGTGGGTGAGCAGCTCTCCGGATTCTTCGAGCACACACAAATCAGCGCCTGTGGCCGTGTCGAATATCTCGTCAAAACCCATGCGTCTCAGCGCGGAAATGATTTTACCCATTGTATTGATATCCGACGCATCACCAAACTCGCGGCTGACTGCGACGCGCACAGCCGGCGCAATCTGCACTGTCACTTTAGTGTCTTTATCGGACAGCAACTTCCATACTTTGTCGGTGTCGTTTTTAACCACGATCGCGCCGGTCGGGCAAACTGCCGCGCATTGGCCGCAGCCTACGCAAGGCGAATCCGCGATGGGACGCTCGAACGCCGCGCTGATTGTCATTCGGGAACCGCGGTGCGCAAAGTCGATCGCACCCACGTTCTGTACTTCATTGCACATACGGACGCAATCGCCGCAGAGTATACACTTGCTTGCATCCCGTGTGATACACAAAGATGAGTCGTCGATGATGGGCTGCGCTGCCGTGTTGGGAAAGCGAACACCGGTGATACCAAAGCGCATGGACAAATCCTGCAGCTTGCAACTTCCATTATTGCCGCAAAGCGTGCAGTCGCGGCAATGATTGGCAAGCAGCAACTCGAGTATCATTTTGCGGTATTTGCGCAGACGCTCGGTATTGGTGCGGATATTCGTGCCCGCCTTGGGCGGTGTGGAGCACGCCGCGTCTAGGCCGCCCCATTCGTTTTCTACCATACACATACGGCATGCGCCGTATATCGATAACTCCGAGTGGTAACAAAACGTGGGCAGCTTAATGCCCGCTTTACGTATCAGCTCCAGCAGATTCTTTTCCCCGTCTATTTCGACAGGCATTCCGTCGATAGTCACAAAGCCGTTGTTCATTTTGTTATACCTCCCCGATGGCATCAAACGGACATGCGCTGACGCACGCGCCGCATTTGACACACTTTTGCTGATTGATTTTGTACGGCTCCTTGATTTTTCCGGATATCGCGCTTATTGGGCATGCCTTTGCACATTTGGAGCAGCCTTTGCATTTGTCAGCGCTGATGCGGATGGTTTTGAGCCTCTGGCAACTGCCCGCCGGGCAGCGTTTCTCATATATATGTGCCTCGTATTCGCTGCGGAAGCTCTGTATGGTGCTGACCACAGGAAACGCCGCTGTTTTGCCAAGGCCGCAAAGCGCAGTGGCAGAAATGGTTTCTGCGAGCTCAAGCAATAATTCGATATCGCCGTCTTCGCCGTGCCCCTCCACGATGCGCTCAAGTATCGCGAGCATGCGCCGCGTGCCTTCGCGACAAGGTACGCACTTGCCGCACGACTCGTTCTGCGTGAAGTTCATAAAGAACCGGGCAACCTCCACCATGCACGTCTTGTCGTCCATTACCACAAGGCCGCCGGAGCCGATCATCGCTCCCGCTTTCTTGAGCGAGTCGAAGTCCAGCGGCAGATCGAGCTGCTCTGTTGTGAGGCATCCGCCCGAGGGCCCGCCAATCTGCACCGCTTTGAAACCCGCACCGTCGCGCATACCGCCGCCAATACCGAAAATAACCTCACGCAGTGTGGTGCCCATCGGCACTTCGATAAGTCCAGTGTTGCGGATATTGCCCGTAAGCGCAAACGCTTTGGTGCCAGGGCTGTTTTCAGGACCAATCTGCTTATACCATGCTGCGCCGTTTTGTACGATGAGCGGTACGTTAGCAAACGTCTCTACGTTGTTTAGCACCGTGGGCTTATCAAAAAGCCCATGTTCGACGGTGCGCGGCGGTTTGACGCGCGGCATACCGCGTTTGCCTTCAATGGATGCGGTAAGCGCGCTGCCCTCTCCGCATACGAAAGCACCCGCGCCGCGGTTGATATGCAGCGTAAAGCTAAAATCCGTACCTAGTATGTTTTCGCCGAGAAGCCCCAGTGCGGTGGCCTGTTCAATCGCTTTTTGCAGGCGGCTGACCGCCAACGGGTATTCGGCACGCACATAGATATAGCCTTCGGCTGCGCCACAGGCCGCACCTGCAATCATCATACCTTCCAGCATACGGTGAGGATCGCCTTCCATGATGCTGCGATCCATGAACGCGCCGGGGTCGCCTTCGTCACCGTTGCAGACGATGTATTTTGGAAAATTGTTTTGCCGTTTCACCTGCGCCCATTTGCGTCCGGCGGGAAAGCCGCCACCGCCGCGTCCGCGCAGTCCGGACTCCGTGATCGTTCCGATGATGTCGTCTGCGCTCATGTCTAAAAGCGCTTTTTCAAAAGCGGTGTATCCGCCTATCCCGAGGTATTCCTCAATGGATGTGGCGTCAATCGTACCGCAGTGATTGAGTACGATGCGCATTTGTTTTTTATAGAAGGGGATATCCTCCTGCCGCGCGTGCATTGTGCCATCGGCCGTATAGGCCAAGCGCTCAATATGACTGCCGCCTATTACGGTTTTTTGCACGATCTCCTCGCAGTCCTCCAACCTGACCTGGGTATAAAGCCAGCCTTGCGGTTCGATACGCACCAACGGCCCCATCTCACAAAAGCCGTGACAGCCGCTTTTTTTCAGGCCGATGGCATGATCGTGCGGTTCTTTTTCCAGCGCCACGACGCACGCAATGCCGTTCGCTTCGATGAGGTTTTTAAACTTGTCGAATATCTCAAGTGAGCCGCTGGAGACGCAGCCAGTACCCGCGCAAACGAGTATTTTCCTTTTCTGGGCGGCAAGCGACGATTGGCAGCGAGCGCGCAGCTCAATAAGATCCTGTCTGTTACACAGCATGGGGAACACCTCCCATAAGTTCGCTTAGTAGTGCCGACGCTTTTTCAGGTGTCATTGCGGGATAAACCTTGTCGTTGACGGTGAGTACCGGAGCCAGCCCGCATGCCCCAAGGCAAGAGACCGTTTCAATGGTAAACTCAAGATCATCCGTGGTCGGTTTGCTCTCAGAGAGCCCCAGCTCGCTGCGCAGCCGCTCCAGTATCGGCACGGATTTTCGCACATGACAAGCCGTGCCATCGCAAATCCTGATGACGTATTTGCCCTTAGGTTCAAGAGAAAAGTTCTCATAAAACGTGGCGACACTGTAAATATGCGCTTCGCCTACACCCAGCTTTTCAGCGAGATAAGGAAATACCTCCCGCGGAAGATAACGGAAATGCTCTTGGATGTCCTGAAGTATTGCGATTACCGCGCTTGGTTTGTGCCCGTGTTTATGGAGTATTGGTTCAATAACGGTCAAGTCAAACGTATCGTTCATGCTTCCTCCTTATAATAAACATTAAAAATAACTGATTTTGATCTTCTTGCCCATGCATATCAGGCAATCGGACAACTCTTCCACCAACCGCATTTTGATGTTGAAGCTGATGGGAAGATTGGGGTTCTGATGGGCGGGATTGACCGCGCGGCCCACGTAAAAATTGATATCCGTCGCCTCCTCAAAGAGCATCCGTGCAATTTGAGACGCGCCGTCCTGTTTAATGCTCCAATCAAGGTAGCGCGCGTTATCGTCAAGATAACTGCGCGCGTATTCAAGTACACGGTTGATTGTGATGACACCCTCTGTCACAAGATCGACACCGTCGATCTTTGCGGTGGGGGGGATGTTCGGATCGGCGTATTTTGGAAGTCCCGTCAGCAGAGGCTTGCCAAGGTACTGCGCCGCAAGTGTTGATGTGGTGCCGCCGCATACGATGTGTTTGCCCTCCTTTGAAAAAAACAGCGACATCATCTTAGATACGTCGTCGGAAGATGCAGGCGGCCCGATCATAAAATTGATGGGCTGGCGCCGACGTATCTTCACAGCACAAGCGGTGGTGTCGTCTCCGGGTGCACCGCCGTAAAGAGCGTTGCATTTGCCTGTCAGCATAGAACTCAAGGTTTTCGCGGTGTATTCAGGTTTATAGACAGATTCAAGGAACGAGATGATCTCGTTTCTTTGCCAACCGAAATTGAGAGAACGTCCCACACCCGCATGAACAGCACCGTCGCTGAATGCAATGAAGCTGTCGTCCTCCTTGAGGGCGATGTGCGATTTGTAAATTGTTTTGCCGTCAATGATCTCGGAGATCTTTGAGTAATCCACGTTTTTGCCGCCGCGAAGCAGTGCCACGTGCGGATTATCATATTGTATGATTTCCGCTTCCATGTTGCCGTCAATGCGTATCACAGTGAACGTGGAATATGCCACCTGACGAACGCGGCATATAGGCAGCGTGGCAGCAATTGTGGATATGCAGTCTTCAACGGGCATGCTGTTGGCCATCATCGTGGATAAGATTTTGGCCGTCAAGGTAGAGAGTATGCTCGCCTTAACACCGCTTCCGAGACCATCCGCAAGCACCACCACTGTGGGCCCGCTCTTTTGCTGCACGACCTCAACATGATCGCCGCATATTTCTTCGCCGTGCTTATTGAGGCTCATATAACCGATATCCGTACAAAGGTCATTCATCCTTGAGCGCCTCCTTAAGACGTGACAGTGCGATACGGGTTTCGGCGGTGGTTTCGCCAAGCAGCGATGCGATTTCCTGCACCGTGCGCATTTGCTTTTCTATCATTTTGTCGGCAATATCTATTGTGGTGCGAGACAGCGACTCCTTGCTTTGCAGCTGACGCACTTCGGCTGTCACATCGCGCATGATGCATATGAGGATATGAAAGCTGCCGTCGTACAGCACTGTTTGATCCACGTATTTTCCATAATCAGCGAGAAAAACGCGGCAGTCATATATGTTTTGCTGATTCTCCAATGCGGTGACAAACGGTTGGGGATCGAGCAGCCGCACAACGGGCTCGCCGATCACATCGCGCGGTTCACGGATATTCATCAGCGTACAAGCGGCGGCGTTAACCTGTTGCATTTCAAAGCTTTCGTTGAGCACAAAAATCGCATTGGGCGAGTTCTCGATGATATTGTCCGAAAACGATTCTGCCTTCTCTTTTAAATAAGGCAGGCACATCGCAAGGTTAGCCTTGCCCTGTAAAACCGCAACGGCTTTTTCACGGCAGGTGTTATAACCACAGCTGCCGCAATTGAGCTCGTGCTCCGGTTTGGTTTTGCCGATTTGCTTCAATACATTTGCAATGGCTTCGTCGCTGATGTGTACACGTGGCAGCGTCAATGGCGCATAACTGCGTCTAAGAGCATCCTGTACGCCGATGACACCAATATCCGTTTTGCCCGCATAGCGATCTACCGCGAGCGCACCGTGCAGAGGCTGACGCCGGCTTTCATCCATAGCGGGGCCGCCCACGCAGCCGCCCGTACACGCCGACATCTCTACAAAGCATTTTGCAGGCTTGCTGCTTAAAAGCTCTTCAATGGTCTGCTTACATTTTTCGATACCGTCTACGCTTAAGTATGTGTAATCGGGGTTCGCTACCGACATCGAGCGCAGTATACCGCCCGCAATGGGAAAAAGCCTTGAACGGCAGCCTGTACCTTCCTCTTCGTACCCGATCGATAGGCTTTCTTCGCGGAGCCAATCGGTCAGATCTTCAAATGTGAGCGCAGCGTCTACGACGCTTCGGCTGTCATCGGCCTCCGACTTTTTTGATATGCAAGGGCCAATAAACACGGTTTTAGCTTCAGGATGTCGGCGTTTGATATCCTTGCAATGTGCAATCATCGGCGAAACGACGGGCGCAAGGTATGGCAGTGCGTCAGGATAGTATTTTTGTATCAGCATGTTGATTGTGGGGCAGCAGGATGAAATGATGATGCTGCGCCGTCCGGCATCCACCATCTCGTCGTACTGCTTTTTGACAAGCTCCGCGCCGATGGCCGTTTCTTCGGCATCCGTGAAGCCAAGCTTCACAAGCGCGGTTTTAAGCGCGCGCATCGATGTGTTGTTGTAATTGGCAATGAATGACGGTGCAACGCTCGCGTAGACGGGCGCGCCTGAAGCAATCAGCTCTTGAACGGACGAGACGTCACAGCGAATTTGTTTCGCATTTTGCGGGCATACCACAAAACAGCCGCCGCAGAGTATGCATGCGTCATCGATGATGTTGGCCTGATTGTCGCTGAAACGGATGGACTTGACCGGACAGTTGCGTATGCATTTGTAACAGTTTTTGCAGTTGGACTGCTTAAGCTTTAAATATTCGTTCACGGCGTTTTTTCCTCGCGGCTGCGTTTTTTTAGTCTTACCAGTATCTCGCTGTCATAGAACGTCTTAACGGTTTGGGGACACAGCGAGAACAGCTCGTCGTCAATCATCACGCTCACGCCGTTGGTGCAGTTGCCCATGCAGAAAGCGCCGCAAAGCTCAACTTCGTTTTGAAGGCCGTGCTTTGTCGTTAAGCTTTGCAGTTGATCAACGATTTGTTTTGACCCTTTGAGATGGCACGAACTTCCGATACAGATGGTGATTTTCATCAAAGACTCCTTCTGTGAGCTTCAGCGTTGAGACGGGGCACAAGCCCACAATTCTTTTAAGTCCTGAGAGAGCAGTGCGAGCGAACCTGCAAGGTTTTCGTACTTGACAAGCACATCTTTGGATACGTTTAAGTGAACAGGCGCAAAATTCCAGATCGCCGATACACCGCCCGCAACCAGCATGTCACATACGCCCTGTGCTTCTTCGGCGGGTACTGTGATGATGCCGATGCGGATGTTCATGCGCGCACAAAGCTCGGTGATTTTACATACGCTGAACACCTCTTTGCCGTGTATTTCTGTGCCGATGATACTTTTGTCGGTATCAAAAGCCGCTGCAATGTTGAGACCATAGCTGCCAAAACCATCAAAAGACAGCAGGGCGCGCCCTAAAGACCCCGCGCCCGCGATCACGGCTGTATCTGCGTTTGCATAACCAAGGAAGCTGACGATATCGCGGATAAGATGTTCGCGGATATAGCCGATTTTGGGGCGGCCGCCGTCACAAACCATCGCAAGATCTTTCCTGACTTGAACATCGCCAAGGCCCACCGCTTCGGCGATTGCGGTGGCGGAGATGTTCATCGGATCGCTTGTGTGAAGAGACTTAAGATAATTCAAATAAACGGGCAGACGGCGCAGCGTTTGTGTGGGGATCGGCTTCACATCCATATGCATGACCTTTTCGTGATATATTTAATGACTTTGCAAAGGGCTGCCATACAGCAGCCCTTTGCGACGGGCTCAATTGCTCTCAAAACCGGCCTTGAATTAAAAATCAACTTCTTCGTCGAAATAGCAGCACTTTAAGAGCTTTGCCATTTCGGCGGGTGATATCGCTCTCGGGTTAGAGCCGGTGCAGGCGTCGCCAACAGCCAGTTCCGCTACCCCGGGGAGCTTATCCATGAATTCCTTTTCGTCGATCACGCCGCCTTCATAGTCTTTGATGCAGGCGGGGATATCGAGCGCCTTGTTCAGCGCTTTGATATGTGCAATCAGCGCGTCTGTCAGTTCTGCGTCGTTGCTGCCCTTAAGGCCAAGGAAAGACGCAATTTCGGCGTAACGCTTTGCGGCCTCGGGCTCCTTTGCGTTGAATTTGATAACCTTGGGCAGATACATGGCGTTGGCACAGCCGTGAACGATATGGCTGCCCGAGAAGGCCGCTCCTGTTTTGTGCGCCATAGAATGCACAATGCCGAGCAGCGCGTTGGAGAACGCCATGCCCGCGAGACACTGCGCGTTGTGCATACGTTCCCGTGCTTTGTTATCACCCTTAAAAGAAGCGACGAGATATTCGCTGACCATCTTGATGGCGTGCAACGCGAGAGGATCAGTGTAGTCACAGTGCAGCGTGGATACATAGGCTTCCACCGCGTGCGTCATCGCATCCATGCCGGTGTGGGCCGTCAGCTTCGGCGGCATTGTTTCCGCAAGCTCAGGATCAACAATCGCGACATCCGGTGTGATGTTGAAGTCGGCCAGCGGATATTTGATGCCTTTGGCATAGTCCGTAATGACCGAGAATGCGGTGACTTCCGTCGCGGTGCCGGATGTGGACGGTATCGCGCAGAACTTGGCTTTGGTGCGCAGCTCGGGGAAGTTAAACGGAATGCAAAGCGCCTCAAACGTGGTGTCTGGGTATTCATAAAAAGCCCACATGGCTTTGGCCGCGTCGATGGGCGATCCGCCGCCGATGGATACGATCCAATCCGGCCCGAATTCGCGCATGGCCTTCGCGCCGCGCATCACAGTTTCCACGGACGGATCCGGCTCGACGCCTTCAAAAAGCCGAACCTGCATGCCCGCTTCCTTTAAATAAGCGACGGTTTTATCGAGAAATCCGAAACGCTTCATGCTGCCGCCGCCCACGACGACGATGGCCTTTGTGCCTTTCAGTGTTTTGAGAGCCTCCAGAGAACCTTTGCCGTGATACAAGTCGCGGGGAAGAGTAAATCTTGACATATTGAAAACCTCCTTCAATCTAAAAACGTTTTATATTGATAATATTTTAACAATCTTCATTGATTGCGGGTAATATAAAACGAGAATATCGATATTGCTATATCGATATTGGAAATCACTAGAATGCATAAGTTTTAATAAAAAACGATGGCGGCAAATAAAAAAAGGGCCGCACCTTTTGGGGTAGCGGTTGGATGCCTTGACTAAAGAAATGCAAGGTACGGTCCTGCCTATGTGTACCTTTGAGATTCAAGATATTAACCGCCTCATAGCGGCCATATATACATATCTCATCGATATAAGCTTTGCAAAATAGATTGTATCAAAACAAAGCAGCAGAAGGTAATATAAAAAAAGAATATCGATATAACGATATCGATATAGGGATATTGATATAACAGATTGAATAAAACGTTACTCGTATTGGCGGAACGCGACTTCGTTTTTTGACGCATACAGCTGATCAATGAACTTTTTGTCAAACGGTGTGAATTCATAGCCTATCGGATACACTAGCAGATCCTTGTATCTGTGGTTCTCGACATGGCATTTGCGCTGAACGAGACCGTACAGCTCTAAAAATCGTTCGGGTATGGGCGACACCCACATATATGTCGAAGGTATGTTGGAGAGCATGTCGAATTGGCTGCAGCGCTCATAGACATAAATACGCTTTGTAATATCGCTTGTTTTTTCTTTGATTGCGGGCAGGTAGGGAATGGCAGTGTCTCCATGAACAATCTCGATATACGGTGAAAGATCGCTGAATACGATCTTTTTGGCAGCTGCAAGCGGGTGACGGCAGGACATCAGCGCAAGGTATTCAAACTCCCATATTGGCTCGGAATCAAGTTTCTTCTCATCGAGATAGTCAAGAAAGTAGCTTTCATAATCTGTTTGGTAGCGGATGATGCCAAGGTGATATCCTTCGTTTGTGATATTGCTGATGGCCTGCATGGAATTGGTTTCCTGCACGGTGACGTCAATTTTCTTTTTAACGTCAAGCTCGGATATGAAGCGAGTAAATGCCTGCGCAATATAGCTGCCGCGCGGAATGGAGATATTGAAGCTCTGCAACTCTGAGTTTTCGGGGATATAAAGCCGCTCCATTTTATCGAGCTGTTCAAGCACATTCTTGGCGTAATGTAAAAACTCGGCACCCTTTTTCGTGGGGACGACCCCCTTGGGCGAACGCTCAAATATCTCTATGTTCAGCGTATCTTCGAGCTCTTTAATCGCCTTGCTCAAATTGGGCTGCGCCATAAAAAGGTTTTCTGCAGCTTGTGTGATTGAGCGTGTGCGCTCCACTTCAACGGCATATTTGAAATGCAGCGTATTCATGTTCGTTCCTCCTCTCAATCATCAGAATCGATTTTTGCTTTTAAATGTCGTGAGAGCAGTGCCAGTGATGCTGCCATATTCTCGTTTTGAACAAGAATATGACCCGGGGCTTGCAGCCTGACCGGCGCAAAGTTCCAAATCCCGAGGACGCCACCCGAGACGAGCTGATCGCATACGGATTGAGCCTGCTCGGCGGGAACCGTGATGATTCCGATGAGAATATTCATGCGCTGGCATATATCCGCTATTTGACTTGGTGGTAATATGCGTTTGCCGCATATTTGAGAGTTGATAAGTATCTCATCGCGGTCAAAAGCTGTGACGATATCGAGCCCATACTCCTCAAAGCCCTTATATGAAAGCAACGCCCGCCCCAAATATCCAACACCCACCAACACTGCCTGGCGGACACTATTATAACCAAGGAAGTGCTCAATATCAGCAATCAGCATGGAAACGGGAAATCCCTTTTTTGGAATGCCTTGAGTGGAACTGACGGCAGCAATATCCTTACGAACCTGCACTTCGCCCAAACCAAGAGCCTCAGCTACGGCAGGAGACGCGATCACATTGATGCCTTCCCTCTGAAGCTTTTTTAAGCATTGCAAATAAAGCGGCATGCGCTGCAGCGCTTGCTTGGAAATAGAGGTTATTCTTTGGTCGGATATGTCCATAGGATAGTCTCCTCAACAAATCGATAGATTTATATCGATATTATAATAACGATTCAATGTGATGTCAATTGCAGAAGAGAATTATAACGATCGTCTCCGTAAGTGGAAAGCAAGCTTGATAAATATCGAGCTTAAGAAATTATTACGACCAAAAGGATGAAATAAGAAGATCAAAACAACACCCCCTCGGGAATATATAAAGTGGATGGACAGCTGATTATAGTTTTACTACATTTATTCCGAATGAGTGGACATGTTCAGGTGTTCAATATCATAACCGTTACATCCAATTCATCATTGGTATGATTGAATTCGGTTACAATACGATTGGTCTGCAAGTTCGCAGCATGTTTTGGAGAATCCATCATTACGACGCTCCCGCATGTGTGATTGTCATAAGCCAATACACCTACTTTTCTTCTTCCGATATTTACTCCTATATGAACGAACCGGGTGATTGAAAGAAAACCAAAGTTGGAACAAAATAAGAACCAAATTATTAATTCATCAGTGGATTGGTCTAAGAAATAAAATATACATTATTATACAATCTAACATGATTCAATATCTGAGATATAATACAGAAAGCATTCATTCTCGAATTAAAGGTATGCTGACCGAGGGAAGGCAAACCAACATCTATCGAGATAGCCGATAAAGACTATCGGTTATTTTAGCGTTTTCTCCGTTTCTGTGATATGCTTATATAGAATTGTTCATAATACCGTTTGCCGGGCGAAGGAGGTGCTGTATTGAAAGAAGATATCAAGCTGACAAAGCTTGCAAAGTGCGCCGGTTGTGGAGCGAAAGTGGGAGCCGGTGTGCTGGCTCAGCTTTTGGAGGATATAAAAGTTCATAATGACCCAAATTTATTGGTTGGGTTTGAGCGAAGTGATGACGCATCCGTTTATAAAATCAGCGATGAATTGGCGTTGGTGCAGACGGTTGATTTCTTCCCACCGATTGCTGATGATCCGTATACGTTTGGCGCCATTGCAGCCACAAATGCACTGTCTGATGTCTATGCGATGGGCGGAGAACCTAAACTGGCACTCAACATTATGGCAGTACCCGAAGACATGCCGAAAGAGACGGTTCATGAAATATTGAGGGGCGGCTATGATAAGGTGTATGAAGCGGGGGCACTGATCACCGGCGGGCATAGCATTTACGACGAGGAGCCGAAATATGGGCTGGCAGTGACCGGGTTTGTGCATCCTGATAAGGTGCTGACGAATTCCGGTGCGAAACCGGGAGATGTGCTGCTGCTGACTAAGCCGGTCGGCATCGGCGTGCTGACATCCGCAATGAAAGCCCAAATGGTCAGCAAAGAAACTGAAAAGCTTGCTTTCACAATGATGACAACGCTCAATAAATCTGCCAGGGATACGATGATAAAGTACGACGTTCACGCGTGTACGGATGTGACCGGATTTGGCTTGATGGGGCATCTGCTGGAGATGGCACAGGGCAGCGATGTACAGATTCGCGTGGACGTCAACGGAATAAACATCATTCCCGAAGCGCTTGAGCTTGCCAGAATGGGCGTGCTTCCCGCCGGGATGTACCGCAACCGCAGCTTCGCTGAGGCATTTGTGGACCTCAAAGATATCCCGCTGGAAAAGGCCGATCTGCTGTTCGATCCGCAGACGTCGGGCGGGCTGGTGATTTGCGTCAGCCCAAAAGATGCTGATGTGTTGTTTGAAGAACTGAAGGCATGTGTTCCGTCCGCGCAGCGCATCGGGAGGGTTTGTGCGTACAGCGGCGGAAAGAGAATCATTTTGGAGTGATGTGATGAACTACAATCTGAAACAGCTGGAGGCATTTGCCGCTGTGGTTGAGAACGGCAGCTTCACCGCCGCGGCTGATAAATTGTATCTGGCGCAATCGACCATCAGCGGGCATGTGGCCGCTATGGAGAAGGACATCGGCGTGCCGTTGATCGTGCGTACCGGCAAACGCAAGATTATTCTGACGGAAGAAGGACGGCGTGTTTACGCCCATGCCAAAGCCATTCTCCAAAGCTGTGAGCAGCTTTCAAAGGAGCTTGAGGAACGGAATTCGCTGGAACTTGTGCTCGCGGCTTCCACGATACCGATGGCGTACTTGCTGCCGGAACTGATTGCGGGATTTGCGCAAGAGATGCCGCAATGCCGTTTTACCCTGCACAGCGGAGACAGCGCCCGCGTTCATGATCTGGTGCTGGATGGTTACGCTCAGATTGGTTTTGTGGGTGCGGTGATGAACCGCAAAGAGCTCGTTTATGATCTGCTCTATGAAGACAGACTGGTGCTGCTGACCCCGGATAATGAGAAGCATCGGGCTCTGCAAAGCACGGGAGCGTCGGGCAATACATTGCTCTGTGAACCGCTGATTTTCCGTGAGCTGGGATCGGGCACACAACAGGCTGTAGACAAATTTCTGTGCGAAAACAGCATTAATACAGAGGATATCCGTGTTGTGGCGCGTATGGACAACCACGACACCATTCTGCGCGCCGTGGCTCAAGGGCTTGGCGTCGCGATTGTATCCGAATTGGCCGCAAGGATGGCCCAAAATGTGATTTGCTTTCCTCTTGACGGAAAAAGCACCGTGCGCTGCCTTTATATGATTATTCCCAAAGATCGCAGACTGACCAATACGGCTCAAGTCTTCCGCGAGTATATATTAAACCACGTACAATAATGATGACATGATAAGCGTTTCAATCGATATTACCGATAGAATCTATTGTTCTATCTGATATTTGAATTGGCGTATTTTAGTATTGGTTTTTATAATGAAGACAGAGGGTGATATGAAATATATCGGGATTGATATCGGATCGACCTGCGCCAAAACAACGGTTATGGATGAAAGCCGGGGGCTCCTGCTGCAATTCGTACAGCCCACCGGCTGGAGCAGTGTGGATACAGCGGAAGCGATCCGTTTAAAATTAAAGGAAAGCAGGATTGACGCAGTGGAAACGCCCTGCGTGGCGACCGGATACGGCCGGGCTGCGATACCCTATGCGGATAAGGCTGTGACGGAAATCACGTGCCATGCCAAAGGGGCTTGCGAGATTTTTTTCTGCCGCGATATGACGGTGATTGATATCGGCGGGCAGGATACCAAGATCATCAGCATTGAAGGCGGCGTGGTGAAAGACTTTATTATGAACGACAAGTGCTCGGCGGGTACGGGCCGCTTTTTGGAAGTAATGGCGAATACGCTGGCAGTGAGCCCGCAGGAGCTATGTGAGCTGGCCGCTCAGGGGCGCGATACATCCATCAGTTCCATGTGTACAGTCTTCGCCGAATCTGAGGTGATCAGCCTGATTGGGCGGGGAGAAAATAAGGAAAACATCGCATTCGCGGTGGTGGACTCGATTGTGCAAAAGGTGGCATCGCAGGCCAAAAGGCTATTGAGCCGTGCAGGTGCCGTTTGTCTGACAGGTGGTTTGTGCGACAGCGCATATATTATCGGCGCACTGTCTGCATCGCTGGCAATACAAGTCATTTCGAACGAACACGGACGGTATGCGGGATCCATTGGCGCAGCGCTCTGTGCCATGAAAGCCCGCTGAGAGATGGGGAGCATGGCTAAGAATCTGTTGCTGACTTTCCCGATATATGCGGACGAATGAACCGGAGGAGGAAAAAGAATGGCAAAGGTAATCGTAAACGCGGTGGGCGAACAATGCCCAATCCCGGTTGTCAAAGCGACCAAGGCGCTGGGTGAAATGAAGCAAGCCGGTGTGCTCGAAGTGCACGTGGATAACGAGATCGCCGTGCAGAACGTGATGCGGCTGGCTATGGGCAAGGGGCATGCGGCGAAGAGCGAAAAGCTGGACGATAAGCACTTCGTTATTACCATGGAGGTTTCCTCGCTGCCGAATGCGAAAGCTGCGGAACCCGAAGCTGCCTGCGTTCCGGATATTAGAGGTAACACCGTGGTGGCTATCGACAGTGCCACAATGGGCCGTGGGGACGATGAGCTGGGAAAGACGCTGATGAAAGGGTTCATTTACGCGCTGTCCCAGCTGGAAGAGCTGCCGAAGACGATTATTTTTTACAACGGCGGTGCAAGCATTCCCATAGAAGGATCGGTCAGCGTGGAAGACCTGAAAAGCATGGAGGCTCAGGGCGTTGAAATCATGACCTGCGGCACCTGCCTGAATTTTTACGGCCTGACGGAGAAGCTCGCGGTTGGGCAGATTGCCAATATGTACAGCATCGTCGAAAAGCTAAGCGGTGCGGCCAAGGTGATCAAGCCGTGATTTATCTCGATAATGCGGCGACGACGCTGCGCAAACCGCCCGAGGTGATCGAGGCCGTCATTCAGGCGATGAACACATTGGGCAATGCGTCACGCGGCACACATGACAGCAGCCTTGATGCGTCGCGCACCGTTTATCATGCGCGCGTCAAACTGGCGCAGCTGCTCGGCTGCAAGCGCGCCGACCATGTGGTTTTTACATGCAACGCGACGGAGGCACTGAACACTGCCATCTATGGAACCATCAACTCCGGTCATCATGTGATTACGACAGATTTGGAGCATAACTCCGTTTTGAGGCCGCTGTATCGCTTACAAGCGGAGAGACAGGTTGAACTGAGCTTTGCCCCGGCGGATAAACGCGGCAATATTAAGTACACGGATTTTGAAAGGCTGATTCGCTCCAATACTCAGGCCATTGTTTGCACGCACGCGTCTAACCTGACCGGCAACATGGTGGATGTGGCGCGCGTGGGACAAATTGCAAAAGATCATGGCCTGCTGTTTATTGTGGATGCGTCTCAAACGGCAGGATGTGCCCTCATAGACATGGAAGCTATGAACATTGATATCCTCTGCTTTACCGGGCATAAGGCGATGATGGGCCCGCAGGGTACGGGCGGACTGTGCATCCGTGAGGGCGTGAATATAAGGCCGTGGAAGGTGGGCGGTACCGGTGTGCAGACGTACAGCCAAACGCAGCCCGAGCAACTGCCGACGCTGCTGGAGGCGGGCACACTGAACGGGCACGGCATTGCGGGGCTTGAGGCGGCAGTGGATTATATTAATTCGGTGGGAATCAGCGCCATACAAGCCAAAGAGGACTTTCTCATGCGCCGCTTTATTGAAGGTGTTTCGCAGATTGAGGGTGTGATGGTGTACGGTGATTTTACAACGGCTCTTCACGCACCTGTGGTGGCTTTGAACATACGCAGCTACGATTCCAGCGCGGTTTCAGACGAGTTATCTGAGACCTACGGTATTGCCACACGGCCGGGCGCCCATTGCGCTCCTAGGATGCATCAGGCGTTGGGCACGACGCAACAAGGGGCGGTGCGGTTCAGCTTTGGATGGTTTAATGAAGCTGAGGATGTGGACGCGGCGGTATGCGCCGTCAAGGAGCTGGCCAAATGAGGATGAAACAGCTCCGGCTGATTGTGACGTTTCACACCACAACAGCTGCGATGGCGCTGGAGAAGGTGTGCGCGGAGCGGAACGTACCCGGGCGGTTGATACCTGTACCGCGGGACATCACCGCAGGCTGCGGTATGGCGTGGAGCGCACCGCCGGATGCGCGGGATGTGATTGAAATGACCGCACGTGATGCCGGTATAGAGACAGACGGATGGTATGAACTGATGGTATGAACTGATGGTATGAAAGACCGTGAAATATATGTGAGGAGGATGAAGAGTGTCGGATTACGTACAGATGTGGAAGGACCTCGGGATGGACCTGGAAACACACGATTTGCTGTGTCAGGTGCTGCCCACTGCGGTGGGTGATGTCTTTATGTCGCAGGAGAATAGACCAACAGGCATGGACTTTTGGGATCTGGTGATCTCGGAGGTGCACGGTATACGCCCCGCAGAGCTGGTGGAAGCGCAAAAGCAGGGGCGCAAGGTGTTTGGCACGTTCTGCGTATTTGTGCCGGACGAAGTGGTGATTGCGGCAAACGGTATTGTGACAGGTCTGTGCGGCGGCTCGCAGTTTTGGGTGCCAGCGGGCGAGGCGGTGCTGCCCAAGAGCACCTGTTCGCTGATCAAGGCGTCGGTGGGCGCGCGGCTGGGCAAAACCTGCCCGTTCTTCCGTATTGCCGATATGTACGTGGGCGAGACCACATGTGACGGCAAGAAGAAGGCATACGAGATTCTGGGTGAAGATATCCCGATGCACATCATGGACGTTCCGCAGATGAAGCGGGAGAAGGATATTCTCAAATGGAAGGACGAGATTGCGGATTTTGCAAAGGTGGTGGAGAAATTCACCGGTAACGAAATCACCGTCGCGAAATTGGCTGATGCCATCCGGATCGTCAACGATAAGCGCAAAGCGATTCAGCGCGTTTATAACGCACGTAAGTCGGAATGTCTGCCAATTTCCGGCCGCGACGCGCTGCTGATGATACAGATCGCATTCTTTGACGACCCCGAGCGCTGCGCAAAAATGTGCAACCGGCTGGCAGACGAGCTGGAACAGCGGATTAAGGATGGCGTCAGTGTGGTGCCCGTTGGGACAAAGCGGATACTCGTGACCGGTACGCCGCTTGCTGTGCCCAACTGGAAGCTGCACAATATTATCGAAACCAGCGGCGCGGCGGTCGTCTGCGAGGAGATGTGCACCGGTACCCGTTATTTTGAGAATCTGGTGGACGAGACGGAAACCACGCTGGACGGGCAGTTCATGGCGCTCTCCGAGCGATATATGAAGAATAACTGCGCCTGCTTCACGCCCAACACCGGTCGCATCGATGATATACTGCGTAAGGTGAAGGAATACAAAGCGGACGGCGTGATCGACTGCAGCTTGAAGTTCTGCTGTCTATATGACACCGAGAAGTATTCGGTATCAAAGGCGCTTAAGGAAGCCGGTGTACCGGTACTGAGCCTCGAAACGGATTACACCGACACAGATGCTGAGCAGCTGCGTACCCGCATCGGTGCGTTCATTGAAATGCTCAATGAGTGAGACGGATTTAAGATACTACATACTCTTTGAGAACTATACCCAAGGCATGGCGCTGCATGAATTAATGCTGGCGGAAGGGATACCTCACCGCATTGCACCAGCGCCGCGCTCGATTCAGGAGAAGCTATCCTGCGGCATGTCGCTGCTTGTGAACCCCGAATACATCGAGGAAGCGCGGGCTTTCATCGAGCGGCACAATGCGCCGCATCAAGGCATTGTGCCGCTGATTGGACAGATAAAGTCTCGTCGGGACAGATATTGCTGAGGCAAGGAGCGAAATCGAAACAGGTTATATAGATTTGTGCTAAGAGGGCTTCGATTTTTCGAAGTTCTCTTTGCAAATTCTAAGCGGCTGGACAACCGATTTTGTTTTACGACATTTATACTGCATTTTCTGTAGTATAACATAGATTAACGGTTAGTTGTTTGACCCAATAGACACAGTGTAAACGCGCAAAACCCATTTAAATAGGCACATTCAGTTTCCCGACTGATGTGTTTCGAACCATAGGCCTACCGCTCCTAAGCCACATTCTACGACGCAGGCTTCACATATCGCGTGGATCATTAACATATATCAAAACATGGGCATCGAGATTCCGTTTCCGGGCGAAAGCGCTGGAGGGGTCCGGCGCTTTTTTGTGATACAGCGCGCCAAGTTGATTTATCCGTTGACAAACGGTCGCAACATCGCCGATATTTGACGCCTGCCGGATGCGCGGCAGACGACAGAACGCAATAAGATCGCGGCACCGGATAACTGGCGTCCGGGATTCCCGACGATCATTCCGTCACTGCAGACGGTAGGAGAAGCGAAGCAGCGGCTCGACGCGAGCGATAAATGCATGGAAGAAACTGACGTTAAGCTGAAGGTTCTGACCCGGCATTCTCGATGGGCTCAAGAACCGAGCCGTTGGCGCTAATCTGCATGCGTGGTCGGCTTGACAGGCTTTACGAATGAGCAATAAAATGAACGTGAGAATGATTGCACATATAAAGTTTTTAACAATTATAAAACACAACAAAACTGATACATGAAGGAGGTACACAGATGCATATCACAGAAATAGCAGAAAAACAAAGAAAGTATTTCGAAAGCGGAGCGACACGGTCACTTGCCTTTCGCAAAGAAGCGCTTTGCAAACTGAAGGCGGCAATCAAGGCTAATGAAGAGTTATTGAATCAATCTTTGCTTGCTGATTTGAACAAGCCTCAATCCGAGTCGTATCTTTGTGAAATCGGTATTATTTATGATGAAATCGGCTATCACCTCCGCCATCTGCATAAATGGGTGAAAAATAAGCGTGTTCCTACGCCTATCGCACAGTTTTGGTCAAAGAGTTTTGTGTCTCCCGAACCATATGGTGTAGCACTTATTATGGCGCCTTGGAATTATCCGATGCAGCTTTGTTTTTCGCCTTTGATTGGTGCAATTTCCGCGGGTAACTGTGCCGTCATCAAGCCCTCTGCGTATGCGCCATCTGTGAGTTCCGCCGTGGCGAAAATCATCTCTGATACTTTTTCACCCGAATATATCACGGTGGTGGAAGGCGGCAGAGAGCAAAATACTGCACTTCTGGAACAGAAATTTGACTATATTTTCTTTACGGGCAGCGAATCTGTCGGCAAGCACGTTATGGAAGCGGCGTCCAAGCACCTCACACCTATCTCCCTCGAGCTTGGCGGAAAAAGTCCCGTCATTGTGGAGGAGAGTGCTGATATCGAAGTGGGCGCACGCCGAATCGCATTTGGCAAAACTCTTAATGCCGGGCAGACTTGTGTTGCCCCCGATTATCTTCTTATTCAAAAGAGTGTCAAGACAAAATTTATCGCGTGTTATAATAAGGTTTTGTCCGAATTCTTTCCAAACGGTGATATGAGTGATTTTCCTCATATCGTCAACGATAAGCATTTTAACCGTCTGATCGGTTTGATGCAAGGAGAAAGCATCGTCATTGGAGGCAAGAGTGATGCCAAGCAGCGCTTCATCGAGCCGACACTCCTTGATAATGTCAGCGTTGAAAGTCCCATTATGCAAGAAGAAATTTTCGGCCCGATTTTACCGATGATTGAATTTGAAACGCTTGATTTTTGCATTGACTATATTCGCTTAAAACCCAAACCGCTTGCCTTTTATCTATTTACCAAGAGCCATGCGGTTGAGAAGAAAATACTCGACAATTGCTCCTTTGGCGGCGGTTGTGTCAACGATACCATTATTCATCTGGCCACGCCGCATATGGGCTTTGGCGGTGTCGGCGAGTCGGGAATGGGCAGCTATCACGGCAAATTCAGCTTTGATACCTTCTCCCATAAACGCAGCATTGTAAGAAAGCATTTTTGCCCTGATATTCCAATGCGCTACCGTCCTTATGCAGATAAAAAGGACATCTTAATTCGTAAGTTCTTGAAATAAAGAGGCTATGATATGGGATGCACATTGATGAAGATATATATGCCCATTGTTAAAGTCTTCTTTCGAAAACTGAAGAAAATCACACCCGAATACACGATGTATGCGGGATGCCGAGGGGATGTACCGAAGTATTGCAGCGATCAAGGTTATCGCAGGGTGCTCATAGTATCAGACGGCACAATTCGACGCCTCGGTTTGATTGATAAAACGATTGAAGGCTTGAAAAGCTGCGGCATTGAATATTCCATATTTGATGAAATCTTGCCCAATCCTATCGCTGCCATGTGTCAAGCATGTCGGTGAAAGCCTTGTCCCAGAGGAGAAGGCGTAATGCTTGTATGGGGCCACACTCTGAAATGACGCGGATACCGTCAGGCCGACGGATAAGACGGGTGATGTCATTTCAATTAATTAATAAACTAGGAAGGATATGGTGAAGCAAAAAAATGTAAATTATGAGAAAAAATCACACAGATTAACCAAGCAACGGACATTTTGTCAGCAGCTCATTCATGCGGCGTACGGTCTCCTCATTGAGCTTGATCACAGCACGATCATATGTGAAAATTCCGTTGATCTCATCTTCCACATCACTGACCTGCGTATACACCGATGCCGACAGCCCACTTTTTACAGCAGACAGCACCTCTTCGCGGTACAGCTTTTCATAAGCGGCCGTTAGATCGTCCGCGTTTTTGTACATGTGGTATCCAAACAGCACATCTGAAGACATATGCCCGTTGCTCGGGCAGCTGTATCCGCCAAACTCGCTGAGGACGTGAATACGGTGTTTCTTGTCACGGCGCAAGCGATATTTTTTGTAGTAGATATGGCGGCTGATAAAATCGCCGCCGCCCTGATCGTGCCATCCGCTCGCGTGATCGATCAGCCGTGTGGGATCCATTTTCCTGAGGGCTTGGCATAGGCGTATGGCGTCAAACTGTCCCCAGCCTTCGTTAAACGGCACCCACACCGCAAGGCTTACCGTATTTTGCAGCAACTGAACAGTTCTTGCCATGTCGCGTTCAAACACAGCGCGCCCCGACTCGCTGCGCCGTCCGAATAACGAATAGTGTTTGTCGCTGAGCCGGATATTCACAAACGGCAGATACTGCGTCACAAAATTATTGTATGGCCCGCCGCCGCTCACGAAATCCTGCCACACCAGCATTCCCAGCCTGTCACAATGGTAATACCAGCGCAGCGGCTCAATTTTGATATGCTTGCGCAGCATGTTAAACCCAAGCTTTTTCAGCTGACTGATTTCCCATATCATCGCCTCGTCGCTGGGCGGCGTGTACAATCCATCGCTCCAGTATCCCTGATCGAGCAGACCGGACTGAAAAATCGGCTTGCCGTTCAGCGCAAAGCGGGTTTGTCCGCCATCGCCGCGCTGGACTGTAAACTCACGCATGCCAAAATAGCTCTCCACGGCGTCCTGCCCGGCTGTGATCCTGACTGTGTATAAATACGGGTCATCCGGGGACCAATACCGAAAATCCTTCATAGGCAGGTTGGCAGCGGCATCCTGAAAACTGCCTTCCGAGACGAGCTTGCCGTCACCAAAAATCTGAATGCGGTACGGAGGGATTTGTGCATCATCGGCAAAGTCAATATGGAGCTGAACCTTTGCATGGCGGCAATCGGGTGTGATATGAATATTCTCAATATACTGCCAAGGCACCTGTTCCATCCAAACCGTTTGCCATATGCCGCTTTGCGCCGTATACCAGATGCCGCCGCGGTTCAGCTTTTGCTTGCCGTAGGCTTCATCGCCGATATCCGAATCATCCCGCACGGCTGCCGTGATGATGTTTTCTCCGTTCTGTATGAGATCCGTGATGTCAAAACTGAACGGCCAATACCCGCCGTCGTGAGACCCGGCCAATGTGCCATTGCAATATACGGTGCAGTGCTGATCCACCGCGCCGAAATGCAGCAACAGCCGATAGCCCTGCTGTTTTTCCAGCTGCACTTGGCGTTTGTACCAAAGCGTCTGCCCGGGCAGCAACTGCCGTTTCACGCCGGAAAGCAGGCTTTCGGGCGAAAAAGGCACCACAATATCCCCGTCGAAGCGTTCCGGCTCGCTTTGGCCCGCATCGCATATGGCGTATTGCCAAATGCCGTTCAGGCAAAGCCAGTGGTTTCGCCTCATCTGCGGCCTTGGATAGTCGCTGAGCGGGCAGCTTTTGTCGACGGCGGCTCCCCAGCGTGTGTATAACTCATGCGGCAGGGCATTTTTCTTTTTCATTTGGTTTACCATCTGTTCTCGGCGTGTTCACAAAACGCCATCAAATCTTTAACCTCTATCACTTTTCCGTCCGGCAGCACAGCCGTTCCGTTGTAGCGGCCGAATATCTGGTGGCAGTGCGTGTTGATCACGATCATCTTGTTTTCGGTGTAGCGGTCATAAATCGGCGTCATGGTGAAATCGAACAGGCCGTTATTGTCTTTGAAATGCCACGGTTTCATATAGTCGTGCGCATCGCGCGTGGCATCCAACCGATCAAGCTTGTAAGCTTTGCCGTTCCAGAAAAACATGTTCTCTGTCGCATATTGAAGATCGCCAAAGCCCCAGCCGATATTAAAGCCGAAGCGCACGCCATCCACAAAGCCGGCACCGTTCCCCCAGAACCATTCGTGCGCAAACGGCCACACGCCGCGTCCCCAATCCAGCAGCGCAGTGGCATCAGGGCCCGGCGTCATGCGCATATCGCCAAATGTCACCCGACCGCTCACGCCATAGTAGCTCTCTTTATAATTCAGATAGAATTGATTCCTTTTAAAGAAAGGCGTGGCGATCACGAGCTTTTCGTTTTCCGGATCGTTATTTAAAACAAGGTCGATATCGATATTGCCGAGCTGCTTATCCTGTGCCTGAACGACGAGCCGGCGCTCATTGGCGCTTGTGCCGAAGCGCATGTGATAGTCCTTCCCTTTTACTTCAAGCGCATTGGACTTCTCGGGATTGCGTGGCATGCCGATCGTGCGCAGAGGCAGCGGCTTCATGCGTGTAAAGCTTCGCTTTTCTCCCGTCTGTATATTGAACAGCATCACGGAAAAGCTGGCCACATACGATACATGGCCAATGGTCAGCTGAAGCACGGTATCGCCCGAGACTATCTGATAAAAATCCCACTCCTTGAGCGAAAACGGGCCTGCGCTGATTTGATCGCGGTTATACTCATACATCATCCTTCTCGCATATCCCGGCTGAATTAAAGCGCCCTTTTCATCGAGCAGCGTCTGAACGGATGTGATTTCCCTTTGCATGGTCATCTCTCCTTTCCCGCTGACATCTCGGCTTTTTCCCGCTGAATTCGCCGGTTATAGTGTCTGCCTGCGAAAAACAGCGGGACAAAGGTCAGCAACACGAGCAAAGCTGCCCAGAGATACATGGCTTCCGTGGGAATGTTCTCTGTGATGCCATACTCGTTCATCACCGTACCCGCGCCGTTTCTTATGACGGCGTTTCCGATGCTTGTACCGATAATCATGGGGATCAGTGTGAAAAACATCACGCGTACCCCTTCAAACTGTCCGCGGCTTTCAGCCGGATACAGCTGTTTGACCCACATGGTCATCGACTGCATGATGAGTATATACCCCGCGCCCGCCATGAATATAGCGAGGAAAAGCGGCAGATTCGCAGCCGAGAATAGGCTTTGCGTATCCACCGTGCCCGGCTTCACAAATCCGTAAAGTACCCAAAGGCCGATCATGTTGATTACAACCGCGGCTGCGGCCACATAAGGTGTTTTGTTGCGGTTGATAAAGCGAACCGCCGGAATGGCAAGCAGCATGGCCGCAATCAGGCCAAGCCCTTGAATCAGCCCCATGGTATCGGCAGAGAAGCCCATATAATAGATCATCCAGTTGCCCATTTGAACGAAGTACACGTTGAATGCGATAAAAAACAGCGCTGTGGCGGCGCAGACGAGCACAAGCTCCTTATGGGAGAAGAAGCTTTTGAAATTAAAAACCTTGCCGAACTGGTGCCAGAACGACCCGTCCTTATATGGCTTAAGGCCGGGAGCATCTTTGAGCAGCAGCAGCGACAGTACGCCCATCGCGATCACAAAAGCACCCATCACCCAGAACAGGCGCTGGTAGTTGTCATCGCTGCCGATCAGCATACCGCCCACAACGGTGCCCACGATGGTGCCGATCACAGGCTGTGTGGCAAGCGCCGCGCCGATCTGTCCGCGGTTCTTATCCGTTGTCATGTCGTTCGTCCAGGCGTTATAGCCCGAGTCGTTGCCCATGGACCCAAAGAAGCTCATGATGTCGTCTGCGAGAATCACAAGCACAGCCGCGAGAAGGCTCATTTTGCTGACGGTACCCACGGCACCGGTGCTGATAAACTCGGTTAAGCCAAAAGCGATGGTAAACAAGCCCCAGACGATATAGCCGATAGAGATGAATTTCCGCCTTGTCCCTCTGCGGTCCGACAATGTGCCGAAGAAGAACGTCGCAAACGTTGTGACGAGCGCGCTTGTGATGACCATCAGCGTAACGATATTGGAGTCTTTGGCGATTTTTGCGTAGATAAATGTGTTGAACCACTGGTTTTCGATGTTCCAGCATAGCTGGCCCGCAAGCCCGAGGCCCCAAATGAGCCCCCAAAGCCTTAAACTGCCGATCCCTTTAGTTTTTTTCATTGCATCCTCCATCGTGTATCAGAATGATTTTGAATGGATGAGGTAAACCATTTATATTTATCGTGGCCCCTCGCTGACGACTGTCCAACAGAGTGGATTGAGGGCCCGATGCCGATAGGTGAAGGGGGGAGAGGAATGCCTTGAATCGATTACTCTCACCCGCAATTTCCACATCAGGGGCTAGCCTTGGGCAAGTCATCTGGTGCCCCCAGAGAGTGGAGTGAGAAGGTTCTGGCTTCATCGAAGACTGTCACTGATAGATGTATCTTATTTAGAAACAGGATCATAGATATTGACTAATTAAACAGGATCATTGCTGCGCTGACGATTCCAGCTTTAGTACACTCGGATATCGAATCGATTGAGCCATATAAAGAGTTTATTGTTACGCTATTATTATAATGAAACAAGGATAAAAAGACCATATTTTTTATGAGATAGGGGCAAATTTATTGCCGGCATACAATGCCCATTTTAGGCTGACTATGGTTTTGCTGACTCTGTTATACAGGTATTGTCTGCCGTCGCGGCGGCTTGACCTTACCCTGTGTATAATGCCAAATACTTTGAAGTTCAAAATATATTGACACACAAGATGCAAGGAGTATAATGAAATTACTTTGAACATCAAACTAATTGGTTTTGAGGTGATAGTTATCAACGAGTATAACGATGAGTTAAATGTCTTTCTTGTCAAAGTCTTTAACGAGATTCTTCGTATTGAGGAATCGTCCTTAAGAGTCGGCGAATTTAAAAATCTCTCCATTCGTGAAATGCATGTGATCGAAGCGGTTTGTATCGCCAACGAAAACGGGGAAGTTAACCGCGCCACCGATATCGCCCATGCGCTGCGAATATCCGCGGGAACATTGACGACCACCGTTGCTTTGCTCGAGAAAAAAGGCTATTTGAAGAGACAGCAAGATAAACAGGACAAAAGAATCATCAGGCTGCACGCCACCGACAAGGGGATAAAGGCCAATCGTTTTCATCAAAACTTTCATAAACAGATGGTATCAAATGTGATTGACACCCTTGATAAAGGTGAGGTGGAGATACTGATTAAAGGCTTAAGCAGTTTGCAGGCGTTCTTTGACAGTAAAAAATAAGGTTTAGGAGGAAGTCCATTGGCAATCAGAATCATAACGGACAGCACGAGTGATATCCCGGTAGAAAATCAGGCGGTGCTGGATATCAGCATTGTTCCGCTCAGCGTTATATTTGAAGGAAAGAAGTACACGGACGGCATCGAATTAAAAAAAGAACAATTCTATGAGATGCTGAGCCACAGCACCACGCTGCCATCCACATCGCAGGTGAATCCAGATGAGTTTGAGGGTCTGTTTAAAAGATTTATCGATGCCGGAGACACCGTTATCGGCATATTTATCTCCAGCAAGCTCAGTGGCACGTATCAGTCGGCCGTTATTGCAAAGAATGCATTGGGCTCGGACCGGATCTACATCGTCGATTCAAAAAGCGCCACATTCGGCCTGGCCCTGTTGGTGTACGAGGCGATTAAAATGAGAGATGGCGGTGCCAGCGCAGAGCAGATCGCTGCGGCACTCACTGATTTGGGCGACCGTGTTCAATTTTATGCGGTTGTCAACACGCTCAAGTATTTAAAGATGGGAGGCAGGCTGTCGTCGTCCGCAGCCATACTCGGCGGCATGCTCAATATCAAACCGCTGGTGTCGATAGTCGATGGCGAAGTGAAATCGGTGGCCAAGGAAAGAGGCCAAAAAGCGGCTTTTGCGTGGATTTTGGACAAATTGAGGAAAGAGGCGCCCGATACGCAATACCCGGTGGTTGCGGGACATTCAAACGACCCCGGCGTCATGGAGGATTTCATCATAACCATCACCGAAGCGGTGAATATGGAGAGGCCGATCGTTTGCGAGATCGGGTGCGTGATTGGCACGCACAGCGGCCCCGGTTGTGTGGGCTTGGCATACATCCCCAAAAGCTGACCGATAACGTAAGTGCGTCATTTAAAAAGATTCGATATAATTCAAAATTGCTTGGTGTCATGATCTATGAATGCTGCAGCCAAGCGATTTGGGGCGGAGATGTTGAGAGCGCCGGATGATATCCGGCGTTTTTTATTTTTGTAAAATGATTGCAGCCAGCATACCTTTTGATTTACTCGGCATGCTACCATGAGCCTGTCATCAGCAAATGACGTTTCTAGCCTGATTCAATAATAATGCGGAGGCTGAGCGGTGATGTAGAAATTGAAGCTGGGCTTCTCGGCCGGATGAACCTCGCGCTTTTTGACGGGGAGGACAAAAAGAATGGATGACGCGTATATCGAAAGCATATTAGCCGAATCCGGCAGTGCCCAGTATCCCGAAGAATTCCTCAGGAATATGACGAACTGGGCCAGCATATGCCGCTGAACGACGGCGTGCTGAACAACGGGGAACTGTCATCGTTAGTTGACTTGGCGAAGCTGAAAAACCTCAGGATTATGCGTATTGCGCTCGAGAATATTACCGATCTGGCCCCGTTAACCGGCTTGGAAAAGCTGGAGAAGATTGATTTGCGGCACAACCCCGTGAAGGATATTTCGCCGCTTGCGGCATTGCCCGCGTTGCGGGATCTGTGTTTGTACGAAACCCGTGTGTCTGATTTATCGTCCCTCTCTTCCTGCACGATGCTCGAAACCGTGGAGGTTGGCAAAACACAAGTGTCCTCCATGAACGCCTTTCAAGGCATCACAAGCTTAAAGAGCCTTTTTATGACGGATACGCCGCTCGAGACGCTGTTGGGCATCGAATCGCTGTCCCGTTTGGAGACGCTCAGTCTGCCCGCCGTGACCGACGGCAATCTGCGCCCGCTGCTATCTTTGCCGCAGCTCAAGGAGGTCTCGCTTGACCCGGCGCTCAGCCAAGCGGCACAAGAGCAGCTTAAAACGGCGGCCTTCACCATCAACGAGTTATAGCATGCTCCCGGCCCTCAATCGGAGGTGAGCCGGGCACATTTTTCGTGACAAAGTTATTTTTCACCGCCTGTTTGACGCAGTCCCGCTCATCTTGTATAATAGCCCATGTTCAAGTATATACAAAATGGCGGTTGGGCACCCGGTGCCGTATTTTAAGGATATTTTGGCTTTTTGGGTGGGAAGCTTCAATGATAAGCTTCTGTTTTTTTGTAAAAAATGAAGAGGCGGACAGCCTTTGCATCGCGGAAGGGAGAATGACATATCGGTACCAATAATGACATTGTGAATGAGGTTTCTCGCCGAAGAACCTTTGCCATCATATCGCATCCGGATGCGGGCAAGACCACACTGACCGAAAAGCTGCTGCTTTACGGCGGCGCGATCCGGCTTGCAGGGGCTGTGAAAGGCAGAAAGGCCGCAAAGCATGCCGTATCCGATTGGATGGAGATTGAAAAGCAAAGAGGTATATCCGTCACGTCAAGCGTGATGTATTTTGATTATAACGGATACCGAATCAATATTCTGGACACGCCGGGCCATCAGGATTTCAGCGAAGATACCTACAGAACCCTGGCGGCGGCGGATTGTGCCGTGATGCTTATCGACGGGGCGAAAGGTGTCGAGGCTCAGACGAAAAAGCTTTTTCATGTCTGCCGGATGCGCGGAATCCCCATATTTACCTTTGTCAACAAGCTGGATAGGTTCTGTAAAAACCCGTTTGAACTGATGGATGAAATAGAAACGACACTCGGTATACGGTCGTGCCCCATGAATTGGCCGATCGGTGAAGACGGCTTGTTCAAGGGCGTTTTCAATCGCAAGGAATCGCGTATAGAGCTTTTTGAAGCGGAAGGTCACGGACAGGAAATGGTCCGGTCTCAAAGCGCATCGATTGATGACAGTGCTTTTCGCGATATGTTGGGGGAAAGGCTTCATAACAAGCTGTGCGAGGATATCGCTCTGCTGGATATAGCCGGGGATGAGTTCGATATTGATAAAGTGAAGACCGGCCAGCTGACACCGATGTTTTTCGGCAGCGCCATGACGAATTTCGGGGTGCAGCAATTCCTCAATGAGTTTGTGGGCATAGCGCCCTCACCCGCCGGTAAGGACAGCACAAAAGGTATTATTGACCCGGACAGCGAACAATTTTCCGGCTTTGTGTTTAAAATCCAAGCCAATATGGACCCGGCCCATCGTAACAGAATCGCGTTTATCAGGATTTGTTCCGGACGCTTTGAGATTGGCATGGAAGTGACCCATGAGAGAACCGGCAAAGCGCTGCGGCTGACGCAGCCGCAGCAGTTTTTCGCGCAGGAAAGGACAACAGTAGAGGAAGCTTTTGCGGGAGATATCATCGGTGTGGTTGATACCGGCCTTCTCAACATCGGCGATACGTTGTGTGAAAGCAAAGAGCCTTTCAAATTTGAAGGGATTCCTATGTTTCCGGCGGAGCATTTTGCTCAGGTGCGCACCCCCGATGCCATGAGAAGAAAGCAGTTTTTGCAGGGAATCAACCAGATATCGGAGGAAGGTGCCATTCAGGTGTTCAAGCAGCCCAATCTGGGTGTGGAAACGCTGACGGTCGGCGTTGTGGGCGTGCTTCAGCTTGAGGTGTTAACGTACAGGATGAAATATGAATACGGTGTGGACATCATCATTGAACGGTTGCCGTACACGCTTGCGAGATGGGTGGTGGCTAAGCATATCACACGCGATATGCTCGGGTTTTTGGACAACGCCAAAGTTGTGGAGGATCAGCATAAGCGGCCGGTGATTCTTTACAAGGATGAGTGGACGCTTCGAAGAGCCGAGGAGAATAACAAAGAAGCCGTATTTCTTGAAATACCGCCGTCTGTTTAAATCATTTTATCAAAAAGCCAGCGCAATGCTGGTTTTCAGAGTGTCAAAGAACCCTATTGTCGTGGCGCCCTCTGATGACTACCCTATAAGGGTGGATTGGGGCTGTCACCGATAGGTGACTGAGGGAGAGAAAATGGCTTAAAATCGGTTAGATCAGTCATTCTTTCCAGCACATTATACCCATCTCGATCATCTGTGAAAGGTTCTTTAAATTATATCGACAGCCTGAAGGCCAGCGCACTGCTGGTTTTTTTATTTTTGCTGTATTTTGTTTAAAAACAGCCTTGAGGCCAAGGAAACCCCCGTTTGGTCAACCAAACATGTCGGCTGCGCAGTGGATAAGAATCTGTTCGGATCCTGGTCCGCCTCATTGCGGAGTGGTAATGAAAAAGAGAGTTACTTTCGATAGCCATGATGAAAAAACTGCCTGTACTTGAGATGTCACCGCTGACTGCGCAGGCGCTTTTGCTCATAAAGCTGTCCGTCGGCTTTATCGATCATCTGCATCAGGGAAAGATTCTCTTCCCACTGCTGCAGATACCAGCCGTAACTGGCATTCACCGCGTACGGCTTTGCGGAGTGTTCATTGTGCAGCGTCCCGTAGGATTGCATGGAAAACAGCATGGAGAACAGTGTGGTTTCATCGGGCACCAGCCCGACGCAGACGAATTCATCGCCGCCCATGCGCGCAATAATATCATCAGGCCGGGAACAATGCCGCAGGATATCCGCGACGACCTGTATGGCTTCGTCGCCCGCAGCATGCCCATAGGTATCATTGATACGTTTTAATCCGTCAAGATCCACGAAGATGACAAACAGCATGCCCTGTCTGCCGGTGCTCATCAGCGCTTTTGCGCGGTTTTCCAGACCTCTGCGGTTTAATACGCCGGTCAGAGGGTCGTGCAGGCTGATTTCCTCGAGCGCGACGGAATACTGTTTGAGGGCATCCTGTGTGCGCAGGTTTTCGAGCGCAAGACGGACATTTTTCACCCAAATGCGGTGCACAAAGCTGCTTGAATTGTTGAAATCAAACGCGATATACCCAAACGAATTTTTCTTAAAATACAGCGGTGCAAAAACAAGCGCTGTCATGCTCTTATTCAAATCGGGCAGAATATCTTTCGTCTTAAACTTGAGCCCGGTATGAACGACACCATCGACGATGCCCAGCATCAGCGTCATTTCGCGCGGGTAACCGTCCGAAAACCTCGCATGGTTCAGCAGACTGTCTTCATTGACGCAGAAATACAAATGCCGGAAGTCCAGCACGCGCGCCAGATCTGTGAGCTGACTGACAATGCTCTCCATGGTGTATGTGCCAGTCAGCAGTTCCATCATGGATGTGCTGATATTATCGTAAATGCGCTGATCGTCGGCTTTGAGTACAAGATCCTTCACAAATTGCCTTTCGGCCATCGGTGCGGCGTCTTTGCAGCCGCATGAGCCTGCGATGACAATCTGCGTGTTATACCTGTATTCCTTTTCCACATGAATACCCGCGTTCACATCGTCAATAATGCGAACGGAACGCCTGCCCATTTCAAAAAGCGGCTGCTTGGCTGTGGTGATACGCGGCACGTGGCGCTCTGCCTCGAGAATGCAGTCATATCCTGATAAGGCGATGTCCTCGGGGACTCGCAAACCGCGCCGGATGAGTTCGGTATAGGCGCCGAGCGCCATATTATCGTTGGCACATACAATGGCCTGCGGTAGATCCGCCCCATCCTGTAAAAAGAGGGCAATGGCTTCGTGCGCACTTTCCCTGCTGAAATCTCCTATAAAAACGCGTCTGTCGTCGTATTCTATGCCGTATTCGGCGAGCACTCTTTTGTATGTGCTGAGCCGGTCTTTCGCATCCGGATTGCTCAAAGGCCCGGATATAAAGTTGATGGAGGTAAACCGATGGTCGGCAATAAAATGCCGTATTAATGTTTCCATACATCCGTTATCCACCGAGTCCACGCTGAAGGAGCCGTCAATGGAAGGGCCGATGTTGACGACCGGTATGCCATCTGCCGGCAGCGCTTTTCTAATGTATTCCACGGTTTCTGCGGACGTGATGGTATTGGTGGCCACGATGATTCCGTCGAAGCTATGCATGTCGGGCATGGTAAACAGTTTCAGTTCGCCCTCATTATTTTCGTTGACAAAATATCTGACTCTCGAAGCAAAAAAAAGTACGGAATACCCGAGTTCTTCGGCTTGCGTGACAATGCCGTCACAAATTGTATGCTGGTAATAATCGCTGATGCCATTGAGAAACACCGCGATTTTGGGCCTTTTAGCGTTGCATTCCATATGCTCCCGGGCATCGGTACAACCAATCGACTTTGACATGTGATTCTCGATTCTTTATTTAATTACACATCAACACTTAGTTTATACTTAACACAAAATATATATGAACGCAAGTGGGGTTTGAAATTATGGCTCATATTGCATTAAATCAGGCTAAAACCACAGCTTTATGATCGTATACGGCCTTGCCTCATGGCCTCAAATGTTTCAAGTGTGGAATCATCGTATTGGAAATCTTAAGATTTTTATAAGAAATATGCCGCTATACGATCCTTCTTTTCGTGATAGAATAGTCGTGGGTCTTTTTAACATTGAGGAGCTTTATAACGAATGACTGCAAATATTCTGGTTGTGGACGATGAGCAGGCCATCGCCGACTTGATCGAGCTGTATTTGAAAAACGAAGATTACACGGTGTTTAAATTTTACACCGGCCGGGAAGCTTTGGCTTGTGTCGATAACGAGAAAATTGATCTGGCCATATTGGATGTGATGCTGCCGGATGAAAACGGCTTTGCCATATGCCAGCGCATACGTGAAAAGCATAACTTTCCCGTCATTATGCTGACGGCGAAATCAGAAGAGATCGACAAAATCACAGGGCTGACGCTTGGCGCGGACGATTACATCACGAAACCTTTCCGGCCGCTGGAGCTTGTGGCGCGCGTGAAGGCGCAGCTGCGGCGTTTTACCAAATACAATACAGCAGAATCGCCGGGTGACGACTATGTGATTGACTTTTCGGGGCTGGTCCTCGATAAAAACACACGTGAGTGCACTTTGAATGAGCGGCGGCTAGGCCTGACACCCACGGAGTTCTCTATTCTTTGGATGCTTGCGTCAAACCGTGGGCGGGTGGTGAGCTCGGAAGAACTGTTTCAAGCGGTTTGGGGAGAAAAATATTACACGAACAGCAACAATACGGTGATGGTGCATATCAGGCACCTGCGCGAAAAAATGCACGACAGTGCGGAGCGTCCGAAATATATAAAAACGGTATGGGGGGTCGGCTACACAATTGAAAAATGAGAGGCCTTTTAAATCAATATTGATGAGAAAGATGCTCGGTCGATGCATCATTGCCCTCATTATCGCGGCGGCGGTGTTGATACTTTTTGCCTATCTTGTGCTGGTGATCGTTCAAAGCATCATCTGGCAGCCGAGCATCATCTATGATTTTCTCTCGCTGATCAAGCATAACTATCTGCAAATACTCATTGCCGTGTATCTTCTGATTGCTTTCTTCATCCTCTACCATTATTGGGGGGCAACGGCGGGCTATATGGAAGAGATCGTTGAAGCGAGCAAACTGCTTGTTTCACCTGATGAACAGCCGATTCACCTCTCGCCGCTGCTGCGGCAGGTGGAGGATAGGATGAACCAGATCAAGCAGACGGCTTTGCGCAGCGAACGTGCGGCGCGTGACGAAGCCCAGCGAAAGAACGATTTGATTGTTTATCTCGCGCACGATATCAAAACGCCGCTGACATCCGTCATCGGCTATTTGAGTATGCTCGATGAGGCGGGCGATATGCCGCCGCAGCAAAAGGCAAAATATATCAATCTCACGCTGGAAAAAGCGTACCGCTTAGACCAGCTTGTTGACGAATTCTTCGAGATCACTCGGTTTAACATTGCGCATATCTCGGTCAATAAAACGAGAATCAATCTCTCAATGATGCTGCGTCAGATGGCGGACGAGTTTTACCCGATGCTGGCACCGCAGCAAAAAACGGCAGCGGTTTATGCGCCGGACGATTTGATGCTTTGGGGCGATGCCGACAAGCTCTCGCGCGTGTTTAACAACATACTCAAAAACGCGATTGCCTACAGCTATAAGGATTGTACAATTGAGATCAGCGCATGGCAGCAGGGCGAAAACACCGTGATCACCTTTGCCAATCAGGGAGATCCCATCCCCAAGGAAAAGCTGGATATGATATTTGAGAAATTCTTCAGGCTCGATTCGGCACGGTCCACGCACACGGGCGGCGCCGGGCTCGGGCTTGCCATCGCAAGAGAGATCGTCTTGGCTCACGGCGGCACAATCAACGTCGGCAGCGATGTGCAAAAAACGGTGTTCACCGTGACATTGCCGAACACAACCCCTTAAATCATAAGCTTTTCATAAGAGAATCTTAAGCGTTTGATAATTTGAAATTCCAATATGGCCCGACCGGTTTTGATACGATGATGTCACGAAGCCGGCCGGGCTTTTTGTTTGGAAAGGGGAATGAACAATTGATAAAGCAACGCGTGATTCGGCTTTTTCCGTTTTTGGTGCGCTTGCGCAAAGCGCAAAGAAAGCTCTTTTTCTACTTGAGAATGCGTTTGGATGGCAGCCGCTATGCCGCAAAGAAATCGGCTGAGGCGCTTCCCTATTGCGCCTATGAAGCCGAAACAAACCTGATCAATTTGAACACAGGCTGCGATTTAAAATACCAGGAAAACAAGGTGTTCAATCTGCGGCTCGCCGCGGAGCCGATAAACGGCCTTGTGATCAGGCCATGGGAAACCTTTTCTTTCTGGCAGCTGGTCAGAAAAGCAGATCGGGCGCAGTTCAAACACGGGCTCTCGGTGGAGTACGGTGAGCTTGTTCCCGTCAAGGGAGGAGGGCTGTGCCATTTGAGCAACTTCTTATACTGGATGTTTCTGCATACGCCGTTCACCATTGCGGAGCGGCACCCTCACAGAGTGAAGGATTTCCCATCGCCCGATGAAGATGATCTTGACGGTGTAGATGCCACAGTGAGCGAGGGCTGGCTGGATTTAAAGCTTGAAAACAACACGGACATGACATTCCAGATCGTGCTCACATTCAGCGCGGATCAGCTGCACGGCCGGATACTCACGGATAGGCCGATGCGCTACAGGTTTGAAGTGGTCAACAGGGATAAAACGTTTTTTAAAAAAGGTGAAAAGCTCTTTGAGCAGGTCTGCGTCTACCGCCAGCGGTACGATGCATTGAGCGGCCTCTATTGCTCTGAGGAGCGTCTTTATACGGATGTGTTTGAGATCGGATATCCGATGATTGATGCATATGACTTGCGGGAAGCGAGGGCGTTTTAGAATGAGTAGAAAAACAATTGCGGTGTTGTTCGGGGGCTGCTCGAGTGAATACGATGTTTCGCTCCAGTCGGCATGTGCGGTGATAGAGACTATCGACAGAGATAAATATGAAATCGTGATGCTCGGTATCACACGGAACGGCGAATGGATCAAATACGACGGACCGGCCGGGCAGATACAGGATGACACGTGGAGGCGTCATCCTTCATGTGCGCGCGCGGTGATTTCGCCCGACAGGCAGACGCACGGCCTGCTTGTGACGGCAGACGACGGCACCGTTTCTATGAAGATCGACGCGGCGTTTCCGGTGCTGCACGGCAAGAACGGCGAAGATGGCACATTGCAGGGGCTTCTCGAATTGGCGGGTATCCCCATCATCGGATGCGGTGTGCTGAGCTCGGCCGTTTGTATGGATAAGGATATCGCCCACAGGCTTGTCCAAGCCGCCGGCATCAAAACGACTCCGTCGGCGGTGGTGACGGCATCGATGCGGGAACATGACATCATGAAAGCAGCTGATGGATTAAAATATCCGCTGTTTGTCAAGCCTGCCAACGCAGGGTCATCCTTCGGCATTTCTCAGGCTGCCGATCCGTCGCAGCTGCTGGAGGCTGTACACAACGCTTTCGGGCATGACCGCAAGGTTGTGATTGAACAGGCTGTTGAAGGCTTTGAGGTGGGGTGTGCGGTGCTCGGCTGCGATACGCTTGCGGTCGGTGAGGTGGACGAGATTGAGCTGCGAGACGGTTTTTTTGACTACACAGAGAAATATACGCTTCAGACCTCCAAAATACATATGCCTGCCCGTATCAGCGGGGAAACGGCGGCGCGCGTAAAACAGACCGCCGTGATCATATACCGCGCTCTCGAATGCAGCGGGTTCGCACGCGTGGATATGTTTCTCACGCCGCAGGGCGATATCGTGTTCAATGAGGTCAACACGATTCCGGGTTTCACGGCACACAGCCGATATCCCGGCATGCTGCGCGGCATCGGCATGAGCTTTGCGGACGTTGTGAACACGCTGATCGGTCAGGCGGTGCCGACATGAAGACGATCAAGCTTTGCCCTGAGAACATTCACAGAGGCAGCCTTGTTCTTATCAATGCCGATTGGCCAATCAAAGAGGAACCCAGAGCGGAATCGCTCGTGCGCGTGGGCGATGGCAATGAAACGGTGCTGATGGACGCTCAGGCGGCAAAGATGCTCACAAAGCTGCTGTCGGCTGCGCAGAGCGGCGGCCAAATTATCACCGTGAGCGGCTTTCGCACAAGCGGCGAACAGCAGGCGATATATGAAAGCGCGCTGCAAGAGAACGGCGCAGATTTTACCCGCCAATATGTGGCGCTGCCGGGCTGCAGCGAGCACCAGACCGGCCTCGCAATAGACCTTGCGGAGAATGCGGGGCCCATCGATTTATTATGCCCGCGCTTTTCTTATACGGGTGTCTGCGCGCGTTTTCGGGAAAAAGCGCCCGATTATGGCTTTATTGAACGGTACCCTTTTGGCCGTGAGGCCTCCACGCATATCGCCCACGAGCCATGGCATTTTCGTTTTGTGGGGTATCCGCATTCAAAGATCATGGCCAACAACGGATTCACGCTTGAGGAATACACCGATTATTTAAGGACATTTGCATATGACGCAAAGCGCTGCCGGATTCGTGATAACGGCCTCACATTCGAATTGGGATTTATATGTTCTGATTCTTTAACCGAAGTTGAAATACCGCCGCACATGGCATACCAGCTGTCCGGCAACAACGCGGATGGCGTTGTGGTGACACTGTGGGGACTTAACTGAATGGACAATCAGAAGGCGTATAGCGGGCTCGACAGCTTCAGAATGATCGCGGCCTTACTTGTGATCGCCATCCACACCTCTCCGCTGACATCGGTCAGCGCTGCGTCGGATTTTATACTTACACGGATACTCGCCCGCGTGGCCGTCCCTTTTTTCTTTATGACGTCGGGGTTCTTTCTGTCTGCGGGGGGAGAGGGCATCATCTCTTCGGGAAGGCTGGCTGTGTTCGTCAAAAAAACGGCGCTCATTTATGCCGCCGCCGTGCTGTTCTACCTGCCGCTGAATCTGTATCACGGACTGCCGCCGGAATGGACGAACCTCTCTGGCATCCTTAGAGACCTGTGTATCGACGGCACATTTTATCATCTGTGGTATCTGCCCGCCTCCATCGTCGGCGCCGCCGTTTCGTGGGCGCTGGTCAGGGCATTTAAAATCAAAGGCGCGTTGGTTTTTGCCGTGCTGCTGTATGCAGCCGGGCTGCTGGGTGACAGTTACTACGGCTTCATTAAAGACGTTCCGGTTCTGGGCGAATGCTATCAGACGCTGTTTTCGGTATCGGCTTATTCGCGCAACGGCCTTTTCTTTGCCCCAGTTTTTATGCTGATGGGGGCCTTGACGGCCAACCGGCCCAACACGGATACAAAAGCTTGCGTGATCGGTCTATTCATCTCCTTGGCGCTGCTGCTCGTTGAAGGGTTGGCGCTCAAAGACATGGATGGCCGCAGACACGACAGCATGTATGTGATGCTGGTGCCGTGCATGCTGTTTTTGTTTCGCAGCCTGCTGCATTGGAAGTCAAAAAGCACGCCAGCACTCCGTCAATATTCGTTGGTGGTTTATCTTGTTCATCCGTGGGTGATTGCGCTGCTGTTGAAGGCATCGGCACTGATGCAAATGCCATGGCTGTTTGAAAACAGCGTGATGCGGCTTTTGCTCGTTGCGGCCGGTTCCATGGCGGCGGCTTTGTTATGGGGGATGCTGATCGGGGGTATTAAAAGAAGAAAGGGGCTTGCTCAAGGCCTCAAGGACCGGGCCTGGGCAGAAATCAATCTGTCGAATCTCACGCATAACGTGCGGGCACTGCAAAGCGCCCTCGGTCAAAGCACAAAGATCATGGCGGTGGTCAAAGCCGATGCGTATGGGCACGGCGATATCGCCGCGGCCAAAACGCTGAGCCGTGAAGGGATTGACGCCTTTGCCGTCGCGACGATTGATGAAGGGATCCGCTTGCGAAAGAGCGGCATAAAAGGAGAGATACTCATACTCGGCTATACCGATATGGTCAGGACGGCTGAACTGAGACGGTACGACCTAGCTCAAACGGTGGTGGATGCGCCGCATGCGCAAGCGCTGAACCGGTTCGGTAAGCAGGTTAAGGTGCATATCAAGGTGGATACGGGCATGCACCGGCTGGGGTCAGGCTATCATCAGGTCGATGAAGTCAATCAGATATTTGCCTGCGAGCATTTGCAGATTGACGGCATCTATACGCATTTGTGTGCTGCCGACAGCCTCAAGGCGGAGGATGAGGCGTTTACAAGGCTGCAGATAAGGCGGTTTTATGAGCTGCTGGAGACGCTCAAAGCACAGGGCATCGCCTTGCCGAAGAGTCACATACAGAGCAGCTATGGTGTGTTGAACCACCCGGAGGTCCGCTGTGATTTGGCAAGGATCGGGCTTGCGCTTTACGGCGCAATGGGCAGCACAAAGCAGAGAATTGATCTCAAGCCTGTTTTATCCCTCAAAGCCAGAGTGGTTCATGTGAGCCGCGTCGCTGCCGGGGAGAGCGTGGGATACGGCCGGGAATTCACGGCGCAGCGTGATACGGTGGTGGCGACGATTGCGATTGGCTATGCGGACGGTATACCCAGAAGCTTAAGCGGACAAGGCGATGTGCTGCTCCGCGGATGCCGCGCGCCGATAATCGGCCGGATATGCATGGATCAGCTGATGGCGGACGTCACGGATGTTGTTGATGTGCAAAGAGGCGATATCGTGACGCTGATCGGCTCCGACGGCGATGATGAGATCAACGCGGTTGACGTGGCGCAAAGCGCCGGAACCATACCGAATGAGCTGCTGAGCCGATTGGGCAGCCGTCTGCAGAGAATATGTTATGGCGTTTCAAGGCTCAGGTAAGCGGTGCCCCATTTGTTGATCTCCTTGAGTATGGGCATCAGAGATTTGCCGAAGTCGCTCAGCGAGTATTCAACGCGCAGCGGAACTTCGGGATACACGTTTCGAATGATGAGGCCGCTCTTCTCGAGCTCACGCAGCTGAGCGGTTATAACTTTCTGCGTGGCCTCCGGAAACCGGCGGCATATTTCGCCGAATCGCAGCGTTTCGTCGGACAGATTCCAGAGAATCACGCTTTTCCACTTGCCGCTGATCAGATGCACGGCAAGCTCCATCGGACAGTTAAAATTCTTATTGTTGAATTGAATCATCGGCCCCAACTTTCTGCTTACTTTTTGGAAAGCAACAGACTTATTTGTGCGTAATTGTCACAGACAGAACTTGTTATTATTATATAGAAGAACAGAAACGTTGACAAATGGATTTGGAGGTAAAAGATGACGAATGGCCTGATTGAAACCATCAACAGCCGGAGGAGCATCCGGCGGTTTTCGGAGAAAACTGTGGAAAGAGCGGCTATCAAAGAGATTTTGCGCGCGGCGATGCACGCGCCCTCGGCGTGCAGCCAGCAGATTTGGCAGTTTGTCGTGCTGGATGACAGAGTGATTTTGGATAAGCTGGCGGACATGCATTCCGGCATCAGTTTCTTAAAGAAAGCGCCGCTTGCGATACTCGTCTGCGGAGAACCGGAGGCCGCTGTGCTCGATTATTTTTGGGAGGACGACTGTGCAGCGGCGACGCAGAACATTTTGCTCGCGGCACACGCGCTTGGGCTGGGCGCCACATGGAGCGGCGTGAACAGAAAAGCGCCCGACATGGCGGATTTTATCCGCGAAACGGTCGGCATACCGAAGGAACACGTGCCCTTTTCGATCATCGTGATCGGGCATCCCGATGAAGAGAAACGCGAAAAGGACCGATACAACGATGAGAAAGTTCATGACAATAGGTGGAATGTGAAATGGTGTGAATGAAGGCTAGGATAGGGTTAGCTAAGGGCTGAGCGTCGGATATACGAATTCCGGCGCTTTTTTTGAGATAAGCGGTGTTACAATCAATTTCCGGCTGACAATCTGCCGGGCAGATTTTTTTATTATCGGACAAAACGATGCGCATTCCTCAAACCCATTCGGCAGATATTTTATTTCGCGGATGAGAAGCGTTTTTTACTGTCTTCATAAAAACTCCACAACTATTTGCTATCATGCAACCACATTAAACAAAGGCAGGGATATCATGATGACAAATAAGATAACAAAAAAGTCGGTGGCGCTTATCCTTATCGTTTTCACTATTATGAGTGTCGGTTTGGCGGCTTGCGGACAAATAGAGCAAGAACCCACAGCATCCGGCAGCGTGCAAACCGTTCAAGATGACAAAAGCGCAAAGCCGTCTTCCGCCAAAGGCGTGACGATCGAGAAAGATTCGGTGACCGAAGAGGCTTTGTTTATTCCGTATCGGTCCGGTGATACCGATATGGAAGTGATCGCGATACGCGCGAGCGACGGCACCGTGAGAACCGCTTTCAACACCTGCCAGGTCTGCTTTGACTCAGGATACGGCTATTATGAGCAGGAAGGCGATGTGCTGGTCTGCCAGAACTGCGGCAACCGTTTCGGCGTGGATCAGGTGGAAGTCGCCAAAGGCGGCTGCAACCCCGTGCCGATATTTGAGGACCAAAAGACAGAGACCGACGATACGATCACGATTTCGGACGATGTGTTGGCTCAGTATAAATCGCTGTTCAGCAACTGGAAAAAATAGAGGAGTGAGAGACGATGCAGCAGAGTAAAACAAGGCTGACCGTGGACGGAATGGTCTGCGTCAACTGTGAGCTGAAAATTGAACGCGCCCTTAAAAGGCTAGACGGCGTACTCAAACTGAAAGCCAGCTACGGCTCGGGCACTGTGGCTGTGACCTACGACGCACAAAAGCTAAGCATGGATCAAATCGTGCAGGCCATTGAAGAGCTGGATTACACGGTAAAAAACCAAGAAGCCTTGGCTATGCCAAAGGGAACGGCAGCGAAAAACGGAAAGGGCAGCTTTTTCACCATCGCGGCAGGAGTGATCATCGTCGGGCTTGCGGTTTTTTTGATGTTTGACGGGTCGCTGGGACTTAGCTTTCTGCCGCAGATCGACGCGTCGATGGGGTATGGCATTCTGTTTGTCGTCGGGCTTATGACGTCGATGCACTGCATCGCGATGTGCGGCGGCATTAACCTGTCCCAATGCATTTCGCACCAGACGGGAGAACCGCAGACGCTTAAAGCGAAGCTGAGACCGAGCCTGCTTTATAACCTAGGCCGTGTGATTTCTTACACGGTTATCGGCGGCATTGTCGGCGCGCTCGGTTCTGTGCTGAGCTTTTCGGGCACAGCCAAAGGCATTATCGCCATATTGGCGGGTGTGTTCATGGTGATCATGGGGCTCAATCTGACGGGGCTGTTTCCGTGGATAAGAAAGCTCGTGCCGCACATGCCCAAAGCGCTTGCAAGGAAAGCGCGCGCGAAAAAGCGCGGCGCGTTTGTGGTGGGGCTTTTCAATGGGCTGATGCCCTGCGGGCCGCTGCAGGCGATGCAGCTTTATGCGCTCGGTACAGGCAGTTTTTTTGCGGGCGCGCTCTCCATGCTGGTTTTCAGTTTGGGCACCGTGCCGCTGATGTTCGGGTTCGGGGCACTTAGCTCGCTTTTGAGCAGCAAATTCACCCAAAGGCTCATGAAAGTCAGCGCGTTGCTCGTAATTGCGCTCGGCGTTGTGATGACGGGCCGTGGGCTCACCCAGTCCGGCTTATCGCCTGTGCTCGCGGCGGATAAAACGCCCTCGGTGGCGGCGCAGGTTGAGCAGGATATGCAGCTTGTGACCACGCAGATGAAACGCAATTTGTACGACCCGATCACGGTGAAAGCGGGCATACCGGTGAAATGGACAATCACAGCGGACGACGATTCGCTGAACGGATGCAACAACCCGGTGACGATACCCAAGTACGGTATACAAAAAAAGCTCTCCCCGGGAGATAATATCATTGAATTTACGCCGACGCAGGAAGGCGACATCGTTTATACCTGCTGGATGGGCATGATAAGCGGTGTGATCCATGTAACGGCGAATGACGGAGCGGCGACGGCAGCGGTGCCGGATCAAACGCAAGCACCGGATGGTAATAGCGGGGAATCTCAAAGTCCTCAAAGCAACCCGTCTCCTTTGATAGGGGAGGATGCATGGCAGATTGCGGGCAGCAGCTGCTGCGGCGGCACCTACGCGGCGGGCTTTGAAAACGGCAAATTCCCCGTGGATAAGGCGGCCGTTGCCGAAATCAGGGACGGCGTGCAGTATGTGAGCATCTCTGACAACGAAAAAGGCTTCGAGCCCGCGCTCGTGGTGATGCAGAAAAACATAAAGACGGTGTGGACGATTAACAGCGAGAGCCTGAACAGCTGCAACAGCAGCCTTGAGTTCCCGGCGTACGGCGCGCAGATGGATCTCGAAGAAGGAAAAAATACGATTGAATTCACGCCGGATCAGAATTTCTCGTACAGCTGCTGGATGGGCATGCTCAACGGCTATGTCACGGTGGTGGACGATATCAGCAATTTCGATCTTGAAGCGGTGCGGCAGGAGGCAGCCAATGTGGTGCCGGATGCGGCGGGCGCGGGTGGCGGATGCTGCGGCTGAGGACAAGGAAACACTCATATGATCAGAGACTAAGAAACTGCCATAAAAACGTCTGGCGCAGATGCAATAGCGATTTCTGGGTGACCGGAAGATTGACTGAAGCGATTTTAATTAAAACAGCAAAAAATGCCGACGCCAGCTAAGAGAATAATCTTGCTGCGTCTTAAGAAAGCAGCCCCATGGGCTCGTAAAAAATGCGGCAGCAGCCGAATACATATCAACGGAGGAGATAAGCCGTGGAGAAAATCTACAGAGTGACCGGCATGACGTGCGCGTCGTGCGCGGCGCATGCGCAAAAAGCCGTGGCGAAGCTTGACGGCGTGGAGCTCAGCGACGTGAATATCGCGACGGAGAAGCTGCGCGTGAAATATGATGACAGCAAGCTCGGGTTTGAGCAGCTTAAAAAAGCGGTGGAAGACGCGGGCTATGGCCTTGTTGACGAACAACCCGTGAAAAAGCTCGAGCTGACGGTGGAGGGAATGACCTGCGCTTCCTGCTCGGCAGCGGTGGAGCGTGCGGTGGGAAAGCTGCCGGGCATCCAATCGGCATCGGTGAACCTTACAACCAACCGGGCCGTGATCGAATACGACCCCTCGACCGTTAAGCTTTTTGCCATCAGGCAGGCGATTGTCAAAGCGGGCTATACGCCCATCGATATTGAGACGGAGGCTGTGCGCGACGGGGAACGCGAGAGACGCGCGAAGGCGCTCAAAAACCAGCGAATACGGCTGATTGCTGCGGCTGTGTTTTCGCTGCCGGTGCTGTATGTCGCGATGTCGCATATGTTCCCTGTTCTGAAACTGCCCATTCCTTACTTCATGGGCTCGCACGATTTTCCGCTGATATTTGCGCTGACGCAGTTATTTTTAACAATCCCTGTTATTGCCGCGGGCAGCCGTTTCTTTACGGTGGGCTTTAAAACGCTGCTGAAAGGCGCACCGAATATGGATACGCTGGTGGCCATCGGAACCGGAAGCGCTTTCATCTACGGTATATACGCGACGGTTATGATTTATCTGGGCCAATTTCAATTTTCGCAGTACCTGTATTTTGAGTCGGCGGCGGTTGTGATCACGCTCGTGATGCTCGGCAAATACCTTGAAGCCGTCAGCAAGGGCAAAACATCCGAAGCGATAAAAAAGCTGATGGGTCTCAAGCCCAAAACCGCAGTTATCATATCGGAGGGCGCGGAGATGGAGGTGCCGCTTGATGAGGTGACGGTGGGCGATACCGTGCTCGTGCGGCCTGGGTCCGTGATCCCGGTGGATGGTGTGGTAACGGACGGCGTCACCTCGGTGGACGAATCGATGCTGACGGGCGAAAGCCTGCCCGTGGATAAGCATCCGGGCAGCGATGTGACAGGCGGCAGCATCAATCAGGAAGGGCTGATCAAGTTTCAGGCGTCCAAGGTGGGCGAAGACACCGCACTTTCTAAAATCATCAGGCTTGTGGAGGATGCGCAAGGGAAAAAGGCACCGATCGCAAAAATTGCCGACATCATTTCGGGGTATTTCGTGCCCGTGGTGCTGGGTATTGCGCTCGTCGCTGCCGTCATCTGGGCACTGACAGGCAGGGACTTTAATTTTGTTCTCAACGTGTTCGTTTCCGTGCTTGTCATCGCATGTCCGTGTGCGCTTGGCCTCGCGACGCCGACGGCCATCATGGTGGGCACAGGCAAGGGCGCGGAGCTTGGCATACTGATTAAGGGCGGCGAAGCGCTCGAAACGACATACAGGATTAAGACGGTGGTGTTCGATAAAACGGGCACAATCACCGAAGGCAAGCCGGTGCTGACGGATACACGCGTTTATGCGGATATTCGCGAAGACGAAGCGCTTTCCTTAACGGCCTCCGCCGAACGCGGCTCGGAGCACCCGATCGCCCGCGCGATATTGGAAGGCGCAGAAAAGAGGGGTATCGCACTGATCGAGCCCGAGAGCTTCAAGGCGGTGCCGGGTCGCGGCATTGACGCGATGATACAGGGCAAGCGCGTGCTGGCGGGCAACGTGAAGCTGATGACTGAAAACAATATTGATACGGCGGCGGCGCAGGCCGACGCAAAGGAGCTCGCGTCGAAGGGCAGAACGCTGATGTACGTGGCGGTGGATGGAACACTGACCGCGCTGATGGCGGCGGCCGACACCGTAAAGACGACAAGCAAGGCGGCCATACAAAAGCTCAAGGCGCTTGGCATTGAGGTGGCCATGATCACGGGCGACAACGCCAATACGGCGGCGGTGATCGCGAAAGAGGTGGGTATCGACAGGGTGCTTGCCGACGTGCTCCCTCAGGATAAGGCCGGAGAGGTGAAAAAGCTGCAGCAGGATAAACACAAGGTGGCCATGGTGGGAGATGGCATCAACGATGCCCCGGCGCTCGTTCAGGCCGATGTGGGCATCGCGATCGGCACGGGCACGGATGTGGCAGTGGAATCAGCGGATGTGGTGCTGATGCGCGGCGATTTGAACGAAGTGCCTGCCGCGATTGCACTGAGCCGCGCGACCATCCGCAATATCAAGCAGAACCTGTTCTGGGCGTTTATCTACAATCTGGCGGGCATACCCGTTGCGGCAGGGCTGCTGTATGTATTCGGCGGGCCGCTGCTGAATCCGGTATTTGCGGGCGCGGCCATGGCGCTGAGCTCGGTATCGGTGGTATCCAACGCGCTGCGTTTAAAGCGCTTTAAACTGGCAGAAAAATAACTGAGGAGATATAATATGAAAAAATATATTTTAACGATGATCAGTTTGGCTCTTGTCGCGGTCATCTTTGCGGGATGTACGGGCGCGGATGTGGTGTTAAAATACAGCCCTGATTCGCTCAACGCAATCACGGATCAATATCAGGCCATCGTCAGCGAAAAGGATGGGGTTTACCGGCTCACCGTGGACGGAGAGACAGCCTTGAATGTGAGCATTGATTTCAGCGGGACTCAGGACATATGGCTGGAAGCACCGCTGGCACCGTTTGAGGCGGCGGGCCTTGATACGGCGAAGCTCGGTGACGGGTATAAGGCCGAGAATGAGACATTATATTTGGTTGGAGACTACGGCAAGGGCAGCGGTGCCAAGGATAACCTGACCGACGCGTTGTTTGAAAGCGTCAGGTTCGACCGCTCGATGCTGACATACCATCAGGAGCTCGACCATTACGGCATAAAGCTGCCGGGCGGCAAATTCGAATGGGCGAAGGATGAAAGCACAAACGACAAGGACATCGTTTTTGTGATCGCGGCAAAGCCGCTGGCGGATATCGGCGCGGATGTTCAAAACATTGAAGGCTGGGTATTTAAAACCATGAAGGACACGGACGGCAGTGATATCGACGTGCTGCTCAAACCGTATGACCTGCAATAACAAACGTAAGAGCGGAGTAACGGAATGACGGAAAAGCCGGGTATACTTGTGGTGGATGATGAGGAGCCCATTGTGGAGGTTGTTGAATCGTATCTTGTGAAAACCGGGTATACGGTTTATAAAGCCTACAACGGGAAGGAGGCGCTGGCTGTTTTTAAATGCCGGCCTCTTTCGCTTATCCTGCTGGATTTAATGCTGCCGGATTTAAGCGGTGAAGAGGTTTGCCGGACGATTCGCAAAACGTCGCGCGTGCCCATCATCATGCTCACAGCCAAGGTAGAGGAAGAGAGCATATTGAAAGGGCTGGACCTTGGTGCGGACGATTACGTGACCAAGCCGTTCAGCCCACGGCAGCTGATGGCGCGTGTGGGCGCGCTGCTGCGGCGCACGGAGGGCATGGATTTTGGCGTATCCAGCCTGCTCAGCTTTCGGGACAAGGAGCTGATGATCGATACCATCACGCATGATGTGTTAAAGCACGGCACTCCTGTGAACCTCACGCCGATTGAGTTTAAGCTGCTCTGCACCATGGCCAAATCGCCGGGGCGCACGTTTTCACGCAATGACCTTATAGACCTCGCGCTCGGCGAGGATTATCTGGGTTTCGACCGTTCGATCGACTCGCATATCAAAAACCTGCGGCAGAAAATTGAGACGGACACCAAGAACTGCCGCTATATCCTCACGGTCCACGGCGTTGGATATAAATTCGGAGGTGAATAGCATGCGCCATAGCCTCAGAACGAAAATGTCGCTGTCCTATGTGCTGATCACGGTGGTCTGTGTGGGCATTGTGATACTGCTTGCCAATGCATTGCTGGAAACGCAGTTTCGCAGCTATGTGAAAACTCAGCAGCAGCATGAAGCGAAAGGCACGGTCTCGCAAATCACGGAACGATATAAAAAAGTGGATGGCTGGGATGCCGCCTACATTGAAAACATCGGCATGAACGCGCTCGAAAACGGCATGATCATCAAGGTCACCGATTCGGGCGGGACTGTGATCTGGGATGCGGCGACGCACAACAACGGCCTTTGCCAGCAAATGCTGACCAGCATGAGCTTTAATATGAAAAGCCGGTATGGCAAGTGGGAGGGCGGCTATCAGGAGACAAATTATGATGTGAACGCGGGCGGCGGCAGCGTGGGCACGGTCAGCGTGGGGTATTACGGCCCGTTTTACTATACCGATAACGACCTTTATTTTATCAATTCCATCAACAGGCTGATACTCTGGGCCGGTGTCGCGTCGGTGATTCTCGCGCTCGGGCTGGGTACCGTCATGTCCCGGCAGATCAGCCGGCCGATATCGCGCGTGATTGATAAAGCGCAGAAGATTGCACGCGGGCTTTACGGCAGCAAAATCGCCGAGCGTTCCAGCACCACGGAGATTCGCAGCCTAGTGGATACGGTCAACAACCTTGCGGAGACGCTGCAGGCGCAGCAGCAGCAGAGCAGGCAGACATCGATGGATATTGCGCACGAGCTGCGCACGCCGCTGACCACCATGCAGGCCAATCTCGAGGCGGTGATGGACGGCGTGATGGAGCTGGATCAGAACAGGGTGAAGGTGCTGCATGAGCAGGTGCTGCGCATCAACCGGCTTGTTGACGATCTCGCGGAGCTGGCGCGCTATGAAAGCCGGAATACCGTGCTCGATAAATCGCGCTTTGATCTTTCGGAACTCATTGAAAACGTGATTTTACACGCGGAGAACGATTTTTCTAAAGAGAATAAAACGCTGACCTATGAAGGCGAAAGCTGCGAGGTCACCGCGGATAAGGATAAAATCAGCCAGGTGCTGCTCAATCTGCTGTCGAACGCGCTCAAGTTCACACGGCCCGGCGACGGCGTGACGGTGTCGTTGAAGCAGCACAAGGCCGATGCCGAGATCACAGTCAGGGACACGGGTATCGGTGTTTCGCAGGAGGATCTGCCGCATATTTTCGAGCGGTTTTACCGGTCAGACAAATCGCGCAGCCGCAAGACGGGGGGCGCGGGCATCGGCCTCACGATTGTGAAGTCAATTGTCGAGGCGCATGGGGGCTCGATAGAGGTGAAAAGCGTGCCGAATGAAGGAACCGAGTTCAGAATCAGCATACCGCTTAATAATGAATAGCTTGAAATACGGGACGAAATGGCCTGTGCTCGGAGTGTTAAAAAAGTTGCGATCGCCGTCGAGGGAGGCCTGCCGCCGACAGGTGATTGGGACTATGTGTATACCCGAAACGCTTCCATTAAAAGTACCAAGCTGCTGGCCAAGTCACAAGCGTGATTTTTATGGATTAGTACTGTAATGTGCTTGAAAGAGTGACTGACTTAACCGATTTCAAGAGCCTTTTTCTCTCCCCCAGTCACCTATCGGTAACAGCCCCCAATCCACCCTTATAGGGTAGTCGTCAGAGGGGGCCGCGATAACATGGTTTTTTGAGACACTGAGCGCCGGACGAATGTTTCGTCCGGCGCTTTTGCGATGCTAGAGATACTTATGGATCAAAGCCTATTTGACCGTCACCGTGCATGTTGCGGTTTGGCCGCTGCTCGTGGTGGCGCTGATCACAGCGGTGCCCGGTGCTATGGCTTTTACACGCCCTTTGGCATCAACGGTGGCGACAGCCGTATTGCTGCTGGACCAAGTCACGGTTTTAAAATCCGTATTGCTTGGCTTCACCGAGGCCTTCAGCTTGGCCGTTTTCCCCGTTTTAAGTGCCAGCGCTGCTTTAGATATCTTGATGCCCGACGGATAAATCGGGGTGACCGTGACGGTGCAGCTCGCCGTCACACCGCTGCCGTCCTTCGCGGTGCACGTGATAATGGCTGTACCGCCTACTTTTCCGGTCACCACGCCCGAGCTGGATACGGAGGCCACTTTGGGATTGCTGGATTTCCAGCTGACCTTTTTGTTGCTCGCGGTGACGGGCGCGATAGTCACGGATAGCTTGAACCTCTGCGTCCGCGCGATGGTCGCTTTTACCACGTCCAGCGTTATCGCCGACACAGGCTGCTTAACGGTGATTGTTTTCGTGATCGTCGTGGTTCTGGTTTTAACCTTTCCTTTCTTATCGGTGGTTTGTGTCACCATCTTTGTGGTGATTTTCGTCTTGCCGCCCGCGAGGAATGTCACGTTACCGTTCGAATCCACCGAAGCCACGGACGCATTGCTGGAGGAGTAGGCCACCGAAACCACGGTGTAGCCTTTGGGTGCCGCCGGAGGAATGATGGTCAGCGCGGTGCCCGCATTGACCTTGGACGGCAGCTTTTTGGCAGCAAAATTACCCAAGTGCGATGGCTGCCCGACCGTGACAGAGCAGGTGGCTGTGTTGTCCGGGTTGACCGCGTCACGCACGGCCGCCGTGTAGGTGCCCGCGGCGAGGCCGCTGAAGCTGCCCGAGCTTTGCCAGTTTGTTCCCCCGTTTATCGAATAATCATACGCACCACTGTCTCCGCCCGATGCCGTCACGGTGACAGACCCGTTAGACATGCCGTATACGGATGCGTCCGTCTTGCTGCAGCTGATGGTTAAGGGTGTGGCGGCAGCGAACTGCGCTGTATAAGAGGCGCTGCCAAGCACGGTGAATGTGTAGACCGGGCTCTTTGCTATTTCCGTTCCGTTCTTTTTCCAGCATACGAAGCAGTATCCCTTTTTGGCGGCTGCCGTCAGCGTGACGGATGTGCCTCTATCGTACCGGCCGCCGCCCGCCGCGGTGCCGTATGAGGAATTGCTGGGCAAGGCTGTGATCACGTACTGAGGTACCTGAACGACGACTGTGCAGGTTTGCGTTTTCACTTCAGCCGTTTGAGCGCCCGTCGCATCCGGGTCGGTATTGGTTACCGCACAATAGTAATACAGTGTGCCGACCGTATCGGTGGGGGCGCTGTAGGCTTCGGCATAGGCGCCTGAAATCGGCGTGCCGCTGGTGGTGTTATCCACGGTGTTTTTGTACCATTGATAAGAGAGCGTCCCTTTACTCACAGTCGCCGTCACGGACAGATCAGCCTGCCCGCCTTCGGATACCGTGACATTTTGCGGCTGGCCCGTGATATTCGGCGTTTCCGCATCGGCCGTCGCTTCAGTTTCGGCAAATGTGTAAGTGGCAATCAGCGTGCCGCCGGTGCCGGATGCAACCGTTGCGGTTTCGCCGTTGATGGTGACCGCCGCGCTGCTCGCAAACACATATCCGTCCTGCGCGGTCAGCGTCACACTGACCGTGTAAACAGTATCAAAGCCAAACGGATTGTCATCCGGTTCCCAAGAGACCGCAGACACATCCACGCCGCCGGTGGATACGACAGCCGTTGTGTCGGGTGCCGCGTTTGCCGCCGGTGCGTCGATATCCGTCACTGAAATGTCGGTGATCGGCTCATCAGCCGTTTCGGTGAAAGTGTAGCTCGCAATCAGCGTGCCGCCGGTGCCGGGTTCAACCGTGGCGGTTTCGCCGTTGATGGTGGCGGTCGCGCCGCTCGCGAACACATACCCGTCCTGCGCGGTCAGCGTGACGCTGGCGGTGTAAGCCGTGTGATACCCGAATGCTGTCACATCCGGCTCCCACGTGACCGCAGACACATCCACGCCGCCTGTGGATGTGGCAGCCGTTGTATCGGGCGCTTCTG
>JAEXTV010000002.1 GCA_023406895.1 Bacillota bacterium | reverse complement strand
CAGGATGCGACGAGCCGACATCGAGGTGCCAAACCTCCCCGTCGATGTGGACTCTTGGGGGAGATCAGCCTGTTATCCCCGAGGTAGCTTTTATCCGTTAAGCGACGGCTTTTCCACTCAAAAACCGCCGGATCACTAAGCCCGACTTTCGTCTCTGCTCGAATTGTCACTCTCGCAGACAGGCACCCTTCTGCCTTTACACTCTTCGAATGGTTTCCATCCATTCTGAGGGTACCTTTGGGCGCCTCCGTTACTCTTTCGGAGGCGACCGCCCCAGTCAAACTGTCCACCTGACACTGTCCATCCACCGGTTTCACGGCATCATGTTAGAATTTCAGTAACAGAAGAGTGGTATCCCAACGTTGACTCCATGAAGACTGGCGTCCTCACTTCCTCGTCTCCCACCTATCCTGTACATCCGTTACCAAAATCCAATATCAGGCTACAGTAAAGCTCTACGGGGTCTTTCCGTCCAGTCGCGGGTAATGAGCATCTTCACTCATACTTAAATTTCACCGGGCCCCCTGTTGAGACAGCTCCCAAATCGTTACACCATTCGTGCGGGTCGGAACTTACCCGACAAGGAATTTCGCTACCTTAGGACCGTTATAGTTACGGCCGCCGTTTACTGGGGCTTCGATTCAAAGCTTCGGGGCTCCCCTAACCTCTCCTCTTAACCTTCCAGCACCGGGCAGGTGTCACCACCTATACGTCCCATTACTGGTTCGCAGATGGCTGTGTTTTTGATAAACAGTCGCCTGGGCCTGCTCTGTGCCACCCCCACTCTTTAACCAAACAGGGGCCACACTTCTTCCGAAGTTACGTGTGCATTTTGCCGAGTTCCTTAACGCGAGTTCTCTCGAGCGCCTTAGATTTCTCATCTCACCTACGTGTGTCCGATTACGGTACGGTCTTTTCCAACCTAGCCTTAGACAGTATTTCCCGGCACCTTGATTACGTCCGCTTCGATCAGCCGTAGCTTCACTCGCTGTCACAGCTCATCTCGGGTAACGGATTTGCCTATCACCCTCAACGACTCGCTGCTTTGACCGGGACAACCGTCGCCCGGCCGGATTTCACCTCATGCGTCCTGCCCTCGAAATTGAAAAAGGTACTGGAGTATGAACCAGTTTCCCATCGACTACGACTTTCGTCCTCGCCTTAGGGGCCGACTTACCCAGGGCAGATGACCTTTACCCTGGAAACCTTAGGTTTTCGGCGGAAGGGAATCTCACCCTTCTTTTCGTGTACTTATACCTGCATTCTCTCTTCCATCCCCTCCAGCGCCCCTCACAGGTACGCCTTCATCAGTCCATGGAATGCTCCCCTACCACCAGACGCTTGCGCGTCTGATCCATAGCTTCGGTATACTGCTTAGCCCCGTTACATTATCTGCGCACGAACACTCGACCAGTGAGCTATTACGCACTCTTTAAAGGAATGGCTGCTTCTAAGCCAACCTCCTGGCTGTCTTTGTGCTCGCACCTCATTTTACACTGAGCAGTATTTCGGGACCTTAGCTGATGGTCTGGGCTGTTTCCCTCTTGACTACGAACCTTGTCGCACGCAGTCTCACTCCCATACGTTGACTTTCGGCATTCAGAGTTTGATTGGGTTTGGTAGGCGGTGAAGCCCCCTAGTCCATCCAGTGCTTTACCTCCGAAAGTTTTGTATGAGGCTGTCCCTAAAGGCATTTCGGGGAGAGCCAGCTATTTCCAGGTTTGTTTAGCCTTTCACTCCTAGTCACGAATCATCCATACCTTTTTTAACAGATTATAGTTCGGTCCTCCACAAAGTTTTACCTTTGCTTCAACCTGTTCGTAACTAGATCACCTTGGCTTCGGGTCTACGACATGCAACTCATTTCGCCCTATTCAGACTCGGTTTCCCTCCGGCTCCGGATCTTCGAATCCTTAACCTCGCTGCATACCGTAACTCGCAGGCTCATTCTACAAAAGGCACGCTACCACCCTTACGGGCTGTAACATCTTGTCAGTGTATGGTTTCAGGTTCTATTTCACTCCCCTCACCGGGGTTCTTTTCGCCTTTCCCTCACGGTACTTCTGCACTATCGGTAGCTACGGAGTATTTAGCCTTGGATCGTGGTCGACCCAGATTCCGACCGGGTTTCTCGTGCCCTGCCGTACTCAGGTACCGCATCATAGAGACCAATTCATTTCGCATACGGGGCTTTCACCCTCTGTGGCCGGCCTTCCCAGAACCGTTCCGCTATGAATTGATTTTTTGACTCCACGGGTTATCCCCATGCGGCCCTACAACCCCCGTTAAACGGGTTTAGGCTCTTCCGATTTCGCTCGCCGCTACTTTCGGAATCTCCGGGGGATCGCTCCCCTTCTTGATTTCTGTTCCCGGGTTACTTAGATGGTTCAGTTCACCCAGTGTGGCTTTCCTACCCTATTTTATTCAGGTACTGGAATAACGGAATCACTCCCGTTGGGTTACCCCATTCGGCTATCCAGGGATCACAGGATATGTGCTCCTACCCCTGGCTTTTCGCAGCTTATCACGGCCTTCTTCGCCTCGTAGCTCCAAGGCATCCACCATACACCTATATTCGCTTGACCATATTATCGTTTATTCTCTCATCAAAGCTCTTCCGCTTCCAAGACCGCTTCCGCGTTCCCTTCCGCTTCGCTACCTCAAGGTTCTTTGGTCAAGCTTGCCGAGCAGGCTTGTTTTCCCTCATTCAGTAGTCTCGCTTCGTTCGAGATTCATATCTACACTTAACGTCCGCTCTTTTTCGCCACTTCCATGGCGCTTCGCGTCCGTCTCGTATCCCTTCCCTCGTCTTGTCAAATATCGCT
>JAEXTV010000014.1 GCA_023406895.1 Bacillota bacterium | reverse complement strand
TCAACTCCGTTTTGGCTGGTATTTGCTGGCGCTTTCGCTCCGCTTTTTCCGCCGTTTTTCCGCTCTCCCGTCTTGCGAGCGCTCAAATATCTTACCAAACACCCTACCACTTGTCAACGCTTTTATTTGGGCTTTTTTCAGAAAAAAATCATCCTTATATATGCACCATCGTTCATCGCTGCCAAACACGATTCCAACTGCCGTCAGCGCCGCTTTCGAATCATCTTATTCATCATAAAAAACAAGTGTGTCGTCCCAGGCCCATTTTCAATGCAATCCGTAATTAATATTAATTTATTTAATCTATATATTAATTTTTTTAATTATACTATTGACATTATTAATTTTTAGCAGTATATATAATACATAAAATTAATGAGGAGTCATAACAAATGAAGCACAAAGCCCCCTCCGCATGCCCTGTTTGCGGCGGTCAATATGAAATCACGCGGCTCACCTGCCAAAAATGCGCCAGCGAGCTCGGCGGACATTTTACAGGCTGCGATTTTTGTGAGTTAAGTAACGATGAGACGCTATTTATCCTCACATTCTTAAAATGCCGAGGCAGCATTAAAGATGTCGAAAAGGAGCTCGGCATCTCATACCCCACAGTTCGCAGCCGGCTCGATGCCGTTCTTGAGCGATTGGGCCTCAAAAGCAGCGCATCCTCCGACGAAATCAAAGAAGAGCGCCGCCGGATATTAATCCGCCTGGAAAACGGAGAAATCACAGCGGATCAGGCCACAGAGTTACTGAAAAATTTATTATAGAAAGCTGAGGTAAACAAATAATGAACGAGGAAATTTTAAAGGTTCTGGAAATGGTACGCGAAGGCAAGATATCTCCCGAAGACGGTGAAAAGCTGCTATCGGCCATGGGAACCGAGACACCCGCCAAAAAGCCAGGAAAGAAAAACTCGATGCTGCGTGTCCGTGTGGATGTGAAAGACCCTGATAAGAAAGAACACGCACGTGTGAATGTCAACGTTCCGCTGGCGCTGGCCAAAACGGCCGTTGGGCTGATGACCTTTATACCCAAAGACGCCAAGAAAGAATTGAGTGAGCAAGGTATCAATCTTGACGAAATCAATTTAAAAGAACTGATCGAGCTTTTTGAAAACGGCGAAATCAGCGAAGAACTTGTCGATGTGGATACCGGCGACGATGTGCAAGGGGCTAAGGTGAGAGTGTATGTCGACTAGAAAGAACAGCCTTGTGATCGCCACCGTTCGCATCGGCTTCTTTCCGATCATCGTCATATTCCCCTTCAGATGCTTGGCCGAAGTGATCGAAGGTATTGCCGATCTGTTGTCGCTGTTTCAGTTCACAAGCCAAAAGGTGCAGGCAGCGATGAGCTTTATCGAACAGATTATTGCTCAAATCAAAAACTACGGCCCGTTAGACCTCGCCGACGTTGATGTTCGCTCCAAAGACGCCAGCGTCAGAGTCAGATTGCTGCTGAGGTGAAAATGATGAAATTTTTAATACGCTATTCGATCAAGGTTATTTTGTACTATCTTATACTGCTCGGCGCATCGGCAATTGGTCTGCTGCCCGGCACGGTGCTTACGGCCTTATGGGCTGCGTTGATGCTTGCGCTCGTCAACATGGTGCTTCGGCCGATATTTGTGATGATCGCGCTGCCGTTCAATATTATCACGCTCGGCGTCGCCAGCGTCTTTGCGAATCTGCTTTCCCTTGTGATTGCCAACGCGATCGTCGGTGGCCCCATCACGGCGGGCTTCTGGGCCATGCTGCTCGTTTCTCTGGTTATCATGCTCGCGGACGACTGTGTGAGAGCAATTCGGGCATACGTCAAAGCCAGGCAGATTGCTTAACTCACCCCGCGTTCAAGGACGAGATAGTCTCGTCCTTTTTGCTTTCTCAGATATACCAGCGCATACCGTAATTGATACATTGGTCTCAAGCAATGAAACGCGTCATGCTTTTGTGAGCAAGAGATAACACCTCGCCGAACAAGCAGCCGTGCTGCACGCATCTGCTTTGGTTTAGGACGGGTGCCTTGTTTTTTGTGTAATTGCTGTTTATATGGTATATTAGTTATTATATTCTTGCCTGTATCAATGTTAATAAGGAGAGAGCGCTTTGAAACGTTTCCACAACCCCATGACATTGTTTATGATTATTGTGTTATCAATCATGGCAGTATCTATCTCTTGTTTCTTAATATTTTCTGATAATTTACCTCCGATACTTTACTTGATATTGCCGTGCTTTGTTTTCATGATTGTATTGTTAACGATATGGGGTGAATACAAATTTAAAAAAACAGATGAAAAACTGAGCGAAGAATATGGCGTGAATTATAATACGGCAGAGAATACTGCTGAGATAATTAAAAGAGGGCCTAAAAAAGTCGTCATCCTGACAGTAATTGTCACATTGGCTGTTATCGGCGGTTTTGTGGCTTTATTTATGTGTAATGCCTTGCTTGGGCTGACGCTATTTATCATATTTTGTTTCACGATACTATTTTACCCTTTCTATAAAGCCAAAACAATCACGACGATTGAAAAATATATCTCGTCAAAAAGAGGCACCATGCGAAGTTTGCTGCAGCTCATACACAATCAGATTTTAGAGATTGTTCCGAATGCTGTCGCCGTCATTGACAAGGCCGTTCTTTTTCCGACATACATCTATATAAGAAATATAGAAAAATCGGAGATTTATAGTTTGATCTCAGTTCAAGCAATAATCGGAGGAAAAAGCGTTTGCATCTATCCCAATAATCCCGACATTTTCATTGTATTTGCGGATAGAATAAATAGCTACAAAAATAACGGATTTTCGGAGTTGTATATGCCGACTCATCAATCCTTAGATTTAGATTTAATAAGAAATATCGTTAAATTCAACATGGCACAAATTGAATTAATGTCAGGCAATGCCCATATCAACGAACATGGCTGATATTATAAACACAAAGAGCGGGGAATGCCCGCCCTTCATGCTGTGTATCTTTTGTGCAAAAAGCTTATTAGCCCTTTACGCCTGCTGGTGCTTTAAATAAAACTGTTGCCGGAAGTTCATTTTTTCACAATCTTTGACGGAATTGTATCGCCAACTTGCATTTACTTGAACCTTAATCCTATGCCATATTTGATAGTTCTACACAAAATCCTTTTCTCCTGCTATTTCTGAAAAATTACCGATAACTTTCTTTAGAATTATGGATATTTTCATAAACTGGTTGACGCTTAGCATTTCGGCTCTTGCGTTTTCATCAATTTCAGTCTGTTGAAGCACTTGCTGCGCGAGCTCTGCAGAAATGCCGAAACTTTGCCTCAAATTGCTTCTCACCGTCTTTCTCCTCATGGCAAACAAACCCTTGACCGTTTTGAGATAGGCCTCGGCGTCGCCGCTCTCTCGGCCCCGATTGACGGAGAGCTGAACCACAGACGATGCCACATCCGGCTTGGGATAAAAGCAGCCGGCCGACACATTAAATAGCAGCTTTGGCTGCGCAAAATACGAGACGGCGGCTGTGATGGCGCCATAGTCTTTACCGCCCGGTTTCGCACAAAGCCGCTCGGCCACTTCCTTTTGCACCATCACCGTGATGGATACAATTTTCAGCTTTGACTCCACAAGCTTCATAATGCATGGCGAGGTGATGTAGTATGGCAGATTGGCCGCCACATAAATATCATTGTTTTGACAGAGAGCTCCAATATCATTCTCCAGATCCGCTTTCAGAAAATCCTGATGGAACAAGTGAAACCGCGGCTCTTCCGCGAACATATCCCGCAGTGCCCCCGACAGCCCCGAATCGATTTCATAGGCAGCAACAACCTGCGCCCTGTCGAGCAGGCGGCTCGTGAGCGCCCCCATACCGGGGCCAATCTCCAAAGCACATGCGCCTTCCGGAACGGCAGCGCGCGCGATATTGTCGGCAATATTGCCGTCTATTAAGAAATTCTGGCCGAATCTTTTTAAAGGAGAAACACCGTATTTCTCCATAAGCGCTTTGAGCACAGTCGGCGATGTCATATTTTTATTCATTGGACGAGTATACCATATTTATCTTGTGAAAAGATAGGTGTTCGACATGCATAGACGCATTTCATCATACTTTTGCTTAAATTTCAGCCATTCATGAAGCTATATTTACAATTCGTAAAATTTTATTACTTATTTGTTACAATTGTTTGACATGGCAGTACGTCTATTGTATAATAATCACGTGGTTAAAAACCACCCGACATAGCACCACCACCACCAATAATAATATACTATGTTAAAAGCCTTCACGGTTTCCGCGGAGGCTTTTAACATTTTTACGTAGCAAAATAACGGCTCTTGCCCGTCTTTCGCGGTTTCCAGAGCCGTATTATTCAAACATATTATTTTATGTTACTTAGACGATAAGTCATCAGAGGATGCGCTTGCGCGAAATTTCTCTCCCAAATCGGTTGATTGAAGTCTTCTTTGCAATTCCGGAAGCTGTTTGGCTTCGCGCGTAAATTTAACCGCATATGACATCTCGTCTTTGCTGTTGTTGCCAATCTCTGTGTCTTCAGAATTCGCAATAGCCAACGGTTTTGACTTTTGTATCTCTTCGCTGAGTTTGTTCATTTCATACAGCCTGTTCGTGACTGGTTGCGAACGAATGACATCATATAACGTATCCATACCGTTTTCCTCCTTTCGCCTTATTTTTAGGCCCTGTCAAACAGATAAAAAAGTCCTCACAATGGCAGCAAGGACAACAATTTATAATATGTCTGCGGCCAGGCTTCGAGCGTCCATGCTTGTTCACCCGCGGCTTGCACACCTGTTTTTCAGCAAGTATGCCTTTTTCTTTTTATATCGTCATTTCTCAACTATACTTTAGCACAATTTTCAAAAAAATAAAAGAACCCCGCGCTTTTTGCAGCGGGGCCCTAGCAGCCAGTCGATTATTTGTTTTCTTCAGCCGTTTCAGCGTCTTTTTCCACTTTAACTTCGGCCTTTTCAAACGGAGGCAGTTCTTCGCCGTTCCAGAGCTTTTCAAACTCTTCACCGTCAATTTTCTCGCGTTCGATCAAAACAGCGGCGATTTTGTGAAGCAGCTCCACCTTTTCCTGCAGGATATCCTGCGCCTTCTTGAAAGCGTTGTCGAGTATCTTTTTCGTCTCCACATCCACCTTGAAAGCGAGATCTTCCGAATATGTTTTGGTGTGTCCGATCTCTTTGCCGAGGAAAAGCTCCTGGTTGCTTCCAAGGAAGAACGGGCCGATCTCGTCGCTCATGCCGAACTTGATGACCATATTGCGTGCAATATCCGAAGCGCGCTGCAAATCGCTGACCGCGCCCGTGCTCACGTCACCCAGTATCAGCTTCTCAGCCGCCCTGCCGCCCAGCATCATGGTGAGGTCCGCAAGCAGCTTGCTCTTAAACACGTGCTGGTTGTCTTCCTCAGGCAGCGTCATCGTGTAGCCCGCAGCCATGCCCCTCGGGATAATGGACACCTCGTGCACAGGATCACACTCTTTCTGGGCTTTGGCGCAAATCGCATGCCCCACTTCATGGTACGCTGTGCATCGTTTGTCTTTCTCGGTAATCACGCGTGATTTCTTTTCGGGCCCGGCGATGACACGCGTAATCGCTTCTTCCACTTCAATCATGGTGATTTTTTGTTTTTTCGCGCGCGCCGTGAGTATCGCCGCTTCATTGAGCACGTTCTCAAGGTCCGCACCGATAAAGCCGGGAGTACGCTTGGCAAGAACTTTTAAGTCCACATCGTCCGCAAGCGGCTTGCCCTTGGCATGCACGCGCAGAATCTCCTCGCGGCCCTTCACATCCGGATAATTAACGACGATCTGTCTGTCGAAACGGCCCGGACGCAGAAGCGCCGGATCGAGAATGTCTTTACGGTTGGTCGCCGCGAGTATGATGATGCCTTCGTTGGTCTGGAAGCCGTCCATCTCCACAAGCAGCTGGTTGAGCGTCTGTTCGCGCTCGTCGTGTCCGCCGCCAAGGCCGCTGCCTCTCTGGCGTCCCACAGCGTCAATTTCGTCAATAAATAATATACAGGGCGAATTCTTCTTCGCGTTTTCAAACATATCGCGCACACGCGATGCGCCCACGCCCACAAACATCTCCACAAAGTCGCTGCCGCTGATGGAGAAAAACGGTACGCCCGCTTCGCCCGCCACCGCTTTGGCCAGCAGCGTTTTGCCGCCACCCGGAGGTCCCACAAGCAGCACGCCTTTGGGTATGCGCGCGCCCAGATCGATAAAACGCTTCGGATTTTTCAAAAAGTCCACGATTTCCGCAAGCTCTGCTTTTTCTTCATCGGCACCCGCCACATCAGCAAATGTTTTTTTGTGTTTGTCGTTCACCTGCATGCGCGCACGCGATTTTCCGAAGGACATCGCTTTGTTGCCGCTGCCCTGCTGCTGCCGCATGATGAAGTAGAAAAACAGCACCACAACCGCGGTGGGAATCAGGTAAGGCAACAACACTTCAAATATCGACGGCTCGGGCTGAGGTATCGTATCGTAGCTGAAACCGTAATCGAGCGGGTTTGTCGCCTTTGTGATGTCTTTTAAGTCTTCATTAAACTGTTCAAGGTCAGGAATATATGTATTGTAGTCATATTCGGCCGGGAACTTATCCTCAACAATTTGCGTATCGGTTTTGAGCGCATAAAGCTGGTGATCCATGACCACCACCGCTTTGATCTGCTGCTGTTTAACATGCTCCAAAAATTTATCATATTCAATAACACGCGAATCTGCTGTGTTGGCCGCGGTTAGCATATTGATCAAAACAAAAACCAAGATAAAACCAATTATATATATCAGCGACCCGCGAGCTGATTTTTTCAAAGTGCTGTCCTCCTCATTTTACTTTGTCTGACCATTGTACCATATCGACATAGGCTTTTCAATTGAGCAGATATGAACGATATTTAAACAATGGCGGCTGCCGGTTAGCGTGAATAAACTTCGCACTTCAGCTCACCGATATATTTTAAGTTTCTGTATTCTTCCGCATAATCCAGGCCGTAACCGACGATAAACACATCCGGCACCACAAAGCCCACATAATCCGCCTGAAAATCCACCGTGCGCCGCTCGGGTTTGTCAAAGAGGCAGCATGTTTTGAGCATCGCCGGATTGCGCGATTTCAGCGTCTTGGTCAGATACTGCAATGTCAGGCCCGAATCCACGATATCCTCAACAATCAGCACATTCTTTCCCGCAATATCCTCTTCGAGATCGTATTGAATGCGCACCGCACCCGATGAGACCGCCCCTTTACCATAGCTCGATACCGACATGAAATTCATATGCATCGGCATATCAAGTTCACGTACCAGATCGGCATAAAACATCACGGCTCCGCGAAGAACGCCGACTGTGAGCAATTCCTGCCCCGACATGTCCTGCCTGATTTGCGCCGCCAGCTCGTTCACCCTTGCCTTGAGCTGCTCTTCCGAATAAAGTACCCGTTTGATGTCGTTATGCATTTGATTTCTCCCCATACCTTAAAATATAACACCCGGTGTTCTCCCGGGTTTTCGTCGTTTCCGAAACACCCACGCCAACCACCCAAAATACCTCACTGTCTTTCGCAAGCACCACGAGCGAATCCCGCGCGAGCAGCGGCACTTTTCTGTCTGACAGGTAGTCGCTCAGACGCTTTTTTCCGCTCATCCCCAAGGGCCTTATGTAATCCCCGTCCTGTCTGCGGCGAAAGCACGCGCCGTTTAAGGCTTCCATGTCAAAGCATTCCGTTTTGGGCTCACGAACCATTCCGACACCCGCTTCACACCAAAGCTCTATACCATGAAGCTCATAGTGTCCTCGGCCGTTAAAACGCACCAAAGCATTATTATAATTCTTTTCCTTCTTTTTGCCAATGCTCAGTTTCCCGTATTCCACCGCCGCCGCAAAGCCGCCCGGCAGTTCGACAGACTTGCCCGACACGTTTCTTTCCGCCAGCATCAGCACGTCGTCCACATGCCCGGAGGAGATATCGTTAAGCCCGCCGCTCATCTGCAGCGCCAGCCGGATCATACGTTTGCGCACAGCCGTATTCTGGCCAAGCAGCACCGCGATATCTATACCAACGCCGGTTCCGTCTTTGTTTGTTTGAATGCCGCCCGCATTTTGTGCCGCTTCCGCGAGTGCCTCTTCGTCCTCAGCCAGCAGCTTTGCGGCCGCCGCGATGTGCGAAACCGCCTGCTCATTCACGGTTTTAAGCAGCGGGAGCACCTGTGCGCGCACAAAGTTTCGCGTATAGGCCGTATCGTCATTGGTTGCGTCGTGCACATATTTCACGCCGTTTTCCGCCGCGTAGTTTTCAATCTCCTCACGCGTCACGCCGAGAAGCGGCCGTATATACCTGCCGCGCCGCTCGGGTATGCCGCACAATCCTTTAAGGCCGCTGCCGCGGCACAGGTTCATGATCACCGTTTCGGCCATGTCACCCGCATGATGCGCCGTGGCAATCAACCCGGCCCGCTGCGCATCCAAAAACGCATACCTCGCATGCCGCGCCGCCGTTTCGAGCGAAACGCCCCATTCGCGCGCGAGCCGGACAACGTCTTCCCGGCCTGTCACGCAGCCAACGCCGCGCGCGGCACACTGCGCCTCCACGAACCGCATATCGTCCAACGATGCTTGGCCGCGGATTCTGTGCTCAAAATGATACACCTCTATTATTATGTTCAGTTCATCGCGCAAATTGCACAGCACATCCAGCAACACCATCGAATCCACGCCGCCGCTGACAGCCGCGCCGACGGTATCACCCGGCTCAATGCCAAATTCGATCAATTTTTGCCTGATATGCGTTTTCATACGCTTATATTAGCAATTATACCGTGAGGCCGCAATAGCACAAAGTGTCATTATCACAATCGCGCGTTTATTTGCTGCGGCGGCTGCCAAAGTATACGGCCAGTACCGAAATATCCGCCGGGGATACGCCCGAAATGCGCATTGCCTGCCCCAATGTTTCGGGTTTTATCGCATTGAGCTTGGCCGCCGCCTCAAGGCGCAGCCCGCCCAGCGTTTTGTAATCAAAATCAGGCGGCAGCTTCTTTTTTTCCAGAGATGCAAACCGCTCCACTTGCCGTTCCTGTTTGTCGATATAGCCTGCGTAGCGGATTTCCGTTTCCACACACTCAGCCACCTCGCGCGGCGCGTCCGCACCGCAGACCTCTTTTAAGTCCGCGTAGCCGATATCCTGCCGTGTGAGCAGCACGGCCGCTTTCACGCCGGCTTTAAGCGTCGTCTGCCCTTTGGCTTTCAGCAGTGCGTTCGCGCGCTCTATGTCCACGGTGCACGCAAAAAGCCGTTGTTTTTCCTTGTCGACCGCGTCACGCTTTTTCATATACGCGTCGTAACGCTCATCCGTCACAAGCCCGACCCTGCGTCCCAGCTCGGTCAGCCGCACATCCGCGTTATCCTGTCGCAGCAGCAGCCGGTATTCGGCCCGCGCGGTCATCATGCGATACGGCTCGCTCGTGCCCTTCGTCACAAGATCGTCAATCAGCACACCCGCATACGCGTCGTTTCTTTTAAGCGTGAGCGGCTCCTCCTGTTTCACGTACTGCGCGGCATTGATGCCCGCGATGATGCCCTGCGCCGCCGCTTCCTCATACCCCGATGTGCCGTTGATCTGCCCCGCGCAGAAAAGCCCGTTCACCTGTTTGGATTCAAGCGTTGATCGGATGCCGAGCGGATCGATGCAGTCGTACTCGATCGCGTAAGCTGTGCGCATCAGCACCGCGTTTTCCAACCCCGGCACGCTGCGGTACATTTCCTTCTGCACGTCCTCTGGGAGTGACGAACTCATGCCCTGTACATACATCTCGTTGGTCCATTCGCCCTCGGGCTCAATAAATACCTGGTGGCGGTCCCGCTGCGGAAACTTGACCACCTTATCCTCAATCGACGGGCAGTAACGCGGCCCCGTGCCCTCAATCACGCCGCTGTATAGCGGGCTGCGGTGAATGTTGCGCCGGATAATCTCGTGCGTTTGCGCCGTGGTGTACGTGAGATAGCACGGATGCTGTTTTTTCGGTGCGCCCTGTGTGAGAAACGAATGGTATTGCGGGTTCTCATCGCCGTACTGCGGCTCTGTTTTGGAAAAGTCAATACTGCGGCGGTCCACGCGCGCGGGTGTTCCCGTTTTGAAACGCTGAACACGAAACCCGAGCTCAGCAAGGCACAGCTTATTTGCCGGGGCCAGCCCCGACGGCCCTGCGAATACGCTGTGCTCGCCGATGATCACACGTCCTTTTAAATAAACGCCCGTGCAGAGCACCACCGCCCGCGCCTCATAATGCGCACCGAGGTTCGTCTCCACACCGCAGACGCGCCCGCCGCTCGTGTTCACGCGCGACACTTCCGCGCTGACGATATCGAGGTTGTCCGTATTCTCAAGCGTCCATTTCATCACGCGCTGATACAGCTTCTTATCCTGCTGCGACCGCAGCGACTGCACCGCCGCTCCTTTGGATGTGCCGAGCAGTTTGATCTGCATGTACGCCGCGTCGGCACAAAGCCCCATCTGGCCGCCGAGCGCATCGATCTCGCGCACAAGGTGTCCCTTGCTCGTCCCGCCTATCGACGGATTGCACGCCATCAGCGCAATCCCATCGAGGTTGATCGTCAGCAGCAGTGTTTTTTGCCCGAGCCGCGCGGAAGCCAGCGCCGCCTCGCAGCCTGCGTGCCCCGCGCCTACCACCACCACATCATATTTTCCGGCATTGTATCCCATGTTATTTCCCCAAACAGAATGAATCAAAAATATTGTTGATGATTTCTTCGGTCGCGGTGACGCCCGTGATTTCGCCGAGCTTGTCCCATGCTTCCTTGATATCAATCGTCACGCAATCAAGATCGGCCGTTTCAAACGCAGACACCGCCGCCGCGAGGCTTTGCGCCGCCGCGTCCAGCAGCTGCCAGTGCCGCTCGCTTGTCACCACCACATCGTCCGCGTCTGTGAGCTGCGGCAGTTTGATGGTGCCGAGCAGCGCATCGCGCCCTTGGTTCTTTGCCGCACTGACTTCGACGCAGTCACATCCGAGCGACAGCCCGGCCTGCTGCGCCGTCACGGCCGCCGGCAGATCACATTTGTTGAGCACGGCGATAACATCGCCTTCGAGCGTTGAAAATATGTCCATATCCTCGGGCGTCATACCCGCTGACCGGTCGATCACAAAAAACGTGAGGTCGGCATCTTTGGCGGCACTTTGCGCACGGGCAATACCGATTTTCTCCACCTCGTCGGCGCTGCGGCGTATGCCCGCCGTATCAATAATGCGTACGGGGAACCCGTCCTTAATAATCACATCGTCCACCGCATCGCGCGTGGTGCCCGGAATCGCGGTCACAATCGCGCGGTCTTTATCCACGAGCATGTTAAAAAGCGAGGATTTGCCCACGTTGGGCCGCCCGACAATCGCGACGGTAAAGCCGCTGCGCAGCATCCGCCCCGATTCAAACGTTTGCGCCAGCTGCAGCGCTTCACACCGCGCGCTTTCAATCAGCGGTACGGCGTCCCTTTGTATATCCGCCTCGATATCCTCCTCGGGGTATTCGATGCCCGCTTCGATGATGCTGAGCGCATCCGTGAGTTTCTTTTGAGCAGCGGTGATTCGTTCAAATAAGCCGCCGGACAGCTGACGCAGTGCCGCATTTGCCGCTGCCGCCGAATTCGCGCCGATCAGCTCCATCACAGCTCCCGCCGCCGATAAGTCCATCTTACCGGCAAGAAACGCGCGCTGTGTAAATTCCCCGGGCGCAGCAAGTCGTGCGCCTTTTTTTGACAACGCGCTCATCACGCGCGACAGCGTGACGCGGCCGCCGTGGCCGTAAATCTCCGCCATGTCTTCGCCGGTGTAGCTGCGCGGCGCGTAAAAACGCACCGCCATGACATCGTCCGCGCGCCCCTTCTCATCCTCTATATATCCCCGGGTCAGCCGGGCATGCTGCGCCATATCGCTGCCGCGAAACACAGCATTAAGCACATTGTGAGCGTCCGGCCCCGAGATGCGTATCACGGCAATCGCGCCGCCGCTTGGTGTGGCGGGTGCGTAAATGGTGTCGTTTTGCATCGTGTCTCCTTTTTTTCAGGGCTCATCATAACATATTTTTTTTATTTTGCACATAGCCGGGTCCTCTGTAAACAGACATCAAAAAGCTGCCGTCATACGGCAGCCAGTCTGTCAATATAGTCAAAGAACCAAAAATGGCTATATGTGCCGAAAGAAGTGGCTGATTTAACAGCCTTCAATCGCTCATATGGGGAAGCCGTCAGCAGAGGCCTGCCTTCAGGGGGTTTTTGACACTATGAAATGCCGCAAAACGGCTGTTTGAGGTTTCACAATATCTACTGTCACCGATTAAAAACTTACATCTGCGAAAGTTCGATGATCTTCAGGGCGATATCCCGCATCGCAACCCGCGAATCCATGCTCATTTTCTGTATTCTGCGATAGGCTTCCCCTTCGGAAATGCTCTTGCGTTTCATCAGTATGCCCTTCGCACGTTCAATGATCTTTCGGTCCTCCAGCCCTTGCTTGAGCTCGTTGAGCTCTTTTTCCATCCTCCCCAGACGTCTTCTGTTCTGAATCACCGTATCCAGAGTGCTCAGAAGGGCAATCCGGTTAATAGGCTTTAAGAATAACGTGATGTCATAGTCTTCAACGATTGACCCGCAAAAGTCTCTCTGCATGCTCGTAATGAACAATATGATGCTGCACAGGTTCTCATCGCCAATAATCGTTGCCACTTCAAGGCCGGTGATATCCGGCATCTCGAAGTTGATAAGCAGTATATCCGGCGGGCCGGTGCGAATCTTGCGTATCGTTTCGTTTCCCGAAGTACAGACATCGCCAACAGCGTATCCCTCTCGCTGCAACGCATATTTAATTTTCTCAGCAACCTCTTCGTTCTGCATTGCCACTGTGATTGTTGCTTTATCCATACCCCGCTCCGTCATCGCAGCCGGTCATACGGCCGTATTTATTTCCGCATCGTTTAATAGTATTATCCTCTATTAAAGAAAAGACGTTCATCCAAGGCTAGGGCCCCGAACAAACGCCGTCGTTTCTTCTACTTAATGTTATTATAGCATACACCATTCAAAATGCAAGTGTTTTTATGCAATGCGATTGCCACTCCGATTCAAAAGCATAGGTTATATAGCGCGTTTAAGCCGCTTTTTCCCCAAAAAATGAAGTTGCGATGTTTTGCACTTGCAAGTTAAATATCATCGACGACTTTCTTGGGAACTTTGGAAAACAAGGGGCTCACCGATTCTTTTTCATGGATTCGCAGCACAGCCTCCGCAAACAGCGGTGCCACCGATACCGAAACGAATTTGCTGGATTTTGAAACGATGGGGTTTTGAACGCTGTCGGTGCCCACCACCATTTCAATCACGCTGTCTTCAATGGCCTTTAACCCCTTTTCGCGGACAATCACATGCGACAGGCAGGCAATGATGCGGTTCGCGCCGTGTTTTTTCAGCGCGTTGGCCGTATCCACCAATGTGCCGCCCGATACCGTGAAGTCGTCCACGATCATGCAGTTTTTGCCCTTGACATCGCCGATGATGGAAAGCACATGGGCGTTTTCATCGTGTCCGTAACGGGTTTTGTCACCGATGGCCACGGGGCAGTGCAGATAATCGGCGTACTTGCGCGCCGTTTTGGCATATCCCGCGTCGGGTGAAACCACGCAGATGTTCTTCATAATATCCAGGCCTTTCACGTATTCACACATGATCGGCAGAGAAAGCAAGTGATCCACAGGCTTTTTAAAAAAGCCTTGCACCTGAGCGCTGTGAAGATCCATCACAACAATCCTGTCGGCACCGGCCAATTCTATGCTTTCCGCGCACACACGGGCGCGTATCGATACGCGCGGTTCATCTTTCTTGTCGCCTTTTGCGTAGCTGAAATATGGTATCAACGCTGTTACCGAATTCGCGCTGGCACGTTTTAAAGCGTCCATCCAAAAAAGTATTTCCACAAACTCGTTGTTCGGGTTCATACCGATTGGCTGAACAACATAGACGTCCTTATTTCTGACTGTTTCTTTGATTCTTAGAAAAATGTTTCCATCTGAAAATGTGATAACTTCTGAGTCCCCTAAATCATTGCCGAGGTATTTGCACATTTTTTTAGCAAACGGCATACCCGACGAACCCGCAAAAACCTTTATGTCGCTGTCAAAGGAATTCAACTTTTTACCCACCTTATGTTTACTCCCGGTCACGCGCATATTTTAGCACTTATACGAGGCACAATCAATATCTATACATGATGTAATTATGACCTTTTTTCACTTTCATTGAGCAAAACTAACAAACTTCGTTCCAAATAACGGCTGGTACGGGTTTCTTCTCCAATTCCGACGCGCGGTGTGGCGCTGCCGTGAAAGTCACTGCCCGTTGTCACATACAACCCGCCGGATCTCGCAAGGCTCTCAAATTCAATACACTGTCCGTCCGTATGAACGGGATGATACGCTTCGATACCCCAAAACCCCATGTCCTTGAGATGGGGCATCAGGCGCGAAAAAACGCTGACGGGCACCAGCCCAGGGTGCGCGAGCACCGGAAAGCCTCCCGCTTCACGTATCATCTGCGCCGCACGGTCCACAGAAATACGATTCTGCGGCACATAATAGGGCGCACTGCTGCCAAGGTACCTTTCAAACGCTTCCGACACCGATGATGCGTACCCCTTATTCACAAGCACCGATGCGATGTGCGGCCGCCCGACCACGTCACCGCCGCAGGCACCGAGCACCTCATCCATACCCAGCTCATAGCCATCGGCCCGCAGCCGTTCCACAATATCACAAGCCCTGTGATACCGTGAATGCGCGGCTTTTTCCACATGGGCAACCAGCCCCGGATGGCTGCAGTCGATACGATAACCCAGCACATGCACCTCGCCGTCCATCTGTGCGGCCAGTTCAATGCCCGCAACCGCCGTAACGCCATGCGTATCCGTGAGCGCGCCAAAGCCGCGGCATTCGTCATGATCCGTAATCGCAAAGGCATCCAGCCCCATCTGCGCCGCTCTGCGAGCCACCTTATCCGGCGTCAGCTCACCATCCGAAAATGTGGTGTGAATGTGCAGATCAGCTTTCATGTGACGGCCGCTTTCGCATATGCCTTCCGTGTGAACCGGCTGTCTTCCACCACATAGCGCTCGTGCCGCGCTTCTCCGATTTTATCCCGTGCGTCAAACGCCTCGATATCGAAAACGAGCTTTTTTCCGCTCACCTCAATCAGCGTGGCGACGGCCCGCACCGTCATGCCCACCGGTGTTGCGGCGAGATGCGATGCGTCAATACGAATACCGACCGTTGAATAGCCCTGCGGCAGCAACGGCTGCACCGTCGTATACGCTGCCTTCTCCATCAGCGCGATCATCATGGGCGTGGCATACACCTCCGCGAGCCCGCTGCCCACATTTTTCGCGGTGTCCTTGCTTTCTACAGTCATTTCAGCCTGCGCCGAAAGCCCTGTCTTCAGTTCAATCTCCATGTCTTCTCCTCATTGATGCCCTTTGCAGGCCGACGGGTAAACGACCTCGTCTTTGCCCACCCTCATTGCCTTATGCGGAATGCCGGCCTCCATATATTCTTCTCCGTATTCTTTAAAACCAAACTTTTTATATAAAGGCACGATGTACGTCTGCGCGCTGATCTCAACCACCTCAGCACCTGACGAAAACGCCTTGTAGAGCAGCAGGCGCAGCGCCAGATCGCCGATCTTCTGTCCGCGGAACGGCTTCAAAACGGCCAGCCGCCCGATACGGAAGTTTTGTCCGTCATGCCAGATGCGTCCCGTGGCCGCCGTCTTTTCATCCACATACACAATCAGATGAAGCGCCGACGCGTCGTATTCATCATACTCCTCCCCCTCGGAGACTTTCTGTTCTTTCACAAAAACCTCTTTGCGCACGAAAAACGGTTCGGATAAATCCCCCGTGCCCGGAATAAAAGCGCTCGTAATCATACATCCTCCTTTGTGTTGTTAGTATTAGGGTGCAAGCAGCTCGTTTGCGATGGCGAATTTTACCGGACCTTTCTCGGTGGCCACATCCACCATCACCAGCACGAGCCTTGGATAATAGCCGTCGAGCCAATAGCACGCAAACCACGAGATCTCGCGCGTTTTATCTATCTCAGCTGTGCCCGTTTTGCCCGCCATCGGAAAAGGAAGCTCGTTGCCCTGATGAAGCTCAGTGGTCTGATGGCGTACCGCGTACCCGGTTCCGTGATCGATAACCTCTTTCATCATCGGTGTTAAGATGTCAAGCGTGCTCTGAGAAACCGCGTTTTCAATCCAAACCGACGGTTTTTTCTCACTCAGCGTCACATAATCGGTGCCCTGCGTGCGGCATATTTTTTTCACGAGCACGGGTTGCATAATGTGACCGGTCTTGTTCGCAAAGGCCGTGTACATCGCAGTCATTTGAAGCGGCGTTACCTGCAGTTCGCCCTGACCATAACCCATGTCGGCCAGCAGCTGATCCGTCATCATCGAACCGGTGTTCATATCGCTCGACTTTTTTATCGGCAGGTCGAACACGACCTCCTGATTGAAGCCGATTCGTTCATAGTACTCTTTGAGCTTATCCGCTCCCAAATGCAGCGCCGCCCACGCAAAATAGATATTGTCGGATGACTTGAGTGCGTTCGCGAGCTTTAAGGGCGACCCCGCATTGTCATTGATACGCGTGACGCTGACTATTTTATCTTCTGGCTGCCACTTGTTATCCACAATCACGCCGTCGAACTCACTGTCCGGTGTGATCACGCCCGCCTCGAGTGCCGCCGTTGCGGAAAACGGCTTGATCACGCTGCCCGGCGGATAGCGTCCCTGCGTCGCGAGAGACAACAACGGCTGAAAATCGGACTTAAACAGATAATTCGCCATATCATCCGAAAGGCTGAACGTAAACGCATTATCGTCGTAAGACGGAAACGACGACATCGCCTCCACATCCCCGGTATCCGCGTTCATCACAATCGCAACGCCCGACTGACCCTCCTCAAGGCTCAGGTTGCTCGCCAGCGCCTGATAGGCCCTTGTCTGCAGATCCGGCTTGATCGTGAGCCTTAAGTCCTGGCCTTCCTCCACCGGCTCCTCCCAGAGTGTGCGAATGTTTTTTCCCCATTTGTCTTTAATATAGATGATCTTGCCGTCCTTGCCGCGCAGCTGCGTTTCAAACGCGGCTTCAAGCCCCGATACGCCAACTCTGTCCGAGGCCTCATAGCCTTCGGGCAGATCTTCCTGATTTAAAAACCCCGTATAGCCAACGATATGCGCGGCGCTTTCTTTCAGCGGGTAATCGCGTATGGGTGTGTACATCTTATTATCAATGCTAAGGCCCGGCACAGCCAATAGGCTCTGTTTCTGCTCTGCTGTCAGTTCGTCAGCGAAAAAAGCACCGAGCTTCATGATCGTTTGGTTCCCTTTTTTTGCTTTGTACAGAATATCCGCGAGCTCCGGCGGCGTCATGCCTGTCAGCGGGCATGTCACCTTAGCCACCTCAACGATATCTTTGACCTTCGATACATCCAAACAAAGCGTATCGGCATAGGTATTGCGCGCGAGCAGAGAGCCGTCCGCGGCAAAAATCTCTCCGCGCGTCGCTTTCAGCGTTTGTATTTGAACCGTAGAGCCCGGCTCCATCTCGGGGAAAATCAAAGAATAATTCCAGAAGACAAAGCAGCCTTCCGCGGTATTGACCATTTGTGCGGTATAGTCGTTGGTATAATCACCGTAATCCTGTGTTTTATAGGTGGCGGTGTATGTAAATCGGCCGTTCTCATCCGGCCCGGCGATATTGTCAACCGTCACCTCTTTAACGCCCAACCCCGAAAATATGGCCTTGTATTTATTAATAAAGCCGTCCTTATCAATCGTCACGGCGGGGTCAGCCTGCGCCCACATGGCTTCATAATCCATCGCGGTCAGCGCTTTTACCCAGCCGCCGATATCGTAAGCCGCCTGCTGCCCGGCCGAACATGCCGCCGGCAGCAGCATGATGACGAACACGCAAATCAGCAGTATCATCCTTCGCATGCGGTTATCCTCCACGGGCGTATTATACTATGCACGCCGCTGTATGTACAGCCGCGCCTTCTTCACCACGCTGCCGTTAGGCGGCGCAGACGGAACGCAATAAGCCGAAAACGGCTTCACAATGGCAGTTAAAAATCCCGCCGTCAATAATGCTATCTTCCAGAGTAAATCCATTATATGGTATTTCCATGCAGCTTCTCTGCGGCTGCAGTTTTGAAAAGCGTCGCCTGTCCCCTGAAAAGACCGAATGATTGATAAGCGATGTGTCCATTAAAACGCGTATTATGTCTCCCCCTCTATCATGTCATAATGCCGGCACAGCGCACGCATCCCCTGTATTCATGGGATTTCTCTTCCGCCCACGCATCCCAATAAACGCAGCCGCTCAGCGGTATCGGTTTTCACGTTCACTATGACTGCTGATGCGGCCAGCTCTACGGTAACCCCCTCCAGTCATGTGAGGAGCAAAGCGACGTGACTATGAAACGGAGCGTATTCCATGGCAAATGCAATAAAAGCGGATCTGAACCCACTTGGCAGTCGATCAAGCATCGCAGCCTAGCTCCGCAGCCGTCTCAGATGACGTTTTTTGCGCTGTTCCTGTTGAAAAGCCATCCTTTGTTAAAGGGTTTTCAACCGCTTGTCAAAATGAATATTGGCTCATACAAAAACAGCGGCACGTTGTTGCACCGCTGTGTGATTATTTCTCTTCTTTTTCCATCCGTTTGAGCGCCCGCTCAATGGCTTCTTTTATCTGTTCCCGCGCGCGCCGATATTCGTCCACCGGCTCTCTGTAGGGGTCCATCACATCATAGCCCGATTCACCCGGATATCCGTCGATACCCTGCGCAAATCCAAGCAGCGTATGCATCTTATCCTCCTGATCCGGAGCCATGGCTTCCATTTCTTCTATGTGCTTCGCTTCCATCGCGAGTATGATATCAGCCCATTGCGCAAGCTCCCTGTCAAACTGCTGCGCACGATGCTTTTCAATATCCAATCCAACCTCGGCCATAACCTCCACCGCCTCGGGAGACGCCGGTGTTCCCTCACACGCGAATGTACCGGCCGATTGAAACGACATATCTTTTAAGTGAGTACTTCGGCCTACTGAGTCGTCCGCCAGTTCTTCCGCCATGGGGCTTCTGCATGTATTGCCCGTACACACAAAAAGAACGTTCATTGATTTATAAACCCTCCTAAACTTTTACGATATTATATGCTGCCGCTTTATAAACCCTGTTCATCACGGCAAACCCAATTCCTGTTTTGGGGACGGCTTCAAAGTAAATCTTTGAAAAGCCCTCGTCGTCGGCACGCCTTAGCAGCGCGTAAATGTTTTTAGCGGCTTCCCCCGCGTCCTTGATGCTGCCTGTTTCGTTTAAGTCCCGACGTCCGTAATACTTCTTGTTTTCCCTTGCGGCAAGAATCAGCGGCTTTTCGCCCTTTTTCAAATCCTTGTCGTAGAGATATTTAATCGCCTCGGTCACCGAAGCGTTTTGCCCCTCCACCACCGTCACATCCGCTTTGGGGGCGTAATGGCGGTATTTCATGCCGGGTGCCGCCGGTTTGTCGCCGTCATACGGCTCAAAAGCCGCCGCGCAATCGACCTGGCCGATGCAGCTTTCTATCATCTGCTGGGTCACCGCGCCCGGACGCAAAATCACAGGCGTTTCGCGCGTCATATCGATCACTGTGGATTCGAGGCCGATACGGCATTCTCCCGCGTCGAGAATCATCAGGCTATCCCCGAAATCCGCCGCGACATGCGCCGCCGTTGTGGGGCTCGGGCTGCCCGATTTGTTCGCACTGGGTGCCGCAATGGGCACGCCGCTAGCCGATATCAGGCTCAGCGCCGCGTCGCAGTCCGGCATACGCAATCCCACAGTATCCAGCCCCGCACTGACCGAAACGGGCACCAACCCCAAGCTTTTCACCACCATGGTCAGCGGCCCCGGCCAAAACTGTGAAGCCAGCGACAGCGCCTTTTCGGTGAATTCCCCAAGTTCACGCGCCATGGGCAGGCTGTCCACATGCACAATCAGCGGGTTGTCCTGCGGCCGTCCCTTCATTTCAAATATGGCCGCCACGGCTTGCTCGTCAAATGCGTTGGCTGCAAGGCCATACACCGTTTCGGTCGGCATGCCGACAAGTGCGCCGCCGCGAATCGTTTTTGCCGCTTCTTCTATATAATTATGATACTCATCACATATATCCAATATCATCTGATTGTCTATTTTACATCCAAAAAAACAAAAAAGCAATGGCACAGCCTTCTGATCGGCGTTAAACCGGCTGTTCCAGATATTCTTCGAGGCAAAGCCCCTGCTCGTGAATCGCCTGCGCCGCTTCTTTGCCCACATAGCGGTAGTGCCATGACTCAAACGATATACCTGTGATTCCGGTTTTATCTGACGGGTAACGGAATATGAAACCGTACCGCCAGCTGTTCACCATCATCCACTGCTGAACGGGTGTATCTTCCTGTGTTGCATCCATATTTTGATTGTTTATATCCACAATATCCACTGCCAGCCCCGTCTGGTGTTCGCTGGTCCCTGGTACGGCGATAATTGTTGCCGCCTGTGCTTTAGCCTCATCCTTTGTCAGCCCCTGTTCAACAAGCTTGTTCACCTTATTGTCAAACAGCTCCTGCTGTCTTTCCTGCGACCGGTATGACGAGCAGATCAACGGCTCACACCCCGCCGCGCGGCAATCGTCCATCATCTGCTGCAGATCGGGATAGCACCGCTCATCAACGGCTTGTCCGTTTTTCAGTTCCGTCAGCGTCACCGCAAAGCCGTCTGGCAGGCTGTGCTCTGCGTTGACCAGCAGCAGCGGCCACTCATTTTGATCGGCCGTGCTCTGCGGCGCGGCCTCAGCCGTCGACACGCCCAGCACGGATTTCGCTGGTGTTTCCTCCGGTTCAGCCGATTCTGTCGATGCGGACGCGCTTGGCCCGTTTATAACCTCCAGTTTGCCACCGTTGAAAAACAGCAGCCATGTGCCCGCCGCAAGCACCGGCACCGCCACTGCGATGATCACACCAATCACCCGCCGCCTGCGCCGCTTTTCGTGTCCGCGCATCATGCTCTTCATATTCATACCTCCCTGACATTTTCCACCCACCGCCATTATTACGGTATACCAAGGAAATAGAAAGTTTATCAGCCGAGCGTTTGAAGGCGGATACTGCCCGCCGCACCGCAGACCTCGCCGATAACTGCCATCGCGCCGGTCACGCCCGGCACGCGCACAATGAGCTCAAGCGCCCGCTCCACATCCGCCGCAGTTTTCACCTCATTGCCGAGCCGCGTGGCACATGCGTCCGCAACGCACGCATCCGTTGACACCACAACTGCCGCGTCCGCTCTGCCAAAGCTCAGGGACGGCCCGACCGTGCCCGATGATGTGCAGACGGACATGGGCATTTCCCGGGAATCGACAATGATACCGATTTTGAGACTTAAGGGGCTGTTTCCCGCGTACACCGCGACCGTGGTGGGCTCAGCGGTTTTAAGAAAGATATCACCGCCGTTTTCCACGATGACCTGCTTGGATTGTTTTAAAATATATCGCCCGACATACTCAGAAAAAGCGCCCGCGACCGCCGCCATCGGGCCGACGCCCGCCGCTGTGCCCGCGCGGCACATCGCCTTTACGGCTTCCGGCGCGTCTTCCGCCGGATCAATAGGCTCTAAACTCGTCAAAAAAAGCGGATTCGCCGCCATGTACGCATCAAGCTGCGCGCGCAGATGTTTGACCGCGCTTACCGCCGCGTCATTGAGCAGCCGATCCGCACAAATAAAAAGTTCCGTTTCCAAATGCTGAACATGAAAGCACGGCAAACCCGAAGCGATGAGCCGCCGGTATTCGTCTCTGTTGGAGTAATCCGTCGGGCCCGTATCAGAGCAATGCGTCGTCAAAGCTTTTGATCGCGCGGGCAGGACACGCCTTCACGCAGTGCCCGCACAGCAGGCATTTGTCCATGGTAAACTCGAGCTCCCATGTCTTTTTGTTCATCACGAGCGCGCCGGACGGACACACGGAGGTGCAGGCACCGCAGTGCATGCATTTTTCCTCGTAGCGGATCACGCTGTCGGTGTACACGTTGACTTCAATACCCTCTTCCGTTAAATAATCGAGGCTCTGCTGCAGGTTTTCGTCGCTGCCTGATATCTCGAGTATGATGTTGCCTGTTTTCCCCGGCGAAATCGCCGCACGCAGTATATTGAACGTCAGCCCGTATTTCACGAGATTGGTGACAATGGGTTTGTCGGCTTTTTCGGGCGGAAACGTCAGTCCTATTTTCATGCTGTTTTCCATGTCACTTCTCTCCTTTTATGTTCAATGCGTTGAGGCTTTTCCGATGCGGCAGCGCTGCCGCAGGCTGCGTCATCTCAAAGCTGCCATCAAGCAGCTTTTCCTTGAGCTCACCCGCAATTTTACGTGCCTTTAGCAGGCTCGAGAGCGGTGCCGTCCGTATATTTTTGCCGTTGATTTCAACCTGGCCGGACCGCAGCTCCGCATAACTCACCAGTTTGAGTTCCTCGCGCGAGCGCGTGCTGTGGCCGTAATCGTATACATAGGTATAAAGCTTGTCGTTGGGCACCGCAAGATCAGCCATCATATCCTCGTCGATCACGGGAATCGGCACACCAATGCCCACATAGAGCGACACCCCGTAACCGTCGAACGTGGCCGCCTTGATGTATTCGCTCTTCATGCCTTTTAAGTCGCCCATCACCGCAAGCGTATAACCCGCGTAATGCCTGTCGCCGTTAGGAAGCGTGGCCGCTTTGTTGATAGCCTGCGTGCCTTCAAACACCACAAAGCCTTCGCCGCCGCAAAGCAGTATGCGCGTGCCGATGCCGATGGTCCGCAGCGTCGGGTCTTTAAGCAGCGGCGAAAGTTCGCCCGCTGTCGTGTAGGTCACATTGCCCATGCTGGGCAGCAGCGTACCCATATACGTCCTCTTCGTCTTCTTGGTCGTGTTGGTTGCCGCCGAGTAGTTCTGATACGCGTTGCGCGGGTTAAACAGGTACGCCTGGTTCATATCTTTGAGCGAAATGTTCGTTTTGATGTCGGTGCGCGAATAGCAGTCCGTACCGCCCGAGCGCGCAATCAGCTCCACCTCTTTGCCCGCGATCAAATCTTCAATCACATGCGCGCCGCCGTATTCAATGCCGGTATGCTTGCCGGGCTGCGTCGCGCCGATAAACGTATCCACAGCCGCGAGGCCGCCGTAAGCTTCCACGCCGTTCAGTGTGATTTCCGCCATGCGAATGGGCGGCTCGCTGTGCCCGAAGTTGAGCACCGCGCCCGACGAACACATCGCGCCGAACGTCGCCGCCGTCACCACATCAATCTTCTTTGCGCAAGCGGCAACGCCCTGCTCTTTGGCCATCTGTACCGCTTCTTCGGCGGTAAACACCACGGCTTTGCCCTTTGCGAGTTTTTCGTTTATCTCTTGTATCGTCTTTGACACGTCTGCCTCCCAAATTGCACCATATTGAAAATCTATAATAGATAATTTTACACCCATTTGACGGCATTCACAACCTCAATATTATCCAAAGGCGTTAATCAAACCCGTTTGGAACGCCTTGGGTCCATTTAAAAGACATCAAGCCGCCGGCATGTCGTGAAAAGCAGATGATCCGGCCTCCATTCCGCCGCGCAATGAGAACCGACCAGCGATGCCTGTGTTGCTTTTCCCCCTGTCCCGCGCTATAATAGCGTGAATCTATGATATAAAGAGGTACGCATGAAACTCGGTATTGTCGGGCTGCCCAACGTGGGCAAATCATCGCTGTTCAACGCGCTCACAGGCGCGGGCGCGGCGAGCGAAAACTATCCTTTCTGCACGATCGACCCCAATGTGGGGGTTGTTTCGGTGCCGGATGCGCGCATGGACTTTCTCGCAGCGCTTTATCATCCGGCCAAGTTCACCCCGGCGGTGATTGAGTTCGTGGATATCGCGGGGCTCGTAAAGGGCGCGAGCCGCGGCGAAGGCCTCGGCAACAAATTTCTCGCGCACATCCGCGAGGTGGACGCGATTCTGCATGTGGTGCGCTGCTTTGAGGACGACGATGTGACGCACGTGGACGGCAGCATCGGCAGCGCGCGCGACGCCGAAACCATCAATTTCGAGCTGATATTTGCCGACATTGAAACGGTGGAAAAGCGCCTGACGCGCAGCGAAAAAATGATCAAATCGGGCGATAAGAAGTACGCGATTGAATGCGAGACGCTGCGCTATGTCAAAGAGAATCTCGAAAAAGGCATTTTCGTCACGGGCATGGAGCTAGACGACGCGCAGCGCGCACTCGTCGGCGAGCTGTTTTTACTGACCGACAAGCCGATGCTGTACGCGGCGAATATATCGGAAGAAGATGCCACACAGAGTGACCCGTACGCGAGCCCGCAGGTGGCGGCACTCGTTAAAATGGCCAAAACCCAGGGCGCGGAAGTGATGGTGATCTGCGCAAAGATCGAGGAAGAGCTATCGTCACTGTCTGCCGAGGAGCGGCATCTGTTTTTGGAGGAGCTCGGCATCAAGCAGAGCGGGCTCGACGCGCTTGTGCAAAAGAGCTATAAGCTACTAAACCTCATCAGCTATCTGACGGCGGGCGAAAAGGAAGTGCGCGCGTGGACGATTGTGCGCGGCACGAAAGCACCCGGCGCGGCGGGCAAAATTCACAGCGATTTTGAGCGCGGGTTTATCCGCGCGGAGATCGTGGCGTTTGACGATTTAAAGGCCTGCGGCGATATGGCAACAGCCAAGGCCAAAGGGCTGGTTAGGCAGGAAGGCAAGGAATACGTGATGAACGACGGCGATGTGACGCTGTTCAAGTTTAACGTGTAGCCGAAAGTCTTCATGAGGTAGTCAACATGATCCCCGAAGGCAGATATGTCATCGGGGATTTTTGATTGTCCTTTGACAGCATGAGAAGCAGCTTTGTGGGTCATTCTGATGGAGCGAAGCGACTGAAGAATCTGTATATGATACCTTTACTGCTTTACAGCTTCTTCACTTTATTCAAAGTAGTGTCTTTCACTTTTGTCATGCTGAAAGAGCGCAGCGACTGAAGCATCCCATGGCAAAACCCACCTGACTATTTCTCTTCGTAGTCATCGCTTCGCTCTCACTACGTAAAGGACTCATTATCTTAAATAGTCGCTTATCATAATTATGACCTAACCATCGCTATCGGCAATATCAAACTCAGCCGCCGCAGCTACGCTGCCGCCGTCCCCATAGAACGTTTTGATGACGCGGTAGTGACCGGGCAACAGCCCCTCGTAGTAGAAGCCGAGCGAAAAATCGTCTTCGCTGGTGCCGTTCGGCGGCAGTATTATGCCGATAGCTTCCCAAGCCGCGCTTTCGTTTATCGGAACCACATACCACATGTCATCGCTGGCAATTTCCAAATGCGGGTCTTTCCCAAACACATATTCAACATCCGTGGCATTCGCGTATTCAATCGTGAGCGAGTCTGTCTTTGTGGTCACTGTTTCGTCTTTTATGCGCATGGTAATGCCTGTATCGGCCAAGTCACCGTATTCTGATTTTTCCAGACTCTCCACGTTGATTTGCGTCGCACAAGCTGCCAGCGTAAGCGTTAATATCACCGCTAATAATAAGACACTTATTTTTGGTTTCATGACCCGACTCCTTTTAAACATTCTATTCATAAGACTTAAGCAGCCAGCGGTTTGTTCCAAGCGATTTTTCATTTCCCGGGAAGACAGTGCGCAATGCCGGATGAGAGCATAAAAAATCCCCGCCGATTCATTGATCAACGGGGATTCGAATGATTCGATTACATCTTTTCCGGCTCTTCCACCGTCTCATCCTCGGTGAGCGTCACGCTCTTCATCACCTGAGGCTCAAGCGGCCTGTCGGAAGCATTCGTCTCGGTCGCCGCAATCGCGTCCACCACGTCCATGCCCTCTACCACACGGCCAAACGCCGCGTACTGCTTATCAAGAAACTTAGCGTCCGCGTGGCAAATGAAGAACTGGCTGCCCGCCGAGTTCATCGCGGCCGAGCGCGCCATCGAAATCACGCCGCGCTCGTGGCTCAGTGTGTTATTCACGCCGTTCGCCGCAAACTCACCCTTTATCGCGTAACCGGGGCCGCCCGTGCCGCTGCCTTTGGGGCACCCGCCCTGAATCATAAACCCGCTGATCACGCGGTGAAAAATGAGCCCGTTGTAATACCCTTGTGCCACAAGGCTTTTAAAGTTCTTCACCGTGTTGGGCGCATGCTCGGGCAGCATTTCTATTGATATTTTCTTTCCGTCTGCCATTTCAATGATGACCATAGTTTCCTCTTCTTATGTGTAGTTATTTTGCGAATGTCCTCACGCGGATCACGCTGCCCACAGCCTTGATCTTCTCGATGGTATGCGCATCCACGGTCTCGTCAAGGTTGATCACGGTATACGCGATCTCGCCCTTGGATTTGTTGACCATGTCCGTGATGTTTGCGCCCGATTCGGCAAGCAGCGCGGTGATCTGCCCGACCATGCCGGTGACGTTGCTGTGGATCACGGCCACGCGGAATTTGCCCGTAAACGGCAGCACGGCATTGGGCATGTTGACCGAATTGACGATCTTGCCCATTTCGAGGTAATCCCTTAACTCCGTGGCCGCCATTACGGCACAATTTTCCTCGGATTCGGGTGTGGAGGCCCCAAGATGCGGAATGCTGATTACGTTGTCGTACGCCAGCAGCTTGTCGTTCGGGAAATCCGTCACATAGCGGTTAATCTTTTTGTTGTCGAGCGCGTCGTATAGCGCCTCGTAATCGATGAGCCCGTTCCTCGCAAAGTTCAGCAGAATTACGTTCTGTTTCATTTTTGCGATTTCCGCAGCTCCGATAAAGCTCTTGGTCTGGTCCATAAGCGGAATATGCAGCGTGATGTAGTCCGCATTCACAAGCACGCTGTCCAGGCTGATCGCGCGCTGTACATCATGGTCAAGGCCCCAAGCGGACTCGATTGATATGTACGGGTCGTATCCGATTACGCGCATCCCGAGAGACCGGGCGGCATTGGCCACCATCACGCCAATTGCGCCAAGACCGATGACGCCGAGCGTCTTGCCCTCAATTTCGGGGCCCACAAACTGATTTTTGCCCTTTTCCACAAGGGGCAGCACCTCATCACCCTTGCCTTTAAGAGATTTAACCCATTCGCTGGCTTCAATGATGTTGCGGCTCGCAATCAGCATGCCTGCCAGCACAAGCTCTTTCACGCCGTTGGCGTTGGCTCCCGGGGTATTGAACACCACGATGCCCTTTTTCGCACATGCGTCTACGGGAATATTGTTAACGCCCGCGCCCGCGCGCGCTATCGCGAGCAGGCTCTCCGGCATATCAAGATCGTGGCATTTGGCGGATCTCACAAGTATTGCATCATAATCGCTGACATCTTCGCTGATCTCGTATCTATCGTTCGGCAGATACTCATAAACCACATTCGAAATCGAATTCAGCCTTTTAATTTTAAACATAGTATTCGCTCCTTAAGCTTCCCTTACGCGTTCTTTTCGAATTCTTTCATGAAGTCGATCAAAGCCTGCACACCCTCAATCGGCATCGCGTTGTAAATGCTGGCTCTCATGCCGCCCACGCTTCTGTGCCCCTTGATATTGACAATGCCTTTTGCTTTGGCTTCCGATACGAACTTTTTATCGAGCGCCTCGTCTCCCGTCACAAATGTCACATTCATCAGCGAACGGAACTCCTTTTGCGCCGTGGGCTTAAACAGCGATGATGAATCGAGATAATCGTAAAGCAGTGCGGCCTTTTTCTCGTTGCGTTTCTGCATCGCCGGCACGCCGCCTTCCTTAATTAAATGCGCAAACACAAGGCCCGCGATATAAATCCCGTACGTCGGGGGTGTGTTTAACATCGAATCATTGTCGGCCATGATCTTATAATCGAGCATCGACGGCGTGTTTTCAGGGGCTTTGCCGATCAGGTCTTCGCGCACAATCACCACAGTGACGCCCGCAGGGCCGATATTTTTCTGCGCACCCGCATAAATGAGGCCGTAATCGCTGACGTTCACGGTTTCGGAAAGAATGAACGAGCTCATGTCACTCACAAGCGGAATTCCGTTTGTATCGGGAATTTTTGTAAAACGCGTGCCGTATATCGTATTGTTGGAAGTCATGTGCACATAGTCTGCGCTCTGCTCAAACATAGCCGGTGTTGTTTCGGGAATATACGAAAATGTTTTATCCTCCGAAGAGACCGGTATGATCACTTCGCCCACCTTTTTGGCTTCCGCAATCGCCTTTTTGGCGAACATGCCCGTTTTTAAATAGTAAGCACGCTTATACGTGGTCATCAGGTTGATGGGCACCATGGAAAACTGCATCGTGGCACCCCCCTGCAAAAAGAGCACCTTGTAGTTTTCCGGAATCGCCATCAACTCTCGTAAATCCTTCTCGGCTTTAAAAATAATAGCTTCGTAATCGGCACTTCGATGGCTCATTTCCATTACCGACATCCCGCTGCTTCCATAGCAAACAAGCTCATCCTGTGCTTGCTTGAGAACAGCCTCGGGCAGACACGCGGGGCCTGCCGAAAAATTATATACCCTCATATTAACCTCCTGTTATATCATAAGATTATAATATCTTTGTTAAAAAATTAACGAACTATTTTATCCATTATATGCGTTAAATATCGTAAACGCAAGCGGTTTTCACATATCGTTTTTGTCTCTTCGTTCATTGAGTCAGTATAGCATAAGTCGCATGAAATTAGCAAAACCAAACATTTTTTGACCATCTCAAAATCTGTTTTATACGATTCCGCCGCGAGATGTCTCCCTCTATTTTTCTTGACATCCCTTTTGCCTTGTCCTATAATCACCATATTATAAAAATGGGCGATTTGCATGACTTACCATCATTTTATGCTGGTATAATACCCTTTTAAAAGCACATATTATCTAAACAAAAGATAATCACCGGGAGGAAGCCATGACAAACGAACAAGTGATACTCACGAAGGACGGTTTGAGAGAAAAACAGGAAAAGCTGGATTACTTAAAAACCGTTAAAAGAGGCCAGATATCCGAGCAAATCAAGGAGGCCCGCGCCTTTGGCGACCTTTCGGAAAATGCGGAGTATGATGAAGCCAAGAACGAACAGGCCCGCGTCGAGACGGAAATAGCACAGCTCGAGAAGCTGCTTCGCAATGCGATCGTTGTGGAAGACAATGAGATTGATTTAACTACGGTGGGCATCGGCACCACGGTGCGCATACTTGATTTGGAATATAATGAGGAAGAAGTTTATTCAATCGTCGGCTCAGCCGAAGCGGATGCCGATAAAAAACGTATTTCCAACGAGTCGCCGGTTGGCTCCGCATTGATCGGAAAAAAAGTGGGCGATCTGGCCGAAGTGGCCACACCAGGCGGTACAGTAACATTAAAAGTCATTGATATATTCAGATAAGGGCAGGAACAATGGAGGAAAACACAAATCAACAGCAGCCAACGGAGACGCTCAGCGAGGTTCTCCGTGTCAGAAGAGAAAAGCTTGAAGAGCTTCGAAATGCAGGACAAGATCCCTTTGTGATCACACGTTTTGATAAAACGCATTCATCCAACGATATTGTTGCATCTTTTGACTCTCTTGAAGGACAAACAGTTCGCATTGCGGGCCGCCTGATGTCCAAGCGTGTGATGGGTAAAGCCAGTTTCTCACATGTGCAGGATATGAACGGCCAGATTCAGCTTTATGTCCGCCGCGACGTGCTCGGTGAAGAACCGTACGCGGCATTTAAAAAGTTTGACATCGGCGATATCGTCGGTGTGGAAGGCGAAGTGTTCAAGACCAACGCGGGCGAGATATCGGTGAAAGCCACCATGATCGAGCTGCTGTCCAAGTCTTTGCTGCCGCTGCCCGAGAAATTTCATGGCCTTAAGGATACCGATCTGCGGTATCGTCAGCGCTATGTGGACCTGATTGTGAACCCCGAAGTTAAAAAAACGTTCCTTGCACGGTCTCTTATCATCAAAACCATCCGCGAATATCTCGATAACATCGGTTATATAGAGGTGGAAACGCCCATTCTCATGGGAGAAGCGGGCGGTGCTGTTGCGCGTCCGTTTATCACACACCACAACACGCTCGATATCGATATGTATCTGCGCATCGCGACCGAGCTGCATTTAAAGCGGCTGATCGTCGGCGGCTTTGAAAAGGTTTATGAAATCGGCCGCATCTTCCGCAACGAGGGCATGTCCATCAAGCATAACCCCGAATTCACGACCGTTGAGCTCTACCAGGCTTACGCCAATGTGGACGATATGATGGAGCTCTGCGAAAACTTGTTTTACGCGTGTTCGCAAAAGCTTTTTAACACAGGCAAAATTGTCTATCAGGGGTCTCCCGTTGATCTGACACCGCCTTGGCGCAGGCTGTCGATGTTGGATGCCGTCAAGCAATACACCGGCGCGGATTTCTCTGATTGCACAGATGAACAGGCGCGCGAAATCGCAAAAGGCATTGGCCTCAATATCGAAAAACCGCAGTCCCGCGGTGAGCTTCTGTATGCGGCGTTCGACGCTTTTGTGGAAGAGAGGCTGATCGAGCCCACATTTGTGTATGGCTATCCCGTCGAGGCATCGCCGCTCGCGAAGAAGGACCCCAAAGCACCGTGGCTCACCGAGCGTTTTGAGCTTTTCATCACGGGGCGCGAGCTCGCGAACGCGTTCTCCGAGCTCAACGATCCGGACGATCAGCGCGCTCGTTTTATGGCACAGGCGCAGCAGCGCGCACAAGGCGATGCCGAAGCGCACATGATGGACGAGGATTACCTCAACGCGCTCGAATACGGCCTTGCGCCCACGGGCGGCATGGGTATCGGTATCGACCGCATGGTGATGCTGTTAACCGACTGCTATTCGATTCGCGACGTGATTCTTTTCCCCACGATGAAGCCAAGAGAATAGTGCATAACGAGCATTTGCTCTTATATATTATTTTATGAAGGCGTTCGGGCGACAATCATCGTCCGAACGTTTTTTGTTGCGCCGAAGCCCAGCTTTGCCATACTGCCCTCGCTGCCGGAAAAAAAGCAGCGATGTTATGCCTGCTCTTCTTCTGCATAATATCCTTTCGCCGATCAATAGTCACACTTTCAGACGGCAGAAGTCACGCACTGCTATCAATTTTTATAATCGGTACTGTCTTTCATCGGTATCTTCATGCGGTGTTCACTCACCAACCGGCTATTCACCTTTGTTCATAGTCGAATCAGGAAGCTGATGTGCGGCATTTTGTGCCTCGACATTTGACCAAGCTCTTAGATGCGCTGCTAACAATCGATTTGACCAACAATCGGCGATTTAACTCCTCCACTGAGGTAATCACTCTCCTTTATTCAGCTCTCTGTGGTTCAATAGCCTCTGCATACGAGCAGCGATCGCTGAACGCAGCGCCAAGCTATAAGATAAATGAAACTGCACTGCAGAATTTTACTCTGGCATATATCTTGGCTCACTGGAAGCGCAAAAGCAAACAAAACTCTTATCCACTTAACGACGGAACAACGTTTTTGCTCATTTTGGCCCCGTTTCATTCGTGCCTGTGAACATATTGTGGATAAAGCGCAACTATGTTATGATGAACCCGGAAAAGGAGTGATACATTTGTCGTCATCCGTTCGTGTCGTGCTTCGTTTTTTATGGTTCTTTCTCACAAGGCTGCTCATCTGCGGTCTCGTTATCGGTCTTGTTGTGCTCGCATTCTTTGCGGCCATGGATTATATGAATATCCAAACGCTCGTGAAGGACGGTCTTCAGGTCCGCGCCGATGTGGTTCTGAAGGGGGACGATCCTTCCCTGCTTTCCAAGGTTTTTTCCAAGAGCTTTCTTGAGCAGGATACGCTGCTCAAATCAACGATATACCAGCCGTACGACGTACAGGGCTATGATTACAAGTCGGATGTGGGGTTTGGCCTGGTGCTGCCCTGGCAGAACGCCGCCACCATTCGCGTGACGGAAAAAGTCACCGATATCAAAGCTGAGCTCTACGCCACCGAAGAGGAAACCACCGTACAGCCCACGGCACCGCTTTGGGATAACGGTATCTACGATGTGACTGTCATGCGTTATGAGGACAACTGGCGCATCGTCTCCATGAAGCTGGTCGAGATGCTGCCGCAGCCCACACCCACACCGGTGCCGAGCCCGCTGGCAACACCGGCACCAACGCCTTCACCCACGGCCGAGAATCCGGAAGAGATTATTGAAGACTGATGTTGGACAAGGTCTATCTCGCCCCCATGGCCGGCGTCACCGATGCGGCCTTCCGTCATATCGCCATTGAGCAGGGCGCAAGCCTGACATATACGGAAATGGTCAGCGCGAAGGGGTTAAAATACGGCAACGCCAGAACAGAATCACTGCTCTCCTTCGCCGAGAACGAGCGCAGTGTTGGCATACAGCTTTTCGCAAGCGATGCCGACGCGCTTAAAGCCAGTATCGAATCGCTTCAGGAACGCGACACTGACCGCATCGCGCTGTTTGATATCAACATGGGCTGCCCCGCGCCCAAAATCACCTCAAACGGGGAAGGCTGTGCTTTGATGAAGAACCCCAAGCTCGCTTCGACACTCATCAAAACAGCGGTATCGGTTTCTAAGAAACCCGTGACTGTAAAATTCCGCAAAGGCTGGGATGATCACGATGTCAATGCCGTGGACTTTGCGCGCATGGCCGAACAGTCCGGCGCGGCGGCCGTCACCGTTCACGGACGCACACGCAGCCAGTTTTACAGCGGACATGCCGACCTTGGCATTATCGCCGAGGTCAAGCGCAGCGTCCGCATTCCTGTAACCGGCAACGGCGATATTTTTTGTGCGCGGGACGCACTGCGTATGGCGGAGATTACCGGATGCGATGCCGTGATGGTGGCACGCGGCGCGCTCGGCAACCCGTTTTTATTTCGGGAAATCAAGCATCTGTTGGCGTTTGGAAAAGAGATGGCACCGGCATCGTATCAGGAGAAGCTAAGCGCGCTGAAAAAGCAGGCTCAGCTGGCCTGTGCCGAGAAAAGCGAGAGAATTGCAATGAAGCAGATTCGCAAGCATGCGGCTTGGTATTTCAAAGGGATGAACGGGGCTGCCAGACTGCGCGAAGCCGCCGTCCGCCTTAATTCACTTGAGGATTTGTATGCATTGATTGAAGGCCTCGAGCAGCCGTATCCGGCATGATTTTAAGCGTGTTTATACAGAATAATGCAGGTTGAAAAAAGTCGAAACATGTATTATAGTATAATCTGTCTGTATGTATGCATTGTGGTGGCAAATAACTTTTAAAGGGGTTTAAGAATAGATGGCCTTGTTTGAATTTAACGACATCGGAATTGACCTTGGCACAGCAAGCGTGCTCGTGTATGTGAAAGGAAAAGGCATTGTTCTGCGCGAACCCTCTGTGGTCGCTGTGAACCGGACGACCGGCGAAATCATCGCCATTGGTGAAGAAGCGCGCATTATGCTCGGCAGAACACCTGGCAACATCGTGGCGGTCAGGCCTCTTCGCAACGGCGTGATCTCTAACTTTCATGATACCGAAAGGATGCTTCGTTATTTCCTGCGTAAAGTGATCGGACGCAAGCTGTTTTTCAAGCCGCGTGTCATCGTCTGTGTTCCCTCCGGCGTCACCGAAGTGGAACGACGCAGCGTTATTGAAGCCACCGAAGAGGCAGGCGCTCGGCATACGGGCCTGATTGAAGAACCGATGGCAGCCGCAATCGGCGCGGGTATCGACATTTCGGCACCTTTTGGCAACATGGTGATGGATATCGGCGGCGGCACCACGGATATCGCGGTCATTTCTCTTGGCGGTATCGTTTTGAGCGATTCCGTAAAGGTGGCGGGCGATAAGTTTGACGAAGCCCTGATCCGGTATATGAAGAAGAAGCACAATATGCTGATCGGTGAGCGCACAGCCGAAGAAATCAAAATCAACATCGGTTCAGCTTTTCCGCGTAAGGAACAGATTTATATGGAAGTGGCGGGTCGAAACCTCATTTCCGGTCTGCCCAAGGTGGTCACCATCAGCTCAAACGAAACGATAGAAGCGCTGGAAGAACCGCTCAACACGATGATGGAGACGCTGCACGGTGTGCTCGAACGCATTCCGCCCGAACTTTCTTCGGACATCGCCGAGAACGGCATCTGTATGACAGGCGGCGGATCTCTGCTGTACGGCCTCGACAGGCTGCTCAGCGAAAAAACTGGCATTCCGTGCTATGTGGCGGAAGACGCGATCTCGTGTGTGGCAATCGGCACCGGCATGGCGCTCGATAATGTGGACTTCTATTCCAACGGGACGGTCTACGACTACCGCAAGGGCGATTATTACAATAATTATTAAAGCAATCACATATCGCATGGTGGTGGAAAACTAAGCGATAAGGAGAAATGGACTTTGAAAGTCAGAGGATACGGTGTGAACACCAACAACCGGAAAGTTTCCGGAAAAGGAAAGGGCCGCAAGCCGGCCAACAGGAACAGCAAACAGCTTAAAATCATGCTTATCGCGCTCGGTGTTTTGGTGGTGGGGCTCGTCGTCATCGGCGTGGTGATTTACGGACAGCTCACAAGCAGCGATTACACAGCTTTATTCCCCCAATCGTCTGCCTCCTCAGAACTGCAAGACATTGATCCAGAAGCGAGCGGCATACAGACGCCACAGCCCGCGGATACGAAAATCGACTACAACGGCAAAACATACGTGAGAAATGAAAACATTGTCAATATCGTGTTTCTCGGCATCGATACCACAACGGAACGCGACATCGGCAACCACAGTGATATGATTCTTGTTTGTGCGGTGGACACCGTCTCAAAAAAGGCGACGCTGATTTCTATACCGCGCGATACATGGACGGACATTTCCAAGATTGATACCAAAACCGGTAAAATCACCGAGATGACTCAAAACAGGCTCAATACCGCGTATTTATTTGGCGGCGGTCCGGAGAAATACGGTGCGTCCAACGCCAAGGCTTGTATACAGAATTTCCTCGAGCGTAAGGTTGAACTCAAAAAGCCGCTGAATTTCTCGCTCGATATTCCGATTCCCTTCTATGTCAGCATCGATATGGACGGTATCACCAATATCACGGATGCGGTCGGCGGCGTTGAGGTGACGCTCGATACGACAATCCCGGATGTCGGTAAGAAGGGTAAAACGGTCAACCTGAAAGGTGAAAAAGCGGAAACGTATCTGCGTGACCGCCACAATACCGCAGGCGCCGACATCGGCCGAGCGACGCATCAACGTCATTTTATGATTCAGCTTGCGAAAAAGATTAAGAACATGAATGCCGTGGACGCGGTGACGTCACTTTGGGATGAATTCACCAAGTACGGCAAGACAGATCTCAATCTTGATCAGGCACTCGCATTTGCGAAGATACTCAACAATGTTGATATCGATTCGATTGAACAGCTCGCCATTCCCGGCGAAGTCGGCAATGTGGGCGACGCCAGCGTGATTCTTCACGACGAGGCGGGCACACTGGATCTTCTTCTCGGCATCTACTACAACGAAGTGCAATAATCTCAAAAGAAAACCCCGCGAGCCGGGGTTTTTTTAATACATCATGGCTTCAGCTTATGTGACACAAACGTTCTTATTCATTTTCTATCGCATGGTGGTGGAAAACTAAGCGATAAGGAGAAAACGATTTGAAAGCCAAAGGATATGATGCAAAACGCAACAACCGCAGGAGGCCGGGCAGCGGAAGACCCGCCAACAGACACAGCAAACAGCTAAAAATCATGCTCGCTGCACTCGGTGTTTTGGTCGCGGGTTTGGTTGTCGTCGGCGTGGTGATTTATGGCCGGCTCACAAGCGACGATGTCACGGCTCTGCTCGTTCAAACCTCAACACCCAACCCGGCGGATGACGTGAATCCGTCTGTGAGCGGCATTCAAACACAGGCGCCAGAAAAAGAGGCCATCAGCTATCACGGAAAGACCTATGTCAAAAACGACAGTATCGTCAACATTGTGTTTCTCGGCATCGATTCGGAAGCCGAGCGCGGCGCATTGAACCACAGCGATATGATGATCGTCTGCGCCGTGGATACCGTGACAAAGAAGGCCAAGCTGCTGACAATTCCGCGTGATATTTGGACGGATGTTTCCAAGATTGATACCAAGACCGGTAAAATCACGAAAATGATTAAACAACGCCTCAACACCGCCTATTTATTCGGCGGCGGCCCGAACAAGTTCGGCGCGTCCAATACCAAAGCCTGCATTCAAAACTTTTTGGAACGAAAGAATGAGCTGGAGACACCGCTTGGTTTCACACTCGATATTCCGGTTCCGTATTTTGTGAGCATCGATATGGACGGCATCTCCAAAATTACGGACGCGGTTGGCGGCATTGAGGTCACACTCGATACGACGATACCTGATGTGGGCAGGAAGGGCAAGACAATCACGTTAAAAGGCCAAAAGGCAGAGGATTATCTGCGCGATCGGCATAACACAGCCGGTTCGGACTTCGGGCGAACCGCCCGTCAGCGCAATTTTATGATCCAATTGGCTAAAAAAATAAAGAGTCTTGGTGCCGTGGATCTGGTTACCAAATTGTATGCGCCATTCAAAACATACGGTCATACCGATCTTTCTATTGATCAGGCCGTGGCTTTTCCAAACTGCTGAGCGGCATGGATATTGATGCGATTGAGCAGCTCGTGATTCCCTGTTATCCCGGAAAAGCCGGCGAAGACGAGAAAGATGTTTTATTTGATGACGAAGCGGCCACACTCGACATGCTGCTTAGCATCTACTATACTGAAGTGCCGTAAGAAGGAATATTAAAACCCCGCCAAGGCGGGGTTTCTTGCTATTAATGTAATTCTTCAATCCATCCCATATAGATAGTATCAAAGAATTTTTTTGCTTCTGACTATGGGAGGGCTTGTGGTTTTTTATAAACCGCTCTCCATCTCAAGCACTTTCTTGGCGCATTCCTCGAGCATGCCAAGCTCGCTGAGCGCCTGCGCAATCGAATACCTCTGCCGAAAATCCTTGGTGCACAGCAGCCCGTTTTTGATGCGTTCCGGTGATATCCCCGCCTGCGCGGCACTGACCGGCGCGCCGAAACGCTCAAACCAGGAGATCATATCGTTCACATCGGGCAGTATGGCCGTATCCTTCACGTACTGGCTGTGATAAGCGGTCAGCGCGTCAATACGCCGTTCCTGCTCGTCCCATTCTATATACCAATCTTTGTTGGCTTCTATGATATCCTCACCCGCGCCGGGCGGATAGCAGCCATAGATATAATCTTTCTTCTGCTGCTTTGTCATGCGGCTTGATTTGATCTTCTCTTTATCAAGCGTGCTCAGGTCGGCATTTTTGAGCATGCTATGGCAACGCAAGCAATAGATAAACCCAATACCGACGCATATCCCGTGCGAGGGGACGGCGCTGCCGCCGCAGGCCACATGCATCATATCCCAATAATGCGCCATGTTATGCTCCACCGAGGCGACGGGCCGCGTGTTTTTCACAATCAGCACCGTGAGCCCCGCGAGTATCAGCGCTTCGATCAACGCTTCCATGCCTTTTTCGGTACGCGCAATAATCTGCTCCATATTGTCGGTGCACGTTTTAAGCCCCATGAGCAGCATCTGCTCACAAAGCGGGCAGAAAACCTCGCCCGCGACCGCGCTGCCCAGCTTCCAGTCTACAATCACACCGAATTTGGCCAGAATATCGCCGACGCCCGACGCCTGCATCAGCGGCGGTGCCGTCGCCAGCACGGCAGGGTCAAACATGATGAGCCGTGCCGCATTGCCGTATTTGCTGATTTTCATGCCGCCGATCATCATCGACGATGTGATGGAGGTATAGCCATCCATCGATGCCGCCGTGCCAAATACCGCAAACGGCTTGTGAACCAGAAACGCGCTGTATCGTGTGAGATCGGTTAACACACCGGAACCGACTGACAAAAGAAAATCGGTGTGTTCATCCGCCATCGCCGTAATCAAAGCGGCCATTTCGGGCGTTGGCTCCACATGCTCACCCGGCAGCAAGCAAACGCGGCAGGTAAAACCTGCCGCCGTCAAATTTTTCTGTATTCTCTCCCCCGCCACCGCAAATGTCTTCTTATCAGCCACAATCAGCACGCTGCGGCCAAGCCCGCTTTCGCGTATGCAGTCCGCAACCGAATTGATGAGGCCGGATTGAATGCAGATGTCCATGTCCGGTATGTGATGATCATGTGCGCAGTCACAGCTCAAATTCTCTATAACCAGCCTGCTGTTTATCTTTGCGATGTCAAAATGCATTGATGTGCCCTTCTTCAGCCGTCGAGCTCTGAAATCCACAGATCGGCTTCCGCGTCAGACGGCATGCGCCAATCACCGCGCGGTGACAGCGACACACTGCCCACCTTGGGGCCGTCGGGCATACACGAACGCTTAAACTGTGAGGAAATAAACCGCTTATAGAATTTCTTGAGTTGATCCTTGATCTGCTCATGCGTGTATTCATCAAAAGCGTTCGTCGCGAGCAGCAGTATTTTTTGGGGTGTCATTTGGAAACGCAGCATATAATACATGAAAAAATCATTCAAATCATACGGTCCGATCTGCTTTTGCGTATCCTGACGCTCGCTGCCCGTTCCGGGCGGCAGCAGCTCGGGCGATGGCGGTATCGCCACGATTTCTCGTGCGATGGGCCCTAAAATATCATCCTCGCGCGACACATAAAGCACGATCTCCTTGATCAGCGTTTTGGCAACGCCCGCATTCACGCCGTACATCGAAATCTGATCGCCCGCATAGGTGCAAAACCCGAGAGCCAGCTCGGATAAGTCTCCCGTGCCCACCACAATGCCGCCAAACTGATTGGCAAGATCCATCAGCACCTGTGTGCGCTCACGTGCCTGTGCGTTTTCATAGGTGATGTCCGCCTCCCCGCCATGGCCTAAATCTTCAAGATGTGATTTGGCCGCATCCACAATGCTGATTTCTTTGAGCGTAGCCCCCGTGGCTTTCACGAGCCGCCTTGCAAGATTCTGCGTGGCTTCGGTGCTCCCAAAGCCCGGCATCACGACGCCGACCACGGCGTCTTTTTTAAGCCCCGCGCGCACGGCCGCCTCGCAGGCCACCATCAGCGCGAGCGCCGAATCGAGGCCGCCCGAAACGCCGATCACCATATGCTTTGAGCCGGTATGCCGAAGCCGGCGCTCGAGCGCCGTCACCTGAATATTGAAAACCTCATTGCAGCGTGCATCCCGCACGGCAGGCTCGCCAGGTACAAACGGCATTTTATCAACGGTTCTGAATTTGGGCTGCGTGTCGCTCGCATTGAAGCACACACGGCGGTATGAACGCGGTGTGTCGTTGATCATAAATGTGTTTTTAAGCATACGATCATGGATCAGCCGGTGCAAGTCGATCTCGGTCACCGTCATATGCTTTTCGAAAGAGAACCGCTCGGACTCGGCGATCAGATAACCGTTTTCTGCAATCACGGCATGCCCGCCGAACACGGTATCCGTGGTCGATTCGCCCGGGCCGGCCGATACGTACACATACGCGCTCACAAAACGCCCCGACTGATGCTTGATCATTTCCGCGCGGTATTCGCTCTTGCCCGCCAGCTCGTTGCTGGCCGATATGTTGATAAACAGCGTCGCACCGGCCATCGCCTGATACCCGTGCGGCGGGAAAGGCACCCAAAGATCTTCGCAAAGCTCAACGCCAAGCACAAGCTCTGGAACCTGGCTGCATTCAAACAGAATATCTGTGCCAAACGGCACGGTCTGCCCCGCAAGCCGAACCGTCTGATTCGACACATCGAGCCCCGACGTAAACCAGCGCTGCTCATAATACTCCGAATAGTTGGGAAGATAGGCCTTTGGAACAACGCCGAGCAGCTTTCCCGCTTGAAACACGACGGCCGTGTTGTAGAGCTTATCGTTTGCAAACACAGGCATCCCCACAACAGCGAGCACGCCTAAGCCTTTTGTTTCTTCGAGCAGTTCAGACAGATATTTCTCACTCTGTTCGATCACGCTTCTCTGGCGAAACAGATCACCGAGCGTATAAGACGTGATACAAAGCTCCGGGAAAGCCGCCACAGACACCCCGTTTTTCTCCGCGTCCATCATCATCGCGGCAATGCAAGCTTTATTCTTTTTAACGTTCCCAACCGCCACTTCCGGCACGGCCGCGGCCACCCTGATGAGTCCCGTATTCATTTAATCCTCCATATGGTCACATGTAAACTATTGTTCTTCAAGCTCAGAGTAATTAACCAGATTCCATTTGTCCATCATCGACTGCAGTGTGCCGTCGGCTTTTATCGCCGCGATCGCGTCATCCACCGCTTCGGAGAACAGCCCCAGCGAACCGGAGATGCAAACAACATAATCATTCGGCATAAACCGTTCGGGCAGCATGAGCATACCGGGTTTGCCATATTGCGTCAGTACCGTTTCACTCGCACACACCGCATCCACAAACCCATCGCGCAGCGCATTGATCGCCTCCGGATACGACGCGTATATTTTGACGCCTGCTTCAATCTCGAGCTTTTTCAAATAGTCGGACATCAGCGTGGCTTTCTCGTCCTTTTTCGTATCGCCTTCCTGCGCGTGCATTGACCCCTGAACAATGCCGATGGTTTTGCCCGACAGGTTCTGCATGCGCTGCGTTTTGTCTTCCATCACAAGAAAGGCGCTGCCGTCGGAAAAATACGGCATCGAATACGTGATGCCGCTCAGCTTGAAATAGGTTGCGGCGCCGAGCGCAATATCAATATCACCGCGCTTTAAGTAAGCGGTTCGCGTCTCGGTATTCACGTCAACATAGTTGATGAGCATGTCGTCGCCGAAGATACGCCTGATAATTTCCTCAGCGAGGTCCTTTTCAAAGCCTTCAAACACCTTTTGGTCTTCGTTATAAGTGCAAAGCTTGTTTAAATCACCCCGAAGGCCGACACTAACCATACCCGTGGCGGCGACGCTGTCCACAGCATTCTGCTTATTCGCTTGGTGGCCTGTGATGGAAAGGATAAAAAATACGATCGCGACAACAGCGAGCACAATCGCAATACCGATGATCATTCTTAAATGCTTTTGCTTGATGAGCCAAAAACGTCTTTTTTTATACCTCAAAGCAATAAACTCCTGATTGGCACCCCGAAAGCCTTTCGGGATTCCGCAATTTCAACACGGGAGAGGCAAAAAGCCTCTCCCGTATCCTTTGCATATTCCTTCAACACGTTAAGCCCCCTCTACATGCTTCGCAAATCTTTGCGCTTTGAAGGAATACGCTTATATCGCGGTTGTTTTTTGTAGAGCCACCGCTTTGTGTACAATTCACTGTCAAAACGAATTGTACAACATGTGGTATGCGAATGCAATAGTCTCTACAAAAATTTGTATTCCTTGTCAGGGCAAAGCTGCCATATTTGGGGCTATTCTGTGATCTGCTCTGTCTCGCCTTCCTCGTCGTCGTGCGGAACGAGCGCCGCAGACACCACACGCGTCTCTTCATCCACATTCATGAGCTTAACGCCCTGCGTATCGCGCCCGAACACGGAGATTTCGTCCACACGCGTGCGAATAATCACGCCCGCGTCATTGATGAGCATAATGTCCTCGCTGCCATCCACCATACCGATGGCACACAGGCTGCCCGTTTTTTCTGTGACTTTCAGCGTTTTGATGCCGATACCCGCACGTTTTTGCACCTTGTACTCGGTAACCGGGGTACGCTTTCCGTACCCGTTTTCTGAAATCACAAGCACATCGCAGTCGGGGCGCACAATGTCCATACCGACCACCGCGTCTCCCTCACGCAGCGCCACCGCCTTCACACCCATCGCCGTGCGGCCCATATCGCGCACATCTTCCTCCGCGAACATCACCGACATACCCTGAGCCGTGCCCACGATCAGCTCATCTTTGCCGCTCGTTTCGCGCACGCTGATCAGTTCGTCGCCATCGCGCAGGCCCACAGCAATCAGGCCGTTCTGGCGGATGTTTTTAAACGCACTGACGGATGTCTTTTTGATAAAACCGTTTTTGGTTGCGATCACGAGCATCGTGTCATCCGAGAAATCGTTGATCGGGAACACCGCGGACACCTTTTCACCCGCGTCGAGCTGCAGCAGATTGACGATGGCCATGCCTTTGGCCATGCGCCCCGTCTCGGGCAGATCGTAGCATTTGCGGCGGTATACCCTGCCCTGATTCGTAAAGAACAGCAGATGCGCATGCGTGGATGTCACCATCACGTGCTCCGCGAAATCCTCCTCGCGTGTGGACATGCCCGTGACGCCCTTGCCGCCGCGTTTTTGCGTCCGGTAGGCATCAGAGCGGATGCGCTTGGCGTACCCGAAGTGCGTCAGCGTCACCACCATCTCCTCTTCCTGTATCAGTTCGTCAAGATCAATGTCGTCGGCGCTGAACGTAATTTCCGTGCGGCGCTCGTCCGCGTATTTGTCCCTGATCTCGAGCATTTCTTCTTTAATGATATCCAGCACCATCTGCGGCGTTGCGAGTATCTGCTGCAAATACGCGATGCGCTCGAGCAGTTTTTCGTACTCGGCCACGATCTTGTCGCGTTCGAGGCCCGTCAGCCGCTGCAGACGCATATCAAGTATCGCCTGAGCCTGTTTGTCACTGAGCCCGAAGCGTGTCATGAGGCCGTCTCTTGCGGACGGTACATCGGGCGATTTTTTGATCAGATCGACGACCTCGTCGATGTTATCCAGCGCGATAATGAGGCCTTCCAATATATGTGCGCGCGCTTCGGCTTTTTCGAGGTCAAACTTTGTGCGCCGAACAATCACAACTTTTTGGTGCTCAAGGTAGTGATACAGCAGTTCCTTGAGATTGAGCACCTTGGGCTCGCCGTCCACAAGCGCAATCATGATCACACCGAACGTATCCTGCATCTGCGTGTGCTTGTAAAGCCGGTTCAATATCACGTTGGCGTTCACATCGCGCTTGAGCTCAATCACAATGCGCATACCGCGTTTGTCGCTCTCGTCGCGAATATCCGATATGCCTTCAATATGCTTGTCCTGCACGAGTTCGGCAATGCGCGTAATCAGCGCCGCCTTGTTCACCTGATACGGGATTTCGTTGACGATAATGCGCTGACGCCCCGCCTTGAACTCCTCAATTTCGGCCTTTGCGCGCACGCAGATTTTGCCGCGCCCCGTGTGATACGCCTGTGTGATACCCGCCGTGCCCATCACAATGCCGCCCGTCGGAAAGTCCGGCCCCTTCACATGCTGCATAAGGTCCTGCACGTCCGCGTCCGGGTCGTCAATCAGGCACACCGCCGCGTTGATGACCTCGCCGAGGTTGTGCGGCGGAATGTTGGTGGCCATACCCACCGCGATGCCGCCCGAGCCGTTGACGAGCAGGTTCGGGTATTTTGACGGCAGTACCGTGGGCTGCATCAGTGTTTCGTCGAAGTTCGGGTAAAAATCCACCGTGTCTTTTTCAAGGTCTCGAAGCAGCTCCATCGAAATGGGCGATAGCCGCGCCTCGGTATAACGCATTGCCGCGGGTGAGTCGCCATCCACGCTGCCAAAGTTGCCGTGCCCCGATACGAGCAGATGACGCGTCGAAAAATCCTGCGCCATACGCACCATTGCCATATACACGGCCGAATCGCCGTGCGGATGGTATTTGCCGAGCACGTCGCCCACAATACGTGCGGATTTTCTGTAGGGTTTATCCGGCGTATTTCCGAGCTCGCTCATCGAATAGAGGATTCGACGGTGAACGGGCTTAAGTCCGTCGCGCACATCAGGCAGCGCGCGGTTGATAATCACCGCCATCGCATATGAGATGAACGATGTCTTCATTTCTTTTTCTATATGAATCGGCTGAATCGCTTTTCTTTTTTCGTCCAATTTTGTCCACCCCTTAAATGTCCAAATTCATCACGAGCTTGGCGTTCTGTTCTATGAATTCACGCCTTGGCTCCACCGCATCACCCATCAGTATCGTGAATATTTCTTCCGCCTCAATCGCATTCTCAATCGAGACCTGAAGCAGCGTACGGTGATCGGGATCCATCGTGGTTTCCCAGAGCTGCTCGGGGTTCATTTCGCCGAGGCCTTTGTAGCGCTGAATGGCGATGCCTTCGCGGCCGATCTCTGTTAAATATTTTTCCAGCCCCTCATCGCTGTAAATGTATTTTTCCACCTTGTTTTTAACCACCTTGTAAAGCGGCGGCTGCGCAATGTAAACATGCCCGCCGTCAATCAGCTCGCGCATATAGCGGTAGAAAAAAGTGAGCATCAATATACGGATATGGCTGCCGTCCACGTCGGCATCCGTCATGCAGATGATGCGGTTGTACCGCAACTTGCTCACATCGAATTCCTCCCCGATGCCCGCGCCGAAAGCGGTGGCCATCGTGCGGATCTCTGCGTTTGCAAGCGCCTTGTCCTGCCGCGTTTTTTCCACGTTCAGTATCTTGCCGCGCAGCGGCAGTATTGCCTGAAACCGCCGGTCGCGGCCCTGCTTGGCGCTGCCGCCCGCGCTGTCGCCCTCCACGAGGAATATCTCGCACTTGGAGGCGTCGCGCTCGCTGCAGTCCGCAAGCTTACCGGGCAGAGCAGCGCTTTCGAGCGCGGATTTACGGCGGGTCAGCTCGCGCGCCTTGCGCGCCGCTTCACGCGCGTGCCGCGCAATCAGGCACTTGTTTAATATTTCCTTTGCCACAGCGGGGTTTTCCTCAAGAAACGTTTTTAATCCGTCCGCCAGCGCGCTGTCCACAAGCGGGCGTACCTCGCTGTTTCCGAGTTTGGTTTTTGTCTGCCCTTCAAACTGCGGCTCGCATATTTTCACGCTGATCACCGCGGTGAGCCCCTCGCGGATGTCTTCTCCCGCAAGGTTTTCATCCTTCTCCTTGATCATACCGAAACGCCGCGCATAGTCGTTCATCACACGCGTAAGCCCCGATTTAAAGCCCATCAGATGCGTGCCGCCCTCATGCGTCGGTATGTTGTTCGCGTAGGTGAATAGATTTTCGTTGTACGAATCGTTATACTGCATTGCGATTTCCACCACGGTGGTGTCCTTCTCGGTGCAGAGGTAAATCGGTGATTCATGCAGCGTCGGCTTATTCTTGTTTAAAAATTTGACAAACGAACTGATGCCGCCCTCAAAGCAGTAATCATAATGCTGGTCTTTTCTCTCGTCAGTCATCAGTATACGCACACCGCCGTTCAAAAAGGCAAGCTCGCGCATGCGCGCGCGCAGCGTATCAAACGCGAAATCGATTGTCTCGAATATTTCGTCATCAGGCCAGAACTGTATCGATGTGCCCGTGTCATCCGCATCGCCGACCACACAGATATCGCCCTGCGGTTCGCCGCGCAAAAACGACATCTCGTAAATCTTGCCGTCACGCCGTACCTGTGCCACGAGCTTTTTGGAAAGCGCGTTCACAACGGATACGCCGACGCCGTGCAAACCGCCCGACACCTTGTAGCCGCCGTCGCCGAACTTGCCGCCCGCGTGCAGCATCGTGAGCGCCACCTCGAGCGAGGACTTACCCACCTTGGGGTGCACATCCACGGGGATGCCGCGGCCGTTGTCCACAATCAGCGCACTCCCGTCCTGTTTAATCGTCACTTGAATTTTATCGCAATATCCGGCCATCGCCTCATCCACCGAGTTGTCTACCACTTCGTAAACAAGATGGTGCAGACCACGTTCGTCGGTGGACCCGATATACATACCGGGCCTTTTGCGCACGGGTTCCAGGCCTTCGAGAACCTGAATCTGCGAGGCGTCATATTGCTGTTCATTTTGGTTGCTTGGCATGACTGTCTCCTTAATTTATATAAGTGTTATAATCTCGAACGTTTGTAGAGTGTGGCGGAAGAAATGGGAGAATAATAAATAAAATACTTCTCGAGAAACCGCGCCACAATGACAGATTTGATGTTGTACTCCTCTAAGAATATCTGGTGAGCGCTGTCTTTGAGCTTTTTCAAAAAATTATGGGTATCATCGTTGGTCATGGCTTCTTTATAATCGAGTATCAATATGATGTCCTTAAGCGGCACCATGGCGTCTTTGCCGATATGCAGCATGCTCTTTCCTCCGGCCTGTATGATTTAAAACTCTACTATATAATATATATTATAGTCTAAATCCTCATCTTTTAAAAGAGAGATTTGCATAATTCACAAACTGCTCATCTTTTTTGTTATTTGCCGATTGTCCTGTTCTTGCATCCGAACAAAATTTCAATTATACTTTAAATATATCAGTTTTTAACCGGGGCTTTGGCCTTACACGAAGGAGATTGTACGGATTATGTCACAGGTCAGACGGATTTATGTGGAGAAGAGGGACGGTTTCAATATCGCGGCTAAAAAAGCGCTGTCCGATTTTAAGAGTACGCTCGGCAAAACGACGCTTAAGCGTGTGCGTCTATTGATACGGTACGATATCGAGGGGATGGATGAGAGTAGCTTTGAAGCCGCACTCGGCACGGTATTTGCAGAACCACCCGTCGATATTGTTTTTTACGGTGATTTCGATCGCGCCGACGACGACGAGGTATTCGCGGTGGAATATCTGCCCGGACAGTACGACCAGCGCGCGGACAGCGCGGCACAGTGCTGCGAGCTCGCGGTGCGGTGTGAGCGTCCCACGGTGAAATGCGCGACGGTCTATGTGCTTTCGGGCGTCTCCCCCGCCGATGCCGATGATATCAAAAAATATGTGATCAACCCCGTTGAGTCGCGCGAAGCGTCTTTCGTGCTGCCCGACACGCTCGCCGAAACGCTGCCCGAGCCGCCCGATGTCCCCGTTTTGCACGGTTTTTGCACATTCGGGGAAGGCGCTCTTAAAAATCTGCTCGGCGATTACGCGCTCGCGATGAGCTTTGACGATTTAATGTTCGTGCAGAACTATTTTAGCAATGAAGAGCATCGCGACCCCACGCTCGCGGAGCTACGCGTGATCGACACGTACTGGTCGGATCACTGCCGCCATACCACGTTTCTCACAAGGCTTGATAACGTCACGTTCGACGGCACCGCGTCACAAGCCGAAGACATATACAATGAATATTTAAGAGCGCGAAAAGTCGTCTACGGTGACCGCAAAAAAGACATCTGCCTGATGGACCTCGCGACCTTGTATGCCAAGGAAGCAAAAAAGCTGGGGCTCATGGCCGGTTTCGACGAATCCGACGAGATCAACGCGTGCTCGATACGCGAGACCGTGATGGTGGACGGGCAGCCGCGCGATTACCTGATTATGTTCAAAAACGAAACGCACAACCACCCCACCGAGATCGAACCGTTCGGCGGCGCGGCCACATGCCTTGGCGGCGCGATTCGCGATCCGCTCTCTGGCCGCTCGTACGTGTATCACGCCATGCGCGTGACAGGCAGCGGCGACCCGCGAGAGCGTATTGAGGATACGCTGCCCGGCAAGCTGCCCCAGCGCAAAATCAGCCGCGGAGCCGCCGAGGGCTATTCGTCTTACGGCAACCAGATCGGCCTTGCCACGGGGCTTGTGGACGAAATTTACCACGACGGCTACAAAGCCAAGCGCATGGAGATTGGTGCGGTGGTGGGCAGCGCGCCTGCCGACAACGTGGTGCGTATGACGCCCCAGCCGGGAGACTATATCCTGCTGCTCGGCGGCGCGACGGGCCGCGATGGCTGCGGCGGCGCGACGGGCTCGTCCAAGGCGCACGACAAGCAGTCGATTGACGTCTGCGGTGCGGAGGTGCAAAAGGGCAATCCCTTAACCGAGCGCAAGCTGCAGCGGCTTTTCCGCAACAGTGCCTTCTCGCGCCGCATCAAGCGCTGCAACGATTTCGGCGCAGGCGGCGTGTGCGTGGCCATCGGCGAATTATCCGACAGCGTGCGCGTGAATCTCGATCTCGTGCGCAAAAAATACGAAGGGCTCTCGGGCACCGAGCTTGCGATCTCCGAAAGTCAGGAGCGTATGGCCGTCGTCATCGATCCGAAGGACCTCGATGAGGTGCTCGCTCTTGCCGCGCAGGAGAACCTGCACGCCGCGAAGGTGGCCGAGGTGACCGACGCGGGACGCATGGAGCTCCACTGGCGCGGAAAACCGATCGTCTCGATATCCCGCGCGTTTTTGGACACGAACGGTGCCACGGCCACGGCCAGCGCCCGTGTGGCTGATTTGCTACTGAACGGCCTGTTTGACGAGCCGTTTACCGGGTCACTCTCAAAGCGGCTTGACGCGATGATGAATGATCTCAATATCTGCTCCAAAAAGGGGCTCATCGAGATGTTCGATTCAACCATCGGCGCATCGTCGGTGGTCATGCCGCTCGGCGGCGCAAATCGCATCACGCCGATGCAGGCAATGGCCGCTAAAATTGCGGCGGACGGCGACTGCGATACGGCGACGCTGTTCTCGTACGGCTTCGACCCGTATCTGATGGAGAAAAATCCGCTGCTCGGCGCGGTGTATTCGGTGGTGCTCTCGCTCGCCAAACTGACGGCGACGGGCGGCGACTCCTCACGCGCGTGGCTCACGTTTCAGGAATATTTCGAGCGCATGCGCACGGAAACAAGCTGGGGCAAGCCGCTTGCGGCGCTGCTCGGCGCGTGGTGGGCGCAGCGAAATCTCGGTACACCCGCGATCGGCGGAAAGGATTCGATGTCGGGTACTTTTGAAAGCATCCACGTGCCGCCCACGCTTGTGTCGTTCGCGCTCTGCACACAGAACGCCGCGCATGTGATCTCCCCCGAGTTCAAAAAGGCGGGCAGCGGCATCTACCGCGCGCGCATTCGGCGCGGCGCAGACGGCATGCCCGGTTTTGAGAGCATCAAAGAGGTGTACGCGAAGGTTCAGAGCGGCATTGTCGGCGGAAAAATCACCGCGGCCTGCGCCGTGGAACGAGGCGGTATCCTCGCGGCCGTCGCCAAAATGGCGTTCGGCAACGGCATCGGCGCGCGATTGAGCGGTTGTGACCTCAACGAGCTGAGCGGCAAAGCCTACGGGGATATTATTCTTGAAGGTGACGGGCTCGATTTTGAGTGCATCGGCCAAACGGGCGGAACAAGCATCGAGGTTGGCGGCGAAGCCGTTACGATCGATGATCTGATAGAAAAATACGAAAATACGCTCGCGGGCGTGTTCCCCGTGCATGCGCAAACACCCGGCGAAGCGCCGGATGAGCTTTTTGACGCGAAATCTATCCACATTTACACCGGGCCATGCGGACAACCGCGCGTGTTTATCCCCGCGTTCCCGGGTACCAACTGCGAAATCGATTCGGCTAACGCGTTTACCCGCGCGGGCGGCATCGCGGAACCATTCGTGATCCGCAATCTTTCCGCCGCCGATATTGAATACAGCATCGGCGAAATTGTCCGGCGCATCGGCGAGAGCCAGATTCTCATGTTTCCGGGCGGCTTTTCGGGCGGTGACGAGCCGGACGGTTCGGGCAAGTTTATCGCGGCACTGTTCCGCGAACCGCGCGTGAAAGACGCGGTGCAGGAGCTGCTGAGCCGCGACGGATTGATACTCGGTATTTGCAACGGGTTTCAGGCGCTCATCAAGCTCGGGCTTGTGCCTTACGGCGAGATTCGTGACATGACGGACGACAGCCCGACGCTCACGTTCAATGCGATCGGCCGCCATGTGTCGCAGGCGGTGCGTACGCGTATCACGTCCAACGCGTCGCCGTGGCTTATGCACTGTAAGCCCGGCGATATCCACACGGTGGCGGTGTCGCACGGCGAAGGCCGTTTTGCCGCACGGATGGATGAAGCGGCGGCGCTGTTTGAAGCGGGACAGGTGGCCACGCAGTATGTGGACGAAGCGGGCAAACCCACGATGGGCAGCGGCAACCCGAACGGTTCACTGCTCGCGGTGGAAGGACTGCTCTCCCCAGACGGGCGGGTTTTCGGCAAAATGGCGCACAGCGAGCGCTATACAAAGCACACGCTCAAAAACATCCCGGGAGAGAAAGATCAGCGGATATTTGAGAGCGGCGTGACGTATTTTTTATAACCCAACTTTGCACATAGAGACGGATATCGCCGTCTCTTCAAACAGCGGTCAAAGTTTCAATTATCATTGATATGTAAGGTAACTCATCATCCAGTCCACAACGTTGTGAGCAGCGAAGCGAAGAAGGATCTGTTGAGACAGATTCTTCACTTCGCTACACTCGTTCAGAATGACCGCAACCTATCTTTTCGTTCATTGTGATACCATAGTGCATGATGATTCCGCTTGAGCGTAAGCGATTGATTACGTAATAGAATGGTATCCCATGTTTAAAAGCGTTTACCATGGGATGCGTTCCGCTTCGCAGTCAGTCGCTTACGCTCCATCAGACTGACATAAGTGAAATTATCGTCAACCTGATAGGCGGATTATTTCCGAATTTTTTATTTACAGACAGAGCGACATATGATGACTCCGTCTTTTTTTGATGACTCATCGAATTTGTAAATTTTTCTTCTCTTATCATTATTTATATTGACAAAGGTCATTTAATCATCTACAGTTGTAGATGTGGTGTTGGTCGATTATGTTTAAGGAGGATGAATATGACTCTCACAAAACAGGAATGGATCATCATGGAGACGCTTTGGAATCAATCTCCGCTGTTTCTCTCTCAGATCATGGACAGAATGAAAAGCATGGTAGACTGGAACAGCTCAAGCTATTTAACATACCTAAAGCGCATGACAGACAAGGGATATATCAGGTTTGATACGATCAGCGGCAACCGCTGCTATTCCCCGGTATTACAGCGGGAAGACTGCATAGACAACGAAAGCCGGTTTATCCTCTCGAAAATGACAGACCGCAGCAAGCACCTGTTGCTGGCCAGCATGATACAGCACAGCGGCCTGAGTAAAGCGGAAAAGGAAGAGCTGCATAAGCTGATCGACACGCTCGACGGCGATCCAAGCAAGGAGGAATAGATATGACTTTACTTTATTCACTTCTTGAAATCGGTGTTTACTCCGGTGTCCTGTTTATTGGCATCATGATTCTCAAGAAAGCTTTCAAAACCAAAATGTTGCCGTTTCTGCATTACGTGATTTGGGGGCTGTTTTTATTGCGGCTCATCGTTCCCGTGACGCTGGAAGCCCCGGTTCACCTATTCACCTATTCCGCACAGACGATACCTGCCGCCCAAACCGATCGCATTGCCAATATTGATTACAGCTTTGCATCACAAACGTCCTCTGATATCTCAACAAGCCAGACTTCAGGCAACGACCCTGCTGAGCCTGCGTCAGCCGCGGCACAGGCTACGCAAAACACAGCCCCGGCTTCTCATCCCGTCCGGCTTTCGGCAACGCAGATCGTTCTGGCCGTTTGGCTCGGCGGCGCACTGGTCTGCTTCATTTACATATCAGTCATCGCCTGCCTGCTCATGCGCAGAGTGAAGCGTCTTGCAGCGCCTGCGTCGGCCCATTTGCTGCGGCTTCTTGAAGACGTGAAGACGGAACTTGGCATCAAAGCAAAACTTAAGCTTGTGTGCCAATACGATTACGGCTCGCCCGCGCTGCTTTTCCCCCGCACCCTGCTCATTCGTATGGACACCCTTGCTTTATTGGACGACGAAGGGATTAGAAACTGCCTGCGGCATGAGTGCATGCATTTTAAACACGGCGATCATGCTGTCAACCTTGGCTTAACACTGCTCAATTGCGTTTACTGGTTCAATCCGTTTGTGTGGATGGCGTGCTATGAGATGCGCAAAGATATGGAGGTGTTCTGCGACAGTGCCGTGGTCAAACGCATGTCCCCCTCCGCCCGGCACGATTATGCGGTGCTGATACTCGACTTAAGCGCGCAGACCCGGCACATACAGCTGTCCCTTGGCATGGTGCGAAACAAGAAAACGGCCATGCGGCGCATCAAAGGCGTTTTTATGGAGCAGAAAAGCAAGCCTCGTGTCAAATTGGTTTCCGCAGTGATGGCTTTGCTGCTGACATTTTGCTGCTTCACAACAGCGTGTCTGCCCGCGCCTTCAAAGTCTGAAGCTCAAAGCAAAGCTATACCGGGTGTTTTTGACAACTCTCACACGCTGAGAAGCCTCACATTGCCCGACGGGCGTTACACGTATCAGAGTCAGTCCGAAAAGCTGAACATCAACGTGGATGCAACAATCGTCAAACCTCAGGCGGATAAAATGCCTGTGGCGAGAGTCCAGCCTATGGAATTATCTCAGGAAATGGCAACCGGCATATTTAACTATCTGTTTCCCGGCGAAAAACCCTATTTGCTCAGCAATCAGCCCACCAAATCCGAAATTGACGATCAGATTTCCAGCATTGAAAAGATTCTTTCATTAGGATCCAGAAACAGCAGCCTCTTAAGTGAAGACCAAATTGCCTCATACAATGAGCAAATCAGCGAACTGGAAAAGGAATACACAACCGCGCCTGAAGAAAAGCAGCAGCCCCGGGTTTCGAATGGAACGCTTCAAAGGCAGAACATCACAATTCCGGCTGTCAGCAAGGGTGCCGATGGAAACGTCATCGAGACATCTGTCAACAAAGCGTTGTGTGAATTGAGCGTGGGCCTCGACGGTGCGCACCTTTATCTTAATTATTATGAAAATGAGGAGAATCCCCAGGCGACCCTTAGGTATACCAAGACATCGGCCTTTTCAACCGACGCGATGATTCCAGTCAGCAAAGACTTTGAAATGCCCCCTGCCGTACAAAAAAATATGGCGTTTTCCTACAAAGCTGCCGTGGAAAAAGGGGATGGTTTTTTTAAAGCTGCAGGGATCAATGACGTGATGCTTTTCGCTGCTTATTATGTTGAAGGAAGCGCGGCTCTCGCATCGCCATATACATATAGGCTGATTTATACACGCACCGTCAACGGAGTGCCTGTGGGCTGCCATATGTCCGGGAGCGCGTCCAGTCAAGATGACGATGAGCCATGGGGATATGAGTCCATCGATTTACTCGTGTCGGATAAAGGGATACTTGATATCCATTGGGATTCACCCTGTACTGTCACGGAAATCTTAAGCGACGACACGGCTCTGATCGACTTTGATACCGCTGTCGATAGATTTCAATCCGCTGTCACGCAAACGTACGGCAACTATGTGGAAATCTATCGGACCGAGTATGGAATTGATACAACCATCGACGTCAACATAAACAGCGTGCAGTTAAACCTTGTCCGCCTCAAAGAAAAGGATGCGGAAGTACTGTCTGGATTATACGTGCCGGCTTATGTGTTTTATGGATACGTCAAGCAAACAGTCACCGATGAAAATGGCAGCATCTCTGAAAGTTATATGACATCAATCAACTCAGGCAAAGATTATCGTCCCCCGGAACCGTTTATGGTGATGGCCATCAACGCATTGGACGGTTCCACGATCAACACGATGTCAGACATCTATTAACTGAAGCGTATGAAAAGGCGGGCATCCCCCGCCTTTTTTGTTTCGTCCGCGCCGCAATGCCCAAGAGGGCTGTCGTTGCTCTCATTCTATCCACCGCCTATCGGAAATATCTCTCTTTCAAGATATCGCAGCACCCCATACCGCGATCACAACGATATCAACTAACCGCGTGTATCTCATAGCGTATTGCCATCGATTACGTCTTTAAAATAATCTTATCTTATTTTTAGAAGCTATTCACACTTCGGTTGCTCAATTTAATATTTTCAATCACATATTGACTTTTTACGTTTATTGATCTAAGCTCTTAGATGTGTAAGGTAATTTTTATTATTGGAGGCTTAATATGGTACTCACAAAGCCGGAGTGGATCGTGATGGAAACGCTGTGGAATCAGTCCCCGCTGTTTCTGTCTCAAATCAAGGACAAAATGAAAAATCTGGTGGATTGGAAAACCTCAAGCTACCTCACCTATTTAAAGCTCATGACCGAAAAAGGATATCTCGGGTTTGACACGATCAGCGGCAACCGCTGCTATTACCCAAAAATAAAGCGCGAAGACTGTATTGAGAACGAAAGCCGCTATATCCTCTCAAAGCTCACAGGCGAAAGCTCTCGGCTGCTGCTCGCAAGCATGATTCAGCAAAGCGAGCTGACAGCGGATGATAAGGATGCGCTGCGCGCGCTGATTGACCGTCTTGATAAGGAGGGTTGACCATGACTGTTTTGAATACGTTGCTGGAAATCACACTCTACTCGGGCATCATATTCATCGTCACCATGTTGATCAAAAAAGCTTTCAGACACAAAATATCACCGTTTTTGCACTTTGCCCTTTGGGCCATCTTCCTGCTGCGGCTGATCGTTCCCATCACGCTCGATGCGCCTGTCAGCCTGTTTACTTATCAGGTCACAACGGCTAAAACACCTGTTGTCTCTTCGGATACGTTGCTGCGCGAAACCAGCCTCGGCAGCGTCAGCGTTCCGGACACGCAGACCAGAGAAGTGACCTCCGTCGTCACTGCTGATGCCGACACACCTCAAAACACCAAAGCAATATCCGCACCCGTGTCAGCGCCTGTCTTCACCCCTGTTCAGCCGCTCACCCCCAATTACATCGTGCTGATCGTCTGGCTCGGCGGCGTCGCTTTGGGCCTTGGTTATGTATCTTTGTTGGCCGTTCTGCTTGCACGAAAAGTCTCCCGAAAATCCGCACACGCGTCGGCCAATCTGCAACGGCTGCTCGCAGATGTCAAAGCGGAGCTTAATATCAACGCCAAACTCAAAATCGTCTGTCAGCATGAATACGGTTCCCCCGCGCTGCTTTTTCCACGTACCATACTCATGCCATTCAATAAGCTCGCCGAACTGGATGACGAACAGATTAAAAACTGTCTGCGCCACGAATGCATGCACTATAAGCGCGGCGATCATTTGATGAGCCTGCTATTCACCGTACTCAACGCAGTCTACTGGTTCAATCCGTTCATGTGGCTGGCTTATTTCGAGATGCGCAAAGACATGGAGACCGCCTGTGACAGCGCGGTGGTGAAACACCTTGAGCCGTGCGCGCGCCGCGGTTACGCGGAACTGATATTGAGTCTCTCGTCTCAAACGCGGCATATGCAGTTTGCGCTCGGCATGGCGCAGAGCCGCAAAAACGCCGAACGGCGAATCAAAGGCGTATTTATGGCGCAAAAGACAAAACGCGGCGTCAAGCTTATTTCTGCGCTGCTGGCTCTCTTGCTGCTGTTTTGCTGTTTCACAACAGCCTGCCAGCCCACGCCCGCAAAGCCTGTGGTTGTCAATAAATCCGGCGGCATCACAGCAGACATGGTCGCCGATCCGCTCCCCCCGGGAGCCGTGAAAGAAGTAGACGCACCGGCGCACTGGACGCAAACGCTGAGCATTCAAAATGGCCGTGTTTTATTCAACGCGGATGTGGATATCAAAATTCCTGACAATCTCTCGAATACGCCGGTATACAAAATGGAGCAGATTCCACTCACACAGGAAAGGCTCGCCGAGCTGACCCATTATTTTATCGGTGACAGCAAGCTTTATAAACCGCTGCCCATGACGCGGCTGGACGGATTGATACAGCTGCAAAAGGTGAACGACGGCTCGGGAATGTACGGCCAATACGATGATGACTCACGACAACTGATGGCCGAGAAGCTTCAGGACATGATTGATAACGCCCCGGCTTCGGCTGAGAAGGTATACTCCAATCTGGCCTTTACATCGATTGATATAACCGATTATGACGAAGTGTTACAGGCCGCCTTTGGAGAATACTCTCTTCCGGCGACCGATAGCTACTTAACTGTGATCGCCGAGACGGGTGAAGACTATGAGCCGAAGATTTCCGCATCCACATACCTGTCGGGCACGAGCTTATCAAGCAGCTTCGCATACGGATATCCGGGAAGCTTCATGACAACGAGTCTCATGAAAAGCAATCGTCAAAGAAATGAACTCTTTAAAAGTTATAGCCCTACAGATACCGATTTTCAGTCTTATATAGCGAATTTCAATCAGTATTATGCTGAGCTTGATGATGTCATGGCCGCATACACAGAGACACCTGATCAGGCACTGCAAACAGCTCAAAAGGCTTTAGCTGATCTGGGTATCGACAATATGGGACTTAATTGTATAGAAAAGGGTGTCTACCTGCCGAGGCAGCCGCAGGAATGGGATGAACTTGCAACGGACATATCAGATGGACAAGTTGGGTATTCACTGACCTTTCAACGCGCGGCTGGCCAGCTTACCGGTTTCACTGAATACTACAGCATCGGCGATTCAACAACGACTGAGATGCTGACGTATACGCCGCCGTTTCTCGTGGAAAGAATCTCGATTTTCGTCTGTAACGGAAAAATCATGCTGTTCAGCTGGCAGAACATATCGCAGATGGTTGAGACAGTGGCTCAGAACACGAATCTCATATCCTTCGATAAGATCAAAACCCGCTTTGCTGATTATTTATCGTACATTTATACCGCATATGATGGCTCGGAGACCGAACCGGAGGAGTCATTTATCGTTGATATTATTGACATACAGCTTCGTGCCAGCCAGGTGACAGCAAAGGATGACCCCTATCGGGCGTGGCTGATTCCCTCCTGGGTCATTAGATACCGCACAACAATGATAGAGGATAACGGCATCATTAAATATGTCTATCAAGACATGCCTTGCGAAATCAGCGCCTTGGACGGCGGTATCATCACGCCCGATTAAACAATATGGCATCGAAACATAAAGGCGGGAACCCCCCGCCTTTTTCTTTTTAGGATAATGAATCAGTTCGTATATGGTAATAATAGGCATATGTCTGTTGCTGAGTCATTCATAACTGATATAATAGGTTTACCAATTGATCTTACATCCTAAGAACTAACTCACGCAATAGGCTTTTTTACAGAGAGGGAGATCACATGAAACGTCAGTTATTTATCATATTGGCCGCTGCCGCTTTGCTGCTGGCCGCCTGTACCGCCAACAATGAAGCAAGTCCGTCCCCCGATGCCGTCAGCTCTGCCACAATGGACCGCTACCGTGAAAATGAGATCAGAGAATATCAGGGGGCCCGATTGGACCCTGCCGTAGGCCCGCGCGACAATTCTATCAGCGGCGTACAGCAAGTAGACATCAACGATTATACCCTCACTATAGACGGCCTCGTGGATAAAGAAAAAGTGCTCTCGTACGACGATGTGCTGGCTATGGAGCCGGATGCACGGCTGATCACGCTGCACTGCGTGGAAGGCTGGAATGCGACGATTCTTTGGGAGGGCGTGCGTCTGACCGATCTGATTGATCTCGCCGGAGCACAGCCCGAAGCGGTGACCATCGTCTTCTCGGCAGTCGACGGCTATACCACTTCCCTGCCTTATGATGACATTAAGAACAAACAGCTTATTCTTGCTTACAACGCCAACGGCATCGCACTGCCGCCCGATATGGGATATCCGTTCATCGTGGTGGCGGAAGATAAACTCGGCTACAAATGGGCGAGATGGGTCAATCGCATCACGCTGTCCGACGACGCCGACTATGAGGGATATTGGGAACAGCGCGGCTATTCCAACAGCGCCGACGTCAAGTAATTGCCAAACATAAAAAAAGGCGGGTTGCCCCGCCTTTCATTTTTGTATCACACGCCGTCCGGCTCGATGAGCCCGTAGTCTCCGTCCTGACGCAAGTAAAGCACATTGATCTCATTGGTCACAGCGTTCCTGAAGACGAAAAACTGATGTCCCAAAAGCTCCATCTGCATCATGGCTTCCTCAATATCCATCGGCTTCACCACGAACTTTTTGGTGCGCACCACGCTCGGCCTTTTTTCATCTGCCAGCGCGAGCTCAAACGCTTCGTCTTCCTTGGTAAACGCATAATCGTGCAGGCGTTTTTTGAGAGCCGTCCGGTGCTTGTGGATCTGTTTTTCGAGCTTTTTGATCACGCCGTCAACCGACGCATACATGTCCCCCGTGGCCTCCTCACCGCGAAGAACAATCCCATCGAAGGGGATGGTCACCTCCACAATGTGTCTCGATCTTTGAATCGACATGGTTATGTGCGCCTCGGTATCCTCGTCAAAATACCTTTGCAGTTTCAATACCTTTTTTGAGACGAGATCCTTCAAGTAATCGGACACTTCCATGCCCTTTCCCGCTATGCTGACGCGCATAATTCTGCCCCCCTCTCTATGTATTTTATATCCCGAACCACACGGGATAACCTTGTACTATTGTACCTCCATTTGGGGATTCATAAACAACAGCTTTGTAAGTATATTATTCTTCGGATGATTGTAATTTTCCTGCCGGAAATAAAATGATACAAAAGCGTCATGGTTTGTCCACATTTTTGTCATGGCTGTGGAAAAAAGGGTAAAATAAATGCCGTGCACCCGGAGATCGACACGACATTACAAGAGGTATTCCGGCAGGTTGCTCGGAGCAGACTGATCCGAGGCACACGGGCAGATCCGCTTACTGCTGCTCCCGTCAGGGCCTGACAGGGTTCACGGGTGTCCGTTGCACGGGGCCCACTCTTCAACGCCCCTTACCGGCTCCATACCTTACAATATCGTGCCTCAAACCGGGGATCCAACCCTGCTGTAGCGGATTGCAGGTTCAGGGCACCGCTAGCTCCCCGTCTGGCACGGCAAACTTAAAATCTATTATATTTTTAATTCCGGCTCTTTATTCAAAATACTTATGCCGGACGATGCATTCGCTGCGTTCGGGACCCACGCCGATCATACCCACAGGCGCGCCCGTTTCGGCTTCAATAAACTCAATATACTCTTTGGCGGCCTGCGGCAGCTCATCATAGCTTCTAATATGAGAAATATCGCTGCTCCAGCCGTCAAACTCTCTGTATACAGGCTTCGCTTTGGCAATTTCGTCGAGCGAAGCCGGATAATCCTTGGTGATCTTGCCATCAATCTCGTACGCGGTACACACTTTCACCTTGTCAAAGCCGCCGAGCGTATCCATTCTCGAAAGCGCAATCGATGTGATGCCGCTCACGCGCACCGAAAAGCCCACAATCACAAGGTCGAGCCAGCCGCAGCGGCGGGGACGTCCCGTCGTCGCGCCGTATTCGTGGCCCTTCTCGCGTATCGCTTCGCCGATCTCGTCGTCCAGCTCGGTCACAAACGGCCCTTTGCCCACACGCGTGGTATACGATTTCACCACGCCGACCACCTCGGTCAACGCCGCGGGCGGCAGCCCGGTACCCACGCTCACACCGCCCGAAATGGGGTGTGACGAGGTCACAAACGGGTATGTGCCAAAATCGATGTCGAGCAGCATGCCCTGCGCGCCTTCAAAAAGCATTTTGCTCTTTTTCGCGTAAAGGCAGTGGCACAGGCTCACTGTATCACAGATATACGGTTTTAATTTCACCCGGTATCCAAGGAACTCTTTTAATATCTCTTCATAATTGAGCGGTTCCTTGCCGAATATTTTTGTGATGATCTCATTTTTCTCATCCAGCACCTTGCGCAGCTTCTCCGCAAAGGTGTCGGACAGCAAATCGCACATGCGAAGGCCGATGCGCGCCGCTTTATCCGTATAGCACGGGCCGATGCCGCGTTTGGTGGTTCCAATCTGCGCGTCGCCCGCGATTTCTTCGGCCAAACCGTCGAGCAGCTTGTGATACGGCATCACCATGTGAGCTCTGTCGGAAATTTTAAGGTTCTGAAGCGAGAGCCCCTGCTGCTGGAGCATCTCCATTTCCTCAATCAGCGCGCCCGGATCAACCACCACGCCATTTCCGATGACGCAAAGCTTGCCGTCGTATAACGAACCGGCAGGTATCAGATGAAGCGTGTATTTCACGTCATCAACAATAATCGTATGGCCCGCGTTGTTGCCGCCCTGGTAACGGACCACCACATCGGCGCCGTTTGCCAGATAATCGACAAAACGGCCTTTGCCTTCGTCTCCCCACTGTGCGCCAAATACTGAAATGCCCGGCATTGTTTAACTCCTGAATCAAAATAAGATGATAAAAGCGGGGTCTGTCGCATCCCCGCTTAAGTCCTACGCTATCGTATCAAAAAATATGTGCCTCGTCAACTGTCTGCTTATCTTAATTATGGTTATTTCTATATATTGGCTGGCGAATGCTCAGTCAGCGCCGATAAAATAGCTTCGCTTGTCGACAATGTCGTATTTGCCGATGTCATACGTATCCACAAACATTTGTTTGCTGACCGCCGCCTTTTCTTTAAACGTGCCGTAGTCAGAAAACACCTGCATGGTCGCGGGCACATAGTCATAAAAGAAAAAGTACAAACTGGTATCCACCGGATTGCCAATGGCCGCAGAAAGACTCGCGTCGTCCACGGCGCATATCGGGCCCGGCGGCAGGCCTTTGTGCGTGTATGTGTTGTATTCGCTCTCGATTTTAATGTCATCGCTCGTCAGATACGGGCGGCTGTATCCAAGCGCGTATTCAACGGTGGCGCAGCATTGCAGCTTATCGCCTTTTCGCAGGCGGTTCATCAGCACCGCCGCAGCCTCCGCCTGATACGTATCGCTGAGGCACTCCCAATCCACGATCGACGCAAGTGCAAGCCGTTCCGGAGCACTCTTATTGTTCGCGTCGCCGCTGGCCGCTGCGAGACCGTCGTAGCGCTGCTCTGCACCAATGATCCACAGCGCGATATAGTCCTCCAGCGTTTGATCCGTCACGTCATAGCGTCCCGGCACGATAACGCCTTCCATACGGCGAAAGCCCGACAGCTCATCGCTGATGAGGCGGCTCTGCGCGGCAGACAGCGCCTCTTTTGCATCGTCCTGCGTCACCGAGAACACGCTGCACAGCTGCGGAATGATGTCACGCTCGAGCGTATCGCCGCCGCGCACCGTGACGTTGCCTTTCACAGGAACGGGCGTGGCTTCGGGCAAGGGTGCCGGCGTCTGCACCGACTTTGCAGATGGCTCGGCGGAAACCTCCGGCAGGGATTCAGCCGATTGCGTGGGAACCACAGACGATTCATTCTCTGTGACCGCGCAGGCGCACAATACAAGCCATACACAGATGGTCCATATGATGAGGATTCCTTTTCTCATGGCGGCTTCCTTCCTGATTTTTGCCCATTATAGCATGTTCCCATCCGTTCACTCAACGACATGATTTTTGTGATATACTGTCAGCGGGGTGACACTATGAAAATTGACAGGCTGATTGCGATCATCACGCTTTTGCTTCAGGAAGAGAAATTCACGGCACCCGAACTCGCGCGACGGTTTGAAGTGTCGCGCCGCACAATCACCCGGGATATCGATGATATCTGCCGTGCCGGAATCCCCATGGTGACGGCGCAGGGCTATGGCGGCGGCATCTCGATTATCAAAGGCTATCGGCTCGATAAAACGGTACTGACACACGACGAATGGCAGATGCTTTTCGCTGGGTTCAAGGGTATGAGCAGCGTATCGGGCGCGCCTGTTGTCAAACCGCTTTTTGAAAAGCTGTTTCACAGGGACAGCGTGGCGGATGACTGTTTTATCATCGATCTCGCATCTTTCGGCCGGCCTGCGCTGTCGCAAAAGATTGAACAGCTTAAATCTGCTATTTCTTTGCGGCACCTCATCTCCTTCCGGTACGATGCCGGCAAGGGCGAATCGAGCCGCGTGATTGAGCCGTATCATATCGTGTTTAAGTGGGCGTCGTGGTATGTGTTTGGATACTGCCGCACCAAACAAGATTTTCGGCTGTTCAAGCTCAGCAGGCTTTGGGACCTTGAAGAAACGCAGGATGCGTTTGTTCCCCGCGCAGTCCCGCCGGACAAGCTCAAATTCAACGATTATCTGTCGCAAGTCAATGCTCATTTAAAAGCCGTGTTCGCCGCAAGCGAACGGTACCGGCTGACCGACGAATACGGCGTGGGCTGCTGCACGACGCTGGAGAGCGGTGACCTGTTGTTCGAGCGTGATTTCGCAAGCTATGACAACATGCGCGAATGGATACTGAGCTTTGGAAGCAGGGTGACGGTTTTGGAGCCGGCTGCACTCAGGGCGGACATTATCAGCGAAGCGGAAAAAATAAGTGCGGTTTATCAAAGAAACAAGACATACTGATGTCCTGTTTCTTTTGTTATTCTATGGTTATCGATGATTAATTTAAAGGAGTAATGACCATGTTAACCTTTGACGCTGTGGGTTTATTTGTGACGGATATGGACAAAATGGTGTCTTTCTACCGCGATGTGATGGACATGCGCACGGATTGGCAGGGTGCGCCCAACGCCGAACTGTATTCCGGCACCATGCGAATGATCATGTACAGCCGTGCTGATTTTGAAACGATGACATCCAAGTCCTACACCTATCCGTCCGGTATCAACGGCACGATTGAACTGTCTTTCGGGCTGCCCGCTTTCGAGGATGTAGACAGGGAGTATGCGCGGCTCGTTGCGGCAGGCGCAGTGCCGGTTTTTCCGCCCACCGATGAACCGTGGGGACAGCGCACGAGTTTCGTGGCTGACCCGGATGGGAATCTGATTGAAATCTCGTCGTTTAACCAAGGCTGAAGATTAGGCTTCTCCTTGAGGAGAAGCTGTCGCCGACAGGCGACTGATGAGGTGTTTGCTTTGTCAGCCTTTTTTGACACCTCATCCGGTGCTTCGCACCACCTTCTTCTCTAGGAGAAGGCTTTCATAAGTCATGCTATCTATATCTTAGATAAAGCATATTCTATCGTGAAAACAGTTATTTATAGCGAAAGCCTTTTGGAACCCTTGGCATGATCGGGAGTATTTTTTAAACAACAAAAAAGCGGCCAATTGCGCCGCTATTTTTTGTTTTAAATCGAATTCCACGCTCAACGCTCACCCGCCGCGATTTTCTGCATTGTCTGTTTGATCAAATCATTTTCCATCACCCCGACAACGCCATAGACGATATGGCCCTCGGCATCAAACATGATCTGACTCGGAAACGCGTTGATGCCGAAATCGGAAACGATCTGCGCTTCGGGATCGAGCAGCACGGCCAGATTATTGTAGCCCAAATCCTTATACCATTTTGTAAAGTCTTCGGCGTTCATCTCTCCGCTGAAACCCGGCATCACCACGCTGAGCACCGCAAAGTCTTCGGCCTCACCCGCCAGCTCATCAAGGCTTCCGAGAGAAGTCATACAGACGCCGCACCACGATGCCCATACACGCAAATACACGGGCTTGCCGCGGTAATCCGATAGTTTATGCACATTGCCGTCAATATCGGTGAATTTGAATTCATAAACGATATCCTCAACGGACGGACTCTCCTCCACCTCCGCCGTCGCGGCTGTGCTCTGCTCTGTCGGCAAAGGCGCAGGCGTACTCTGCGCTGTCGGTTTTGACGGCTCATTGGTGTTGCCGCACGCGGCCAGCGACAGAACAATCAAAACGGCTGTTATTGCGGTTATAATTTTTTTCAAATCATTCACTCCTTTTTTATATCAGCGTATCGATAAGCAGATAAAGCCCCATGGCCACTATGATCAAGCCGCCGATTATCTTGATCGTTTTCATATGCTTATACAGATTTTTTATTTTTCCCAGCAGCAGGTTGGAAAACACCGTTACGACGAAAAATGGAATCACAAACCCCAAAGAATAAACGAGCAATGTCAGCGCGGCGACGAGAATGCCCTGCGGCGTGGCATAAAGCAGCACACTCCCGAGCGACAACCCCACGCACGGTGTCCACCCGAACGCGTAGGTAAACCCCAGGACAAAGGCGCCGATGGCACCGCTGCGCGGTTTGAGCGCAATGCGTTTTTCGCGCATCAAAATCGGTATGGTTATGAGGCCCGTTTGGTAAATGCCAAACAGTATCACAATCACCGAACAGACAATCAGAAACCACGTCGAATTGATCAGCTGTCCCAGCGCGCCGAACGCAAGCCCGAGTATTGAAAACGTCAGAGCCACGCCGAGCGCAAAAGCGCTGACGCGCCAGAGGGCTTTTACGGAAACCTCAAGCCGCCCGATTTTGACCTGCTTTTGCTGTTCGTCCATGCTGCCCATCAGTGTGGATATAAAAACAGGGATCACAGGAAGTATGCATGGCGAAAAGAAAGCCGTGAGGCCTACCAAAAACGCGCCGCCGATTCCAGCCAAAGACATAAGTCTCCTCCTCAATTGATTTTACCCATATTGCGTTTGCAACATGTTTGTATTATTATAACCGCTATTTTATTATCGATCAGTATCAAAGTCACCATATCCTATCTGTACAAATCATGCGAATTTTAGTAGAATGATGCTGTCATCTCATTTACACGCTATCGCGTAAAATCTAATTTTTTGGGGCAGGGAACGCAAATGTACTATATTATTTTTAACCCCACTGCCGGTGCCGGACGTTCGCAAAAGGCGATGCAGGCCGTAGAAGCCCATTTGAAATCTCACAACGAAAACTATGTGATTGCGGAGACCAAATATCCAAAGCATGCGGCAGAATTGGCACGCGAGGCAATCGGCAAAGGATATAAGGGAATTTTATCGGTCGGCGGAGACGGGACGTTGCTTGAGGTGGCAAGCCAGCTTTATGACACGGAGGAAACGCTCGGTATCATTCCGGCCGGCACTGGAAACGATTTTCGCCGGGCTGTTTATATCTCGAAGGATCCCATCGAGGCGCTCGATGTGGTGCTCACAGGGCGCAGCAAAAAGGTGGATATCGGATTTATGGGCGACGATTTGCCTTTTCTCAACGTAGCGGGCACGGGTTTTGATGTGGAGGTCATACGCAACATGGAAAAAGTTCGCCGCACTTTCACGGGCGGTCTTGCGTATTTTATCGGCATCGTGATATCACTTGTTAAACACAGAAGCATCGACTTAACGCTCATCTCCGACGGCGAAACGCTGCACCGCAAGGTGCTGCTCGTGGCGGTGGCCAACGGGAAATGCTTTGGCGGCGGCCTTCAGGTGGCGCCGGAGGCCAGCGTCACCGATGGACTCTTCAATGTGCTCATCATCAATCAGGTTCCGCGGTGGCGCATCCTTTTCGAGCTGCCAAAACTCAAAAAGGGGTTGATTGAAAAGATCACCGTATCCGAGCAGCTGACATGCAGGCAGATTGCAATCCACTGTGAGGAAACGCTGGATTTTGAGATTGACGGCGACATGACCGGGCAGACGCCCGCCCTCCTCAAAATCAAGCCTTCCGCGCTGCGCGTGTTCTGCCCTGATTTTGAATAGCATTCAATATGGTATCAACGGCTCCGCTCGGGCCGTTTTTCTTTTTATACAGTTATGCTATAATGGCTTATCATCCAAAATCAATGAGGTGCCTTGTGTACGTAAATCAAAAACCAAAAAAGAAACGCCGGCTGCCGCGTAAAACCATCGTCTTTTTCAGTGCTGTGGTTGTTGCTTTTGTTGTGCTGTTGACGGGCGTGATCGTGATATTGACGGCGGGTAAAGATTTGAAAGATACAATGAAAGATATGCCCTTTGCCCCCGGCCCCGGCCATTATGTCATCGGGCAGAATATCGTCTATTCCAATAATGATCTGTTGACATGTGTCAACAAATCGCTCGGCACAGTTTGGCAGCTGCGGCTTTTTTCCGGCGGCCTTACCTTCACCGTGAACGACAATCTGATTGCGGCCACAGGTCAGGGCGTCATACAGGTGATCGACGCAAACGGGCAGCATCAGTTTTCCAAACAGCTCGACGGCGATATCGCATCGGCCCGTGTCGGCAAAGATATGGTGGCGGTTTACACACAGCAGCATTTGGAGAACAAAACACCATCCTATATCATCGTGTTTGATTTGGCCGGCAATCAGCTCTTTTTGCTCGACGTGACCGACAGACATGTGCTCGATTACGGCTTTGACGAGATGAGCGACGCACTTTACGTGCTGGAGCTCGATGTTTCGGGTAGTGTTCCTATTTCGTGTATCTCCACATACAAACCTGATACCCAGGCGATCACAATGATCAAAGAGCTTAAAGATCAGCTCGTCAGCGCCGTATGCTGGATCAATAATAAGATCTATGCCATCGGCACAAATCATCTCACCGTCTACCAGTCTTTAAGTTCTGATGACCAGAAGCTCACCACATACGGCTGGATGCTGGAAGATGTCTATGAATCAAGCGACCCCAAATTTGTTTACGTCCCTTCGAGCAGTGAAAATACTTTTGATGTGGCACGCATCATTCGGCCCTCCGGCAGCGAGATAAAAATCAATCTGCCGCCTGGTGTTTTTAGAATTCTGCATCAGGGTGAGAAGATATATTGTTTTGCAAACAACCAGCTTTTCGTATATACTGGGGAAGGAAAATATTTGAGAACATATGAGTTTCCGTTTGAGATTGTCGGCGTCGAAAGAGCGGTCGACGATCAAGTCTTTATCGAGCACGACGATCGCGTGTCCATGATGCCGCTGCCATAAAGGCTCGTTTGGAGGAATGCTATGAATCTGGTGACTGTGGTTTTGATATTGCTCATACTGATAATGGCGCTTGAAGGTATACATCGCGGTTTTTTACGATCCGCACTGAACCTTGGCGCGTTTTTTCTTTCCGTCATCACCTCGTATCTGTTCTACCCCGTGGTTTCAACCGCTGTCAAAGCCAACACATCGCTCTTTGATTACCTGATCTACTACACCGAAGGTGCGGAGAAAATCTCATCATTCGAAAGCTCGCAGTTGCTTGTCAGCCAATTGTCGCCGACACAGCTCAATGATATCATTTCAAAGTCTGATATTTCTGAGCCGTTTACCTCACTGATTCGACAGAACGTTGAGGCAAAGGCGTTTGCATCGAGCGGTCTTAGCACCATCGGAGAATACTATAATATGACGATCGTATCCGCGGTGGTCAACATACTGGCTTTTCTGGCCGTCTTTCTGATCGCGCGTGTGATATTTGCGTTTGTGCTCGGTGCCATCGATTACACATTGGAGTTTCCGGAGCTGCGTCAGTACGACCGCACCACCGGCGCACTCTTCGGTGTACTGCGCAGTTTCATGTTCTGCTTTTTAATCATGACGGTCATCCCTGTTGTGTTTCTCGTGATGCCCGTCAAACAGATTGCCGACTATTTCAATGCATCGGGCTTCGCCTTGTTCTTCTCGGATAATAATTTCTTTCTGCATTTTATACGCGGCGTGATTTAAAATATTTAGTTGCACAAACCTCCGGTATATTGCCCGGGGGTTTTTTTGTTGGACGGCATTTTTGTCTGCCGGTCAACTTCATCTTTGGTTTAAAAAGTTCGTAAATTTATAATCGTAAGCTGGCACAAAGCAAAAGGACTTAATACCGAACCCCCCCTGTTCACTCTTTTTCTGCCCACTTCACGCATAAGAGAAATCTATATAAACTTACCTTGTTTGATGCAATTATAATTTGCCTGTTCACGGCGATGTCAGGATCTCGCTCACTTCAGATATCACCCGGTGCCCATGCGTTTTATATCTGCATTTTGATTCGATCATTCAACGCGTGATGATTGTATGATCTGATGTTTCACGTGAAACAATTTGTCCATGAGCTTATCAGTGTTTCACGTGAAACATCTTGTCCCATAATAGAGTTTTAAATGTTTCACGTGAAACAAAAACACCACATGATTTCACGTGGTGTTTAATCTGTTTCTTTATTTGCTTGTCATCAGAAAATCAAAAAGTGCATTGAGCTGCTCGGGATTGTAGTACTGCAATATGATCTTACCACGCTTCAAGTCCCCTGCAATCTGAACCCGCGTGCCGAGCGCAGCGGTCAGTGATTTCTCGGCTTCTTCTATTTCAGGGGCCGCACCCTTCTCTTTGACAGCAGGCGGTATCGTTTTGTTTAAGGCTTTGATCAGTTCTTCCGTGGCTCTCACCGAAAGCCCTTGCGATACGATTTTTTGAGCAAGCCTTAATTTATCTTCGTCACGTTCGAGCGCCACCAGACAGCGGGCATGGCCCGAAGAGAGTTCCCCTGCAATCACAAGGCTGCGAACCGTTTCCGGCAGTGACAACAGCCTCAATGTGTTGGCCACAGCGCTGCGTGATTTACCGAGCCGAGTTGAGAGTTCATCCTGCGTCAGGTTGTGTTCGTCCATCAGCATACGCATCGCCTGCGCTTCTTCAATCGGATTCAGGTCCTCACGCTGAAGGTTCTCAACCAGCGAGACTTCCATCAGTTCCGTTTCGGAAAACTCTTTGACGATAACGGGCACTTCTTTAATTCCCGCAAGCCTTGCCGCCCGATAGCGCCGCTCTCCCGCAATGATGGTATACCGGCTGCCGTTTGCCTGTACGATAATCGGCTGGACAATGCCGTACGTTTTTACCGATTGAGCGAGCTCTTCAAGCTTTTCGCTATCAAAATGTTTTCGTGGCTGGCCCGCGTTGGGGTCAATATCGTTAACGCTGACCGTCTTCATTCCTTCAGATTTTTCTTCACCCGTTACGGAAGACGCATCTTCAATCAACGCACCGAGGCCTTTTCCAAGCCTTTGCTGCTGTTTCATTATGAAACGCCTCCGTTATCAATAATCTCTTTGGCAAGGTCATTGTAGCACTGCGACCCAAGGCACGCCGCATCATAGCGAATAACCGGGAGCCCGAAGCTCGGAGCTTCACCAAGTCTCACATTTCGCGGAATGATCGTTTGATAGACCTTGTTTTTGAAATATTTTTTGACTTCCTCCACCACTTGTATCGAGAGGTTGGTACGTCCGTCAAACATTGTGAGCACAACACCCTCAACCTCAAGATTCGGATTTAAATTGGTTTTGACGAGCTTGATCGTATTAATCAGCTGAGATAGCCCTTCAAGCGCGTAATATTCGCACTGTATTGGCACAAGAATTTTATCTGCGGCCGTCAGCGCATTGATGGTGATCAGCCCGAGAGACGGCGGACAATCCATAAAAATATAATCATAGCTGTCGCGGATGGGTTTAAGAGCCGTTTTTAATATCTGCTCGCGTGCCATACGGGACACAAGCTCCACCTCGGCACCCACCAGATCGATGTTTGCGGGAATGATGTCGAGCGTATCGATCATCGTGCCCATCACGGCTGTTTTTGCTTCGGTGCTATTGATCAGCACATCATAGGCAGATGCTTTGAGCGTGCTCTTTTCAATTCCGAGGCCGCTTGTCGAATTTCCCTGAGGATCAATATCAATCAGCAGCACTCTTTTTCCCTTATCGGCGATGCAGGCACTTAAGTTGACAGCTGTTGTCGTCTTGCCAACGCCGCCCTTCTGGTTGGCAATGGCGATAATTTTGGACATATGCAAACCCTCCGTTTCGTTGATAACATTATAAAGCAAAAGCGTAAGGTTGGAAAGACGCCTTTACCAAATAACGTACAAAACGTTGTATTATAAATCTCAGACAATAAAAATGCCAAAGATAAAACGAATTTTAAGAAGATAATGACCTCTTAAAAAAAAGAGATTTGCCTTTCCTTAAAAGAAAGTGCTGGCACAGCGTATGAATTATGATATACTATTTCGTATGAAAATTACAAGAAAACAGATAATTTGGCTGATCATTCTTATTACGATTCTGGCGGCTGTCGCTATTCTTTATTATATCGGAAAAAATAACGGATGGTTCACACTGTTCGAGTCCAAAGAGAATCTGCAGCAATATGTCGCATCATTTGGTGCTTGGGCTCCGTTGGCTTTTTTCACGCTTCAATTTCTGCAGGTCATCATATCGCCGATACCCGGCAGTGTCACCACATTGGTTGGCGGCGTGCTTTTCGGCTTTTTCCCGGGTTTTATTTTGTCGTTTGGAGCGGTATTTCTCGGCTCTCTCGGTGCTTTTCTGCTCGGTAAAAAATTTGGGCGCCCTTTGGTAGAACGCATTGCCGGTAAAAAAATCGTTGAAAAATACATGGACTCGGTATCATCGCGTCAGCGTATTCTGCTCATACTGATGTTTTTGCTTCCGTTTTTTCCGGATGATGTGCTTTGCCTGATTGCCGGTCTCAGCGCGCTGAATCTGCCGTCTTTTGCGCTGATTATGCTGTGCACACGTCCGTGGGGCCTTCTATTTTCCGCACTGGTGGGATCCGGCGTGATTTCCGTTCCCGAATGGGTCTGGTTTGTTATCGCCGCCGTCGCGATAGCCGCGCTTGTTCTCGTATCAAAATACGCTCCCCTTATCGAAGAGCGTATACATCAATGGATAAAAAAAACATTTCAGAAAAACAATTAACCATTGCTTGTTTTGACGGGCAGAACAAGATACAAATAGCTGTCACCTGCCACAGGACGAATCACACATGGGCTGATATTTGTATTGAAATCCATCACAATTTCGTCGTCCGCCGCTTCTTTGAGAACATCAAGCAGATACCGCGCGTTAAAAGCAATGTTTAAATTTTTTCCCGTTAAACGAATATCAACTTCTTCTCTCGCTTTTCCGACTTCCGAATCCGATGTAATTGTCATCGTGCTGCCGTCTATGGAAAGATTGACAAGGTTTGTTTTCGATTGACGTGCCAGAATACTCGCACGCTCCAGGCTGTTAAAAAAGCTCTGACGGCTCACAATTACGCGCGTCATGAATTCCGTCGGAAGAATGCTTTTGTATTTCACATAATCGCCCTGCAGCACACGCGTGACGATCTCAATACTCTCACATACGATACCGACCATATTTTCGGTTGTATAAACTTTGATTGTCGTTTCGTCATCGGGTATGATGCGTGCCACTTCTCTCATCGATTTTGAGGGCACCACAACCTCTTTTTCCGGATGATCGACACCGAGCATCTCTTTCCTGATCGCTAGCCGGTAACCGTCCAACGCAACCATCTTTAAGCTGCTGCCGCCAAGCTCAATCAGTAAACCGGTCAATATCGGTTTTTCTTCGCTGACGGACGTTGCAAACACCGTTTGATCAATCATGCTGACCAACTGCTTAGAATAGATATGGATGCCATCCACGGTATCAAATTTCGGAAAAGCCGGATATTGCTCAGCACTCATATAACAAAGCGTTGTTTTTGAATGTCCGCATTCCAAAATCACATTGCTTCCTTCCGTGAAAATGCAGATATCGCAATCTTCAAATTTTGCGAGTATCTCACAGAATAATCTGGCGGGAAGCACAACGTCGCCCGGCTCAACCACATTGGCTGGGTTAATGCATTTGATTGACATGGTGCCATCGCTTCCATATAATGTTAATTGCTGATCAATCGCTTCAATGCGTATACCTTCAAGCAGATATACGGGTGATTTTTGCGCCACGGCCTTCGCGGCAATATTCGCATTCTTCTGAAGTTCGCTTTTATTACAAATTATCCTCATAGTCGGCTCCTGGATAGTGTATTATTTAAAACACGGTATCATTACTTAATTAAATAGTATTAGTAGCAGTAGTATATGTTGATAATGTGGAAATCGTTTTTTTGCCCAGTCTCATCGCAAAAAACTGACTGTGAAGCCGTCTTCATTCTTGTGACTGTGCGTGTATCTGATGTCGATGAAGCGGGGATGAAAAATAAACGTGTTTTTCCGTCAAATTATTTATCAACATTTTATCCACTATTCTTTCAGCTTTACGATGAAATCATCCACCAACGTTTTGGTTTCAATGTTTGTCTGCACTTCGTTGTCGATTTTCTCATACGCATGCTTCACAGTGGTATGGTCGTTCTTGCCGTATATTTCGGCAATGGCTTTATAAGATAAATCCATGAGTTTGCGCGTTAAATACATAGCCATCTGGCGCGGATAAGCCACGCTCTGGTTTTTTTTGTTGCTCGTGATTTCTTCCTCGGAAATCTCATAATACTCACAAACCGCCTGCAATATATGCTTCGAAGTGATTTTCTTTGTGTTTGTCGTTAAAAAATCGCGTATGGCAATTTCCGCCTCGATGAGATTGGGCGAGCGTCCGTTCAGCACGGTATAGGCGATAATCTTCTTGAGAGCACCCTCGAGAGACCGGATATTCGACGATACCTTTGTTGCGATCAAATCGAGAATCTCTTTGCTGACCTCGCACTTCAAAGATTCTTTGGATGTGATGTCCTTTGCCTTCTTGGTGAGAATGGCCAGCTTTGTTTCATAGTTCGGCGGTTGTATATCGGCAATCAGGCCGCCTTCAAAACGTGATTGCAGCCGTTCCTCCAACCTCGCGATCTCTTTGGGCGGTTTGTCCGACGACAAAATGATTTGCTTATTGTTCTCATGCAGATCATTAAACGTATGGAAAAATTCTTCCTGAGTGCTTTCCTTACCCGCGATAAACTGAATATCGTCAATCAGCAGCACATCGGCTTTGCGGTATTTTCTGCGAAATTCTTCCGTCTTGGATGTGCGGATGGCATTGATCAAATCGTTCAGAAACGGTTCGCTTTTCACAAACATCACGGTGGCGTTTCTGTCTTTCACTGTGATGTGGTTGGCAATGGCCTGCATCAAATGCGTTTTGCCAAGGCCCGTTTTACCGTAAATAAATAGCGGATTGTATGTGAGCCCCGGGTTGTCTGCCACAGCTCTCGCGGCCGCGTGGGCAAACTCGTTGGAACTGCCCACCACAAAGGTATCAAACGTAAAATATGGATTGAGTGTAGACCGTGAATTGTTGGTGCTCTCGATTTCCGGCTGAACAGGCGCTGTCTGCTTCAATTTTGAGGCTTCTTCGGTATTTAAAAAGAAGACGTTGATATCCTGTCCGAAATCCAAAGAATCTGCCGCATCGGTCATGGCATTGAGTATCAGCGTTTTGTAGCTTTTTTCCACGAGTTCTTTGTGAATGGGGTTCAGCGTTTGAAAGTAAAAGTCGCTGTCGATCTTTTTGACAGGTGACAGTGTTTTTATCCATGTATCATAACGGACACTGGCAAGCTCCTGCTTGAGTATTTCTAAAGCCTTTTCCCAAATAATCAAGAAAGTGTCCACTATTATACCTCAGATCATATCATATAAATCATCAAATCAACATGGTTTACGCAACTCATCCACATTGTTATCCACATGATGTGGATAACTTGTGGGTTCATAAACCAGTTATCATTTTATCACAGAATAAGCACGCACTCAACCTGCAAACAAAGAAAAAACCAGCCGGGGACAAAAGCCTAAGCCGATACCATGACTGTGGATAGAAATGATAGCCTACAGACGTCTCCCTTTCAGATCATAATTCCGGCCATCTCGTATGCATTGTGATATTGATCAATTCTATCAGAAAGGGACGGTTATGAACTCTCCATAGCCGCATCCTGCTCAATGCCTTGCAAAGACGGTTCATTGAGATCCGGATGGGAACCAACCGGTTGTAATATATATAAGTAAAAATAGAATCAAATACAAACACAGATGAAGAAAAGAGTCAGAAAAGACGACGCGCAAAACGAAAATTGCGTTCGTAATAATCAGAGATTTTGCTGACGGTGACGCAATTGTTGCTGGAGCTTGCGTGGATAAATTGATTGTCCCCCACATAAATGCCGGTATGATTGATACGCGCGCTCGTATCGGATTGGAAAAAGAGGATATCGCCCGGCACAAGGGCATTAAGCTGAGATATCTTTGTCCAGCTCTCTATTTTAGACAAATTGTATGAGCTGCAGCGTTTTATTGAAACACCCGAGCAACGAAGCACATAGCTGACAAAGCCGGCAGCGTCAAACGCATCCGGGCCTTCAGCCGCGTACGCGTACGGCTTGCCCAATTGATCATTGGCGTAGCCGGCAAGAGCTGCCGCTGAAGCATCCGTTTCCGACGGCCTGCTTTCGTCAACCACTCTATTCACCTTATCCCAGTCCAAAGCGGTGCTCGAATAGAGCTTCGCCTTTGTATCCTTTCCCGCCATAGCGTCTACGGACAGCCCGTTTTTGGCTTGAAACTCATTGACAGCATCCTGCGTGACCATGCCGAAATAACCGGTCACAGCGGAGTCGTCCAGATATCCGAGCTTGCATAGGCGCAGCTGCAGCTGTTCGACATCATCGTTTCTGTCTCCGTAACGGATGCAATAGTATTTTGCTTTCTCAGTATTCAGCAGCAGTGTCATCGTTTCAGGCCCTGCCATCCCATCAGCTTTAAGTCCGTTGGTTTTTTGAAACAGCCTGACAGCCTTTTCCGTAACCGGGCCGTAAAAACCCGTGATGCTCGGATAGTCATAATAATCGAGTTCTTTGAGACGTTCCTGAAGCTGTGATACGGCTGTACCTTTGTCACCTGGCTGCAGGTAGTCCGTGCTGGCTTCACCGGCTGTAAATACGCGGTTGCTTCGGGCAATCACAAAGTTATCGCCCATGATGCTCAACAGCGTATCCGGCCCGGCTTTTCCGTCGACTTTAAGCGAATGTGCAGCTTGATAATCCATCACGGCCTGCTGGGTCCGTGTACCAAAGTAACCGGTCGCTGCACCGTTAAAGAAGCCGAGTTCTTTGAGCCTGTTCTGAAGCGCAAGAACATAATCGTCCTTATCCCCGATTTTGAGTATCTGATAACGCTCGACGGCAAAAACGACAGAAGGAAAAAGCGCCAGTATGAGTACCGCACAAAAAAGAAGCAGACCGAGCTGTTTATAGGTTTTAAGAGATAACTTGCGCATCATATAAGAAATTATAGTCAAAGCCGCAGAGAGCTGCAATGAACGTATATGCCCGTTGCGATTGAAAATGAACATCATGATAAGATTATTACAACTTTATTACGGTTTTATTAATATTAGTGCGAATATATCGATTTCTCGCCATATTCTGCTTTATTAACAGGCATTCAACACCGTATCACAGGGTCATCACCAACAAATTCACATGGTTGTCCACATTATCCACATCAATTCCACATTAATCAATCAATCCGTGTATCAGCTGAGGCGGCTGTGCCGTATCAGCCAGAGTGATACAGGCGGCCAGCTTATTTTGGGCGTCGTTAAGCTTTGAAGGATCGTTCGCGTGAATTTCAAAAAGCACATCGCCCTTTTTCACCGTGTCGCCGATGCGCTTTCTGGCGATAAAGCCGACGGATGGATCAATACAATCGTCTTTTGTGATGCGTCCCGCACCGAGCAAACCGGCGGCTTCGCCGAGGCCTTTGCAGTTCACAGCGCTTAACAAGCCCTCGCTGTTTGATCGCATCATTTCTATGATGCGTGCGTGCGGCATCAGCGAGGTATCATGCGTGACACGGGGGTCACCGCCTTGCGCGGCGATGATGTCGCCGAGTTTTTCGAGCGCGAGCCCAGAGTGCAGCGTTTCAAGAAGCAGGGTGTTTGCGGTTTCGTCATTCGGCGTGATGCCCGCGAGACAAAGCATTTGCGCAGCGAGCGCGAGTGATACGGTTAACAGGTCGCCTTCCGCTTTGCCCGACAGCACGTCAATCGCTTCGATCACCTCGAGCGCGTTACCCACGGCCATCCCTAAAGGCTGGCTCATATCGGTAATCAGCGCAGCGGTTTTGCGGCCGGCCATTTGGCCGATGCGCACCATGGCTTCGGCGAGCGCTCTGGATTCCGCCGGGTCTGTCATGAAAGCGCCGCTTCCCGTTTTTACGTCGAGCATAATCACATGGGCACCCGCGGCCAGCTTTTTGCTCATGATGCTGCTCGCAATAAGCGGGATGCTTTCCACAGTCGCCGTGACATCGCGCAGCGCGTAGAGCATTTTATCGGCAGGGCAAAGCCGCATGGTCTGCCCCATGACCGCGGCGCCCACGTTTTGCACCTGTTTAATAAAAGCATCCATGGAGAGCGATACCGACAGGCCCGGAATCGATTCAAGCTTATCGAGCGTCCCACCCGTATGCCCGAGGCCACGTCCCGACATTTTGGCGACTTTGAGGCCGCAGGCACAAACGAGCGGCACCACAATCAGCGTGGTGGTATCGGCCACGCCGCCCGTTGAATGTTTGTCGGCCACGGTACCGAGTGCGCTGAAATCAGCCGTTTCGCCCGATGCGGCCATCACCTTTGTGAGGCTGGTTGTTTCGTCATCATCGAGACCTTGTAAAAACGCGGCCATCAGAAAAGCCGAAGCCTGATAGTCGGGAATCGTACCCGCGACATAGCCGTTAATGAAAAAATTGATCTCCTCATGGCGCAGTTTTTTGCCGTCGCGCTTTGCGGCGATAATATCGTACATTCTCATTGTCATCAACCTTTCATCGAGCGGCCGCCCTGTGCGGCTTCATAATCGCTGCGCAGCAGCCCGTAACAGAGCACATCCTGAACGATGCCCATACGGATATGATGGGCGCGCAAAGTGCCCTCGAGCTGGAAACCGTTTTTTTCAAGCACGCGTGCTGAGGCTGCGTTGGGCTTAAAGCAGCGTGAATAGATTTTTTGTATGTCAAGCATGGTGAACGCATAGCCCACCGCGAGCCCCGCAGCGGTCGTCATCACCCGCTTGTTCCAATATGGTTCGCCGAGCCAATAACCGAGCTCTGCGCGCTCATGCTCCGGCTCATGCACAAGCCCCACCACGCCCATAAATTTTCCGTTGCCGATGATGGCAAACACATGCTCATTCTCGGTGGCTTCCACATAATCGAACCACGTGACCGCATGCGCGAGTGTATACGGAAACGGCAGATTGGCCGTCATCTGTGCAATCGTATAATTGTTGGCCAGCCGGGCGACATCATTCAAATCGCCGCGGTCAATACATCGGATGCTGATATTCATGTCACTTTCTCCCATCATCCATTCATCATATCACAAAATGCCTGCGGCGAAAATATCTGTATCCCTTTAGGTTGCAGCGAAATCGGCGGACAAGTATAATACTGATATCAAATAAGGCGGAGGCACTTATGACTTTCACCAAAATGCATGGGCTCGGGAATGATTTTCTGGTATTTGAGGGCGGCGATGAAGGTTGCGACTGGTCGCAGCTGGCCAAGGATCTGTGCCGGCGTCGTCTGAGTGTGGGTGCCGACGGAATTCTCGTCGTGCTCCCGTCCGAATCGGCCGATATCCGTATGCGTATTATCAACGCGGACGGCAGCGAAGCGGAAATGTGCGGCAATGGCATCCGCTGCTTTGCCAAATACGTTTATGAGCGCGGCATTGTGGCCAAACGGCAGATGACGGTGGAGACGCTTGCGGGTGTGATGGTGCCGCGCCTTGAGCTGGCGGGAAACAAAGTCACCCGGGTTACCGTGGATATGGGGTTTCCCGAATTTGAGCGCGCCCGCATACCGATGACGGGCGAAGGCAGCGCTTTTGATGTGCCGATCACAGCCGCCGGTCAGCCGGTGATCGTGTCGGCGCTGCTGATGGGCGTGCCGCATGCCGTTGTGTTGGTGCAAAACATTGATTCTCTCAATGCGGCGGTGCTCGGTCCCGCGATCGAGACGCATCCCGTGTTTCCCAAAAAAACGAATGTGGATTTTGTGCAGGTGATCGATAGTGATAATATCCGCATGCTCACATGGGAGCGCGGCGCAGGCCTGACGCTGGCCTGCGGAACAGGGTCCTGCGCGAGCGTGGTTGCGCTGCATCAAAAAGGGCTGATCGGCCACAGCGCCCATGTGCATCTGGCGGCCGGAACGCTTTACATTGAGGTTCAGGAAGACGGCAGCGTGATGATGACGGGCCCCGCCGAGGAGGTTTATACCGCGGTGCTGACCGAATCATGATTCCCGCAAGCTTAAAAACACTGTCCGACATTTTTGCCGCCCGGGGAATCACGCTGTACCTCGTGGGCGGTTATGTGCGCAATCTGGTGCTGGGGCTGCCCGGCGGCGATTACGATGTCTGTTCGTCCGCTCCGCCTGACACGGCGGCGGCCGCGGCGCGCGACGCGGGGCTCGGCGTCATCGAGAAGGCACTGCCGCTCGGTACGATAGAGCTGCGGCTGAAAACGCAAAACGGCTGCGACGCGTTTGAGCACACGACATGGCGGCGCGATTACTATCCGCCCGGCGGCGACCACCGGCCTTACCGCGTTGAGTTTACGCAGAATATAAATGAGGATGCGCAGCGGCGAGATTTTTCCGTCAACGCGCTGTATATGAACATCACAACGGGCGAGATCATCGATCCGACGGGCCGCGGGTTATCCGATGCGGCAGCCAAACGCCTCAGCGCGGCGGCGGATAACCCGGATATCACAATCCGTGATGACGGGCTGCGCATCATGCGCATGGCGCGCTTTGCCGCAGAGCTCGGGTTTGGCGTGGCGGCCGATCTGAAAGACGCGGCGCATCGGCATGCGGCGCTGCTGAAGGACATTTCCGCCGAGCGCAAGTTTACCGAGCTTAAAAAAATCCTGTTGGCCGATATCAAATACGAAGCGGTGGCCGGCAGCCCTTTTTATGGTCTGCAGCTGCTGCGCGACACAGACGCGCTGCGTTATATCCTGCCAAGGCTCAGTGAGGGCAGCGGTGTGACACAGTCGGCGACTTACCACGCATATGATGTGCTCGACCATGGGCTGTATGCCTGTGCGGCGGCACCGCCCGTTTTTGAGCTGCGGCTTGCGGCGCTGCTGCACGATATCGGCAAACCGGAGGCGCTTCGGCGCGGCGGCAGCATGCACGGCCACGAGATTATCGGCGAACAGCTGGCACGTGATGAACTGAACAGCCTCAAGGCGGACAACAAAACCAAAGCGGCGGTGCTGCCGCTGATTAAAAATCACATGTTTGATCTTGAAGCCAAAGCGAAGCCCAAAACGATTCGTCAGCGTGCGGTGAAGCTCGGAAAAAAAGGGTTTGAGATGCTGATAGCGATTCGGCGCGCCGATGTGGCCGGGTCGGGCCGGCCGTTTCAAACCATCGCGTCGGCGGATAACTGGCAGCGTGAACTTGAACGCATGTCGGCGCAGCGTGTGCCCTGGCGCATTCAGGACCTGCACATCACCGGCAGCGACGTGTCGGCACTGCTCGGTATGGAACCGTCGCCGTTGATCGGGAAGATCCTTGATGAGCTGCATAAACACTGTGTGATATACCCCGCGCAGAACAACGCGGAAGAACTCAAAAGAAAAGCACAGACAATCTACAGAAATATGTTAACATAATGTGACAAATATTTCATCATGATGACAGGTGTACTTGAATTGTCGGCTCTGCCGTAGTATGATGAAACCGAAATATTAGGGTTGGGGGCGTTTGAATTGTCACGATACAGACGCAAAAAAGAGAAGCTATTCGAAAACAATGAATATATAGGCGCGTATGCGGACATTTCTTTTGATATTATCAGTGAAACGGAAATGGGCAAGGAAGCGCTCCGGTTTGAAACAAAGCTGCATTACCTTGAGAAAGGCGAAGGCGAGCCGCTTTTGCTTGTTCACGGGCTGGGACAGTCTCTTTATACCTGGCGCCAGAGCATCGATTTCTTTGCGGAAAACGGCTTTTGTGTGATTGCGCCGGATATGGCGGGGTTCGGCTACAGCGGGCATCTTAATATTTACTATACTGTGGAGGAATACGCGCTGGTGCTCAAAGCGTTTTTAGACGCCATCGGGGTAAAGAAAACGCATATCGCCGGTTTTTCCACGGGGGCGCTCAGCGCGCTGGCCTTTACCGCCGCACATCCCAAAAGAGTCGGCAGGATGGTGCTTGTGTCGCCGGGCGGCCCGAACAGCCATTATCCGCTGTCGCTCAAGTTATTGAGCACGCGGCTGGGCGCGTTTTACTTCAAGCACTTTTTAAGCGAGAACACCGCGCGCAGCGTGTTGGCCGACTGCTATTTTGATGCGACACAATTGACGGACGACGTGCTTGCGGGTTATTATGACCCGTTTTTAAACAAGGAAACAAGGGAAACGCTTGTGCGTACCATGCTTCATTTTGACGACACAAATGTGCGTTCGATGCTTAAGGGGATCAAAAAGCAGATACTGATATTCCAGGGCCTTGATGACCGTGTGCATCCTGAAGAAATCATACGGACCATTACAACACCGCTGGAGCACAAACGTTTTGTGCGTCTTCGCAACTGCGCTCACTTCGTCCATGAGGAAAAACCCGAAAGGTTTAACGAAGAGACGCTTGCGTTTTTGCGGGAGGACAAGCAGCCGGAACAGGCTGAAAACTGGCCGGTGGTTGAATAATGCGTTCTATTTGTTATAATAGAAAGAAAATGGCACAGGATAAAACTCGCTTGGAGGGTATCAAACGTGTTTGGATTAGGTGACAGAATGAGAAAAATGCGAAGAAGGCGCAGCATGCGGATGCGCACAGGCCGCGGCCCCAAGCGAATGTCTCGTTTTCGCTTATCGAGTTACGGGCCGCTGATAAAAATCGGCGGTATTGCTGTGGGTGCCATCGCGCTGGTGCTGATCATTATCTTTGTGATCATACCGCTGTTCAGCGGCAATGCAAAGCCCGCGGAAACCCAAACGGCTACCGAGACGCCCGCGCCGTCGGCGACTCCTGTGGCCCGCGCAGACATGTCGGATCTCGATAAAGAGCTGACAACCGCGAATCAGTCCATCAACGATCCTTACATTTATGGGCAGGAAGCTGTGTTCTCAACCGGACAGACGGGCGAGGCCACACCGGATATCAATAAAATTGCGATATACAACCTCGATACCCAAGAAACCGCAGAGGTGGCAGGTATCACAAAGAAATACGCCACGCTGTTTGAGCCCAAGATGAACGATAAATACATCGTTTATCTCGATTGCAAAGATGAATACGGCGGTGCTGTCTGCGGTTTTGACCGTGCGACAGGCGAATCGTTCGTGATGCGTGAGTATGCGTACGGAAAGCCCAAGGTGTCGGTGTCGGGTGAGTATGCGCTGTGGCTTCAGCAGACAAGCAAGGGGACCGACCGGCTGATTCTCTATCATCTGCCCACACGGGAAACCGAGGAAATCGAAATTTTCGTCAACACACCGTTTGCGCTGAGCTCACCGTATATGTCGGACAGCGCCATCGTTTATGCACAGCCCAAACAGGAAAGCTCGCTGCTTGTCGGTTCGAGCAACACGACCGAAGCCGAAATTTGTGTGATTCCGCTGGTGCAGGGCGGTGACCAGCAACGGACGCTGTTTTTACCGGGTGTGAGCGTGCTTGATCCGAAGATCAGCGGCGACAATATCGTGTTTGTGGATACGTATGCCGATGCTAACAAGCTGTATCTTTGCACGAAGCAGGGCGACACCTATTCGGCACCCGTTGTGATTGCGGAGAACGTCATCAATTATGACGTGGGCGACGGGTATGTTGTTTATACCAAGGATGAAGCCGTGTTCATCTATTACTTCGCGGATCAGAGTTCGGGGCGTCTCACCGCGGAGAGCAAACGTGTGCTGCTCTCCAGCGCATGCGGCAAGAACGTCGCGTGGTATGATATCACCGATCTGACCGGCGCGAATATCGTATTTTACGCACAGGTGCCGTAAATATAGCTAAAAGACAAGGCCGCATTGAAAATATGCGGCCTTTGATTGTTTAAAGATATTATTTGTGCTTCCATTCTGAACTTGGCTTTTTCATGACGCAAAAACATATTCTATTGTATCTTCTTTTATGTTTACCCTGCTATCGATGGATATCGACAGTATACGGATCACTTGAAGCACTCCATTGATAAGTATTTAAATGGAGCTGAAACTATGGATCAAAAGAAACTCACTCCCCTCGTCATGATCGTTTTTGGCGTGATCATGGTGCTCGGAATTGCCATGCTGTTTGTGAATATCACAAACGACAGCTTGTGGTACGATGAATCGTATACGGCGGCCATTGTGAACCAGCCGGCCCTTGATATCATCACCATCTCGGGCGGCGACAGCCATCCCCCGCTCTATTACCTGCTCTTAAAGCCCATCTGTCTGCTTTTCGGCACCTCCGTACTCGTGCTGCGGGCGTTTTCGGTTATTGGCACCGCTGCACTTGCGGCACTGGGTATCGGGCCGGTTCGCCGCGCTATCGGTACCCGAGCCGGTATTCTTTTCACGCTGCTGACGTTTATTCTGCCGATCACGATTGCCATGTCACATGAAGCGCGCATGTATACGTGGTCCGCCTTTTTTGTGACGGGCAGTGCCCTTTATGGGTATCTCGCTCAAAGGGACGGCCGGAAAAAGGACTGGGTGCTATTCATCATTCTGTCCGTCGCCGCCGCCTACATGCACTACTATGCGCTGCTCGCGGTCGTGATGATTTTTATCGTTATGCTTGTTTACTGCATCCGCGATAAAAAGAAGCGGATACCGTATTTGATTTCAGCGGGTGCGTTTGTGGTTTGTTATCTGCCGTGGGTGCTGATGCTGGCCGGACAGGTGAGCCGCGTGGCGGGAAACTTCTGGATATCCGCTGTTACCGGAAAAATCATATTGAGCGTTTTTGTGTATCCGTTCGGTTATAAATTTCCGAATGTCGATCAACTGACACTGGGAATGATCACATTTGCGGTATGTGCCGTGTGTATCGTTTGGGGAATCATCTATCAATCAAGAAAAAAAGACGCGAATGTGAAAATGCCGATACTTGCGGCGGGTGCGTATTTGCTTACAATAGCCGCCGGTATTGTGGCGTCGTTTGTGATTCGTCCGGTGCTCGTTGAGCGGTATATGGTGCCCGTGCTCGGGCTGTTTTTGCTGGCGGTTGTTTACGGTTTGGCGGCAACCCGGCGAATTGTGCCGCTTGTGTTGGCAGCGTGTGTGGTGGCAGGCTTGTGCGCAGCCCCGGCTTACGCGAATATAACCGAGCGCGTCAACGGCCCCATGAAAGAGGTTGAGGCAAAGATGGCCGATCAGGTTGAGCCCGGCGATGTGTTTCTGCATACGGATGAGCACACGTTTGGCACCTTCTGCTACTACTTTCCGAACCAAAAACATTATTATTATCAGCGCGAGGGTTATGAAGGCTTCAGCAATTTTGACGCGTTCAAGCCAAACGGTACGATGATAGACGGGCTTCAAGACATTGACGGAAATCCGCGTATTTGGCTCGTGCAAAGGCAGTACGCGAGCGACAGGTTTACCGCAACCCAATGGATTTCCTCCAAAGCGCTCAAGATGGAGCAGACGCTCGGGAACTTTTCGATTCCGAACGCATGGTATTCGGTTTCGGTGATGCGCGTATCGATCGGGGATATTGAGGCTTTGAACGACAAGGAAACGCCCGGGCTCTCCGGCAGCGGAAAGCTGACCGTTAAAATTAACTGCCTGAGAAGTGACGCGGGCAGCGCGATGGTGTTGCTGTATAATCAGGCACCGATGGCGCAGGAGCCGTATTTGATTCAAACGGGCAGTATTAAAAAAGGGCAATCCGTCGTGACATTTGCCGATCTTCCTTACGGTGAGTACAGCATACTCGCCGTTCACGATGAAAACGGCAACAGCACAGTGGACATGGTCGGCGATGTGCCGGGCGAGGGTGTGGGCTATTCCAACAGCATCGCGCCGCCTGCCGGGCCGCCCGATTTTGAATTCTGCAAATTCCGCTTTGATTCAGCGGATGAAACAGAGTCCATCAGCGTGCATTATATTAGCTAGTAACGAGGCCGGACATCCACACGGACGACCGGCCTTTTTGTTGGAATGCGGGTTTGCGGATTGTCGCAGACAAGCGACTGATGAGGTGGAATCTGTGACTGTTCATGCAGATAACTGAACGCTGCGCACAACCTTCTGATGGAGAAGGCTCGGGCCGCTGACAAAGTCACAAGTGTCATTGCTATGGAAAGTCACTGATCCGGTCCACTTCATAATCATTTCGATATACTCGTTCATTACGACAGTGGAATGAATGACCGGTAACCTATCGTTCCGTCAGGGTTATTTAAAGACTTTAGCTGGCTTTAAAAAAGTTCATAGATATCATTATGCTTATAATGAAACTTAACTGATCTAAATTATAAAATTATTTCCGTAATTGACTTCTGCGATCTGCGTTACGAGTTGCTTGCAGAACCTTGGTGAGAATAGAATTTGGGTCCATTCCACTCAATTCGTAATAATCTTCTTCTGAATAATGCGAAATAACCCCATTCACGTGAGCCTTAAATGATGTTTTGTTAATATCTAATTTGAGATTTTCTAAATCTAAGCGCTTTATTTTAAACCCCATGAAGTTATGATACTTTTTTCCATTTTCACCTTCATATAATGGATATTTTTCTTCCAATTCCGCTAAATAATCGACTTGTTCAGATTGACTGTAAGAATTGTTGTTTATTAGGGTTGTAATCTTAAAACTGTAAAAATTCTCTTTTTTCTTATTTATGAAATTGGCTAATTTCTCTAATGTAGGAAAATTAGATTTTGTCAAAGCTATTCTTAAAATTATTTTTGATTTATAATTCGCTTGTTGCGGCAAGATCTTCTGGTTGTAGTAAGAAACATAAATCCTATCCATAATTCCATCAAGTTTAGCTACAACTCCTGGAAAGTCAAAATTAGTAACAAGTTCTGGGGAAAACCCTGCATTTTTAATCATTTTTGAAAAACCAATTATTTGTGAATGTAATGTCGGCTCTCCGCCATTTAACTGAATAATTTTTATATTATTATTTTTTGAAAATTTCAGTACCTGTTTAATAGTTTCTAAATCCATATATTCTTTATAATCTTTTTGTTTTTTATAATATTCCCCATTTGGTTTATCAACACAAAAAGGGCAATTTCTATTACAGCTTTTAGTCAAAAAAACTATAAGTTTTTCGGTTCCGATATCATACATATATAATCCTTATAATATTTATATAATAGTTTTACTTTTGTTACCTGTCGATGATTGCCGACTATATCTTTTATCTAAATGCGATTATAATTAGTTGGACGGTTTTATTATTAGCCTTTTGCGAATTGCTCAATATAAATATATCCTTCAGTCGAATAATATCATTAGTACCATAATAATGCAATAATAAATATACTTACCAAGAAGAGAGGAGGCATAATCTCGTATATGACAGATGATAGTCAAAATTCTTTTTGTCCAGTATACAAAAAATCCCCCATATCGAGGGATTCGAATTCAATAAGATATTAACGTAATTAAAACAAAATAGTTTTAGGCTTTCTTCCTGAGCTTCTTGTACATATTGAAATACGCGTACTGACCAAGCGACGCGATGGTGATCACAAGCGCAAAACAGATGAAATACACATGCCACGGTGAAACGAGCTTATGAAGAAACGTCAACCCCACAGAGGTATTGAATATAAACGCCGCGATTTTGCCGAATGTATTGGCAGGGGCCACGATATCTCTGAAATAGAGGAAAATACCGCCCGAAACCATCAGCAGTTCCTTCACGAGAATGATGATGAGCACAACCCAGGGCAGCACGCCCGTGACTGTGAAAGCGATCACCGCGAAAACGGACATCAGTTTGTCCGCCAGCGGATCGAGCAGCATGCCCGCCTGCGTCACAAGCTTGTGTTTGCGCGCAATATAGCCGTCCAGCAGGTCTGTCCCACAGGCGACGATGTAGGCAATCAGGGCTGGAACCAGCATATCAAAATAGATCAATATGGTGGAGACCGGAACCAGAGCGAAACGGAACAGTGTAATGATGTTGGGTAAATTCAATGGTATTCTGTGCAATACGAACACGCTCCCCATGCAGATTAAACGGCAGCGCGGCCTGCTTAAGTCAATCGACCAGATATAATAAAAACAGCGCTGTCTTTGCTTATTATACCAGACAGCGCAGCGGTTGACTATCCAAAGTTATTCAACGGGTGTTTCGTGAGTGAACAGATATTGATGCGCTTCGGCACACAAGAACCCGCCGTGGCCGATGGAATGCGGACAAGCTCACAAAGCACAGTGTGCTCACGCATGGGGAGTCGTCAATGGCGGCCAGCAGCATTGAGATATGCGTAAAAATAAGTTCTGCGGCTCGGTATCGTTGCGGTGAAATATACGGCAAATCAAAAATATTGTAAAATAAGGTTAACACATATATAATGATAAGAAGTTTTGAATAAGGGGTAGGGTTAAATATGTTTGAGCAATATGATATTCACATCATATCGCTGTTAATCCTGGCTGTGGTTTTATTCAATAACATCAGAATCGGCGGTGAGAACAGAGCCCGCCAGCGCCTGTTTCGCGCATTGATCATTTGCACGATGCTGCTGCTTATTATCAACGCAGCCATGGTTATATTTGAAAAAAGTAACAGCGCCGCCGCTCCCGCTGTGATGTATTACCTGCGCACTACCGTGCTTTTTCTATGTGTGCTGTTTTGCGAATTCTGGGCATGCTTCTGCACTTACCGAAGCGGGCGGCGAATCAGAGGGCGCGGCTTTTTTGTGCTGAGTCTGCCGCTGCTTTTGATCACCGGGCTTCTGGCATTTAACTTCGGCAATGGAATGCTTTTTAAAAGCAGTACCGATCAGGGGCCGCTGTTTAGTGCCATCAGCGGTGCCGTCATCTTTTATATCGGCTATGCATTAATAATTACATGGCGCGGCAAAAAAAATATGGAGCAAAGGGAATACTATCCGTATATCATCGGGCCTGTGGCGATCGCGGCGTTGGGTGTTGCGAAGTTCATATGGGCGTTTGATGGGGCTGTTGTGTGGCCTGCCGTCACCCTCGGTTTGCTCGTGCTCCAGCTGTTTGCGCTCGATGAAAAAATGAACATCGATCATTTAACGGGGCTGCACAACAGAAAATATCTCGATGCGTATATTGAAGATCTGATCAGCGTCTACAGGAATGCGCAGGGACCGCAGGAAAACAGGAACTTTGCGGCATTGATGCTCGACATCGATAATTTTAAAACCATCAACGACACATACGGTCATGTGCAGGGAGATATGGTGCTCGTCAGCGCGTCGAAGCTGCTTAAAAAGAGCGTGCGGCGCGGTGATTTTGTCGCAAGGTACGGCGGCGATGAATTCATGATCGTGCTCGACAGGTGCGGCCCGCAAACGCCCGACCGCGTGATGCGCCGTCTTAAGGAAAATGTTTGCCAATACAATAGCGAGAGCAATTTGCCGTATGAACTGAGCTTCAGCATTGGCTGCAAGATATTCACCAATGTGAAGGGACTTACCGCCAAGGACATATTCAAGACGATCGACGAGCTGATGTATGTCCACAAGCAAAACAAAGCGGCGGCTGTATCCAAATATATCGGAATTTCACAGTAAATAAGAAAGAGACAACATGATGCAACACAAAACGGATCTACAAATCGCCAGAGAAGCGGAATTGGTGCCCATTTCTAAAATTGCGCAGAACGCGGGCATACTCGAAAATGAGCTTATTCCGTTTGGCAACAAAAAAGCAAAGGTATCGCTCTCGATACTGCAGCGCATGAAGGGACAGGGCGATGCCAAGCTGATATTGGTATCCGCCATTAACCCCACCCCCGCGGGCGAAGGGAAAACGACGATTTCGATCGGTCTTGCCGATGCGCTCAAAAAATGCGGCAAAAAGGTATGCCTGGCACTCCGCGAACCCTCACTCGGGCCTGTTTTCGGTATGAAAGGCGGTGCGGCGGGCGGCGGCTATGCCCAGGTGATACCGATGGAGGATATCAATCTGCATTTCACAGGCGATATCCACGCCGTCACAGCGGCAAACAACCTGCTCTGCGCGCTCGTGGACAACCATATTCAGCACGGCAACAGCCTCAATATCGATCCGCGGCGCATCACAATCAAGCGCTGTATGGATATCAACGACAGGCAGCTTCGGTCCATCACCTGCGGCCTCGGCGGACGCGCGAACGGCATGCCGCGTGAGGACAGCTTTGATATCACGGCGGCTTCCGAGGTGATGGCGGTGCTGTGCCTCGCGAGTGACCTGCACGATTTAAAGCAGCGGCTCTCGCGGATCAAGGTGGCGTATACATACGACGAGCGGCCCGTCACGGCGGGCGAGCTCAATGCGGCGGGCGCAATGGCGGTGCTGTTAAAAGACGCGATTATGCCGAATCTTGTGCAGACGCTCGAACAAACACCGTGCCTCATGCACGGCGGGCCTTTTGCAAACATCGCGCATGGCTGCAACAGCTACATCGCGACCTACATGGCGATGCATCTCGCCGATTATGTGGTGACCGAGGCCGGCTTCGGTGCTGATCTCGGCGCGGAGAAATTTCTCGATATCAAGTGCCGTCAAACGGGGCTCTGGCCCGATGCGGCGGTGATCGTGGTCACGATCCGCGCGCTTAAAAGCCACGGCGGCAAGCCAAAGAGCGCATTGGCCGAGCCCGATGAAGACGCGTTGATTCGCGGTATGAGCAATCTTGATAAGCACATTGAGAATTTAAAGGACTTTTACGGTCTGCCGGTGACAGTGGCCATCAATCAGTTTGCGACTGACAGCCCCGAGGAGGTGGCGCTAGTGCAAAAGCTTTGCCGTGCCAAGGGTGTGACGGCGGTGCCCGCGCAGGTGTGGGAAAAAGGCGGCGAAGGCGGCGTGGCGCTCGCGGAAGAGGTGATTCGCATCGCAAAGAAAGGCAGCGCGAAGCATCCCTACGATCTGTGCGACGACATTCAAACGAAGATTGAAAAGCTGGCAAGAACGATTTACGGCGCGAGCGAGGTGCATTACTCGGCGGGCGTGACGAAAGCCATTGATGCGCTCAGCAAAAACGGCTACGCGCAACTGCCCGTCTGCATCGCGAAAACGCAGTACTCGCTCTCGCACGATCCGACGCTGGCCGGACGGCCGAGCGGCTTTATATTCACGGTGCGCAACATCAAGCTGTCGGCGGGTGCCGGTTTTATTGTGGTGCTCGCGGGAGATATGATGACGATGCCGGGGCTGCCCAAAACTCCGGCGGCCGAGCAGATCACGATTGATGACGAAGGGCGCATCGACGGACTTTTCTAGTCAATTGTTTAGGTGCTGCAAGGAGACGCAGCCTGCACCAATAAAATCAAAGTGTATTGAAGTCGAAGCCCGGTGAGAAGCCGGGCTTTTTGTCTAAAAATTAACAGAAGCATTGGATGGGGTATTAATCATTGTCAAAACGAACACCTCATCAGTCGCCTGTCGGCGACAGCTTCGCCTCAAGGAGAAGCCTAAATGCGTTGTTGCTGACTTGAATACATTCATGATTTAAGCCAGCCTGAAAAGGATATGACAACTTGCAAGCTGTATATGGTCAACGTGAGGACAGGCACGTAGTTTTGGATATTGACGTATAGTGACACTGGATGTACCAATATAATGATTATTGTTTTTGGAACACTGTCTTTTTATTCAGAGAATGGTATAATGAAACCGCAATCATATGTAAGGAGCCGAAACTATGAAAAAGAAGACCGCCACTGCGCTCGTGTTGATTCTCGTTGTTATTGCCGGTGCGGCCGTCGGCGTCATCATCTTTCTTAATCAGGTGCAGGCCTTTCCCACTTCGGGGCTGTGACGGCGAACCGCACTTACACAATGTTGAATAACGAATGAAAAAAGCAAGGGATGAGAAACCTTGCTTTTTGCTTTATAAGTGATGTGTATCTTATTAGTCGTTGATCGCCTCAATGCCCATGCGCTTCAGCTCATCAAGATGATCGCGCATTTGCTGGAGTACCTCCGGGGCATGTCTTTCCCAGTCAGTAATTTCGCCCACAACACGCAGAGGATAACGGGTGCGATAGGATCTCGTGGGGTTGCCCGGGAACTTTTTATCCGTCAGATTGGGATCATTCTCAAAGTCGCCCGTGGGTTCCACGCGATAGATGCGGCCGGGCTCGTCGTCGACCGCAAGCTCCGCCCCCCATACGGCGGCGTCCATCGTTGCCGTCAGATACACGAAGTTGGCTTTTTTTCGCTCACCGTAGTTGGAGCTGTAGCCGGGTTCCAGCAGGTCCCCCGGTTTTAAGCTGGCTCTTGTTCCGTGGTAAAAAGGTCCTTCATCCAAGGCTTCGCCGCTTTGATAGGCAGAAACCGGTTTTCTGTCTTCTTCTATGTTAAACACCTCTCATTCTGCTCGAGTGTTTGGGGTAAGCCCATGCTTTTCGTAGTCTTATAAAATTGACTTACTGATAATATACCACAATACAGCGAAAACAAGCTTTAGCAGATGCCGATCGGGCGGCGCATATACATTGCTTTTCTGGAGTGTAGAAATCTGAATACCGGTATTGCTCTATCAACCATCATTAATAACAAATCGGCATAGCTGAAAGGCTATACCGACTGTGTAAAACGAATATTATATAAGTTGGCAAGGCCGCTTTTATGACGGGTACATCTATGGCTCAACCGCCGAGCTTTTTGAGGCTGAAATCGAGCCGGCGCAGCGTTTCCTCTTTTCCGAGCAGACACGCAGCTTCTACCGCGCCGCCCGGCGTGACCTCTGTGCCGGTGATGGCGATGCGCAGCGGCCAAAGCAGCTGGCCGTTTTTAACGCCGAGCTTTTCCACAAGCGCGTGCAGCGCTTCCTTCAATGGTTCAAGCGCATAATCGGTTTGTGCTTCAAGCAGCGTTTTGGCTTCGAGCAAAACAGGCACCGACGTTTCTGCGTCTGTCTTCATTTTTTTGTGCGTATACAGCGCGGTGTCGTAATCGGGCATCTGTGTGAGAAATGCGAGCTTGCCGGGAATCTCGTCGAGCCGCTCGAGCCGCGGCTGTATGAGCTCGGTAATCAGGCCAAGATCAAACGCTTCCACGCCCGCTTCTTTAAAGTATGGCATCGCGGTTTGAATAAACGCGTCTTTGTCGAGCGCACGGATATACTGCGCGTTCATCCATGTGAGCTTGTCCACGTCGAATATCGCGGATGACTTCGAGAGTCCCTCGATATGGAACGCGTCGATCAGCTCCTCAAGCGTGAATATCTCCTGTTCGGTGCCGGGGCTCCATCCGAGCAGCGCGATGTAGTTGATCAGCGCTTCCTTCAGATACCCTTTTTTTATAAAATCGTCAAACGAAGCGTCGCCGTGCCGCTTAGAAAGCTTTCTCTGTTTGTCCTTCATCACAACGGGCAGATGGATGTACGTCGGAATCTCCCATCCGTAAGCGCGGTAAAGATGGTTGTACTTTGGTGTGGATGAGAGATATTCCACGCCGCGGATCACATGCGTGATGCCCATCAGATGGTCGTCCACCACGTTGGCGAGGTTGTAAGTTGGCATGCCGTCGGCTTTTAAGAGCACGTTGTCGTCGAGGTCGGCATTGGGTACCGTGATATCGCCGAACACCACATCGGTGTAGGTGGTTTCACCCGTGCGCGGTATATTCTGACGGATCACATACGGCTCGCCCGCCTCAATGCGGCGCTGGATTTCGTCCTCCGAAAGCGCAAGGCAGTGCTTGTCGTACGTGTAGGTTTCGCCTCTGGCTTCGGCTTTGGCGCGTTCGTCCGCGAGGCGCTCCTTGGTGCAGAAGCAGCGGTATGCCGCGCCGGATTTCACGAGCATCTCCGCATGCTGCTTGTAGATATCGGCGCGTTCGCTCTGTATGTACGGGCCGAACGGGCCGCCCACATCGGGGCCTTCATCGTAATCAAGCCCCGTTTGGCGCAATGTCGAGAAAATAACGTCCTTTGCGCCTTCCACCTCGCGTCCCGTGTCGGTATCCTCAATGCGCAGTATGAAAGCGCCGCCATTCTTGCGCGCGAAAAGCCACGCGTACAGCGCGGTCCGCAGGCCGCCGATATGCAGATAGCCCGTGGGGCTTGGTGCAAAACGTGTGCGTATTTGACTCATAAACATGACAATGCGGCCTGCTGGCCGCATTAGCTCCTTTCCGAAAGGGGTCGTTGTTATTCTTTATAGCTGTCTTTTAAGTTCACAATCAGGTTGAACACGGGTTTTTCAGGCGTGCTGTCCGGGTCCACACAGAAGTATCCTTGGCGTAGGAACTGGAACCTCTCACCCACGGCCGCATCTGCCCCCGCCGCTTCAATCAGTGCATTGGGCAGCACCTTGAGCGATTCCTCGTTGAGCCGTGTGGAGAAGTCGCCTTCGCCCTCGTTTAAGAGGAAATCGTAAAGGCGCACCTCGCAGGGCACGGCACTGGCCGCGTCTACCCAGTGCAGCGTGCCTTTGATCTTACGGCCCGCCGTCGCGCCGCCCGTTTTGGAATCGGGGTCTAAGGTGCAGCGTAATTCAGTGACGGTACCGTTTTCATCTTTGATCACCTTTTCGCACTTGATGATGTAGGCATCCTTGAGCCGGACTTCTTTGCCGGGTGCGAGCCGGAAGAACTTGCCCGGCGGATCCTCCATGAAATCACTGCGCTCGATATATATTTCCCGGGAGAATTCCACATCGCGCAGGCCGGCCTCGTCGTTCTTGGGCAGATTCTCGGATTGTACCGTTTCGCCGTCTCCCTCGTAGTTTTCAATCACAACTTTTAAAGGATCGAGCACGGCCATACGGCGCGGCGCGGTCTGTCCAAGCTGTTCGCGCACGCAATGCTCCAGCAGCCCCGCATCCACCTCGCTGTTTGATTTCGCAACGCCGATGCGCTCGCAGAAATCGCGGATTGCTTCGGGTGTGAAGCCGCGGCGCCGGAGCCCAGAGAGCGTGGGCATGCGCGGGTCGTCCCAACCCGAGACAAACTTTTCGTCGACGAGCTTTTTTAAATACCGCTTGCTCATGATGGTGCGCGTGAGGTTCAGACGCGCAAATTCATACTGGTGCGGCACCGGTTTGCAGTCGCAATGCTGCACAACCCAGTCGTAAAGCGGGCGGTGATCTTCAAACTCGAGTGTGCATATACTGTGGGTAATGCCTTCGTACGCATCTTCAAGCGGATGGGCGTAATCGTACATCGGATAAATGCACCAGTCATTACCCGTACGGTGGTGCGGTGAATGAAGGATGCGGTAAATCACAGGATCGCGCATATTGAGGTTCGGGCTTGCCATATCAATCTTGGCGCGCAGCACCTTCTCGCCGTCACCGTACTTGCCGTCCTTCATTTCAAGAAACAGCTTCCGGTTCTCTTCAATGCTGCGGTCGCGGTACGGGCTGTTTTTTCCGGGCTCGGTTAGCGTGCCGCGGTATTCCCGAATCTGCTCCGCGTTCAAATCGCAGACATAGGCAAGGCCCTTATCGATGAGCTTCACGGCACAGTCGAACATATAGCCAAAGTAGTCGGAGCCGTAGAGCACAGCCGCCGGTTCAAAGCCGAGCCAGCGCACATCCTTTTCAATGCTGCGGATGTATTCTTCATCTTCCTTAACCGGGTTGGTGTCGTCATACCGAAGATTGCAAATGCCGCCGTATTTCAAAGCGGTCCCGAAATTAAGGCAGATCGATTTGGCGTGGCCGATGTGCAGATAACCGTTAGGCTCGGGCGGAAACCGCGTCGCAATTTGGCTGACGCGCCCCGATTCAAGATCGGCGTCAATGATCTCCTCAATAAAATTCCGTGCCTTCGAATCTGTCATAAACAATGTCCTCCAATGGGATCCTTAACGAATAAGCCCGGCTTATTCGCCGGACTTTTTGTTCTTTTTGCTGTCTCCGTAGCGCTTGGCGGCTGCCACGAGCTCTCTGAACAGCGGATGTGAGCGTATCGGCCGCGATTTGAATTCGGGATGGAACTGAACGCCCACAAACCATGGATGATCGGCGATCTCCATGATTTCCACAAGCCCGTGATCGGGGTTCACGCCCGCCACGCGCATGCCCGCCTTTGTCATTTGCTCGAGATATATGTTGTTAAACTCGTAGCGATGGCGATGACGTTCGTTGATTTCGTCCGTCTGATACGCGTCGTAGGCATATGTGCCCTTGTTAAGGCAGCATTTGTAGCTGCCGAGCCGCATCGTGCCGCCCATATCCGTGATGTTCTTCTGCTCGGGCATCAGGTCAATAAACGGATACGGTGTATCGGAGCAATGCTCTGTCGAGTTGGCTTCGCGGTATCCAAGCACGTTGCGCGCGAATTCAATGATCGCGAGCTGCATGCCAAGGCAAATACCGAAGAACGGCACTTTGTTCTCTCTGCAATATTGTATGGCCTTAATTTTGCCTTCTATACCTCTGTCGCCGAAGCCGCCCGGCACAATCACGCCGTCCGCGTCTTTCAGTATGTCGGCCGCGTCGTTGGTCTCTTCAATGTCCACGGCGTTAATCCAAAGTATTTTCACATCGAGCTTATTTGCAATGCCCGCATGCGTGAGCGATTCCGCAATGCTCAAGTATGCATCATGCAGCTCGATATATTTGCCGACGATGGCGATTTTGACCTGCTCTTTTTTCTGCTTCTGTATGCGCACGATGCTTTCCCACTCGGGGATATCGCTGGGCACATTGGGCAGCGAAAGCCGTTCGCAAACGAGTTTGTCAAGCTTTTCGTTGCGCAGCATGATGGGCACTTCGTAAAGCGAATCCGCATCGAGGTTCTGCACCACGTTTGCGGGGCTCACGTTGCAGAACAGCGCAATTTTGCGCTTGATATCGTCGGTCAGTTCAAGCTCGGTGCGGCACACGATGATATCCGGCTCAATACCGATGGTTCTAAGCTCCTTCACGCTGTGCTGCGTCGGCTTTGTTTTAAGCTCGCCCACTTTGTGCAGGTAAGGCATCAGCGTGACGTGGATGTACATGCAGTTTTCTTCGCCGACTTCCCATTTGATCTGTCGAATCGTCTCGAGGAACGGCTGTGATTCGATGTCGCCCACCGTGCCGCCGATCTCCGTGATCACAACGTCGGGCTTTTCCTTGCTGGCCACGCTGTAAATGCGTGATTTGATCTCGTCGGTGATATGCGGAATCACCTGAACGGTACCGCCAAGGTAATCGCCGCGGCGCTCCTTCGTGATGACCTTCCAATACACCTTGCCGGTGGTCACGTTGGAATCCGCAAACGAATTTTCGTCGGTAAAGCGCTCATAATGGCCGATATCAAGGTCGGTTTCGGCACCGTCGTCCGTGACGAAAACTTCACCGTGCTGAAATGGGCTCATTGTGCCCGGATCAACATTGATGTAAGGGTCGCACTTTTGCAGCGAGACTTTCAGGCCGCGGCTTTTAAGCAGCAGACCCAGAGATGCCGCCGTGATCCCCTTTCCTAGTGAAGATACCACACCGCCGGTTACAAAGATAAATTTCGTGGACATTAACCCCTCCATAAATAACAAAACAATTTTTATGTTTACAGATACTCCATCACAATAATACGCGTGCGCTTTTTAAGTGTCGCTTTATCAATATTGATATAGCCTTTGCCAAGCTGAGACACATCATACTCGCGGCCCGCGGCTTCAAGAAAATCGCTTAACGGCGCGAGGTCCAGGCCTGTTTCTGCCGTCTGAAAATGCATAGGAATGATGATGTTCGGCTCAATCGCTTCGCAGACCTGCAGCGCTTCGCACGCATCAATCGTAAACTTGCCGCCAACGGGAATCAGCAGGATCTCAGTACCTTTGAGTTTTTGGATGATGTCGCCGCCCGGAACAATCCCGATATCGCCCATGTGGCAAAGCCGCATGCCATTGATGGTCAGCATAAAGCAGATGTTTTCGCCGCGCTGCGCACCGTTTACTTTGTCGTGCCAGGTTTTAATTCCTTCAATGGTGAGCTCGCCGAACGTGTATGTGCCGGGCTTGTCCACCACCGTATAATTGCCGGTGACGCATGATACGTAGTTGTGGTCATGATGCGCATGACTGATCGTCACGATATCGGCCTCCACATCGTGCAGTGTGTGGCCGATACGGTCGTCATAAGGGTCAAGCAATATGCGTGTACCGTTTTTCAGTGTGACCTTGAAGCAGGAATGACCAAGCCATTCAATAAGCATTTTATCACCTCAGTTTCCGATTCATATTTAATTTACGCATTCTTCCATACTTTTAAACGAGAGGTCAAGCTTGTTAAAAGTCGAAAGAGTGCCCAGGCTTAATTCGTATTCGAGACGCAGGCGGCCTTCGTTTTCACTGAGCTCGCTTTCCACCAACGAGGCGAACACATGAAGGCTGACAGAGCCGTAAGGTGTTTCAAGACTGCTGTCGAAAACGCGGCCCGGCGAGAAAACCATCTGCATATTGAGCGTGCCGTTGCGCTCAATCGTGACGCTGTCGTCCGTGAACACAAGCGTGGTGGTACAGCCGTCAATACCGGTCAGCTCGCTTTCGTCGTATTCGATGAAAAGCCCTTCGGGCTTTTTGATCAGGCGGCCTTCGGTGATTAATTCGATACGCTCGTTCGAATCACCTTCATGTTGGGTACCCGTTATGTTTAGCAAAACCCGCTGCATTTTGGCCTCCTTAAAATTTCACAGACCATTATAGCACAAAAGGCTAGACGAGAGAAATAGCAAATGAGTGATATATCAATAAAATACACACAAGTTTAAGGCCATAATCAACAAATTATGGTATGCGGCGGGATTTTTCTTAATTATCGGGAAAGGTACAATTCACGAGTCATATTAAGAGCCGGATCATGTGAAAAATTGGACGCGTCAGACATTGATGTAAAAGGATGTATACTAATAAAAGGATATCATATATAATATGAGTCATATCATATATTCGCAGAGATATGGGGTGCCGGAATGCTTAGAAGATTAACGATGATTCTACTTATGTTGTTCTTGGTTCAAACTCAATCGATGTATTATGTCAAAGAAGGAAAAGACAATTCGCCCTTATCTTCATACGATCAAACGATAAGCTCGCCCGATGGCACCGTCAGTGTGACAATTCCCTGTAGTTGGAGCAGCGATGAAGGGGAGAAAGACGAAGGCCTGCTGCTCGACCTCAATAGTAATAATCACAATCAGTATATCAGCGTGTATTACCTCAACGGCAATACAGTTGAAGAATGCACGTTTGATCTGAAAGAATACTATGGCAGCGAGATTATTGGCAAAGAAAAAATGTTTGTGATCAACGGAGCAGACGGGTTCATGCTTGAATACCGCCATGTCGGTACAACAATCAATGATGAAGAAGCGTTGTTTCATGGCTATCGGTATTTTTTCAGAGCGCCTCACGGTGTGATCGAGTTCGATGCTTATCGTACTTTTGTCGGCCCCGATGCTGATCAAACGGCGACAGATTCTGAGCTTTCGACCATGAAACGCATTGCGGAGAGTTTAGTCATTGATACAACAAGCGAGTTGTTTGTAGCGCCCTCCCCCCAAGAAGGGCTGCCGGAAGCCTCCGCATTATGATCGTTTTGCTACCTGCCGCGCAATTTTTCACCGCATGAGGGGCAATGATCGGGTATTATTATTAAACACAATTAATCCTTTAATTTATATAATTGACAATGAGACTTTATGTGCTACCATAAGATTAGCCCTTGATAAGCCAGCTGCCGCTTTGCGGCAGGGTTCGCGCCTTTTGGTTTTTACAAGGACTTTTCTATACCCTCATAGATATCCCTCCGCACAATCCAAAAAACTATAGAACTATGTAATCACATAAATATCTAAAATAATTAGTAATGCTTATAAATACCATATAGCCAATATTAAAACAATATTGTCGTATCGAACAAAGTTAAAAATGTAATGAAACACAATGCATTTTTTATCTCATGTATATAATTTGTGTATGTGGTCATAATTGATAGCGCATATATATGACACTGATACAAAAGGTAAGGAACAATGACCACAAATAAAAAGCTATCGGCGCTCGCGATATTGATGGCGCTGGTGCTGCTCCTATCTGCGTGCGCGCCCACGCCGTTTCGCCTGCATGTCATCGCGAACTCCGACAGCGATGCGGATCAGCAGGTAAAAATGCAGGTGCGTGACGCGGTGCTCGAAGCCACAAAGAACGGAATTTTGCAGTGCACAAACGCGCAGGAAGCGCGCGCATATATCGAAAAGAACCTTGAGATAATAGAAAAGACGGCAAATGAAACGCTGGCCGCAAACGGATTTGACTACACGGCCACGGCACAGGTGGGCACGTTCCACTTCCCCGACAGAACCTATCAGAACGTGACATACCCCGAAGGTGACTATCAGGCGCTGAGGATTTCGCTCGGTGAAGGCGAAGGACACAACTGGTGGTGTGTGATGTTCCCCCCGCTCTGTCTCACGGAGATTGACGGCCTCGACGAAGGGGCCACCAAAGTGGAATACACCTCGTTCTTCGCGGAGTTGTTCGGGAGCCTGTTTTCATAACCTGCCGTACATTTTCATCAAGGAGACCGGCGATATGAAAAAGAAACTAAAACCGCTTGCACTTTTATTGCTTGCGGTTTTATTGTGCTGCGGCAGCGCTGTTTTGCCCGTTGCATCGTACAAAATGGGCTCAAGCGGCGACGCCATACGGGAAATTCAGCAGCGTCTGAAGGACTGGGGCTATTACAAAGGCAATGTGGACGGCTACTACGGCGCACAGACGCAGGATGCCGTGATTGCGTTCCAAAAGAAGCATGGCATCACGGTGGACGGTATCGTGGGCGCGCAGACGGCGGAAAAACTCGGCGTGGCGGCACCCTCCGGGCCAAGCGGCAACAGCTCAAGCGATAAGGATGTGTATTTGCTCGCAAGACTTGTGCACGGTGAGGCGCGCGGTGAGCCGTACAAGGGCATGGTGGCCGTGGCGGCGGTGGTATTAAACCGTGTGGAAAGCTCGCTGTTCCCCAACAGCATCGCAAAGGTGATTTACCAAAGCGGCGCGTTTTCTGTGGTGGACGACGGGCAGATTAACCTCGCGCCCGACGAAAGCTCGCTGCGCGCGGCAAGAGATGCACTGAACGGGTGGGACCCATCGGGCGGCGCGCTTTTTTACTACAATCCCGCCAAGACGAGCAACAAATACATCCGATCGCGCCCGGTGATCTGCACCATCGGCGATCACATTTTCTGCAGCTAGGAGGGGCCCCATGAAAAGGATTTATAAAATTATTGCGGCAGCGGCGGCCGGCGTGCTGATTGTGACGCTGACAGTGACGACCATTGTGTTTCACAGCCAGAAGCAGCAGCTTAAAAACCAGATTAGCGCGCTGTATACCAAATCGTTTGAGCAGCTCATGACAGATGTAACGAGTTTGGAGGCTAAGCTTTACAAGCTCAAGGCCTCGTATGGTGCCAACCAATACACGATGCTGCTGATGGACGTCTGGCGGCAGACGGGCGACACAGAAAGCTCGCTTGCGGCATTACCCGTATCGTTTTCAGGCACATCAACGCTCACACAGTTTGTCAATCGCACAGGCGATTACTGCCACTATCTTGCGGATAAGCTTTCGCGCGGTGAAACGCTCACACAGGACGATTTCAACCAGATTCAGCAGCTTGCGTCGTCGTGCAGCGAGGTGTATAACGAGCTCAACACAATGTGGAGCAGCGGCTATCCGGATGACAACGGGTTCGCGGAGGACGTGTTTCTTGCCTCGGATGAGCAGGCGGGCAACCTCGATTTTACGAATCAGCAGTTTCCGCGTCTCGTATACGATGGCCCGTTTTCCGAAAGCACTGAGGACAAGCAGCCCGAAGGCCTCGGCGATTTTGAGGTGACGCGTGAGCAAGCCGCACAAACAGCCGCTCAGTTTTTGGGTGTGGATGCAACAGCCTTGGCGGATGCGGGCGAACAAGACGGTACGATTCCGAGCTTTGGGTTTAGAGGCAATATGAACGGGAAGGCGTTTGAGATTTACATCAGCAAACAGGGGTCGCAGGTGCTTTGGACCATGATGTCCACCGACGGCGGTATTTCCGCTGTGCCTACCGATGAGAAATACGAGCAGCTGGCGAATGCGGCGCAGCAGTATCTGATTGACAAGGGCTACGGGCCGAGCGCGGCGAGCTACGCCCAGTTTTACGATGGCATGGCTGTGATTAATCTCGCACCCATGCAGGACAATATCGTGTTGTACCCCGATCTGATCAAAGTGTGGGTGGACATCCCCACGGCGACGGTTGTGGGTATGGACGCGCACAATTACTTAATGTCTCACAAATCGCGCACGCTGAACCCTCCCGCCCTCACGCAGGAACAGGCACAGCAAATGCTCACCGCCGGCATTCAGGTGCAGGGCGTGCGCCTTGCGCTGATTCCGATGGATACAAACGAAGAAAAAGTATGCTGGGAGTTCACGGGCGCCATCGACGGTCAGGACTATATCATCTATGTCAACGCCCAAACAGGCGTGGAAGAAGATATATTCATGATTCAGCATACGAATAACGGTACGCTCGTGATGTAGCGCTTATGCGTATTCCTCCCACCAGCCTAACGCCAGTTCGGCGTTGATGCGCTGCGCGCCCGGTGAGAAAAGGTAAACCGCAAACGATGAACCGGGCGGGATAATGATCTCTCCGTCGTACTGACCCACGATGGTCGCGTTGGGCTGTGCGATGCGAGAGAAAAGGCTGGTGCCGCAGGTCGGCGTGCCGGAACTGTTTGCGTAAAGAAGGCGCACATATGGGTCGCGCAGTGGTTTTTTTGCGATGTTGCTGGGCGATACATGCGGCGAAACCTCCGCGTTTTCGAGCGGCGCACCAAGCCATGCCTGCGCTTGAAACGGTGTGGCTGAGAAATTGCAGACGGTGAAGACTCGGACGTAAAGGTTCACGGGGGAATCAACAGGATTCAGCAGCGCTCCCCAAGCGATGGATGTGAGCGGCAGGACGGGCGTATGGCCGATATAATAACGGCCTTCAAAAGCCTTGCTGATGGGATAATCAAGGCTGATGGTGGTATCCATATGGCAACGCTCCTTATATGTATTTCGCTTAATCATATGAAATATGGGTATTTCGTATGATTGCGTACCTTTGTCACGCTGCACAAAATCTGCCTTTATGGCATCTGTGCAGACGCCTTTTTCGCCGATATAGCTGCGCTATGCAATTGGGGTGGAGATAAAGCTGAAAATGATTTTATTAAATCTTAAACAGCCAATCAATGTGCTTTGCCCCTGCCTCCCTCGATGACGGAGGGAGTTGCTTAGCGCTCATTTGACATGGGACCCTTCGCTCACGCTCAGGGTGACATGAGCTTCTGCCTGCTTGCGTAAACATGCTGTTATATAAACCGCAATCCTCCGTCACACTGCGCGTGCCACCTCCTTTCAAAAGGAGGCTTATTCGCCGATTTAGCTACGCTTTGCCCCTGCCTCCCTCAATGAGGGAGGTGGCAATTGGCCGATTTATCGGGCAATTGATGGAGGGAGTAATCATTGCGCGTAGCTTCTTATCTCCGACGAACCGTTCTCAATCCACTTCAAACTGTGAAAATCAGAAGAAACATGCAGTATCCTTTTGTCATGCAGATTGATGCGCCAACGGTGACTATTAAGTGGACCAGCATTCCTTGGCTTAGCGCTCTTTTGACATGGGACCCTTCGCTCACGCTCAGGGTAGCATGAGCTGCTGCCTGCTAGGATGAATCTAATGCTATGTAAACCGCAATCCTCCGTCACGCTGCGCGTGCCACCTCCTTTTAAAAGGAGGCTTTCGCTTATGTTGAAAATAGAGGAAGCAAAAAACGCTCCGGTTCCGGAGCGTCCTTCAATTGTTAATTTTTAATTGTTAATTTTTAATTGTTAATTCCATTACGATATTTTGATCTCGCTGACGAAAATCACCTGGCCGTCCAGCCAATACAGCGTGAAGGGCGCGCCGCTCTTTTTGTTTTTAATGTATTCCACAAAGGTTTTGTCCAAATAAGGCGTGTCCAGTTTGGCGCAGCTAAGATAAGCGTTGTAAACCGCAGTCTGCTCGTCGAGTTCTTCCTCGTTGATAAGATACGATTCCGCGGGGTCTGTGCTGCCGCGCACGTAATTATCGTTGTAGGCGAGCTTGTCGTAATGTATGAGGCAGCCCTGCCGAACGAGCTCCGCGCTTGTGATCTGCACCGGGTACGATTCCACTTTATTCGGTGATGCAATGATGCGGTCGAGCAGACCGCTTATGATGCTGCCGTCGTATGCGAATTCAGTGGGCACGTCGGCATCGCTTGCCGAAGCGGCCGTTTCTACCGACCCGCAGCCAAAGCATGCGAGGAGCGGTACCATGCAAAGCACCAAAACCAGTGTTTTTCGTTTCACACATACCCCTTCTTTCAAAAAAGGAGAGTTAAATTCTCTCCTTTGTGTGTTTACGCCTCGCGTTTGGCAATCATGTCCTTGGTTTTCATGAGCCGTGTCAAGTTGCCGCGCTCATTTTCGTCAAGCTTCATTCGGATATAGCGGATGGTCTCCTGTAGCTGCGGAATCATCACATACTCGAGTGCGTTCACGCGCCGTCGCGTTTTCTCAATCTCATCCGCCAGCATGTTGCATGTTTTCTCGAGTTCAGCGAGCTCCACCATCTGCGGCAGCACGCTCGAAAGCTTTGTTGTCGCGTTATCGAGCTCGGCCGATGTGGTAAGCAGCCCATACGGGAAGAACGAACGCTCCTGCTTCTTCTCTTTGTAGCTGATTTTCGGCACATCCACGCTCATGATGTTCGCACGGCTGATGGAGAGCTCCACCTCGCGTATCGGATACATAAGGGCTTCGTCCATCGAGTCTTTAGACATCGCCACACGTGCGAGCACAAATCCCGCGAGCGCGTCAGAAAGCGCCGCTTCCACTTCTTCGCGCAGCGTTTTGTTGCGGCGGATCAGCAGCATAAACTGCCGTACCATCTCGTCGCGTTTGTCTTTGAGCAGCTTGTGCCCCCGCGTGGCCGTCACCAGGCGTTTTTTAAGCTTGGTTAATTCCATGCGTGTGGGGTTCACACGTAAAACAGCCATTGTTTAGTCCTCGTCCGCCGGCAGATATTTTTCGATAAATTCGTCCTTGATGCGCTTGAGCTCCGCTTTCGGCAGTATCTTTAAGAGCTTCCATCCGAGATCGAGCGTTTCTTCTATCGTGCGGTTCGTCTCATACCCCTGAGAGACATACTGCTTTTCAAATGCGTCCGCAAATTTTGCATAGAGCTTATCCACGTCAGACAGCGCGGCCTCGCCGAGAATCACCGAGAGCTCTTTGGCATCTTTGCCGCGTGCGTATGCCGCAAACAGCTGGTTCATCGTATCCGCATGGTCCTCGCGCGTTTTGCCCTTGCCGATACCCTTATCTTTGAGGCGCGAGAGTGACGGCAGCACGTCGATGGGCGGTGTGACGCCTTTGCGCAGCAGCTCGCGCGAGAGAATGATCTGTCCTTCCGTGATGTAGCCCGTTAAGTCCGGAATCGGGTGCGTTTTGTCGTCTTCAGGCATCGAGAGTATCGGGATCTGCGTGACGGAACCTTCGCGCCCTTTGATGCGGCCCGCCCGCTCGTACATCGTTGCAAGGTCGGTATAGAGGTAGCCCGGGTAGCCTCTGCGGCCCGGCACTTCCTTTCTCGCGGCGGAAACCTCACGCAGCGCCTCGGCATAGTTCGTGATATCCGTGATGATCACGAGGACGTGCAGATTTTTCTCGTATGCGAGGTATTCGGCGGCTGTGAGCGCCATACGCGGCGTAGAAATACGCTCGATGGCCGGGTCGTCCGCGAGGTTGATGAAAAGCACGGTGCGGTCAATCGCGCCCGTCTTTTTAAAATCGCTGATGAAGAAATCGGCTTCCTCAAACGTGATGCCGACCGCGGCAAACACTACCGCAAAGTTCGATTCGCCGCCAAGCACCTTCGCCTGACGCGCAATCTGCGCGGCAAGGTTGGCATGTGGCAGGCCGGAGCCTGAGAATACGGGCAGCTTCTGTCCGCGTACGAGTGTGTTAAGACCGTCGATCGCGGATATGCCCGTTTGAATGAATTCCTCCGGGTAGTCGCGCGCCGCCGGGTTGATGGGCGCGCCGTTGATGTCCATGCGCTTCTCGGGGATGATGGCGGGGCCGTTGTCAATCGGCTCGCCCATACCGTCGAACACGCGCCCGAGCATGTCGTATGACACCGCGAGCTCAATGCTGCGTCCGAGAAAACGCGCTTTGGAGGTGGAAATTTTAAGACCCTGAGAGCTTTCAAACAGCTGCACGAGCGCCTTGTCGCCGTTAATCTCCAGCACCTTGCCGCGCCGAGTTTCGCCGTTCTGCTGAACGATTTCCACAAGCTCGTCGTATTTCACGCCGCTGACACCCTCTACAAGCATGAGCGGACCGACAACCTCGCTGATCGTGCGGTATTCCTTAAGCAACGTCTATCCCACCTTCCTCATATAACGCGCTCATCTGGTTCTCCAGATTCTGCGTGATGGCTGCAAATTTTTCTGCCACGTCTTTTTCAGGCACATACTTCGCGCGGCCGATTTCCTCGCGCACGGGCAATGCCGATATTTTAGAGAGCGGTGCGCCGGCGGCGAGTGCTTTTTCGCCCAGCTCGCCCCAAAGAAGGATGAGCTTTAATATGCCGTACTGTTTACTCAGCGACGTGTATGTATCGGTATCGTGGAACGCGTTTTGATGCAAGTAATCCTCGCGGATGCTTCGCGCGGTTTCGAGCTTCAGGCGGTCTTTTAATGACAATGCGTCCACGCCGACAAGCCGGACGATTTCCTCCAGCTCCGCCTCTTCCTGAAGCAGCTGCATCGTTTTTTGACGCAGAACCACCCACTCGTGAGAGACGTTCGAATCAAACCAATCGGTTAATCGGTCGAGATACAGCGAGTACGAAGTGAGCCAGTCAATCGCGGGAAAATGGCGTTTGTAGGCGAGCTGAGCGGATAACCCCCAGAACACCTTGACAATACGCAGTGTGGCCTGCGAAACAGGCTCCGAAATATCGCCGCCCGGCGGCGATACCGCGCCGATGGCCGTCACCGCGCCGATGCGTCCGTCGCTGCCGAGTGCCTTCACGATGCCTGCGCGCTCATAGAAGCCCGCGAGGCGCGAGGACAGATAAGCCGGATAGCCTTCGTCGCCCGGCATTTCCTCAAGGCGGCCCGACATTTCCCGCAGCGCCTCGGCCCAGCGCGAAGTGGAATCGGCCATAATGGCCACTTTGTATCCCATGTCGCGGAAATACTCCGCAATCGTGATGCCTGTGTAAATGGATGCCTCACGCGCTGCCACCGGCATGTCGGAGGTATTCGCGATCAGCACCGTGCGTTTCATCAGCGGCTCTCCGCTGCGCGGATCTTTGAGTTCGGGGAATTCCATCAGCACGTCGGTCATCTCATTGCCGCGCTCACCGCACCCCACGTACACGATAATGTCCGCGTCAGCCCACTTGGCAAGCTGATGCTGAACCACCGTTTTGCCGCTGCCGAAAGGCCCCGGCACGGCCGCCACGCCGCCTTTGGCGACGGGGAACAGCGTATCGATGACGCGTTGACCCGTGATCATGGGTTCCGACGGAGGCAATTTCTCGGCGAACGGACGTCCGCGGCGTACCGGCCACTTCTGCAGCATCGTTACGTCGATTGTGTCCGCACCGTTTTTAAGCCTTGCGACGGGTTCAGTGATCGTGGCCTCACCGTTTGCGATCCATTCCACCGTGCCCTGCGCTGTTGGGGGAACCATGATATAGTGTTTAACGAGCTTGGTTTCCTGCACATACCCCAAAAAGTCGCCTGCCGCGACGGTATCGCCGGTCTTAGCGGTCGGTATGAACGTCCACTTTTTTTCGTGATCAAGCGGCGATACATTGATACCGCGCGTGATGCGGTCTCCCGCAAGCGTTCTGATTTTATCGAGCGGGCGCTGAATGCCGTCGAATATCGATTCGATGAGTCCCGGAGCGAGTTCCACCGAGAGCGGGCTGCCCGTGGGGGTTACCGGTTCTCCGGGTCCAAGGCCGCTCGTTTCCTCATACACCTGAATTGAGGCCATGTCGCCCCGCAGCTCAATGATCTCGCCGATAAGCTGCTGGCTGGAGACCCTCACCACATCGTACATCTCACTGTCTTTCAGTCCGCTTGCCACGATGAGGGGGCCGGAAACCTTGACGATTTTGCCTTCCATAAGCTCTTCCTTCCTGATATTATCTGTTGCGCTTTATCGCACGGTTATTCGTCTTTAAAAAGGATGTCCGCACCGATCGCTTTTTCAACGTTTGCGTGGATACCCTTCATACCAAAGCCTGTTGCACCGCGATTGCCCGGTATCGGGATGATTGCGGGAAACGGCGACGTTTTGTATCGGGCAATTGTCTCGGCGGCGGTTTCAGCAGCCTGTTCGGTCACGAATATAATCGCGTAGCCGCTTGTGGCGAGCCGGTTTATTACAGCGGTCACCTCGTGATTCGCAGCCGGATAAACATCGATACCGAGCGTTTTAAAACCGATGATGCTGTCAGAATCGCCCACGACACCAATTTTGTTCATCTTTCATCCTCACATATAGAGCTCTTTTAATCGCTTGGTCACCACGTCCGTATCGATGCCGCCCTGTTTGGCTGTCATCACCATGCGCACACCCGCCGCTTCGCGTTGTTTGGCGATGTAATACCCGAACAGCGGGCCGATGCCGAACATATCGTATCGATGTTTCTTTAACAGCGAGAGCAGATAGTCATCGCGCTTTTTTTCGAGCATGTAAAGGCTGCCGGTTTTCAGGTAGTCTTCATACGCGTCAGCGAGTATTGCGGCATAACCGCCACGGCCCGCCGCTGACAGCACGTTTTCATCCGGAAGATCAAACGCGTCGAGCAGCGTACGCTTTTCAATACGGCCGCCTTTAAGGAAAGCCCGGTCAAACGTGTCTTTAGAGGCCCCTGCCGCGCGCACGCGCAGCATCGCAATGATGTTGCTCAAATCGAAATACACTGTAAAATACGTCGTGACCAGTTCGTTGTTCATTTGGGCCGTGAGATCGCGGATCTCCTTGGCATACGCACGGTCCAGCGCAACACCGATCACGGATGGATCCGCCGCTATGGCGAATTGTCTGTCGATGTAACCCAGAGCCTTCTTAATGTGATCGGGCAGATCAACGTAATTATTCTCGGATATCGCGCGGCGCAGCGTTTCCACGTTAATATTGCCCGAAACGAGAGGGACGCTTTCGAGTGCAAGGCCGCGCATCAGCAACTTGATGATGACTTTTAAGTTGGCATAATCGCGCCCGGCCCGCACGATGCGTGTGAACACATCGCTCGGTGAGAGCTCTGCCAGCAGCGCGTCGGTTTCGCTGAGTTCCTTTTGAATCATCATTTCAAAATCTGACGCGGATTGTCCGTAGCCAAATTCAACGAGCTGACGCATCGCCGTTTCAAAATCCCTGGCTTCAATAAGCCGGGTAAGCTTTTCATTTGTAATCAGCTTTGACTCGAGCGCCATGACACGGGCCGAGGCAAAGGGGTAGCTGCTTTGAATTTCAGACATGTTTTATCCCATCATGCGCCGAAAAGAACGGCAGCAACTTGAGTTTCACACCGCTGCCAGGCTTCGCTGAGCAGCGCTTCAAGCGACATATCGATTTCGAGGCCGCCGTCCACATAGATGAAACCGCCTTCGAAATCGCGTTTTTCATTTAACAAGCTGACATCACCCGTGCCGTATTTGGCCTTGAGCGCACGATTGACGCCGTCAATGAACGGCTGTCCGATTCGTTTTTCATTCCTCGAAATGATGATGCCGCCCGCGCCCGACACGGCGCAGTCAATCAGGCACTGCTTGAGCAGCGAAACATATTGATCGTCGGGTAATGCGGCAAGCTTTTGCATCGCAAGGGCTTTGGCCTTCTCCATCATCACTTGTTTCGCGCCAAGAAGCTGTTTTCTGTATTCAAGGTCGTAAACGGCAGCAAGCCGACGGTCGTTCTCTTTAATCGTTTCGGCTGTGCTTTTTTCAATTTTCGCCACAGCGCTTTCAATTTCGCGTTCAACCACTTGGCGACGGGCACGCTTTTTGGCTTCGGCATCGCGCCAAATATTTTCCGCATCCTGCTGCGCATCACCGTTGATTTTTTCAATAAGCTTATCCGCTCCTGCCAATGCCATCACCCTTTAAATGCGTTTCCGCCAAGCAGAATCGTCAGCATGGAGACCAGCAGCGCCAACACAGCGTATGTTTCCACCATGATTGCCATGGTGATGGCTTTACCGGATTCTTCCGGCCTTTTGCCCAGCATACCGATACCCGAGACAGCCGTTTTACCCTGCGCGATTGCGGAAGAATAGCCAACGAACGCGATTGGCAATGAACCTAGGAAATAGACCAACCCCTGCGCTGCCGAAATAGGCGTTTCCAATGGGGAGATGACACCGTTATAAAGCAGTATAAGGAACGCCACGAGCAGACCGTAGATACCCTGCGTACCAGGCAGTGCCTGCAAAACGAGCGCACGCCCGAAAAGCTCCGGGTTTTCTGATACAAGACCCGCCGAAGCCTGTCCTGCCATGCCTACGCCTTTAGCCGAGCCGATACCTGCCAGCGTTGCCGCCAATGCCGCACCCACCGTTGAAATTACCAATCCAAAATAACCGCCGAATAGTTCCATAAAATGAATCCTCCTGTAACGTCATTCAATGATCATATTATCCCTCAGGCGTTAGGCTAATCCTCCAACCTGTAGTTCTTTGTTTTTATACCGAGCGGCGCAAACAGGTGTCCGCCCGTCTCGTAAAACTTTGAATAAAACTCGATGTACTGCAATCTTGCGGTGTGTACGAACGCACCCAGCGTATTGATCGCAATGTTAAACACATGACCAACGGTCATAACAACAGCGCCGATAATGTACCCCACAACGTTACCAAAAAACAGCCCGGCTATGGTATTGAACACCATTGCAATGACTGACGTTGCTAGCCCCATCGCGAAGATACGCGCATAGGAGAGAACATCGCTGAGATATCCTGTGGCACCGTACAGCCCGCCAAGCCAGCCGGTAACCGCTTTAATAACGTTTTTCTTTTGCCGTAGTTGGGAAACCAACAGCATCGCCACACCTGCCAAAATCAAGTAAGTGCCGACTGTACCCAAAATACCGCCCAGTATCAGCATTACCGCACCGATCAGCACAAACATCCATGAGATGTTGTCAAATATCGCTCCGAAAACGTTACCCTGCTTGATATTGGCGTAAACACCCATTCCCAGGCCAAACAGCAGATGCACGACCCCAATGCCCAGACACAGTATGAGCATCGTCATCGCGTCCTCCAGCGGGTTGAGAACGGCGGGAATGCCCGGAATGCTGAATATGGTACCGAAAAACAAACCCCAAAATGCCGTGGATATGCCGCAGATCATAATGACAGTGGTCACTTGGCGGAACATGCCGGTCGGCTTTTTCAGCCGCAGCACGAGGTATGTCCCTATAGTCAGAATAACACCGTAAGCAAAGTCACCGATCATCATGCCGAAAATAATGAAGTAGAAGATTGACATCATGAAATTCGGGTCCACGCCTCTGTATGATGGTGCGGAATACAGATTTGTAACCGCCTCGAACGGTTCCACCAGTTTTTTGTTTTTAACGGCGGTGGGCGGCGTTTCATCTTCCAGCGGATCGCGGAAAGTGATATACATTTCCGGTGCTGCCTGGCTGAGTGTTTTTTGCAGTTTGTCCTGATCTTCCTCCAAAACCCACCCTTCAAGCATAAAGGTCTCGCCCGTTTCCCCAAGCTTTTCTATGCTGCGCTCGCGGTTGATTTCATTGGACAAATAATCCTCGAGTGCCTCCAACAGGGGGATGCTGTCGGCGAATTTCTTAGCGGCTTCTTCCTGACTTGCGGCTTCGCGGTTGATCTGCTCAATTTCACTGCTAAGGCTCAGAATCAAGTTTTTCGGAGTGCCGGAAAGATCTTTCGTGTACGCTTCGGCAAAGCCTAAATACTTAAGCTCACCCAAAAGCGCTTCGGCAATATCGAGTGACATCACGACATAGACGGCAAAGCGAGCCGCATCAATTGTTTCAAAATACGCCCGGTCAGCGTAGTTTTCAACAATCTGCTGGTATTTTTCGGCAGCGGTATTCGGGATGGTGCCAAGCAGTGAAGTGGTATAGCGTCCCGTTCCTATGCTTTCAAGCGGCGCATCAAAGCCTTCAAAAGGCTCAAGCTGTGAAATACGCAAATTCAAACGATGACGGCGTGCTTTCAGTGCAGCCATATGCTCGGCATATTGCTTGATATGCGCAATCGCCTCGTCTGCTTCGGCAAGCCTTACGTTAAAGCTTTTAAGCTCGCTGCGAGATATGGCAGGTTTGGGTGTTAAAAAGCCTGTTTTGCTCTCGTCGAATTTCTTGATGACAGCAAGGGCTTCACGGACGTCGGCAAGCTTCGCTTCCAAAACGGGCAGAGAAGCGGATGCCACGGCCGCGCATAACTCTTCCTGCTTGGTGGAAGTCATCTCAACCATGCCCATTTCCTGGAGCATTTTCATCACGGCGGACCTTGATGTGGTGTGCGCGATCAGCGCAACCTTTTTGAGCTTCAGCAACGCCATTCTATTTGAGTATCCTCTCCAACAAAACGTTTGCGGCCTGTTCGAGTTTTGCTTCGGCGCTTTTCTGCAAAACGCTGCAACCTTCCAGCCGCTGCGTCTGCTGCGCCTCCAGCTTTTCTTTGGAGGCCTGCAGTCCATTAGCTATGGCTAAGGCAGATTGTGCCTTGGCCTTGTCAATCACCTGCTGCGTATAAGCCGCGTTTTCGTGCTCGGCAAGCTTGATCAAATCTTTCGCTGCAGCTGCGGCGTTACGCCGCGTTTCCTGAGCTGTTTCTTCGGCTGCCTTGATTTGCGTCAATACTTCAAGAGCCATACGTTCATCCCTTCTTTAACAGGTTATTTTGTACCGAACAGCCTGTCGCCTGCGTCGCCAAGGCCCGGAACGATATAGCCGTGGTCGTTGAGCTTTTCATCAACAGCTGCCACGAATATATCCACATCATCATGCTCTTTCTGTACGGCGGCAATGCCTTCAGGAGCGGCGATGAGACAAACGAGCTTGATGTTTTTCACACCGCGCTCTTTGAGCAGCGTGATGGCACCGTTAGCGCTGCCTCCCGTCGCGAGCATCGGATCCACAATAATGAGGTCGCGCTCAGACGCATCTGTGGGCAGCTTGCAGTAATATTCCACCGGCTGCAGTGTTTCGGGATCGCGGTAAAGGCCGATATGCCCCACCTTTGCAGCGGGTACGAGCGAGAGTATGCCGTTGACCATGCCAAGGCCGGCACGAAGGATGGGAACGATGCCGATCGTTTTTCCGGATATCACCTTTGTTTTGGCTTTGGCAACCGGGGTTTCAATCTCGACTTCCTTGAGGGGAAGATCGCGTGTCACTTCATACCCCATCAGCATAGCTATTTCTTCAACGAGAAGACGAAAATCTCTCGTGCCTGTCTGCTTGTCCCTGATCAGCGATATCTTATGCTGAATGAGCGGATGATCCATCACGACTAGCCTGCCCATAATATTCCTCCATTATATATAATTTCAATTGTGCCCTAAAAACCTAAAGTCATGAATAAGGCATAATATCCAAAATAAACCGATTTATAAATAAAGAAACGATTAACGTTTCTCTAAGTTCATTATTTTTTCTATTCTGCGGCTGTGGCGTTCATCACGGGAAAAATCCGAGTCCAGAAATGTATCGACGATATCAAGAGCAAGACCAACGCCCAAAACGCGAGCGCCGATGGCCATCACGTTCGCATCATTGTGCTCACGCGCCATTCGTGCAGAATACGTATCGTTAAGCAGTGCGCATCGGATGCCGTGGATTTTGTTTGCTGAAATTGAAATGCCGATGCCTGTTCCGCAAATCACGATACCAAAGTCCGCTTCGCCTGAAAGCACGGCGCTGCAAACCGGAGGCGCATAATCGGGATAATCGGTTGACTTTGCGTCATATGCTCCCATGTCAAGCGTTTTGATGCCCCGCTCTTGCAGATGGTCAATAATTTGCTTTTTCAGCTCAAACGCGCCATGGTCTCCGCCGATTGCGATCGTCATAGTGGTGTCCTTTCTTTGTGTCTCATCTCTGATGTCAGCCGGTTGAAAGATCACGTTAGAGTTCCCTTCTGCTCAAGGATATCAAAGACATATAAAAAAATCAACCCGAAGATAGATCTGATAGGGCTCTTTACTTAAGATTGTTTTATTTTCCCACAGGACTATTGACCTTCCTCTTGGTTAAAGGTATACAATTAAACTAAGCATTAAGGGGGCGTTCACTTGAAAATCAATGAGGTTGAACAGGTGGTTGGCATCACCAAAAGAAATATACGGTTTTACGAAAAGGAAGGGCTGCTTGCGCCGGGCCGCAACACGGGTAACGGATACCGTGACTATGACGAAAGTGATGCCCAGATGCTCAAAAAAATCAAGCTTTTGAGAAAGCTTGCGATGCCCATTGAGGAAATCCTCAAGGTGCAAAAAGGCATACTGACCGCCGAAGACGCTTTAAGGCGGCACGTGATCAAGCTTGAACGGGACAGCGTGAACTTGGAGCAAACAAAATGGCTGTGCACGCAGATGGCCGAGGCAGCGCAGCCGCTTGATACGATGGACCCTGATGTGTATTTGGCGCAGATGGAGAGAATGGAACGGGAAGGAACGCGGTTTATGAGTATCAGCAAGGACAGAAAGCAGCGCTATACAGCCATGACAGCGGCATTTATCATCATTGCATTTGCGGCCTTGGTGACAGGGCTGCTGCTTTGGGCGTTTATCGCCGACCATGTACCGGCGCTTGTGGCGGCATTGATTCTTCTTTTTCCCGCCGCCGTCATCATCGGGGTGTCGATGGCATTGAAACAGAGAATAAAAGAAATTAAGGAGGGCGAAGAAAATGCTGCTGCTAAATATTGATTATGTTCCGGGGAAGGAAATCGGCGAGGCGCTTGGCATGGCAAAGGGCAACGTGGTGATGAGTAAGCATTTCGGCAAGGATTTTATGGCCGGCATGAAAACGCTGGTGGGCGGAGAGATCAGAAGCTATACCGAAATGCTCAACGAAGCCCGACAGATCGCGATGAAACGTATGGTGGATGAAGCACAGGCGCTCGGTGCCGATGCGGTGATCAATATCCGGTATGCGTCGGCATCCATCATGCAGGGCGCAGCTGAAGTGATTGCATACGGCACGGCTGTAAAGATAATAAGATAGGGAGGCATGTATGAATAAAATGACAACGGGCAAACGGATCGCGATTTATCTTGTGTTTACGTTTGCGGTGACCTATGCGCTCGAGATATTCGTGATCGGCAATATCATGAATAACGCGGCGCTTGCCCCGGTCTTTTCGCTGCTGGTCGGCGCGATGATGTTTATTCCTTCGCTCGGCGTGCTGTTCACACGTCTTGTGACGAAGGAAGGCTTCAAGGATGCGTGGATACTGCCGAATTTTAAAGGGCATGTGCGCTTCTATATTCTTGCGTGGCTGCTGCCGGCCGGGCTCATTATCGCCGGCGCGGCGCTTTACTTCATCGTCAACCCGAACCTATTTGACCCGGCTATGGGGTATATGGCCCAAAGCTATGCGGCACAGGGGCTAAAGCTCGAACCCGCGGCGGTGCAGTCGATGACTTTGGTGTCAATTGCGCTGGGATTGGTCTTTTCACCCGTCATCAATATCTTAAACGCGACCGGGGAGGAATGGGGTTGGCGCGGTTATCTCGTACCCAAGCTTTCCGAAAAGATGAGCGTGGTGCCCACCGTGCTGTTAAGCGGCGTGATATGGGGGCTGTGGCACGCGCCGCTGACGATATTGATCGGACATAACTATGGATTCGGGTATCCGGGATACCCGTTTGCGGGTATTCTTGCGATGTGCGGTTTTTGCATCGCCATGGGCACGCTGTTCTCGTATGTGTCGCTCCGGACGCGCAGCTGTCTGCCCGCGGCGATTGCGCACGGCACGCTGAACGGTATGGCGGCTACCGGGGTGGTGTTTGTCTCGGGCGCGGAGGCGGTCAACCCGTTTGTGGGCCCTGCGCCGACGGGCATTATCGGCGGTGCCGGATTCATTATCGCTATGGTGGTGTTTATGGTGATCATGGTGCGGCTCGAGAGAAAACAGAAGCTGATTGCGCCGCCAAAGCAGCCCGCCGTCACACCGGACGCAATGCCCGAATCGGTTCAATAAAAAGCTCTTTGGACAGAGGTCTTCAAAAAGGCCTCTGTTTTTTGTTATAATAAAAGGTATGAAATCGACTATGTGTCAAGCCATCGGAAAATCTAAGGCCGTTCTTTTTATCAGTCAAAAATCAAAGCAGCTCAAAACAAAAGTTGTGGCCGTGTATTTGGCCTTAAGAAGAAAAGACACGCCGATGTTGGCTAAAATCGCCGCGGGAATCACCGTGGGTTACGCGCTATCGCCCATTGATCTGATACCGGATTTCATTCCGGATCTCGGCTATTTGGATGATTTCATCATACTGCCGCTGCTGATTGCATTGTCAGTTAAATTGATACCCCAAAGGATTATGGAAGAATGCGAAGCGCAGGCTTTGGGTATGTGGCAGAACGGCAGGCCGAAAAAGTGGTATTTCGCATTGCCCATACTGGCGATCTGGGTTGCCATCGCAGCGTTGATTTTCTGTAAAATATTTTGTTAAAAATTAAAGAGGATCTAGTATGAAAATAGGCATTATCCGGTGCATGCAGACCGAAGACATGTGCCCGGCCACGACAGACTTGCTGTTTGCAAAGGAAAAGAAGGGCGCGTTTGAGGCGATTGACGGCGAAATAGAAATCGTGGGCGTCAATTCGTGCGGCGGCTGCCCCGGCAAAAAAGCCGTAACCAGAGCGCAGGAAATGGTGAGGCGCGGCGCACAGGGCATTGCGTTTGCGTCGTGCATATCCAAAGGGAACCCCATCGGGTTTGCGTGCCCGTTTGCAAAGAAAATGCGCGAGGCGGTTAAGGCGGCGGTTGGGGACGAGATCACCATTCTCGGCCATACGCACTGAACAGCGGCTTTACTTTTATATGCTGTATGATTATACTGGTATCGTTATTTTAAGTATCCAATGATAGGAGCAGTGACGCTTTTGGAAAGTGCATATGATATCGTCGTCAAAATCGGCTCGATGGCGCTGATCCGCCACGACGACGGGGACATCGATTACAATATATTTTCGCGGTTGGGCAGTTCTTTAAGGCCCGGTATACTGCTGGTGAGCTCGGGTGCCACGGAGATTGGCCGTATTGATTTTATAAAGCGCAACGGCAGGGAGCTCAGCGGCGACGAGGAAGACGTGAAAACGGACTACAGCGCGCAGGGACAGGCGATACTGATGGAAAATTACCGCCAGTTTATCAGCCCCCAATATTCCGTGCGGCAGGTGCTCGTGGAGCACAGCCATTTTAACGACGCGGAAAAACGTGAGCATATTTTAAAGCTGCTCAACCGTGCGCCGTTACAGGGGGCGATTCCGATCATCAACTACAACGACCCCGTTTCGAGCGAAGAAAACCGCAAGATGGAGCTAAAGAAAATAGGCAACGGCGGCCGCGAAGTGGTGGAGTGCGTGGATAACGACGAGACTGCTGCGGTGGTTGCAATGCTTGTTAACGCCAAAACGCTGATTATACTGACATCGGTTAACGGTATCTATCAGAACCCGAAGGATCCGTCCACGCTGATCCGCGAGATTACCGGCACCAGCCCCGAAGAGCTTGAGGCTCATATGAATGAGGCGATTGCCTGCTGCAGCGGTGCGTCACGTGCGGGCGCGCATGGTGCGGGCGCGAAGCTCAAATATTCGCTGGGTCCTGCCAAAGCCGGCACGCATGTGTACATTTCGAGCGCGGTGAACCGCATTGACGATATCATTTCGGGCAAGGCGGCAAGCACGCATATCTACATCAAGAATTAAGAATTAATAATTAAGAATGAAAAGTTTCGAAGAGGAATCCCATGGAAAGAGTACTCGCCATGAGATTCCTCTTTTGCTTATGTTCAATTGGTATGACCGAAAGCCAATATGCTTATCACCTCATGTTGTCATGCTGAACGGAACGTAGTGAAGTGAAGCATCCCATGGCAAAACACTTTTAACATGGGAATTGAGCACACTGCGTCATCGGCCGCAGTTATGACAAGGAAGCCCCTTCATTCAGGAAAGAATACACACAAGACTGATCACGTCAATTCCGCATTGCTTAAGCACGCAGGCCCATGATAAAATAACGGCGATATGAACGACGAAAAGCAACGCTACACATACCACTTCATATTGGCAGCGGGGCTGCTTGTGTGTGCTTACATCATCATGTACCGCGTGATGGAGCAGAGCATCCTCTCGCATTCCGATTATGATACGTACACGCGGCAGGCAGCGGCTTGGTGGGAAGGCAGGATATATCTGCCCGAAAACGTTTCATGGCTCGAGCTTGCGTGGTACGGTGGTCATTATTATGTGAGTTTTCCGCCGTTCCCGAGCGTGGTTCAGTTTCTGCTCGTGCCTTTTTTCGGAATGAACACGCCGGACAACCTTGTGAATACGCTTTTCGGATTCTTTTCGTTTGTGCTGACCTACCGGTTTATGATGCGGCGCGGTTTCGGCGGACTTTATTCCTCGCTGGTGGCGCTGCTCATGACGCTCGGGTCAAATCTGTTCTATATATCGCTGACGGGCTGGGTATGGTTTTCGGCCCAGACTCAGAGCTTCTTTTTTCTCGTGCTTGCTGTTTATTTGATGGAGAGCGATAAAAAGGCCGCATGGTATTTTTCGTTCCTGAGCCTCGGCGCGGCGTTTGCGTGCCGTCCTATGAATATCGTCTATGCCCCGTTGCTTTTTTATCAGCTGTATACTAAAATAAAGGACGGCTCACTGACGCGAACATTTGTTCGTTCAATCAAATATATGCTGCCGCTGGCGGCAGTGGGCATCATCGCTGCGGTCTATAATGTGGTGCGGTTTGACAATCTGTTTGAGTTCGGCCACAATTATCTTCCCGAGTTCTTAACGGCGCCGCAGTTCTCTTTGTCATATGTCCCGGGAAATTTCCTTGAGATATTGAAGCTGCCCGGCGGGGAACGCTTCTGGCCCGAGTTTAACGGCACGCTGTTTTTTCTTGTGAACCCGGCGTTCATATTGCTGGCTGTCCGGCTGCTGCAGCGGCGGCTTAATACGCTGCGCATCATCTGTCTTATCAGCATGGCGGTGCATCTTCTGCTGGTGCTCTCCCACAAGACCATGGGAGGTTGGCAGTTTGGATGCCGGTATCTGGTCGATCTGCTGCCGTTCTCGCTGCTGATTATCGGCGAACACCCGTTAGAAAAGCCGGTTCGCGGACAATGGACCCTGCCCGCGGTGCTGACGGTGCTCGGTATTGCTATCAATGTGTGGGGTGCGGCTTGGTATTACTTGTATTTTTAGGAAGTGGCGTATGCATATAAGCAGTCTTGTGCTCAAAAACTTTCGCAGTTATGAAAACCTCTCCGTGACATTTTCGGAAGGCATCAATGTTCTGCAGGGTAAAAACGCCGCCGGCAAAACAAACGTGCTCGAAGCGGTGGGCTTCTTAAGCATTGGCAAGTCGTTCCGCACGCAGAAGGAGGCTGAGTGCATCCGAGATGGCGTGCAGTCCGCATATATCAAAGGCGGTATCGAGAAAAAGGAGGGGCAGCTTTCCGTAGAGGCGCTGCTTTCGGTGCTTGAAAAAAAGAGCCTCAAAATAAACGGCCAGCCCGTGAGGAAAATGGGCGAGCTGTTCGGAAACTTTATCGCGGTGGTGTTTTCCCCCGAGGATTTGAAGGTGCTGAAAGAATCGCCTTCGCTGCGCCGCCGGTTTATTGATATGGAGATCAGTAAGCTCAGGCCCGCTTACTTTTACGAGCTGCTCGAATACGGCAAGGCGCTTGCGCAGAAAAACGCGCTGCTCAAATCGCGCATGGCCGAGCATCAGCTCAAAAAGCTCGTGACGATATACAACGAGCAGCTGGCCGACCACGGTGCGCGCATCATCAGCACGCGGCAGGCGTTTTTGCATCGGCTTGATGAAATCAGCCGCGCTGTTCATCACGATATCGCAAGCGAAGAAACCTTGAGCCTCAAATACAAGAGCAGCGTGACCGGGGAGGATATCCGGCTTGCCCTGTTTGAAAAAATGGATAAGTCTTTAACATCCGAGATTGAGCAGGGGTTTTGCCTTTACGGGCCGCACCGTGAGGATCTTGCGGTGGCGCTGAACGGCGGCGAAATCAAAGCGTATTCCTCGCAGGGGCAGATACGAACGGCGATGCTCTCGTTGAAGCTCGCCACGTTTGAGATTGCACGGGCCGACTTTGGAGAAAGCCCTGTGCTGCTGCTCGACGATGTGTTTTCCGAGCTGGATGCCGCGCGGCAGTCCGCGCTGCTCGAGCATATCCGCGGCGCACAGTGCTTCATTACCACGGCGGTGCCGTTAAAATGTGCCCATGCCCGCGTTTACACAGTTTCGGAAGGAACGGTCAAAGAAATGCCCGTTAAATCAGCTCCGTCATAAAAAAGCCCACGCAAAGGCCCATCAAAGACCAAAACACCTTGTGCTTGCCCGCCGCGGGTATCAGCTCTTTGAGTGAGATGTAAAGCATCGCGCCGCCCGCAAACGAAATGCAAAACGATATCATTTCCCTGGAAATGCTGCCGATCGCCGTACCGATAACCGAACCGAGCGCCGTGGGAACGCCCGTGAGCAAAGCGAGAACGAATATGCGTCGTATCTTCATGCCCGAAAGCTGAAGCGGCAGGCACACAACGATGCCTTCGGGGATATCGTGAACAAGAATGAGCAGCCCGAGCGACAGCGCCGCCTCCCGGCTCTCCACAAGCGACGAGCCCACCGCAAGGCCTTCGGGCAGATTGTGCAGCGCAATACCGATGAGCACAAGGAGCCCTGTTGAATAGAGTGACGGCTCTTCGCTATGGTTAAACAGCGGATCCGCAAGCGCGAAAAAGATGCCGCCTGCCGACGCCCCGATGCACATACGTACCATGCCGCCGAGCTCCTCGCTTTCAAGCAGCATATCAAAAAAGACGACCGCCACCATCATACCGCCCGCAAAAGCCAGAAATGGGCGCGGCTCATGCGCGCGTTTGCCGATGAGCAGGGCCAATAACCCGCCGATGACGGTGCCTGCCGCACCTATCACACTTCCCAATATGCCGCTGGTCAGAAACATCGAAATCCTCATTTATTATTTGATCTCTAATGTATACGCGGTCGCGTGCCCGGCGTATGCCAGCACAAAGTGTCAATGGAATAGATATTCATATTCAGTGAAGGCATCATTTTTATCTGCATCCAGCAACAACGCCAATATGGAACATAAAGACATATGTTGTTGATATTCCCATGAATATATAATATTATATGAACAGACTATCTTTCGGTTTGTCGTTTTTTATGTATAGAAGAAGGGTATTGCGTATGGATGAATCTGATATTCGCTCACAAATAAACAGATGCAAGAATTCCATTAACCAACTAAATGGCGATATTGATGAGCTGAAGCAGCAATTGCAAAAACTCTGTCAAGCGAAGGACGGTGTTTGTCGGAAGGAAAGGGAATTTCACGCATACGTTGAGAGTGAAAAACGTGATGCGTCTTGCATCGGAAATAACGACCAGGTTAAAATCGCGAGAGAATATTCAATGAGAATGAACAGCCTTTTGGGAGGCAAGTCAGGCTTGGCTTTTGCAAGCATTGAGGATATCAAGAGGGCTGTTAATAAACAAATTGATAAGATTAATGATGAGATTTTAAAAGCAAAGCAAAAGATCAATTCTTTACAGGGCAGTATCAACAGCTTAAACAGGCAATTGGAATCTGTGTTGCATGACAAAAAGACTGAGAGGTGCAAATAATGGGCCGTTTGAGAGTTGCCGATGAGGAATATAAAAAAATGCAGGGTCTATACGAAGGCTTTGGCAGTCAAGTTGAGGAGGCCGTTGAACGGTATATCTCTATTATGGACAGTGTTTTGAGCGGAAATATGATTGGCGGCAATTATGTAAACCGTCTTGTTGACTATGTGAATAAAATTCAAAAGCTAAAAGGGCAAACAAAGGATATCACCGACTTTTTAAAAAAAGACATTCAGGCATTTATCGATGAGATAGATAAGAAAGACCAGTATTTATATTAAAGAGAGAAACGAATAAAGGAGATGCTTTATGCCTGTAGAGATTAAAGTCGACAAAGCAAAGCTGAGCAGCAAAAGGCTTGAGCTTGTGAGCCTGGCCGCCAGCTTTGACGCCGATCATTTCATAAAAGAGCTTAACAGCAATGTGTCCCATTGCAGCGGACAGGCGATGGATCAATTGCAGCAGACAAATGCGGTGCTGGCGCAGATTTATGAGAACCTGAGCACAATATTCAAGCATACAATCGATTTCTTCTCGTATACTCTTGAAATATCGGAGAGCACCGATGAGGCGATTGCCAACGCGATTAAAATCAACCAGCAAAATTGAAGAAGCTTTTTCCGTTCTAGTCTATTGAACGTAATAAGGAGTCGTTTTTTATGGCGTTATTAATCAGAGATTTCACCGATGAAACAAAAAGCAGGCTGGAAAAGCAGATCAAAGAAATTGAGGATCAAGATCCGAACTGGTACAATCACGTGGGCGATTTTTTTGAGGATCTTTGGAATGGCATTGTCGGCGTCAATATCGACTCATACGCCAACAATATCGCCGCCTATCATAAACAGATCATGGATACCAAAAACACCACGGTTGATCAGCTCCGTAAAATATTCAAAGATGTTGATGCGGTGGATAGCAGTTATTGTGCAAAGCTGAAAGATGCGAATACCCGCTTTGATTATTTGGGCAGAACAATGAAGGCGCTTGCGGATACGCTGAATCCGGGCTGCAACGCGGGTGCGGTCCCCTTTACGTCAAATAACTTTTATTTAAAGCTTAGTAAAGCGGGGAGCGGCATTGTTGATTTCTATCTGAACGAAATGACATCGACAGGCCCCGACGGCAAGCTGCAGTACAAATGGAGCAAAATTGAAGAAATGCTGGGTAAAAAACCTGAGGATATGACGGCTGCCGAATACACGGCTCTTTTAGATATCATCGATTCGATGAGCACGGTGGATTCAAACGGAAATGTGGTGGCGGATACGGATGCGCTGACGCGCTTTATTGAGTGCGGCTACAGCTGTGAGCTGGAATCGTTTGTTTCAAGTGATTTTGTGACCACAACGCTTCAGTATAATTACAGTGCAACGCCCGCTTTTCAAACGGTTTGCGCGCTGTATCAGCTTAAGGTTGACCGGCTGATGGAGCAAAACGGCGCGACTTTTTATAACGGCGATGAAGATAGTGCCACGCGCCAGTACCTTTGTTCCGAGATGTTCAAATCGTCCCTGCTCATGGAAATGGCGTTCACCTGCCCAAAGATCACGCAGTATCAGGACATGAAAACAATCACGGATACGAATATGAAAACATTGTCTATCCATATCGTGCGGGATGAAGCCAACAAATGCTACAAGGTGGATGCCGACGGGTTCTTAAACGATTATGTGGGCGGCATCACGATTTTCGATTTCAACACCAATAATCAAAGAAGACTTCACTACAATGAAGCCCACATTGCAAATTCGCTGTACCGCGATAAAGGCAGCGAATTTTTAGAGGCGTTGGGTGACGAGGCCGTCGGCTTTATCATTGACCGGGGAATTGATGCGGCGAAGCTCTCCGGATGGGTAGGGGTGCCGCTGGAGATCAACAAATTCGCCATCGACACGGCAATGCGTAACGTTGAAATCGACATGAACAATAAAAAGATTGACGAACAGCTGCGCGATATGAATTTGGAAGAGGCGTTTGACGCCATGAAGGTGGGCGGGAGTGTAACGGTTTATCACGATACGGTTAGTTTCCATAACACCTATATCAACGAGCGTGAGCTGCAAATTGCGCTCAACGCGTACAACAACAAAACGGGGCAAAATGTGAGCCTGAGCAATTTGGAAGCCGGGTTTGACGGCGTTGTAAAGGACGGTAAGGGGAGTCCAACCGTTCAGGGATATGTGAACTGGTACGGGGATAACGACATGGCAATGAACGATTATAGGGCTTCTTTGGATCGAGAGCTACGTAAATATTATGAAAAGAATCCTGATTCCCCATTTTATTCGATATATGATTTAAGTGTAGACCAGATCAACGAGCTTGATAAAAAGCTCGACGATCCTAATTATGATCTGGATTTGGAGAGTTTGAAATGAATAGAAAACGGCTTGTTATTATAATTGCTTTGTTGGCTATTATAGCCGCAACCGGTTATTTTGTTATCGACAGTTTTGAGCAGGCCAACGCGAAAAGGGCGCATTATACAGAAGTGAGTTATAAAATCCAAAACAACGCTTTTTTCGGACGGAACAAGGGCGAATATGTGCCTTATGATGCTGCATATAATACGGAACTGCAAATACACATCAATGTTTATACACGCAAAACAGGCCAAGCGATTACAATTGATGATATTAAGACGTTTCTAAAGGATAAAGAGAACCCTGATGGTTCCCCGCGTACATGGGAGGATGATACAGGCATCATATTTGAATTTGTAAACTGGTGCGCGGATAACGCCTTGGCACTTACCGATTATAGGGCTTCTTTGGATCGAGAGCTACATGTATATTATGAACAAAATCCTGAGTTGCCATATTATTCGATATATGATTTAAGTGTAAACCAAATCATTGAACTTGATAAAAAGCTTGACGATCCAAATTATGAGCTCGATTTGGAGAATTTAGAATGAAGAAGAAACGGCTTGCTATTATAATCGCTTTGTTGGCTGTTTTATCTGTTGCCGGATATTTTGTTATCGATGGTATTGAGCAGGCCAACGCGAAAAGGCAAAGTTATATCAAAACTAACTTTCAAATACAAAATGACGCTTTTTTTAATCTAAACAAAGGCGATTATATGCCTTACGATGCCACACGTGAAGGAGAACTGCAAATACACATCAATGTTTATACGCGCAAAACAGGCAAAACGGTCACGATTGACGATGTCAAGATGTTTTTGAAGGATAAAGAGAATGCAGACGGTTCCCCGCGTACATGGGAGGATGATACAGGCATTATATACGACTTTGTGAGATGGTGTGGATTTAACGCCTTAGAGATTGATGATTACAGGGGAAATTTGCAAGATGAACTGACAAAGTACTACCATCAGCATCCCGGTTCAGAATATAAGTCCTTGTATGATTTAAACAAGGACCAAATCAATGAACTTGACAAAAAGCTCCACGATCCAAATTATGAGCTCGATTTGGAGAATTTGAAATGAATAGAAAACGTCTTGTTACTATAATCGTATTGTTGGCTATTTTAGCCGCAACCGGTTATTTTGTTATCGATGGTATTGAGCAGGCCAATGCGAAAGAGCTTATGTAATACCGTGAACGGCATGGGCGCAGCCACGCCTGTATGCCACATATCGTGCTACATCTGCAAACGCGCCTCCGTTTCAAGCTGGCGGCTCCAGCCAAGCGCTTCGAGATAAATATCCGTCACCTTGCCGCAGTCGAACCCCAATTCGCCGCACAGCTGCGTCACCCTGTCCCAGTCCGCTTTTTCATAAGCGAGTATCAGCGAAAACGCATGCCCCATTTGCCCGCCATTGTGGATAAGCGCCTCCACAATATCATCGGTGATGGAAATTTCCTTGAGTATTTCGATCATCGGCCGGTTCATCAGCACATCAAGCGTGGAAAAAAGCCCGGTTAAAAAGCACTCGTCATGATTGTTGGTTTTGTTGTTGTATGCCACCGAAAGCCGCTCTAAAAACCGTGCCCGCACCAATGAAGTTGTGATGATTTCATCGGGGTGATCTTTCCCAATGCCTCTGATGGCAATGAGCGATACCCACTTTCTGATTTCTTCCATACCGAGTATCATCAGCGCCTGCCTGACCGATTTGATGCGAAAGCGAAAACCGAACGCGGCCGAATTCACGAGCCGCAGCAGCTTGTATGTCAGCGAAATATCTCGCGAAATGATATCGGCGATAAGCTCAAAATCAAACTCCGAATCGTTGGCTTTTTGTATCAGCAGCAAATAATTGAGCTTTGACGGCGATACATCATGTACCGACAGGATGACCGGCTTACTGAAAAAATACCCCTGAAACAAGGTGTATCCGAGCTGTTTTGCCATTTCGAAATCTTCAATGGTTTCAATTTTTTCAGCCAAAAACTTTATATTTCTGTTTTTGAGCGTTTTGACGATCGTTTCGCGAATGTGGGGAGGGGTGCTCAAAAAATCGACCTTGATGATATCGGCCATCGCGATAAGCGGCAGGTACTCTTCACTGAATACAAAATCATCAAGCGCGAGCATATAGCCTTTTTTTTTGAGATTGCTGCAGCTTGTCATGATATCATCGCAGGGCTGAACGGTTTCAAGAATTTCGATGACAAGGTCTTTGCTCGGAAACAGTGTGGCAATTTCTTCTTTGATCAGCTGGTCGGTAAAATTAATAAAGGCCTTTTTCCCGCCGGTGATGTTTTCAATACCGAAGAGATGAAAGCTGCTGATCATCACATCGCTGGATGCTCTGTCGCCGTCGCTGCAGGCATAACTGTTCACCTGACTGCTGCGGTATAACAATTCATAGCCGTATAACTTCCGGCTTCTTGTGAATATGGGTTGGCGTGCTAGATAAACATCCATGCAAACAATTCTGCCTATCGTGGTTATTCATGATCAGAAATTGAAACCGTTATAAGAATTCGCTGAAAAACAGGAAAACCCTTTGTGCCCGATGTAAATAAAAAAACGGCTGTCATAAAATGAAGCCGCTTTTAAGACTTTTTCCTAAGAAACTAGCGTCTGAACAATTTATCCTTGTTTTTATTGAGCGCGAGCAGCAGCGGAAAACCCAGCGCATAGCACGCGATGATCTGCCCGGCGGCGACCCACAGTACCGATTCCCAGTACAGTATGCCAAGGTAATGCTGCAGGATACCGGCCACGACAAACGCGTTGACTGCCACGGCGGGCAGCGGCACGAGCCATTTCGGGCGGATATAGCGCGCCGCAAATGCGGCAGCCAGCGTGGCAAGCGAACCGAACAGGATATCATAAGGCCCAAGAGGACTGCCCGCGAGGTTAGAAAGCAGACACCCGATGAACAGCCCGGGGACAGCCGACGGTGTAAAAAACGGTAGGATGCAGAGCGCTTCGGAAATGCGAACCTGCGGCGTCATGTAGCTTAAGGGGATGCTGGCGATTGTGAGCGCAAAATACAGCGCAGCAATGATACCGGTTTCCGCCATAAAGCGCGGTGTGAGCAGCTTTTTTTTCATTTGATTTTAGCAGAGGCCTTGGCGGCTTCTGCCCGGACATATGTCCGGCCTCCTAGTTTTATTTATGGACAGGATGGTTTCGAACTGTCCGCCGGGCGATATGCCCAACCGTGGCATTGTACCACAGAACATCATCAGCGGCAACCGCCGGTTTGCCGTTTGAGCTGAAAAGGCAGCATGCGCCATTGCGATGTGTAATCATTCTGTTAATCTATTAAGATGCTTTTGACTAAGGTCATACGGGTTTATCAACATGGTGGTTGTTTGGCTGCCGCACGACAGCTGACAGCGTATATTGGTTATGACGATGGATAGCAATGCGTAAGATCATCCTAATAGCTCCTCTTGTCTGCCGGCTTTGGAATCGATATGTACTTTTAAGCACCACAATAATTGATTAACGGTTCCTGTTTTCCACTTTCATAGTGGGCGAGCATCGCAAAGTGACTACGAAGGGGAAAGAATCTGTTGCAACAGATCCTCATCGACTTCATAGTCGTCGCTTCGCTCCCACTATGTAAAGGTATTTTATCTTCTGGATCGAATGGCGTTATGCATGCCGAAAATATGAACAGCAGTTTACTCACCCCTGATTCGCTTTATCGACGTCAATTTGCTTTGACAGCATCGTGGACCAGGATAACTTCTCCGTTCATAGCCATGACATAAGTGCTTTTATAAGCAAAAAGCGGCAACTGATCAGCCGCCGCTTTAACGTATCATACTGTATGAAATTTGTTCGCCGGATTAGCCCACCACGATGTTGGCAATTTTGCCGGGCACGATGATCGTCTTTTTCACCGTTTTTCCCTCAAACAGGGCTGTGAGCGCCGGTGTGCTCATGATCTGCGCTTCAATGTCTTCCTTGGTGGCGTTTGCGGCCACGTTGAATTTACCGCGTACCTTGCCGTTGATCTGCAGCGGCATCTCCACGGTATCGAGCGCGAGCGCGCTTTCGTCGCAGACAGGATACGGCTGGTTAAAGACCGAATACTCTTCGCCGAGCATCTCCCAAAGCTCCTCCGCGAAATGCGGCGCGAACGGCGCAATCAGCTTGGTGAGCGTACGGGCGGCGTCGGCGGAGACGGCTTCGTCGGGCGATGCATCGAGATATTTGTTCAGCGAATTGGTGAACTCCATGAGCCGCGCGATCGCCGTGTTGAACGAGAACGCTTCGATATCCGCGGACACATGCTTGATCGCGTAGTTCTGCGCGTAAAGCAGCTCTTTTTTGCCTTCATCGCTCACGGATTTCACATCTTTGAGGCGCAGCACGATGCGCTCCACACGCTCGAGGAACCGGTGCACCGCCTTTAAGCCGTCCACGTTCCACGGGCCGCCCTCGATATACGAGAACCCGAAGCCAAGGTACGTGCGCAGCACGTCGCTGCCGTATTTTTGAATGTATTCGTCGGGCGAAATCACGTTCCCGCGCGATTTGCTCATGCGTGCGCCGTCAGGGCCGAGTATCACGCCCTGATGCACAAGCCGCTTGAACGGTTCGTCGAAATTCACATAGCCCATGTCGTGCAGTGCCATTGTAAAGAACCGCGCATATAAAAGGTGCATGCACGCGTGCTCCGCGCCGCCCACGTAGGTATCCACAGGCAGCATCTGGTTGATCCACTCGGTGTCAAACGGTTTTTGGTCGTTCTTGCTGTCCGGGTAGCGCAGGAAGTACCATGAGGAGCACACAAACGTATCCATTGTGTCCGCGTCGCGCACGGCTTTGCCGCCGCATTTTGGGCACGTGGTGTGCATAAAGCTTTCGGATTTGAGCAGCGGCGATGTGCCGTCCGGCGTGAAGTCCACATCGTACGGCAGACTTACGGGCAGCTGATCTTCCGGCACCGGCACTTCTCCGCATTGGTCGCAATAGACCACCGGGATCGGCGCGCCCCAATAGCGCTGGCGCGAAATCAGCCAATCGCGCAGGCGGTAATTGATTTTGAAACCGCCCTTGCCCATCGCGCTGAGCTTTTCGAGTATCGCTTTTTTGCCGTCTTCCACGGGCAGGCCGCTGAATTCCTCGCTGTTCACCAAAATGCCGTATTCGGTGTACGGCAGCGCGTCGTCCTCTCCCTCGTGCCCCTTGACCACGCGCTCAATCGGCAAACCGTACTTTGTCGCGAACGCGAAGTCTCTCTCGTCGTGCGCGGGCACGGCCATCACGGCACCCGTGCCGTAGGTGGCAAGCACATAATCAGCAGCGTACACGGGGATGCGCCGTCCGTTCACCGGGTTGATCGCGTAAGCGCCTGTGAACACGCCCGTTTTTTCGCGCGTGGTGGAGAGTCGGTCAATCTCGCTCGCTCTCGCGGCGTAGGCGATATACTCTTCCACGGCGGCTTTCTGCTCGTCCGTCGCAATTTTCAATGTGAGCGGATGCTCGGGCGCGAGCACCGCGTAGGTGCAGCCATAAAGCGTATCGGCGCGCGTGGTGAAAACGGTGAAGCTCTCGCCGTTCTCGAGCGCGAATGTGATTTCGCCGCCTGTGGATTTGCCGATCCAGTTGCGCTGCATCATCTTCGTTTTTTCGGGCCAGTCGAGGCCGTCTAAGTTCTGCAGCAGGCGCTCGGCATAGTCGGTGATTTTGAAGAACCACTGGGTCAAGTTCTTGCGCACCACGGGTGTGCCGCAACGTTCGCAGCCGCCGTCCACCACCTGCTCGTTTGCAAGCACGGTGTTGCAGCCCTCGCACCAGTTGACGGGGGCCTGCTTGCGGTAAGCAAGGCCGTTTTTATAGAGCTGCAGGAAGCACCACTGTGTCCAGCGGTAGTAATCCGGCAGGCAGGTTTTGATTTCGTAATCCCAGTCGAACATCGCGCCCATGGCCTGCAATTGCTTTTCCATGGTCTCAATGTTCTTGAGCGTGGAGTCTTCCGGGTGAATGCCCGTTTTGATCGCGTAGTTTTCGGCAGGCAGGCCGAAGGCATCAAAGCCCATCGGCTGGAATATCTCATAGCCTTTCATGCGCATGTAGCGCGCGTAGGAATCGGTGAGGCCGTAGTTATACCAGTGCCCGAGGTGCAGCCTCGCGCCCGAGGGGTAAGAGAACATCTCGAGGATGTATTTCTTTTTATCGACGCGGGATTTATCAAAGCTGTAAAGCTTGCTCTGCTCCCATTTGCTTTGCCACTTTTTCTCGACCTGCAGTAAATCCATTTTGTTATTCTCCTAAAGCATTTCGCTTCGAACATTATTATATATATCGACAAAAAAATCAAGCTTTATACCGCCCCTGCACACCGGAAAGAGAATGTATGGGTAAATGGCTTTGTTTTGACAGGATATGAAGGATTGGTTAATATGGTTAAGTAAGTCTCAATGTGAAAGTCGGAGCACAGCACCTGAAATGCAAAATGGGGGAAGGAATGAGGAAAAAGTACAAAGTTAACAATATGCTCAATCTCCTCATAATAACAGCAGCTATACCTTTCGGCGTATTATCCGTAATGCTGGCATGGAATCAGAGCACGGTATTCGGTATTATATGTACTTTGATTATGTCAGGCGTGCTGTTCGTTGTTGGCCCGCTAATATATTTAAATCCAAAAAATATAAAGAGTGTGACGGTAACTTCTGATTCGCTTGTTATCGATTACAGAAAAACGAGTGCCGAAGTATTTTATAAAGATATTAAAAAGATTGAGCACTATAAGCACGGTCTTTTTACGGAGAGGATTTGGATATATACGTCATCGGCAACGTACGAGATTATCTATGATATCAAAGATTTCCAAAACATGTGTAAAAACATTTATTCCGAACTATCAAAGCATCGGATGGAAAACATCACGGATGAATGGTTTCAAATAGATTTCGGCGGAAGAATACCATACGAGAAACATCCATTTGAAAGAAACGCAGACGATACAAATAAGTATACAGCGAACTTTCCACTTATATGGACGCTCATGACAGTTCAATTATTTGTTGTACTTTATTTAATCATCTTTCTTTGGACAAGACCAAATGTGATCTTGAATATAGTCATAACCGTTACTTATATTTTCATTGAGTATGGGGGTATATTGGCAATCACATCACCGAAAATAACGCAAAGCGTAACAATTAATGCAAGCAGTATATTCATTGGCTTTAAAAAGGAACGCGTGGAGATACCCCTCTCATCCATCCAGATGGTTAGCTACCAAAGGCTATGGATAAAGCCGAAAAGGGTGTATATCGTCACAAAACAAATGCAATGCATATTACTGCCATGGTATATCAAGAATTTTCGCGGGATGTGCAAAAGCATATATAAGGCTTTGAAGAAGGGACAAATAGAGAGCAAATTTGATAAGGTTTTTTTGAGGAAGTTTGGAAAATGATTTTGGAAGTGATGTAAAAGTCAAGTTCACTCCTTCCGACAATTGCCCGATAAATCGGTCAATTGCCACCTCCCTCAGAGAGGGAGGTCTGGGTGCGTTCTTTAACAGTTTTATCAATCATGTAACAAACTCCTTCAAAATTGGAGTCGATGTCAACATTCGTGAATCTTAAAACAAGCAAACCGAGGCTTTGCATAACTTCTGACCTTTTTTCATCATATCTTTGTTGTTCCTCGGTATAATGCCCGCCTCCATCAGCCTCGATTATCAGCTTTGCGCTGGCGCAGAAAAAATCAGCAATATAATGATCAATAACTTTCTGTTTTTGAAACCGAGTAGTATATTATACATAAAAATTGATATCACAGCTTTTTTTCCTGCGATGTCATACTTTTTCGCAGAGTCTTTGCACGGGCAATAAGTTCATAATCATACGGTAAAGACATTGCCTTATCTCCTTACTCGAATAGTTGGTACCCTCTTTGGCGCGTTATATCCCCTTGGGGGCACAGGCCGATACGCGCCCCAAAAGCAGCGCCGGCAGCCTATGCCCCTTTCTCATCAGCCTATCCGCACGGCGGCGCTGCCGCGTTTGTGCCCCGTTTCCACATACCGGTGCGCGTCCGCCATTTGCTCCATATCAAAGCTCCTGCCAATCACGGCTTTCAGAGCCCCCTGTTCAATCAGCTCTCTTAAGAAATCGAGATCTTTTTTCTTCTCGGCCGGTTTTCGCAGGCCCGTCGCCGCGAACACCGCGCGTTTGCCTTTTGATTTGGCCGTAACCATCGATGCCAGCATGGCCCCCGGCGTGGGCACCGTTGTTAAATAGATGCCGTTTGGCGACAGCGCCGCTTTGCACTTGCGAAACGAGCTTTTGCCCACCGCGTCGAATATCACGTTGTAAGAGTTCTCCCTCTGCGTGAAATCCTCTTTGGTGTAGTCAATCACGCTGTCGGCCCCGAGTGTTTTCACGAATTCTAAATTGTTCGGCCCGCAGACAGCAGTGACTATGGCACCGAAGTGCTTGGCAAGCTGCACCGCATACACACCCACACCGCCCGCCGCACCGTTGATAAGAACGCGCTGGCCATTTTTGAGCTGCGCGTGGTCTCTCAAAAACGGGAGGGCCGTGAGCGAGCCTTCGCTGACGGCGGCGGCTTCCTCAAATGGGATGTTCTTCGGGCTCAGCGCCACCGCTTCGGCTTCGCTCAGCGTGATTCGTTCGGCGTTCGTTCCGAAGCGCGTGCCGCTGCTGCCGTACACAGCGTCTCCTGCTTTGAATGCGCTGCCGCCCGGCTGCTCGACAACACCCGCGAACACATCGCCCGGGATGCGCTTCGGTCTGGTCAGCCCTGTGAACAAGCGCGCGATTAAGGGCTTTCCGCGCCGAAAGGCGCAGTCCGGGTCGGCCGCCACCGTGGCTTTGATGCGAATCAGCATCTCTCCCTCTTTGGGAACCGGGTCTTTCACCTCTTGAATACGCAGCACATCGGCGCTGCCGTATTTGCTCACAACAATCGCTTTCATATCAGCCCTCCTGCACAGTGATGATCACTTTGCCGCGTGCGTGCCCCCGGCTCAATTCCGCCAGCGCTTCGGGCGTTGAGTTTAAGCGGTGCCGTGCGGAGATCACGGGTTTTAACTGCCCCTGCGCCGTCAGGCTCAAATTGAAAGCCAGGTCCTTCGGGTTTGGTTTCGCGGCCAGCATGCGCACTTTTTTACCGCCCGCCGACAGGATCGGCCCCAGCACCATCGTTGCGAATATCTGTTTCAGCGCGCCGCCCAGCACAACACAGACGCCCCTTGGCTTCAATACGCGCTTGTATGCCGACAGCGGGTAGCTGCCGTTGGCCGCGATGACGACATCATAAACAGCCGTATCCGCCGCAAAACTCTCTTTGGTATAATCGATCACTCTTTCGGCACCGAGACCGAGAACTATTTCCGCATTGTTCGGGCCGCACACGGCGGTGACCGCCGCACCCATAATTTTAGCTAACTGCACCGCATAGGTGCCCACGCCGCCGCCCGCGCCCACAATCAGCACGCGGTGCCCTTTTTTTACCCCACCCATTTTAAGGGCCTGCAGCGCCGTCCCTCCTGCCACGGGCAGTGCCGCGGCGTTTTCAAACGATACCGCCTCGGGTATTTTCATAAGCACGCTTTGGGGCACGGCTGCATATTCGGCGAAGCCGCCGAGCCCGCAGCCGGAGATATCTGCCGCGACCCTGTCGCCCGGGCGATAATCCGTTACTCGGCTGCCCGCCGCTTCCACCACCCCCGCGATATCCGCGCCGAATATCCTGCTTTTCGGAATAATGCCCATGCGCATCGAACGGTAATCAAGGGCGTTGAGTGACGCGGCATGTATTTTAACCAGAACTTCAGTCTCACCGGGCACAGGAGTCGGCACATCGCTATAGACAAGTTTCTTTTTCTCATACACAACGGCTTTCATTTTGTGTCTCCTTCCATCTCATAATCGAACACGTCGCCCACGGGCACATGGAACGCATCCGCGATGCGGAACGCAAGCTCGAGCGAGGGAGAATACTTGCCCGCCTCAATGGCAATAATGGTCTGCCGCGAGACGCCCGTTTTCTCGGCAAGGGCCTGCTGTGTCATCTCATCCGCAAAAAAGCGCAGCTTGCGGATGTTGTTCGTAATCACAATCTTCTTAGCCATTGGCCACACCCTTACGGTAGTAATTCAAGCCCGAAAGCCCTTCGATAATTGATCCGGCACTGGACGATATGAAGAAGATGTTGAGCATCACGGCAGCAGCGGTACCGAGCACCAGCGACACGAGCCCCGCCACAAAGCCGATCCCCGCAATCACATAACCCACTCTAGAAGATTTAAGATCGATCAGCTTCACCATCTCATCCTCTACCATGCATGCAGCCATTTCGGTTTCAATTTCCTTATCATCACACTTGTTTTTCTTGATCGCAAGGGAGGCCGCATAGACCATATGAAAGATGATCTGAATTACGATCGTGGCGCCCACGCCGATGCCGATGAAAATGAGCATTGTGGCCGCGCATTGCTTAATATCCCCGAATGTCTGGTTGATGCCGAACACATAGATGCAGTATGCCGCGAGCACCAGCACACCCGAGATGATGCTGGCAATGAGTTTCTTTTCCTGATAAGACATCACTTTTGGCTCCTTTATTTGGTATATTTCTGATGATAGAGTACCATTGTTTTAACATTGTGTCAAATATATTTTACATGATGTAAAAAATACTTTATTTATAGCCATAAAAAAACAGGCTCCTTTCGAAGCCTGTCTCTTCAAACTTCTTTTACAGTTTGCTGCCGCACTTGATGCAAAATGCCGAGCCGGGGGCGTTTTCCGCGCCGCAGTTCGCGCATGTGAGCGGGGCAGGCACATTCATCGGTGCCGGGGGAACATATCCCTGATTCTGCACGGGCAGGCCGCCCGACATACGCAGCATCGTGTCGTTGAGCTGCGCCGTGTTTTCCCTGATAGAAAGCAACACCATGATCAGCTCGTAAACAAGGCGGACGGCGACAGCCGATACCAGCATGATCAGGCCCGTCAGCGGAGTGATGAACAGGCAGATGAAACCGCCCAGGACGCAAACCACCGTGGCCGCAATGTACAGGACTTTAATGATGGAGGAGAGCCAGTACCTGTTAAAATTCAAAAAGTCATAAAGCCATTTGGCACCGCCCGAATAACGGCCTCTGTTTTTTGCGGGTAAAAAAACAAAAAGCAAAACGATACCTAAGATAAGCCCGATGATCGCCAGCACAATCGTGATGGTATTCATCGTCTGAAACGAACTGTAATAATCATAACCATAATCAAAAAAATCGCCACTCATAATGATGCCACCTCATTAGAATTATTTTCACATTCTTTACCACCATTTGGGTGGATTCAAACGACAATTCATAGCGTTATTGTGAATCTCAGCACTTTTTTAGTTCGCCCGATTTTGATATGATACAAAGTGTTATGAAAACAATCACGCTTGCCGCGGTTAACGCGCGGTTTTCTCACAGCAGCCTTTCGCTGCTGTGTTTGAAGCACGCTGCTTATAACATACAGGCGGTTACGGCAAAAGAATACAACATCAACGACAGCGCCATGGACATTGCCGCGGACATCATATCCGCCAATCCCGATGCCGCGGGGTTTTCGTGTTATATCTGGAACATCGAGCACGTGCTTAAAATCGCGTCGATTGTCAAATCGGTGCGGCCCGGCTGCCTCATCGTTCTTGGCGGCCCCGAGGTATCGTTCGGCAGCAGCGCGCTGATGGCACATTGGCCGTTTGCGGATATTATCGTGCGCGGGCCGGGCGAAGTGCCGTTTGCGCATCTCACAAAATGTCTGGCGACGGGGCAAAGCATCGAAACGATCCCGTCCGCATGCATACGGATGCCCGGCGGTATCGTTGAAACGCCGGATGCTGCACCTTTTGATTTTGCCGCCCAGCCGTTTTTATATGAAGATCTCGCCGCGTTTGATAACAAGATGATTTACTATGAGACAAGCCGCGGGTGTCCCTTCCGCTGCGCTTACTGTATGTCAGCAGGACAGACGCTGGATTTTTTGCCGATTGGGCGCGTTAAGGGTGAATTTGAGAATTTTCTGAGCTCGAATGTGCAGCAGGTCAAACTCGTGGACAGAACGTTCAACCATCCTGACAGCCGCGCGAGGGAACTGTGGGCGGCCCTGATTGCGTTGAGACATAAATACCCGTACAGCCGGACCAATTTTCACTTTGAAGTATCGGCCAGCCTTTTGACCGAGGAAACAATCCGGCTGCTTGCCGAAGCGCCCAAAGGCTTGATTCAGCTCGAAATCGGCATACAGTCGACGCATCATGAAACGCTGTCTGCCGTGAACCGTGCGCATGATACCGCCAAGCTGCTCCAAAACACGGCGGCGCTCTGCCGTCAGGGGAATCTTCGTGTTTATGTGGACCTGATCGCGGGGCTGCCGATGGAAACGATGGATTCCTTCGCGCGCTCGTTTGACGATGCCTACAGCCTCGGCGCGGACAGGCTGCAGCTCGGGTTCTTAAAGCTGTTGCGCGGCTCCCGCATGCGCGAAAACGCGGCGAAGTACGGCATTGTTTATACGAATCATGCGCCGTATGAGGTGCTGAAGACGGATACGATGTCTTTTGAAGATATCCGGTATCTGCGCCGTATTGAGCAGGTGCTCGACAGGCTCTGCAACGAGCAGCAGGCCATTAAAACGCTCGAATTGCTGATTCCCGTATTCGGCTCGCCGTTTGCTTTTTACGACGGCTTCACGCGCCATCTGCAAAGCGCGGGGTATTTTGACCGGCCTCAAAAAACGCAGGCTGTTTTCGAGCAGCTTTTCGCGTTCGCAAAGCACCGGCTAGAAAACGGGCGGCTGTGTGAAGCGCTCGTGTTCGATTGGCTTCGTTTGGGCAAACCGGGCCCATGGCCTGAAGGGCTGTCGGTGAAGACATACCGTCTGCGTGATTTGCCGGAGAGCGCGCTTGACCGGCTAGGCGCGTCTGTCCGCGAGTCCGAGCGGCGGTACATTCTTGCCGAATTCAGCTGTCTGTTTACACAGCCGGCGCTGCTGCTGTTTGACTATTCGAAACCGCGTGATGACGATGGATTTATTCGTCGGATAGAGCCCGGTATTGTTTAAAAACGCAGCATGATTCCCGCATATGAACAGGCCCCTCGTCTGCGTATTCCGCAAACCTCACAGAAGGCGGACTTATCCTTAGCATAGAGCGTTTGCTGTCTGCCTCACACGCAGATGACTTAAGTTATTTTTCGTTAAAATTTCATCAAACGGCCATCCGCAGAACCAGCGTGAAATTCAAAACGCCACACGGGCAGCGGATTTCGCGTACTGCATGATCAATGAAATCTCTTGCTACAGAATCCGATCGGTATCGATGCACAAAAAAAGAGACGGTGTGACCCGTCTTAAATATATATTTTAAATGTTTGAAGCGATAATGGACAGCGGCTACTGATGCCGCCTGCGGTACCATAGAGATACGCCGATGAGCAGCACGGCGAGCGGCACCGCCGCCGCGGTGAGCCCGATGTAAAAAACCTTTTCTATTTCCGAAGAAATATTCAGTTTATACGCGCTGTCAGAAGCGGAATAGACCGTCCGCATAGGGATCAGCGCGTTTTCCTGCCTGCCGTTTAAATAACCGATTGTGTTGAGCAGCAGCTGCCGGTTGCCGGGTATGGCGTAGCTTTCATCGCTGCTCACAAGCGACGACGTTCCAAACAGCACAATGGCCGCATTGCCCTGCCGGGCGAGCGCACCGATCACGAACGGACCGGCCGCGTCGCCTGCCTGTTTGCTGCTCTTTTCAACGTCTTTTAAGCGCGTTTTGGCATAGCTGGTGGCATCAGTTCTCAGCAGCTCGCTCACGGTCACGCCGGGTGCGGCAGTGACCGTCATCGCGCCCGCGTACGAGAGAACGGGCGATTGCTTCGCCTGCAGAAGGGGCGCTGTAATGGGGGAATCCGCACTGAGCTCAGGCATCAGATTCATGCGCGACATATACGTAAAGCTCGGGTCGTCACCCACCACGATACTGCGTTCCGCCGACAAGCCAAAGCGGGCAAACAAAGCGTCCCAATGCGTTGGTGCCGAAGAGCCGAGGCCGGACGGCAGCATATCCATAAAGAACACCGCTTTGCCGCCTTGAGTTAAAAACGCATCAACCGCCTGATAGGCCTCATCGCTCAAATCGGTTTGCGGGCTGATCACAATCAGCGTGTCACTGTCCGGAGCCAAAGGGGCGTCTGTCAAATCGCTTGTGCAAACGTCGTAATACTGCGCACCAAGGTCGTTAATCAGGCTTTGGGAAGGCGGCTTTTCACCCGAGGCGTTCAAAAAAACAACACGCATCGTCTTATCTGTCAGAATATAGTCAATCGCAGACGTGATTCGTCTTTCGGCCACAAAGAACCGGTAATCGGATACGAGCGCTCCCGCGTTGTTGTAATAAGGCTCGGATGTGACGTAAAGATCGTCGCTGGACAGCACCTTGTAACGCTTCGGCACGGCGCCGCTCATGCTGTCGGTGTCCGACACGATCACACAGCCTTTCTTTATACCCGTTTGGGCCGGATCAAAAAGCTGCGTGAAGCCCGGATGGACAGACGGGTCCACAAGGCGGTATGTTACGCGCGCCGACGCAGCCGCATAATTTTGCAGCAGTGTGGTGACGCGCAGGTCATCAAGCTCGGAACCGCCCGTGTAATAAATGTACACATCCTTATTAAGATGGTTTAATATATCTTTTGTTTCATCCGTCAGCGTTGTAAACTGCTCTTTTGAAATATCCGCACGCCACCCGAGGCTGTGGTTTAACAGGATGGAACCGACGTTTACCGCGAGCGTCAGCAATGCTGCCGCTGTTACAAAAGCTGCCGCGCAAAAGGCGTGTTTTCTGCGACGCGAGCCGCATTTCCTCGGTTTCATAGGCGCCGTCCTTTCGACCATTTCGCATGTTCGAGGCTTCGTGTGGTCAGATAAAGACACAGCAGCGTCACGCTCAGAAAGTAAATGACAGACGGCATGTTGATAAAGCCGCTGAGAAAATAAGTCGCGTTGCTGAGCGGGGCCGCCCAAAGCACCACCGATTTGATAAAGCCCGCAGGCAGCCAAGATACCGCCGAATCAATCAGCATGATGAACAGCATCACCCCGAGCGCCGAAAGCAGCGCCGCCAGCGGGCGCTTCATCAGCGACGAGACAAACAAGCCGACGGCAATCACCAGCATGCCAAGCAGCCATAGTCCGAGATACCCGGTAAAAATCTGCGCCCATGAAGGGGATCCGTACAAACACAAAATCAGCGGATACAACAGCGATAGGAACAGCGCGGCGGAAAATACGGTCAGCGCCGCCAAAAACTTCGCCGCCGTCACCGCCCAAACGGATACCGGTGCCGTCATCAGCAGCATATCGGTTTTTGCGGATCGTTCGCCCGCGAGCAAACGCATGGTGAGCACGGGGGCCAGAATCAGCAGGATGTATTCAAGGCCGCGCCAAAGAGGCTTTAAATCCATGCTGTCCTCAAGGATATTTTGTGCTGAAAACAAAAGCCCGCCGCCCAGCAAAAAAGCCGTTGCAAAAAGGCAGCCCGGCAGGGTATGCAAATATTGGTTTATCTCTTTTTTGTAGACCGCGCTCATATGGCCATCCCCTTGGTTTCGCAGGTCAGCTGGTAAAACACATCCTCAAGCGTCACCGACATCGGCTTTAGGCCAAGCAGCACAATGCCCGCCTTAGCCGCAGCGCCGAAAATCCGCGCGCGCACGTCGTAGAGCGCATCCACCGTATAATCATACGTGCCCGGTTCCTTGCTTCCGGTGCATTCCACGGTGTCCACACCGTCAATGTTTTTTAGCAGCGCGAGGCCTGTGGCCCGCCCCGCCGCCAGCCGCACGGATACGCGTTTGCGGCTGTCAGCCGCCTGGGTGAAGCTCACAAACGCATCCCTTGCCACAATGCCGCCCTCATGCATAATAAAAACTTTATCCGCCAACGCCGTCACTTCCTGAATATTCGACGATGCCACGATCAGTGTTTTTTGAAAGCCGTGTATGATTGAGCGGATCTGCGCCACATCATCGGGCTCCAGACCTGCTGTGGGTTCATCAACCATCAGCACTTCCGCGCCTGTGCAGAGCGCGCCCGCCAGAGCCACCCGAATTCGATCTGCCAAGTTGAGGTTTTTTATCAAACGGTTTTGCCGTTCCTGAATCGCGAGCCGTTCAAGCGCCATCGCCATAATCTCACCGCGCCGCGCGTTGGGCACTTTCCGCAGCGCACATACAAATTTTAAATGTTCTTCTACGGTCATATGAAGATAAAGCGGCGCGTTTTTGGGCAGATAGCAAATACCGAGCTTGGCTTTCGACGGGTTTTTGAGCATATCTATGCCGTTTACCGTCACGCGGCCGTCTGAGGCCGAGATAAATCCCGAGAGGATATTCATGAGCGTTGTTTTTCCAGCGCCGCTCCGGCCCAAAAAGGCCGCGCGTTCGCCGGGGCCCACCGTAAACGAAACATTATTAACGGCAAAGGCCGAACCAAATTTTTTCGATACGTTTTGGGCTTCGATCAAGATCTCCCCTCCTTTGCTCTGCCGCTTAGCCAAGCGATTTTTTCACCCCGATTATATCAAACCCATTATGTCATTGATGTGAATATTCTGTGAATTTCCCTTGTCTGTGACTTGGTTTGGCGGAATAATCCTGCGTATTTATCTATATATTTATTACGAAGAACGATCGTAAAAAGAGAGGGAACCGGTATGAAAATAAAAAAAGCGTCTTTTAAAACGGAAACGGCCTGTCAGCCACGCTTAAGCGAAAGCCTCGTTGAAGGAAGGCTGTCTTTGCCGCCGGAAAAAAACGAAATTGACCGCGTTTTGTTTATACAGGGCCGCATCAGTGTGAATGCGGAGCCCGCAGACGGAAAGGTGTTCATGGACGGCAGTGTTATTTTCAGTGTCGTTTATATGACAGCCGACGGAAACATTGACGCGTTTGAAGCCGCTTCGCCGTTCCGGCATTCGGAAGATATGGCGGGGGCGGGCGCAGGAATGCTGCTCACGGCGAAGGGCAGCGTCAAGGAAGTGATTTTTTCACTTGAAGACGCGCGCTCTGTGTATGTAAAGGGGATCGTGTCCGTCTCGCTGAGGGGCAGCATGGCAAAAAGCTGCGAAGCCGTCACAGGAGCCGACAGTGACCTTCAGATGAAAATGGCTAAAAAACGGCTTAAGGTGACCAAGGATTTGAAGCGCGACACGATGATGATGCGCGAAGATCTCCGTCTTCCGCAGACGCTGCCCATCGCCGAAAAAATTCTCAATGCCGACGCCTATGCTGTGGTGAAAAGCGTGAAGACCGAGGAACTCAAAATTGTTGTGGAAGGCGACGTGAAGCTCAGTGTGCTCTATTTGAGCGCAGACAAAGGCGCGCCGCTGCAGCAGTTTAACGAATCCATACCGTTCGGGCATATTATCACATCCGAGGGGATGGCCCCGGACGACATGATATCGGCGGATGTAAACCTGTCGGATTTAAACGTCAATATTGCCGAGGAGGCCGGAGACATCCTGCGCATTTCGGCAAGGCTCAGCTTCATGTGCGCAGCCCGGGCAAACAGCGATGTGGAGTATCTGGAAGACGCCTATTCGCTTAAAAACAGGCTGAACCTAAAATACGACGAACAGACCTGCCGCCATCTCGTGCTATCAGAGAGCACCAAAGCCATCGCGCGCAGCACCATTTCCGTGCCGCAGACCGAAACGAGCGTTTCGCGCATCGTGTGTCTCAAGGCGAAGCCGTCTGTCACCGCCGTTCACCCGCATAACGACCGCGTCTATATTGAAGGGCTCATGATGTTCTCACTGTGCTATACCTCTACTGAAGGGCTGTGGAGCTACTCGGGCGAAACGCCGTTTGAAGCCGAGGTGCAGATGGATGGCATCATGCCGGATCACGAAGTGGAAATCAGCGCCGAAGTGGAGTATTGCAGCTTTGAAGGCACGGGCCGCGATATCAGTGTGAAGTATATGCTCGATGTGGAAATAAGGGCATATTCACAAAGCCATATGCGGCTCGTTTCGGATATGATTGAGACGGACGAAGCTCCGAGGCACAATCAGGGCATCACAATCTACTTTGCGGACGGCGGAGAGACCACCTGGGATATCGCGAAGCGCTTCTCCACCACGCTCGATACCGTAAAGAAGTTCAACCCCGAGATCGGCGACAACATCGCATCCGGACAGAAAATACTCATCATGAGCTAGAGACAGCAAGAATACATTGAGCAGGCTGCAAATAATGCGGCCTGCTTTTTTGCTTTTCAGGAACAAGGGTTCACAGTTTTTTCGTTGTCCATTTTTCTTTTTCTGCTATAATGAAACAAAAACGAGGGCATTTATGAGACTGGATAAATTTTTAAAGGTATCGCGCATCATCAAGCGCCGCACCGTGGCCAGCGAAGCGTGCGACAAGCAGCGCGTGACCGTGAACGGCAACCCGGCCAAACCGGGCAAGGATTTAAAAGTCGGCGATATTCTGGAGATCCGCTTTGGGTCCGGCGCGCTTAAGGTGAAGGTATTGAGCCTTGCCGAAACGGTGCGCAAGGAAGCTGCGGGCGATATGTACGAAATACTTGAGGAAACGAAAAATGGCTGACACCGTCGCGGTGGTGCTTGCCGCGGGCAGCGGACGTCGCTGCGGGCAGGACAAAAATAAAATGTTCATCCGCATCGGCCGCTATACCGTGCTGGAGCGCACGCTCAGGGCGTTTGAAGAAAGCGGCTGCGTTGACCGCGTGGTGCTTGTTTACCGTGACAGTGACAAAGACGAAACGGCTCAGACGGCACAGCGCGCGCTGACGTTGCCGTATACGCTGGTGGAAGGCGGCAGTGAGCGGCAGTTTTCCGTACATAACGCGCTCTGTGCCATCGGCGATGCGGGCATCGTGGCCGTGCACGACGGCGCGCGGTGTTTTATTCACCCCCAAATCATACAAGCGTGTGTGAATAAGGCGCGCGAGACGGGTGCCGCCGCGGCGGGCGTGAAAACGCGCGATACCATCAAGGTGGTGGATGGGGATATCATTCAAAAGACGCTCGACCGCAGCCGTCTTGTCAACATTCAAACGCCGCAGGTGTTTGCGTTTGACCTGCTCAAAAAGGCGCATGAGGCCGCCGCGGCCGACGGCTTTATCGGCACGGACGACTGCGGGCTGGTGGAACGGCTCGGCATGCCTGTCAGCTTCGTCGAAGCGGGGTACGACAATATCAAGATCACCACGCAGGAGGATGTTTTGCTCGGACGACAAATTGCGGGGGAAACGCTTCGTACCGGAACGGGGTACGACGCGCACAGGCTCGTGGAAGGCAGGCCGCTGGTGCTCGGCGGCGTGACAATTCCTCATACGCACGGTCTTTTGGGGCACAGCGATGCGGACGTGCTGCTGCACGCGGTGATGGACGCGATGCTTGGCGCGGCGGCGCTCGGTGACATCGGCAGGCATTTTCCGTGCACGGATGAGTTCAAGGACGCGAGCAGTATTGACCTGCTCGCGAAAACACGCAATATATTGGCCGAAAGGGGCTTCTCGGTGGTGAATATCGACGCGACGCTGATTATGCAGCGGCCCAAGGTGGCACCGTATATTGATGAGATGCGTGCCAATATTGCAAAAACGCTCGGTATGGACATCGATGCTGTGGGCGTGAAGGCCACCACGACGGAAGGCATGGGCTTTGAAGGCCGCGAAGAAGGCGCGAGCGCGATGGCAAGCGCGACGATTGTGGGGTAGCTGATTTTCACCCTCCCTCAGTCGCCTTGCGGCGACAGCTCCCGGTCCACCCCTTCGGGGTAGTCACAGAGGGAGCCAGCAGGTCGAACAATGAATCAAGCAGTGCCATTACCGTCGATAGAGATCTCAGATAAATCTGTTGAAGCTCGCACCCTTACCTCCCTCCAGAGGGAGGTGGCAATGAGCGGACGTCAGTCCGTTCATTGACGGAGGGAGTTTTCAAAAAGGCTTCGGGTGACTTTTATTACCACCATTCATTCAGTCGCCTTGCGGCGACAGCTCCCGGTCCACCCCTTCGGGGTAGTCACAGAGGGAGCCAGCAGGCCGAGCAATGAATAAAGCAGGTGTCATTTGTCATGGATAGAGATTTTACATGCAGATAAAGCCGTTTAAGAATGTACCCCTGCCTCCCTCATCCGCCTATCGGCGACAGCTGACAAGCCAGAACATGTCATTCCGATGGAGCGTGAGCGGAAGAGGAATCCCATGACCAATCGCTTTGAATAAGGGATTTTTCGTCTCGCTTCCGATCACTCAAGATGATCATTATCTTCTTGTGAACAGCAGTGAGAATGCTCTCATTGACGTAAATAGATAAAAAAGCGGGCTGTTTGCAGCCCGCTTTACATATGCCGTGTTACATGTTCTTTTCAATCACGCCTTTTAAAATGTCCATTCCCTTATCGATCTGCTCGAACGATGCCATCGAGAAATTGAGCCGCATCGTGTTTTCATGCCCGCCTTCGGGGAAGAAATGCACGCCCGGCACATACGCCACGCCCGCGTCCACACACTGCTGGAACATCGTTACCGCGTTCATGCCTTCGGGCAGCGTCACCCAAATGAACAGCCCGCCGTCCGGCTTTGTGAAAGTGACACCTTTGGGGAATGCTTCGAGCTTAGCCAGCATCGCGTCGCGCTTGCCCTTGTAGTTCGCGCAGACCGTTTCGATATGCTTTTCCACCTTGCCCGAGCGCATAAACGCGTCCACAATTTCCTGGGAAAGGTTGGCTGTATGCAAGTCTTCACCCTGCTTGGCGATGTTGTACTTTTGTATGATGCGCGCATCCGCAATGGCCGCACCCACGCGTAGACCCGGCGAGATGATCTTAGAAAAGCTCAGCAGATAAATCACCGCTCCGTCGTCGTCAAAGCTCTTGATCGGCGGCACGGGCTGCCCCGAATACCGGAGGTCGCAGTACGGATCGTCCTCGAGTATCAGCACGCCGTGTGCCTTGCAGAGCGCCAGCATCTTCTTGCGGCGTTCGAGCGACATCGTGCGTCCCGTCGGGTTCTGAAACGTCGGGATCGTGTAGACGAATTTGGGCTTGTAAGCCTTGAGCTTGCTCTCAAGGTCGTCCATATCCATGCCCTCATCGTCCATATCCACGCTTTTCACGTCCGCTTCGTAGCATAAAAACGTTTGCAGCGCGCCGATAAACGTCGGCGATTCGGCGAGCACCGCGTCGCCCGGGTTCACGAGCGTTTTGCCCGCTAGGCCGATGCCCTGCGTCGCACCCGAGGTGATGATGACCTCATCGGGCGAGGCGCTGATGCCGCGCGCCGCCATCATCTGAACCACGGTGTCCTTCAGGCGGCTGATGCCCGGCGTGCCGCCGTACTGCAGGATGTGGCTGCCGTTTTTGTTGATCAGTGACGCGGAGATCTCCGCGATATCGGCAGACGGAAAGCATTCGGGCGCGGGGTTGCCGCCCGCGAACGAAATCATGCCGGGCTGGCCGATCAGCGCGAATATCGCGCGGATGGCGCTGCCTGTAACGTTATCAAGTCTTTTTGCAAATTCCATGAGGGTTCCTTCCTTTTAAATCAATATTGTTTCGGCGATGTGCCGTCATCATCATTTCACGTTCATTATGGTCATCCCATATTAGTGGTCTTATACGGTTTTCTGTCTTTGTTATTAACCCGTCCGCCTGATTAGTATGGCGGATAGTCTAAGGGCGTTTGTTGATACCGTTCACGATCACTTCTTTTTCTCCGGAGCATGTGCTTTTTCCTCTATTATTCGGTAGCTTGCCTGAAATCCAGCGCTCTTGAGAATGTGAGCACCGTCACGCTTGCCGCGCCCGCCCCTTTGAGCACGCCCGCGCATTCGGCGGCCGTTGCGCCCGTGGTGAACACGTCGTCAATCAGCAGCACGCGCCCGGTTACGGGCTTCACCGCTTCAAACGCGCCGCGCATGTTCTGCTTGCGCTGCGCCATAGTCAGCTTCGTCTGCGACGGCGTGTTGCGCACGCGCCGGATGGCATCACTATGCGGCTTGCCCGTGAGCGCGGCGAGCCGATCCGCCAGCAGCGCCGCCTGATCGAACCCGCGCTTGCGCCGCTTTTTCGGGTGCAGCGGCACATGGCAGAGACAGTCAAAAGAGACATCGGCTTCGATGGCCGCGCGCAGCATGGCCTGCGCCATGAATGCCGAGAGGTACCGGCTGCCGCCGTATTTGTAGCGCTGCACAAGGCGCGCCGCCGGGCCGTCATAATCGTACGCCGAAACGGCATCGAGCCCCGCCGCCTGTGTTTTGCCCGCCGAAAGCGGCTGAATCGCAGCCGCGCAGGCCGGGCAGAGATAGTCTGTCACGCCTTTCTCGGTGCCGCAGACAACGCATTTGGGGATGTACGGGAACAGCGTTTCCCACAGGGCGGACGACAGCCTCACGACATGACCCCCAACACCTCGGTCAGGTCTTTTATCTCATGGTCGAGCGTTGTGTAGCGTCCGCGAATGCGGTTGTTCAATACCATGTATTCCACTGTGCTTTTCTGCCCGATGATGATCACCTTTTCCATGGCGCGCGTGAGAGCTGTGTACAGCAGGTTGCGTGAGAGAAACCGCCCGCCGCCCGACATCAGCGGCATGATCACAACGGGGAACTCGCTGCCCTGCGATTTGTGCACCGTCACCGCATATGCGTGCTCAATCTGTTCGAGCTCGGCAAACGCGTAGATCGCGTCGCGGTTGCCGTCAAAGCGAATCGTTGCTTCTTTGATATCGTTGTCAATGCGCAGGATGCGCCCAAGGTCACCATTGAAAACGCCCTGCCCTTTGTGATGATACAGCGTGCTGTCCGCCACATACCATTCCATCTCGTAGTTGTTCTTGGTCTGCATCACCTTATCGCCCGTGCGGAACAGCGTGTCACCAACCTGTACTTCCTCACGCGAAGCGAGCCTCGGGTTTAAGAGCTCGCGCAGCTCCATGTTGATGTTGTAAACGCCGAGAATACCCTTTTTAATCGGGCAGAGTATCTGCGTTTGCTCCAATATATCGTATTTTTCAGGCAGCTCGCCTTCGCTTAACAGCTGCTTGAGCCGCGCAATCACATTGTCCGGCTCGCTTTCGGGAATAAACAGAAAATCGCCCGTCACATAGAACTCGGGATTTTCGCCGCGGTTTACGCGGTGCGCGTTCTCCACGATGCTGCCGCCTTCCTTCTGGCGGTAAAAGCGTGTGAGCTGTGTGACCGGGAACGCGCCGCTTTTGATGATGTCGCGCAGCACATTGCCGGGCCCCACCGAGGGCAGCTGATCCGCGTCGCCCACAATCACAATGCGCGTGCCGTCCGAAAGCGCCCGCAGCAGCGCCCGCATCAAAAATATATCGATCATTGACGCCTCATCCACAATCACCGCTTCGGCTTCGAGCGGGTTTTCATCATTGCGGATAAAGCGGATGCCGTTGTCAAAATCCTCGTCCGCGCCGACGCCGTATTCGAGCAGCCGGTGGATGGTTTTGGCTTCGCGCCCCGTGGACTGCTCAATGCGCTTGGCCGCGCGGCCCGTGGGCGCGCAAAGCGCGGTGGTCACGCCGCACTGTTCAAATATTGAAATGATCGCCTTGGTGATCGTTGTTTTGCCGGTGCCCGGCCCGCCCGTGATCACGGCGACCTGATTTGAGAGTGCCATCAGCACCGCACGCTCCTGTTCCTCCGAGAGCGCCACATTGCCGATGTAGCGCGTGTAGGCTGCGGACACATCGGGGATCGGAATACGCGGGCGGCACCGCGAGAGCATGAACAGCCGCCGGGCCACGTCTCCTTCGGTGACATAAGCGGCCATGTGGAAAACGGCGGGTGTGTTGTTGATGAACTTCTGCGCGATTTCATCGGCGAGCGTCAGCGCGCTGATGCGCGCGTCGATCAGCTTTTCGTCCACGCCGAGCATCTTCGCGGCGTGGCGGCGCAGCTCCTGCCGCGGCAGGCACGTGTGCCCCTCGCTCATCGCATTGAGCAGCTCGTACTTGATGCCCATATCAATACGGTACTCGGAGTTTTTATCGATGCCGATTGTGCCCGCAATCCGGTCGGCGCGTTCAAACCCGATGCCCGAAATGTCGTCGATCATGCGGTATGGATTTTCCTGTATCAGCATCGGCGCGGCGGCACCATAACGCTCGAACACACGGAAGGCCTGCCGGACGGAGAGCCCCAGGTTCTGCAAATCGATGATGACCTGTTTCACGCCGATGTGCTCCGCAAAGCTCTCGGCAATGCTCATCGCGAGCTTTCGGCTGACGCCCCGCACTTCGGCGAGCAGTTCCGGGCTGTTCTCAATCACCTCAAACGTGTTTTCGCCGAAGGCGTCCACAATACGCCCCGCGATCGCGTCGCCCACGCCCTTGATGAGCCCGCTCGAGAGGAACATGCGGATGGATTCCGCTGTATTGGGCAGCCGTGTTTCCACCGATTTGACGGAGAACTGGCGGCCGTACAGCCGATGCTCCGTCCACGCGCCGAATAGCCGCACAAACTCACCCTCGTGAATGTGCGGCAGGCAGCCGACGGCCGTGGTCAGGTCGCCGTTGAAATCGAGCGACATCACCGTCCAGCCGTTCTCGTCATTGCGAAAATTGATTTCGAGCACGGTGCCCTCAATACTCGTCATAACCCCTCAAATATAGGATCGGTTTTTGCCATTATATCATAAGGGCGTGGTATTGTGTTTTTTTTTACAGAGGAGGGCTGCCATAGACGCCCGCCATGAATGTGGGGAAATATACCAAAAAACTGTATACAATAAGTGGTTGACATCTCAACGGCGGGCATGGGATAATGACTTCAATTATATCTCTATCCGGAGTGTTCTATGATGCCCAAACGGCAGTTTACAAAATATGCAGACCTGATTATGAGCCGAATTACAATGCTATTCGTGCTTTTTATTGGGTTATGTCAAGTTTTGTGGTAAGAACGCACCGGCGCAGGCGACAATCCGATTCGGATAAAAGCCCTTACTGCAAGCAGTAAGGGCTTTAATTATAACTAAGGGGGATTTATGAAATCATCAAAAAGAACCGGACCCATTGCAGCTTCCATTGCGATTCAATTGTGCCTCGGTATCGCTTATATCTGGAGCGTATTTCAAACAGGCATTGCCAACAGCATTTTTAACGGAGACAATGCGGCAGCCAGCCTCACGTTTTCGCTGCTGCTGGCCACGCTCACCGTTGGCAGCGTGATCGGCGGAAAGCTCGCGGCCAAATGCTCCACCCGAACCATCGTCATGATCGGCGGATTTATTTTAAGCGCCGGCTTTGTGCTCGCATCATTTGCGAACGCCAACATCCCATGGCTGCTGTGGGTGGGCTACGGCGTGATGGGCGGAACCGGTATGGGGTTCACCTATTCCACAACTATTGCGTGCGCCCAGAAATGGTTTCCCGAGAAAAAAGGCTTTGTCACCGGGCTTATCGTCTCTGCGCTTGGCTTCGGCGGTGTGGTTTTCACGCCGATCATCGAGCAGCTGATCAAAGCGTTCGGCGGCCCCGAAGTGGGAGAACCCAGCACATTCCTGGTGCTCGCGGGCATTTTCCTTGTGGTCTGCACGGTGGGTGCTCTGTTTCTTAAGAATCCTCCCGAGGAGGAAACCAAAGCCGCTACCGCAGTGTCTGTTTCGGATAACAGCTTGACACCGGCGCAGGTGCTTAAAGATCCCCGGTTTTATATCATTACGCTGTCTTTAATGCTGGCTTGTATGGGCGGGCTCATGATGATCGGCTTTGCGAAGCCAATTGCCGTGGCCAAGGGCCTTGGAGAAACCGCCACCATCGGCGTGCTCGTGATTTCGATGTGCAACTCGCTTGGACGCCTGACATGGGGCGCAATTTCGGATAAGCTCGGCAGAAAAAGAACAATTATCGTTCTGCTGACCGGTTCTGCGGTCCTCTCTGCGCTCGTCAGCAGCGTCAGCGGCTATTTCATTTATGTGCTTATCGGTCTTATCGGGTTTTTCTACGGCGGGTTCCTCAGCAGTTTTCCGTCGCTCACCGCCGATCTTTTCGGCCCCAAGCACATGGCGACCAACTACGGCATGGTGCTGTTAGGCTTTGGCGCGGGCGCGGTGGCCTCCTCGTACATCGCCGGTTACTTTAAAAACATCGCCGCGACGGATATCTCGCTGATGTCTCCCGCGTTTTTCATTGCGGCGGGCTGTGCGGCGGTGGGCATCGTGCTCATGTTGCTGCTCAAGAAAAAACCCGTGAAAGAGTAAAACGATATTCAATCCGGCAGCGAACCAAAAAAAGCGGCATCAAGCCGCTTTTTTGGTTCGTGAGTAAAGCGGTTGCCAAAAACGCCGTTACATACAAAAAAGTGCGTACTTGTTTTTTAACTTGCTTGGTATATATTGATTATGAAAAGAAGTTTTGGAGGGTCATTATGGCGTTTATTGATTTAGCGGCCGAAAGGTACTCGGTCAGAAAGTTCAGCGAAAGGTCGGTCGAGCAGGAGAAAATCGATCTGATTCTCAAGGCGGCGCAGCTTGCGCCCACCGCGTGCAACAATCAGCCGCAGAGAATACTCGTGATTCGCAGTGAGAGTGCGCTCTCAAAGCTCAAGGAATGCACAAACTATCATTTTCACGCGCCGTTGGCTTTTTTGATCTGCTACGACAGCACGGTGTCGTGGAAGCGGTCGTTTGACGGTGATGACAGCGGCGAAGTGGATGCGAGCATTGTGACCACGCAGATGATGCTACAGGCGGCGGAGATAGGGCTTGGCACCACATGGGTGGGGTATTTTAATCCGGAAAAAACGAAAGAAATCTTTGGCCTGCCCGAAAACTATGTACCCGTTGCGATACTGCCGACCGGCTATCCGGCGGATAGCGCGGTGCCGAGCGCAAACCACAGCAAACGGTATCCGATTGAGCAGACCGTTTGGTACGATACGTTTTAAGGCAAACAGATTTCCCCTGCCGCAAAGAACGACACATCGCCGCTGATGAAAATCTCGCCGGATGCCTGGTCTGCCCATGCCCTGATCACGGAGGGACGGCGCACAAACCGCCCCTGACGGATGTTGACCGTTTCGTCGGCGTGCGCCAGCCCATGCTTGATCAGATAGGCGCAAAGAGGCCCTGCGGCGCTGCCCGTTGCCACATCCTCGGTGATGCCGCTGTTGTCCCACGTGCGGCATTCGCGTGAATCGGCATCAAACACATAGACGAACTTCACGCCGAATTGGCCAAGGAAGCTTTCAAAGCCACTGATGCTGATTCTGGCGCGGTCAAGGCCTTGCCTGAGCGGAACCAGCAAATAATCAAGCCCTGTCGAAATAACTTCAACGGGCAGCGCATCGTGAATATTGTTCAGCTGAAGCCCCAGCGCGCCGGCAATCTGAGCGTGGTGGTTCTTATCAACGTGTGAAATGAATGCTGGCGGCCCTTGATTCATCGTGACGCTGCAGCTGCCGCCGTTTGATTCGGATGAAACACGGATTTTGCGGCCTGACAAATTGAAAGTCATTTCCGCGTTTTTTTCATTGAAAAAATGAAGGCGGTGCAGCACGGCACCTGCACCGAGTATCGGGTGTCCCGCAAACGCAAGCTCCTCATCCGTCGTGAATATGCGCGCGGGATAGGAACCGTCTGCAGTTTTATCAAAGATGAATATGGTCTCAAACTGGCGAAGTTCCTGTGTGATCTTTAATAAATCGTCAGTGCCAAGCGGCTTATCCGGAAAGACAACTGTGAGGCCGTTTCCGCTGAGCGGTTTATCCGAAAACACATCAACATGAGAATACGTCATTAAAAGCATCCTTTTCTGTGGAATGAATGTCTCTTATATTAACACCTTGCTGTCACGCTCAGCATCATTCATAGCAGCGCCCGCACAAGCGATTCGATTTCTGGCTGCATATTGGATAGCAGCGTTCCCATTTTTTCCGGCGTATCGACCATCCCGCGGGAGATCCATTCGTTCAATACTCCGAACACACATCCAGAAAGACAAGCCTTACTATAGGCGACTTCGTCCTTTTCGCTTTCTAAAAGCCCGAAACAGTTGTTGATGCTTTCAATTAATAGATGGGACAGCCGTTGTTTATACAGAAGTATCAGTATTTCCTTTACATGCAGACAATGCTCAAACATCGCTGTGATATAATCCTTTGTACTTGTTGGCGTGAACGTTCCCCACCACTTTATTACTTCCTCATCCAGCTTTGTGACGAGGACGTCTTCCTTGCTGACGTAATTACGATAGAAAGAGACTCTGCCTACACCTGCTTTTTTTGTCAGATCCATTACGGTAATTTCGTGGAATGGCTGTTTTCGCATAAGAATCAGCAAGGCTTCCGTGATGCACTCCCGTATAATTTGATTGTTTACGTTCTTCCGACGCATTTATGATACATCCCCCCGTCATATGTTTCACTTCGCTGAAACTAGCAGAAAGATCATTGCGTCTCAGCCTGTCCTTAACTATAATTATGATACATCTGTTTCTAATTAGAATCAAGGAGGAATACTCATTGAATCACATCGATTGGATTGCTCAGGAAATTAAGCATGTTTGTTTGACATACAAATGCCGTATCGCTGGCTCTGATAGCGAGCGTGCTTGCGGTGACTACTTAGCGAAGATACTGAAGAAGTTCTCTGATAGAGTTGATAAAGAAGATTTTGTCTTGCATCCAAACGCGTTTATAGGGAGTTTTGCTTTTCAAGCGATCTGTAAGATTATCACAGTGGTTTTCTTTTTTGCATCACTATTTTTTCATTTACCTATATTGTCTGCAATAGGAGTGGCATTTGCGTTGCTGGTTGCCATATCGTGGGTTTTCGAATATGTTTTGTATAGACAATGCTTTGACTTCCTATACCCAAAGCGCATCTCACAAAATATTATGGCCGTCAGGAAAGCAGAAAAAGAAACAAGGCAGCGTATTATCATCTGCGGTCATTCGGATGCCGCGTATGAAATACCATTTTTTCTGAAGCTCAAAGCTGCTCCGATCTGGACTATGAGCATAGTTGGCATACTCGGCATTTTTTACAGTCTTGCCATTTGCCTAATCAACACATTTCATCCCCTTTCCGGTACATCGGCAATCGTGTTCGGAATCATAGAAGGACTTCTATTGATTGTGGATGTGTACTTTCTTTTTTTCGTGGATTGGAATACTGTCGCGGATGGAGCAAATGACAATTTGACTGGCTGCTACCTCGGCATAAGTATATTAAAAGAGATGGAAGAAAAAGGTGAACGACTTGAGCATACCGATGTTTGCTGCCTGATTACCGGCGGTGAGGAAAGCGGACTTCGCGGCTCTTTTGCTTATGCAAAAAAGCATCGGCAGGAGCTTCTGGATACGAACACGGTGGTGATTGCTGCAGATACGATTCATTCAAAAGATCAGCTAATGATCTATACACGAGGAATTAACTTTACGCAGAAGAACAGCAAGGAAGTGTGTGAACTGCTCAGGAAAGCTGGAAAAGAATGCGGTGTGACGCTGCCGGACACGGATTTCTATCTTGGAGCCACCGATTCGGAAGCCTTTTCGCGCAGCGGTATCAAGGCAGCGGCGATTTGCGGTGTCCACCACACGCCAAGTACCTATTACCATACCCGTTTTGACACTTGGAATAATATTAATAAGGATTGCATTGCCCTGACAAGAGATATTCTAAAAGCAAGCATACGCTTATATGACGAGGGACTTACCAAACGGAAGAATGAAGGCTGAAAGATGATAAATACAGGCTGATTACATACCGTTTTTTCGTGGAGACAACAGCCTGAAAAAGGAATGAAGAGAGATTTGCAGAATAAGGGATATAGGTAAAAGAGAATTTACTATGGAACCTGGTGCTAAAGCAGCCTTGATGGGGTCAGTCAGCAAAAAAAGAGGAATTGATTTTGGAGAATGTTCGGAGGTTGACAATGAGCAAAAGCATTAAGATTCGCAATGAAGCAGAAGCAGACTATCAGAGAGTGGAAGACATCACAAGGAAAGCTTTTTGGAATTTGTATGTGCCGGGGTGCAATGAGCACTATCTGGTGCATGTGATGCGATCACACATCGACTTTCTGCCGGAGCTGGATCTGGTGATTGAGGTTGATGATCAGATCATCGGGAATATCATGTACACGAAAGCGAAGCTCATTGATGAATCCGGCGAAGAAAAAGACATTCTTACATTTGGTCCGGTTTGCATTCTGCCCGAATATCAGCGGGAGGGGTACGGCAGAAAGCTCATTGAGTATTCCTTTGAGCGCGCGGCTGCGCTTGGGTATGATGTGATCGTCATATTCGGGAATCCGAATAATTATGTCGGCCGCGGTTTTAAGAGCTGTAAAAAGTATAATGTCTGTCTTGAGAACGGGACATTTCCGTCGGCCATGATGGTGAAAGAACTCAAGACGGGCGTGCTGGACGGAAGAAAGCGGGTTTACCGTCAGAGCTCCGTATTTGAGATAGACGAACAAGAGGCGGAGCGCTTTGATGCGGGTTTGGAAAGTCTGGAGAAAAAATATCAGCCCAGTCAGGAAGAATTTTACATACACAGCCACTCCATTATGCAGTGATTCTCTTAGTGGTATTCGCTATGCTTTCGCTTCCATTCAACAAAGAGAGTATGAGGATAATGGCCGTCCCCTACTGTCGGCTGCCCATCCTCGTGCTGCTGCCTCAAGGATAATACCATTCCATATGAAGCAAGAATTGTTGAATAGGATACTTTGTACGGGAATGGGGTGGATGAGGATACTCCTGACGTAACGAATGATATGGCCAGAACATGCCATTTTTCTTGTTAGAAAAATATTTAGGAAAGGTGAGTTCTCTCATTTCATCGGCGGATATTTAACGATCGAAGATGCCATCGTGAAGGCGGAGAAAACATCTGAAGTTAAATGAATAAGTGATGCCGCAGAATAAGCGGAATGGACCCAATCCGGGTATTGACACATGTCAGTCATTCGTAAGACCTCGTCCGTGCAGATCTTCACTTCCTTCTCGCACCGTTTTATTTTAATAAAAAACCGGGGTACCGCTTTTGTGTGCACCCCGGCTTTAAGTCTGTCTCTGTTATTATTTGCTGAGCTTGTCCACGAGATCAAGCCGCTCCCACGGCAGGTCAAGATCGGGCCGGCCAAAGTGGCCGTACGAGGCCGTCTGCCGGTATATCGGCGCGCGCAGCCCCAGCCGCTCAATAATCGCCGCTGGCCGCAGATCAATGGTGCTGTGCACCAATGCCGCAAGCTTGTCGTCGTCCATCTTGCCGGTGCCGAACGTATCCACGTAAATCGAAACGGGCTCGGCCACGCCGATCGCGTATGCCACCTCGATCTCGCAGCGTTCCGCAAGCCCCGCCGCGACGATATTTTTGGCGATATGGCGCGTGGCGTAAGCCGCGCTTCTGTCCACCTTGGAGGGGTCCTTGCCCGAAAACGCACCGCCGCCGTGGCGTGCGTAGCCGCCGTACGTATCCACAATAATCTTGCGGCCGGTCAGGCCCGAATCGCCCGCTGGCCCGCCGATCACAAAACGCCCGGTCGGGTTCACGAAATATTTTGTTGCGGCATCCAGCAGCTCCGCCGGAATCACGGGTTTCACCACATGCTCAATGACGTCCGCTCTGATCTGCTCCTGCGTCACATCGTCCGCGTGCTGTGTCGATACCACAATGGTATCAATACGCACGGGTGTATTGCCTTCGTATTCCACCGTCACCTGTGTTTTCCCGTCAGGGCGCAGGTAACTGAGTGTTTCGTTTTTGCGAACCTCAGCCAGCCGTCTTGCCAGCCTGTGCGAGAGCGTGATGGGCAGCGGCATCAATTCGGGCGTTTCGCTGCAGGCATATCCAAACATCATGCCCTGATCGCCCGCGCCCTGATCGGCCCGGTTGACGCCCATTGCGATATCGCCTGACTGCTCGTCGATGCTGAGTATCACGCCGCAGGTGTTGCCGTCGAAGCCGTATTTGGCACGCGTAAAGCCGATATCAAGAATCGTGCCGCGCACAATTTTGGGGATATCCACATAACAGTCCGTGGTGATTTCGCCCATGACGAGCACGAGCCCCGTGTTGACGGCCGTTTCACAGGCCACATGCGCATTGGGGTCCTGCGCCAGTATCGCGTCGAGCACGCTGTCGCTGATCTGGTCGCAGAGCTTATCCGGATGCCCCTCCGTGACCGATTCCGATGTGAAAAGTCTTCTCATATCTCTCTCCTGAAATGTGTCTTAAATAAAAAACCCCGCGTCAGCGAGGCTCGAAAAAAACATTTTCTAAACCTCATCTATCGGGAATTGGCACCTTGACAAATGTGTCCGGTTGCCGGGTTTCATAGGGCCCGTCCCTCCACCACTCTTGATAAGGGTTTCTTATTTCGTATTTAATCATACCATATCTTGAAAGGAAATGCAATTCGGTTTCTTATAAACACCTCATTAGTTTTACTCGTTTTGAGAGACCAACGGCCCTTTTTCCGTATCATATTGGAGCTTCTGGCCCGCTTTATCCATGAACCACGCAACAAGAAATCCGCCGATGGCGCACCCCGCGCACGAGAGGATTTCAACCAGGGTGCCCGTATAGCTGATACTCTCCGTTTGATTTGTCGGCACAACGGTCATGATGGTAGACGCCAGCACAAACCCCAGCACGACGTGAAAAATAACCGGATAATACTTGTTGAACAGATGGTTGATTGCCCGCGCCGATACGAGCACGAGCAGCACCGCGCCAATGCCGAGCGGGATAATGACGCTCATATCAAGATTGCCGATTCCCGCGGCCATCGGTTCATAAAGCCCGAGGAATATCAGCAGTGAGGAGGAGCTGAGGCCCGGCGCGATGAGGCTGACGCCCCACATCAGGCCGCAGACAAAGAACCACCAGATATTCGGCTGAATGTTGAGCGCCGCTGAATTTCCAAGGTATATCAGAAGACCCAAAACCACAACGAAGCTGATGACAAAAGAAATGAGTGCCGATTTCGGACGACCTTGCTTGCCGGCCTCTTTGTAGAGCGACGGCCCCATGCCCGCAATCAAGCCAAAGAACAGCCATATCGTCATGCTTGAGGATACCGTAAACAACCACTCCACCAGCCGCGCCAACCCCAGAAACCCAATCACAAAGCCAATGAGTACGGGCAGCAGCAGCCAGACGTGCTTTTTGAACGCGCGGAACGGATGAGCGATGAGCTCCATCATGGGCTGGTAGATGCCGAATATCACGCAGAGCACGCCGCCACTGATGCCCGGCAGTATGGCGCTTCCGCCGATCAATGAGCCCTGTATCACGCGCAGCAGCCACCTCAGCACGGTTAAACGCGACGTTTTTGACTTTTGTTCTTTATTCACACAAGTTCTCCTCTATCTTAAATCTATTATACTGAACATTCGTTTTTATAAATGAATTTTTCATCAGGCACAATATGTCGAATTATTGTTTGTTAGCAGTATTCTATACCAGAAGCAATTGTTTTGGCAATACGTTGCAAACATCAAGCTTTCAACAAATTGGAAACAAAAAAGGCCGCCTTTGAAAACAGAAGCCGCCTTATTGTACGAATATAAAGTTTGTTGAAGAATCGGACTTGTTATTGCGCTGAAGGCAGTATCAGCTGCACCACAGGCTGCTCCGCTGCTTTTTCGTAGTTGTTGTCGGCCACCTCAAACACCAGTCCAATCTGCTCATACGCGTTGTCCACCTTTTCAAAAGACAGGCATTTCAAATCATAAGTCGCATCAGCCAGCGTGGCCTGCGTGCCTTTGAAGAAATAATCTTCAGCCTTGTCAAGATCCAGCGTGGTGCCCTTAGCGGGCTTTAAATAAATCACAAGCAGCGTGTTGCCTTGCGCTGCGGTCACGTCATCGATGCTTGACATAAACTTCTGCGAATATTCAAAAGAGCCGATCTCCGTGACGATCGGTTCCGCCTTGGCGCAGGCCGTCACAAGAAAAATCAGACAAACGATCAGAATGATGAAATTGGTCTTTTTGTATGCTCTCATTACATTTTCCTTTATTATTATTTCACTCAGCCCATAAAACGGGGAAAGGTAATCATTTTCCAGTCAATTATATATCAGCCGGCCGCGCTGCGCAAGAAATTTTGGACATTGGAATTGTTATTTGCCTTTGTGTATGCCATAATTTCGACATGGAAATATCAAAAGAGCAGCTTACAGCGTTTGCGCAATCGCTGGGGTTTGCTGATATTCGGTTTGCGAGCGCGGACGATCTGCCGGAAAAAAAGGGACTGGAACAGCCGCGTGAGCTGCTTCCCGGTGCCACGTGCATTGTGGTGCTGTTTGCGCCCTACCGGCCGGCACTGCCCCCCGAATCGGGGCGCATGGCGTTGTCGGCTTACTATATCGCGTCGCACAAATCATACCATGCGGCACGCTCTGTGACGGCGTATTTGCAGCAGCAGGGGGCTCAGGCGCTGCATACCGATGCCCTCAGCACGAAAGGGGCGGCGCTGCGCACGGGCGGCTTTTTTGGAGACAACGGGTTTTATTATCACACAGACTTTGGATCATATGTGTGTATTCAGACGGTGCTGACAGACGCGTTTGAGCCGGACGAAGCCCCGAAGGAAACGGACGGCTGTCTGCACTGCGGGGCCTGTACGGCGGCGTGTCCGTCGCGGGCTGTGGGCGACATTGAGAGCTGCCTTCGCTATCACAGCAACGGCCTTGTGCCCGAGGCGCTGCGCGGTGATGTGTATCAGCTGCTCGGCTGTGAGAAATGCCAAAGCGCGTGTCCGCTCAACGATACGGCGGGCAGCGAACCGATCAGCTTTGCGCTTGATGAACTGCTCGGCGGGAACGCGACAAAAACGCTGCGCGACCTCGCGGGGCCCAACATGGCGCGGCGCGGGCGAATCATCTCGCAGGCGGCGCTGTATGCGGCCGCCACAGCGCAAACACAGCTGCTGGCCAGACTTAAGCAGCTTGCAGAAAATGAAGCCGAGCCGATTGCCGCACATGCGCGCTGGGCGGTGGAACGGCTGAACGGAGAAAGCCAATGATTCGATTAAAGGCCTATGCGAAGCTCAATCTGTCTCTCGACATCACAGGCAAACGCAGCGATGGGTATCATGAACTGGACGGCATCATGCAAAGCATTTCACTCTGCGATACAGTGGAAATCGAAAAAGCAGACGACGTTCGCGTGGTGATGGACGCGGGCGATATCGACATGCGGCGCAACACGGCGTATAAGGCGGCGCTGGCATTTCAGGAACAGACGGGCTGCGGCGGTGCGGCCATTCTCGTGCAAAAGCGCATTCCCGCCGAGGCGGGCCTTGGCGGCGCGAGCGCGGATGCCGCGGCGGTGCTGTATGGGCTCAACAGGCTGTATGGCGCGGGGCTCAGCGAAGATCAGCTGAGCGCCATCGGCGTTACGGTGGGCGCGGACGTGCCGTTTGCGCTGACGGGCGGGACCGTAAGAGCAAGAGGCATCGGCGAGCGGCTCACGCGCGTTGAGCTTGGTAAGCCGCTGCATTTTGTCATCGTCAAGCCGCATGCGGGCGTATCTACGGCGGAGGCATACAAGCGGTATCAGAAATCCGAACCGCTGCATATCGGCACGGTGGAATACGCGCTCGCCAAGGGCGATATCGCGCTGTTTCTGCGCTACGCGGGCAACGCGCTTGGCATGGCGGCCCTCAGTATTGCCCCGGAAATCATGATGGCGGCAAACGCTTTGATGGCGGCGGGTGCGACGCGCGCACTGATGAGCGGCTCGGGCAGCACGATGTTTGCGCCGTTTGAAAGCTTTGAGCAGGCAGAAACGGCGGCTGCGCGCGTGAAAGGTGATTTTGCTTATGTCGGCGCGGTGAGCGCGGTGAATTCGGGCATTGAGGAGATCGTGTGAATGACGCTTTTTAAAGATACTTTAATCAAAAAACTTCAGGGTCTTAACCTGCGCTATGATGAAGCGGTGATTGAGAACTGTGCCGCCTATTATGGCTTCGTGGTAGACGCGAACAAACACCAGAACCTGACGCGCATTACTGACGAAGCACAGGCGGCAGAGCAGCATTTTGCCGACGCGATGGCGCTGTGCGCCGCGATCGAGCTGCCGCAGGGCGGGCGCATCATCGATATCGGTACGGGCGCGGGGTTTCCGGGCGTGCCGCTGAAGCTATTGCGGCCGGATGTACAAATGACGCTGCTCGATGCGTCGGGCAAGAAGACGGATTTTTTAATAAACACGCTTGCGAAGATGAATGTGCAGGCGAATGTGATATGCGGCCGCGCCGAGGAGCTTGGCTCAGGGCCGCTGCGCGAGAGCTTTGATATGGCGGTGTCGCGCGCGGTTGCGCCCATGCCGATGCTCTTAGAGCTTGCGTTGCCGCTGCTCAAAACGGGCGGGACGCTCGCGGCATGGAAGGGCGAGACGTTTGCGCAGGAGATGGCCGACGCGGCCTCGGCGATGGAAACGCTTGCGTGCAAACAGACCGGCAGCTTTCCCGTGGGGCGCGGCGCAATTCTGCTGATACAAAAGCAAAAACCCACGCCGGGTGCTTACCCGCGCCGGTTTTCCAAAATCAAGAGCACGCCGTTGTAGATACTTTGAAAAAAATTGACGCATAAAGCCTTTGGTTAAGCCTTCTCCTCGAGGAGAAGGTGGCACGAAGTGCCGAATGAGGTGTCGGCATAACCTCATAGGTTGTGTGTTAAACAGATGTCAGGTACTCGCAGAGGGAATGTCCAATATTAAGCTCATTTCATCCCGGTCACCTATTGGTGACAGTGCCGGCTTCACCCCCGTTGGGCAGATGGACAGGGGGAACCACGGTAAGGGATTTTCACTTTTGTTAATCCATAATCTTCGCAATCAATGCTTGTGTTAGTTATTCGAACTTCCCTGATACAGGGAATATAAAAAAGATGCAGATTATATTCTCAATCTGCATCGTCTTATGAACCGTATTTAAGCATTCGTCATTCTTTGCTGTCTTTGGTTATATCGAACTTATACGTTCTGTATGTGCGGTAATGCCGCCCGCCCACGCGTTCCACGCTGCGGCGCGACGCGACGTTGGTTTCGTCGATGCACGATGCCTCCACATATTTAATCTGCGTTTCCTGCCAATCCTTATACGCTTCAAAATACATCGCGTAATTCACACCCATGTTGTGATATTCCCTGTCCACCATCTGAACGAGGGCCCTCGCGCCTGTGATTTTGCGCTTATAGTAAAGGTATTTGGCCCACCCTATGGGCAGTATCTTTCCTTTCATGCGCTTTAGCACCTGGTTGTAATCGGGCAGCGCCACCATAAAGCCGATGGGTTTGTCTCCCTTGCGCGCGATGTAGCAGTAATGCCCGTCGTAAAACTGCAGCAGACTCTTGAACTCGTCGATCACGGCGTCGAGTGAGGGTGTGACGAGATAGTCCCACTCTTCGGGCACACTGTTGTCGAGAATCTGCTTGATCGCTTTGGCTTCATTGACTATATCTTTGGGGTTAAGCTTGTCAACGCGGAAGCCGCCCTTCTTTTTGGCGAATTCCACCGCCTTTGCATGGCGCGTGATATTAAAATCCTCGGGGTTAAACAGGTACGCAAAATGGTCGTCGTTTTTGGTGAACCCGTAGCTCTCAATGAGCTTCGGATAATAATCCTTGGTGTGCGCATTCAACAGCACCGGCGGTCCGCCGTCTCCCATGACCACAAAGCCCTTGCGGTCGTCTCCGTTCGATGGGGAAAGCGGCCCGATCACGCGGTTCATGCCCTTTTCGCCGAGCCACTGAAGCGACACGTCAAGCAGCGCCCGGCACGCCTGCGGATCGTCCACACACTCAAACATGGAGAAAAACCCCTGTTTGAATCCTCTAACGCGGTTGAGTTCCTCGTCGATACCCACAAGAACGCGGCCCACCGGCTTTTTGTCCTTATAGACCATAAAGAAAGCCTGATCGCCATTTTCAAACAGCGGGTTGCCTTTGCCGAGCAGCACCTTTTTTGTGTCCGATTTGAGCGGCGGCACCCAGCTGCGATCGTTCCTGTAAAGCTTAAACTCAAGATTGATGAATTTTTTTAAATGACGTGATTTCTTTTTAAGTTTTTTGATCTCGTACATTTTGTCGCTCATCTCCCCCCTGGATGCGGTCATTTATGCTTATGTTTATTATACACTATGTTTATCATACACGAGGGCTTTCTTTTGTGACAACTACAAAAGTATGAATATTTAAAGGTTCAGCCAAGAAATTGACTTAAAATTGCGTGTCGAATAACAGAGATAACCATAATTAAACTCATTATGGAGTTTGTGCCCGTAAGGTTGGATGAGGTGCTATAAACGGAAGCCTTACGGCTTAAGCCTATAGTGGTGAATCATTACTTACAATTGTAGTTTATATCAGTGGATAGATTGAGATTTATTGTGGTCTCAGATTTATTGTGTGTCGGGTGCATAAAGATTTAAAGCCATGAAGGTAAGAGGTTTATCATCAAGCTGTATTACTTTTAAATGTTTGGCGGCGGCTGACCTGGTCTTTGCCCCCACATCCGCCGGCTGGGCATTTTGCTCATAAGGCGCTATGGCCTCCCCACGACTCTGCCTCTCGGGAATTTCCCGGCCGGGCTGACATCTAAACCGCGCCATGCTCACAGGGCTTTGCCTGCTTACGTGGGTCGTTTCGCCCGCGACTGGCATCGACTTTCAACCACAGACCCGCCGCCATAAGGGAATTATAAGGGGCGGCATTCAAATAGTCAATTATGGGAAGTTTTGTATCATGGCGTATCGTCTTAAGATTGATTTATTCGTCCGCCGTGTTATAATGAGTGTGGCTTTAAAACAAGGGCTTATATGATTCCCAAGGAGGTGGTATGCGTGGACGCGGACCCCACATTAAAACACACATATTCCGGCGGCGTGCATACCAGCAGGCAGGCATAGGTGTACGCCGCTATAAGAAAGGCGGTGCTTGCCAATGATACAGTACAACAAGACGATAGGCGGCATGATCAAAGAGCAGGACAAGTCCGGCGACGGCGTTTGGATTCATCTGTTGAATCCCACGCGCGACGAACTGGCGCAGGTGTGCGCTGACACAGGCGCTCAGCTCGATTTGCTGCAGGCTGCGCTCGACGAAGAAGAGACGCCGCGTCTCGAAAAAGAAGACGATCAGGCCCTGATCCTTGTGGACATTCCCGTGGTGGAGCCCGAAGGCACATCGTTCATGTACAACACGATACCGCTCGGTATCCTGCTCATGGACAAAATGGTGATTACCGTTTGCCTCGCGGAAACCACGATTATCGACGATTTCATGGAAAACCGTGTGCGCGGTTTTGACACCTGCAAGAAAACGCGGTTCATCCTTCAGCTTTTGTTTAAATCGAGCACGAAGTTTCTGCAATACCTTCGGCAGATCGATAAAGCGACCACACAGGTGGAGAATGCGCTGCGCAAGAACATGCGCAACAACGAGCTGATGGGCATGCTTAAGCTCGAAAAATCACTCGTGTTCTTTTCCACATCGTTAAAATCCAACGAGGCCGTGCTCGAAAAACTCTTAAAGCCCGGCATGATCAAGCAGTATCCCGAGGATACCGATTTGCTTGAAGATGTTATTATTGAGAACAAACAGGCCATGGAGATGTCGGCCATATACCGGGATATTTTAACGGGAACGATGAGCGCGTTTGCGTCGATGATTTCCAACAGCCTCAACAACGTCATGAAATTCTTAACGGCGGTCACAATCATCATCGCTGTGCCAACGCTGATTGCGAGCCTGTGGGGCATGAACGTGGACGTGCCGTTTGAAAACTCGGGGTTACTTGGGTTTTGGGTGCTCGCGGGCTTTTCGCTTGTGGGCGCTGGGCTGACGATGTACATCCTCTGGCGCAGGAAGATGCTTTAAGGAAAGGAAACCCGGCATATGCCATTGCTCAAATACATCTGCGAAGATTGTAAAAATATTTTTGAAGAGCTCACCACAGCGGATAAAAAGCCGCCCTGCCCGAAATGCGCCTCGCTCAATACCGCGCGGTATTATCAGGGCAAATGCTATTTTGGCGGTAAAGGCGGCGGCGGGTGCAACGGCGGCAGCTGCAGCGGATGCAAGGGCTGCGGAAGCTGAAGGCCGTATGCACGAAGGACACAGGCAGCGGCTCACAAACCGGTTTTTATGCGAAGGGCTTGAGGGCTTCGAGGAGCACGAAATACTCGAGCTTTTGCTGTTTTATGCGCTGCCGCGCGTGGATACCAACACGATGGCTCACGAGCTGATCCGCACATTCGGTTCGCTCGCGGCTGTGCTCGAGGCAGACCCAAAAGACGTTGAGCGTGTGGGAGGCATCGGTCCGAAGGCATCGGCATTTTTGGCCATGATTCCCGATGTGTTTCGCGCGTATGAGCGCAGCAAGCTCGGCAGGAAGCCGGCGCTCCGCTCGATTGCCGATGCGTGCGGCTTTGCGAGAACGCTGCTTTTTGGTAAGCCGTATGAGCAGTTTTATGTGATTTGGCTCGGCACGCAGAACCGTGTGATCCACGTCGAGCGAATGAGTGAAGGCAGCGCAAACGAATCGCCCGTATACATCAGCCGTATTGCCTCAAAAGCGCTGCGGCACCATGCCGTGAAGTGCGTGATTGCGCACAATCATCCGGGCGGCAGCGTGATGCCGTCTAAAGCCGATATCGAAACCACACAAAGCGTGCTCAGCGCGCTGGCTTTGCTGGGCATCGAGCTTGTCGATCATATCATCGTCAGTGAAAATGAGGCGTTCAGTTTTCAGGCCGATTCCCTGATGGGCAAATGTGAGCTGGCGGGGAGAGAAGCCTATGCCGCCGAATATGTGAGCATGCAGCAACTATCGGAGGCACTAAAAACGAAATAATCTTGGAGGACACATATGACACTGACATTTACCGTATTGGAAAAGCCGGATATAAACATTGTTGGGAACATCCTTGATATTGAGCAGGAGGCATTCGGAGACGGCGCACTCAACGAGTATGTGGTGGTGCCGCTGCTGCGCTACGGCAAGGTGTACGCCGCGGTGGACGAGGAAGGCACGGTCGTGGCGTGCGCGTATTTCATGGCCGATATGAACAACCCCGATAACGCGTATCTGATGAGCGTGGCGGTGTTGCCGGATTTCAGGGGCCAGAATGTGGGCACGGCATTGCTTGCGTATGCGCTGGAGGGCCTTAAGGAATACGGCATTTCGCGGGTGACGCTGACTGTGGACCCCGCAAACTTTACCGCACTCTCTGTATACCGCGAAAAGCTTGGGTTCACCGTGGTGGACAGCGCCAAGGATGAGTATGGCGAAGGGGAAGACCGTTTGGTGATGGCCAAAGATATTTAGAGGACTTTACAAAAATTCAACGTTGTGTTCACATATTGTTCATAATCATTCTGTATTATAATCTTAGTTAATAAGGCGGTCATTCATAAGGCAGCCAGCAATTTATATATATTGAAAAGAGCGCAGCAACCAGAATGCGCTCTTTTCATATTCTCTGAAAATATAAACGTTTCACTGATTGATGATCTGTCCGGTTAGCACATTGCCGAATATAACCGATTTGATTACGGACGAGGTTGTAATTGGCGGTAACTAACACTAAGCTCCGCCGACTGAAAATAAGCAAGCTAGCCTCTCCGGTTGTCTGCGATCAAGTACGCGGCGGCGGTGATGGATGCGATGCACGTCAGCCCCACGACGACCTGAATGAACGTTTTGCCCCATATCGGGTTGAACTGGGCCAGCACGAGAAACGTGAGCGTGGCCAGCGAAAGAATAATGCACAGATGCGGTATCAGTCTTTTGAACATAATCTTTTTCCTTTATTCGTCGGCAATGTACACAATGTCGCTGACGCTGCGGCCGCCGCCGACCGGCTTGTTATAAAGCTCACCCATAAACACCATCTCGGAGGTTTTCCCTCCGTCGAGATTATAAGCCGTTTTGCACCCAAGCTCCTCAAAAAGCGCGGACAGCTGCGCGCAGCTCATGCCGGGATACGAGTAATCCTTTTGTCTGCCGTCTGCCACCAAAAAGCAGTAATGCCCCGGCTCGTAATACCCGACCGCCGTTCTCGGGTTTTCGGGGCTGCCTGCAATACGATTGGGTGAGTTGAATTCGGTCATGGCTTGACCGTCCATTAAGAGCATCGGGCCGAAGGACCAAACCTGATAGGGCGCTTGGGCCATGATTTTGTCTTTGTCTACGTCTTCGGGAGAGAGCGTGACCATGGTGCCGTCCCGATACATGATCAGCACATCCGCTTCCGTTTCCTCCGTGGGATACAGGCTGCCGTTGCGTATGATCAGCCCATGGTTATCAATGCAGGAGTCGCCGTTGATGGCGAGTATGGCCCCAACCTCTTTAGCAATCTTATCGGTCGGTTCTTCGTGTTTGAGCACATCGGCCTCTTTCGCAAAAGCCGTTTTGAAATACTTGATTTCCGCCACGTAGATATCCGCGAGATAATACGTGACGCCGTCTTTTTTTACCGTATCGATCGTGACGCTGATATTCGCGCTCTTGTACGAATTGGCCGTTGTTTCGATGCTGCCGTCGGTGAACTTGTCCGAGAATTTTTCACGCAGCGTGAGCGGCCCGGCCGAGGGCAAAGCCTCCCCGGACGCTTGCGCCACCGGCGGCGCAGCGGACTCAAGGGCTATTTCGGAAACGATGGGCGCAGAGCCCGGTGCTGCGAGCGGCTGCGGTTTAATTTCGCTGTGCCAGCTGTATGTCGTCAGGTAAAAGGCCAGCAATATCATTGCGGCATAAAGGATATCAAAGACTATCAGCAGGACGACGGGCACCTTTCTGATAGTATTGTCATCCGATACGGATGCCTCCTGATGTACAGACTGATTTTGATCCATTGCCTTTATATCCTTAATATATTTCCACGTCCTATTTTGGCTTAAATATCAATGTATTATATAAAAAGATGCAGCAGATTCATCGCATTTATGCGGTCAATTAAAAAAACCGGCATAAAGCCGGTTCCAGCTTGATGAAAAACCCTCCCTGTCATGCTGAGGAGCGTAGCGACGTGAGCATCCCATGTTAAAACGCTTTAAACATGGGATTTCACTCTACTTCGTAGTCGATCGCTTACGCTCGCTCGAAATGACATTTGTTACTTTGTCAGCAGCCTGAAACCGGCATAAAGCCGGTTCGGGC